>NZ_CAKZKO010000090.1 GCF_937123705.1 uncultured Paraglaciecola sp. | reverse complement strand
GTTGGGGTTGAATTTAGCGATGGCGATTTATTTTCAAATGAAAATTTAGCCATCTTAGATAGAGTTACTTTGGCAGTAGACAACCTACCTGGAGTGAACCACAACCTAGTTGCAAGTTTAACCCATCGAAATTCACGGCATATCTGGTTGACAGAGGTGGGGAGTATAAATTCGCAGCCTTACTACGATTCAACATACGGTGAATATAGCGCTGCTGAATTACAAGTCATGCGAGATAACGTCGCTGCAAACCCCCAAATATATGGTCCACTGGTTGCCCCTGATTTTAAGATGGCGCTGGTAAAAGCGCAACTAATTGAAGGGCAATTAGACTACGAAAAAACCTTTGCGCAATTACAACAAATTATCAGTGAAGAAAATCAAGCCGGCGTTACCATATACGCGACTGGACAGCCAGTATTAGTAGGTTGGGCCTATACTTACATGGAACAAATCCTACAAATATTTATTTTTACAATCCTAATAATATCGATGGGATTAAAGTAAAGGGGATGGAGCTATTAGTTCGCACTAACGGCAGAAAGTTGGGATCGATGAATTCTAATCAAGAAGGGATAACAATCCCTAAACTATCCGACTTTCAAATACCACTTAGTTTTACAGTTAATATTAGCGATTTAGTGGGAAACTTATCTTCAATCATTGGGGCAATAACGGGAAAAACTATCCAATTGCGCTGTACAGGAAGAGTCAAAGTAGGGTATATGTTTTTAGGAAGATCAATAAATATCGACCAAACAGTGCCTGTAAATCTTAAAAATGTAAATTTAGGGAACAATCAATTTACTACTTTAAGCTTATCTGAAAACAGTAATTTAGAATCTTTAAATTTTGATTTAAAAAATTTCAATTATTATTTGGCATATTTAAGTTAGGTAAGTTTATTAGACTCGTGCCTTATCCGGTTATGTTGGGCTTTGTAAATGGTTTAGCTATTGTTATTTTTCTGGCGCAACTTGGTCAGTTTAAGGTGCTAGACAGCTTAGGCAATCAAGCGTGGATGCAAGGAGAAATGCTGTATTTGATGTTAGGTTTGGTGTTACTGACTATGGCAATTATTTTCTTCTTGCCTAAATTGACTACGGCCGTACCGGCGTCATTGGTGGCTATTGTCGGTGTAACTGCCTTGGTTCACGGCTTAGATTTAGAAGCGCGTACTGTTATTGATTTTGTACGAGATATGTTACCTGCAGACCAAAAGGACGGTGCGACTTTAGCCGGTGAATTGCCGACTTTTGCTATTCCTATGGTGCCTTTCACTTTGGAGACCTTTTATATTGTCTTGCCTACTTCAATCATTTTAGCTTTAGTGGGCTTGATTGAGTCTTTGTTAACCTTATCGCTTATAGATGAAATGACCGACACTCGGGGTCAAGGTAACAGAGAATGTTTAGGCCAAGGTCTTGCCAATACCGTTAATGGATTTTTCGGCGGTATGGGTGGTTGCGCCATGATTGGCCAAAGTATGATCAACATTAATTCTGGGGGACGGGGGCGTTTATCAGGTATTACCGCAGCCCTAGTGTTACTTGGCTTTATTTTGTTTGCTGCGCCTTTGATTGAGATGATCCCTCTAGCGGCTTTAGTAGGCGTGATGTTTATTGTGGTAATAGGCACATTTGAATGGGCATCATTTAGAATTATTCGAGGTATCAACAAAGAAGACGCTTTTGTGCTGTTTTTAGTAACGGCAGTTACCGTTATTTCTGATTTAGCCATTGCGGTAGTTGTCGGTGTTATTGTGTCAGCGTTAGTGTTTGCATGGAAACATGCCACACATATACATGCCCGCACCCATACCGACGATGACGGCTGGAAGGTATACGAACTCGAAGGGCCACTATTTTTTGGTTCTGTGTTACATTTTAAAGACTTATTCGACCCACAAAACGATCCTCAAGATGTGGTCATCGATTTTAACGAATCTCGGGTTTGGGACTCTTCGGGTGTTGATGCCATTGATGGCTTGGCTGGCAAATATAAAGAGCAAGGCAAAAAACTGCATATTAGGCATATCAGCCCTGAGTGTCGTGAGTTGATGACTAAAGCGCAAGAGTATGTAGAAATGAACCTAAACGAAGACCCTAGATATCATATCGCATCAGACAAACTAGGCTAGATATCGCTTATTACTATAAAAGCCCAGAACTTTCTGGGCTTTTTGCTATTTGCCAAAGTAAAACTTTTTACATTAGTCGTATTCTGCAATACGCTAGTTGCAGTTTCACTTATCAAAAGTGATGTACAGCAAAACAACCATTAACCACAACATTTTAAGTGATCGCATTTATGCAGTTTGACGACATCATCGATAGAACCCCCAGTTACGCCTACAAATGGGAAAAATACAAAGGCCAAGACATCTTACCTATGTGGATTGCAGATACCGAATTTAGGTGCGCCGAACCCATTCTGGATAGACTAAAAGAGCGTACCGAACATGGCTTGCTGGGTTACACTTTGCCGGCTCACCATAGCGGTGCCAATCAAGCTGTGGTCGATTGGTTGGCGCGTCAGTACGATTGGCAAATTTCCAGCGATTGGATTGTGTGGACGCCTGGAGTAGTTCCGGCTTTTAACGTAGCCTGTAAGGCGCTGTGCCAGCCTGGTGATAAGGTTATGGTGCAAACGCCCAACTACCCGCCGCTATTGGCAGCCCCTAAGTTGAATGATTTAGTGAAAGTAGAAATAGCCACAGTAGAAGAGGCAGGCCGCTGGACAATCGACTTTACTGAGCTTGAAAAACAAGCCGCCGACCCTAAATGTAAGCTGTTTATAGTGTGTAACCCAATGAATCCCGTTGGCTCAGTACTGACAGCTGAAGAGTTACAACGAATTGCCGATATTTGCCTGTCTAATAATGTGTCTTTGTGCTCTGACGAAATTCATTGCGATATCATTTTAGATGAACAGGTTAAACACCTTCCAGCTGGAAAAATGCCCGACTTTAAGGGCCAAGCTATTACTCTCATGGCTGCCAGTAAAACCTTTAATGTAGCTGGTTTAGGTACCTCTTTTGCGATTATCGAAGATCCTAAAATTAGGCGCAAGTTTAGTGTTGCGGCACAAGGCATGGTGCCTTGGGTAACCGTCTTGGGATTAGCTGCCACCCAAGCGGCTTTTACACAATGTGATGAATGGCACCAACAATTTTTGCGTTACTTGCGTGGCAATAGAGACTATTTAGTAGCTGAAATCGCCAAAATCCAAGGTTTAAAACTCCTCACGCCACAAGCCACGTTTTTGGCATGGATTGATGCCAGTGGACTAGGCGTTGACAACCCCCAAGCACACTTTGAAAGCTTAGGTGTGGGTCCTTCACCGGGAGTCGATTTTGGCGACAAAAATTTTGTGAGGATTAACTTTGGATGTCCTCGCTCACAGCTAGAACGTGCCATAACACTGATTAAAAACGGCTGTTAAAGCAAAAGGATAAAGCTAGGTGTCCACGGAAAAATTTGAGTCAACTGCCCATGCATCTTTAAGTTCATTATGTGAGTCTGATGAACTAATCGATGTGTTGCACCCTTATGCTTTTATTCAAGGATTAGTATTTGCCGTTGCGGCAGCGCCAGAAATTCCCATGCCTGAACAATGGTTACCGTGGGTCATCAAAACGAGCAATCAACTCACCAGTACTGAACAAGCAGATAAACTCACCGATATCTTGATGAAGGTGCTACAAGTACAGCTAAAAAGTATGAGTGAAGAAAAAATCCACTTGCCACTAGGGGTAACTTTTCACGCTAACAGTCAAGAGCCAAGTGCTGTGGCCTTATGGTGTCAAGGCATATTGTTTGGCCATAGCCAACTAGAGCCTGTTTGGCAACATGCGTGGAATAAAATGAAAATAAGTGGAGTCAGTCAAATGCAACAACTGCAAAAAGACTTAAGCCATTGTTTGTATATGTTTACAACTTTTGCCGATGTGCCTTTAGCCGTTAAACAGGCTGAAAAAAGAGGCAACGACCAGTTGCTTAATATCTTGCCAAAAATATTTTTGTCTTTCCCAGAAACTTTAAAAACCTACGTTGGCTTGTCGGGTAGGTTGGTAGACTTTTTGCCCAATCAGTTTGAAACCTTTGAGCAGAAATAAAAGCTTAAGAAAGGGATCGGAATCACAGAGGGCACAGAGAAAATGACAAACAATGGTTGGGGATCATTAGGGGTTTTAAGATTTAGGATCTCTTTTAATTTCACATTCGCTAGCAACTGCTGTTAACAAATTAGTTTTTTCTGTGGTTAAAATTCTTCCGCACTTATTCTTTAGTTGGTCGCTGCTAGCTTTAAACAAAAAACACCTACCAAGATAGGTAAGTGTTTATTGATACTAAACTTTTTGACTCAACCTAGGTCGACTTATGTCGACAACGGAATTAAATTAAGATTATTTTTTGAATCTACTTGAAGCTAATCCCATCAAACCTAGGGCTAAAATAGCAAGGGTAGAGGGCTCTGGTACGTCTGTAGCTGCTCCAACCACTTCCCATGTACCAATTAGCGCCGCGTTTGCTAAGTCGCCAATATCATCCGCAGGGGCAAATACGTTACCACCTTGTGCGCCATTTAGGGCACTTGCATAATGTGCTGCGCTGACCGTCCATGTTGCTTGTCCACTAAACGCAAGTTCCCCAGCAGTAAACGTCATATCTGCGTCATCTGTAAAAGAAAAAATATTTAAGCCTGCGTCACTACTAAAAGAAAATAAATTTGGAGTACCATCGCTTGTGTTATTTGCACTGGTTAAATTTCCCGATACGAAAATGTCACTAAGGCTCCCAAAAGACGCGTCAAAAAAATCAGCAAGATAAAATCCTATGCTGTCACCGCCGCTAGCGTCTGCAAGTGAGGTCCCTGATGTTGCTGTAACGGTAATTGTGTTTTCAACACTTAAGTCTGCTTGTAATACCAGATTCGCATTTGCAAAACCGCTTACTGATAAAACTAGACTGGCGATGGTCATATTTAACATTTTCAAGTTCATATTGAATTCCTTAAATTAACTAAATTATTGTTATTGACTCACTACTAGCGAATAAAGCATGTTGTATGCCAGTTTATTTTATTGTTTATTTTCAATGATTTAATTTGTTTTTTTTGGGTGGCAATATAAATATGTATAAAAATTAGACACAAATGGTTTGGGTTTCTTGGCATTTAGATTGAGTTAAGCCGCTCTTTTGCGATGCTTATGTGGAGTGTTTTGAGCTTGTTGTAGAGTAAATGTTACGGTTTTGACTCTAATTACACCTGCCTATTTTGGTTTTTTTTATATTCACTTTGTTAATCTGTATACTGCCTCTTAGAATTAATCACCAATTCACTTAACTGATTGATTTAAAATAATAAAGTGTATAATTAGAAGTTCAGGAAAACACATATGAAGAGTTTTACTATTTTTAAGCAAGTTACCACGCTTGTAGCTGTAACGCTTACTTTAAGTGCGTGCGTTGGAAGTCATAATTTGAACAAAGAATCGGCTAAAAATGGCGTGAAGTTGACTAACGATGCCATATATGGCGACTATGAATACAACGCAAAAAGACCGGGTTCGGTGCGTTGGCTAGACGAAGGAGCGAGTTATAGTGCCTTAGAAACCGCACCTGGCTTTGAGGATGCCAAGCTTGAAAAAGATCAGTACGGCGACGACATTAAAGTGTATGAGGAAATCGTAAAATACGATCCTGCTACTTTAGAGCGCACAGTATTATTGCCCTTGAAGCAACTAATACCTTCAGGTTCTGATAAAGCCTTAGCAGTAGATGATTATCAATGGTCTAAAGATAAATCGAAAATATTAATATACACCAATGCTAAATACGTATGGCGCAAGAAAGACAAAGGTGATTATTGGGTTCGCGACCTTAATACAAATGAGTTATGGCAATTAGGTGGCAAGCAATCAGCACCATCTGAAATGATGTTTGGTAAATTTTCACCTGATGGTTTGAAGTTTGCCTACGTATGGAAAAACAATATCTATGTCCAAGACCTTAAAACCCGCGAGGTGCAGGCGTTAACCAACGACGCTTCAAACACTATCATCAATGGCTTGTTCGACTGGGCTTATGAAGAAGAGTTTTCTATTCGTGATGGCTTTCGTTGGAGCCCAGATAGCAAGCGCATTGCTTATTGGCAGATGGATACCCACGCTGCTAAAGATTTTTTAATCATTAATAACACCGACACACTTTATCCTGAAGTGACTGCAATTCCTTATCCAAAAGTAGGTGAAGAAAATGCCGCCGCTCGTATAGGTATTGTCAGTCTAGATAAGGCCACAACTCAGTGGGTAGAACTACCTGGTATCGCTAAAGACATGTACGTACCGCGTATGGACTGGGCGAATAACAGTGAGCAACTGTTGATCCAGCAGTTTAATCGTAAACAGGATACCAATACCTTATTTTACGCAAATGCAGATACCGGAAAGGCAGAACCATTTTTAACCGAAAAAGAAGACACTTTTATCTCACTGATGATTGAGCCTAAATGGCTTAAAAACTCAGATGACTTTATTTGGCAGAGTGAACGAGATGGTTGGAAACATGTTTATCGTGTATCCCGCGACGGTAAAAGATATCAAGATCTCACCCCAGGTGAGTTTGATGTGACAAAGCTCGTTTCGGTGGATGAAAAAAATGGCTGGTTATACTTTATCGCCTCACCAGACAACGTATCGCAAAGATATTTGCAGCGCACTCGTTTAGATGGCAGCGGAAAAATGGAACAGGTGACGCCAAGTCAATTTAGCGGCAGTAATTCGTATAAAATGTCTGCTGATTCTACTTGGGCAATACACACCCATTCTTCCTTTTTGTCACCACCGGTCTTTAGCCTAATTTCACTGCCAGATCATAAAGCACATCACGTCCTCGAAGATAATGCAGCACTTGCAGAAAAGCTGGCTGAGTTAAAGGTAGGAAATGTTGAATTTTATAGCGTAAAAGCTCAAGACGGATTGCGTTTAGACGGTTATATGTTGCGCCCAGCCGGCTTAGACAAGAGTAAAGAATATCCGTTAATTCATTATGTTTACGGCGAGCCAGCAGGGCAAACGGTACGCGACGCTTGGCAAGGTAACCGCGGTATGTGGGGCATAATGATGGCACAGCGTGGATATGTTATTTCTTCCATAGATAATAGAGGTACCGCAGCACCTAGAGGTCACGAATGGCGACGTTCTATTTACGCTGGTGATGGTAGTTTAGAAACACAAGATCAGGCAGATGCCATCAACGCTATGTGTGAGCGTTGGACGTTTATCGATTGTGACCGAGTCGGTGTGTGGGGCCATTCAGGTGGTGGCTCTTTAACACTTAACTTGATGTTTCGTCATCCAGAGTTATTTAAAGTGGGTGTGTCTCAGGCTCCGGTACCGGATAAAACCTTGTATGATTCAATCTATCAAGAACGTTACTCAGGCTTATTGGCAGATAATATCGAAAACTATGCAAAAGTGTCAGCTATTACACACGCGGCCAAGCTAGAAGGGAAATTGTTGCTTGTTCATGGCACAGGTGACGACAATGTGCACTATCAAGGCAGTGAGCGGTTAATCAATGAACTAGTCAAACACAATAAACAATTTGACTTGATGTCTTATCCAAATCGACGTCATGGGATAGTCGAAGGTAAAGGCACTTCATTGCACTTGAGTACGATGAGAGCGAATTATTTTATTAACAATCTATAGAAAAGTAGCAGTTATAGCGCCTCTGGGAGTATGGGGCGCTGTCAATTGATTTATCTCGAACACTGTATATACAACGTCTGTAATCCCTTTGAATTATCGCTGAGAGGGTGCTTAGTATGAAAATTACTGGTAAAAACCTATTTGTCAGCATTGCTTATATAGAATTGGAGTTTAATACATATCAAAAGTGAAACAATTCACTTTTATTGTTTCACTTTAGTCCTCAACTCAAAA
Organism: uncultured Paraglaciecola sp.; assembly: GCF_937123705.1. Lineage (GTDB taxonomy): Bacteria > Pseudomonadota > Gammaproteobacteria > Enterobacterales > Alteromonadaceae > Paraglaciecola. The sequence goes on along the minus strand of NZ_CAKZKO010000090.1, from coordinate 23,418 downwards.
TCAAACTCCTGAGCAGAAATAACTAAACCCTCTTCATCTTCGCTAGGAAAAACCGCAATAGCTACGTCGTCATCTTCTAAGCCTTGAGTCCAGCGGCTGTGCCAGGTATTTAAATCTATGGCTTTGGGTTGGCAATCTGCCCATTCACCCGTTGCCCAATCTTGCGCGTAGGTTTCACTTGGCCATACTGGCGTACAGTCTTCGTCTTCGGTGTTAAGCATAACGCAACCGTCTTGGTCGGTTAATATCCACACTTGTTGATTAGCTACGCATTCTTTCACTAAAAATGCGAGGCGTTGTTCTGGGGTAAATTGTGCAATATTGTCTGCCATGAATATTCCAAATGTGGTGAAGGTTAGTGGGTAAAGGCAAAAGCCAGATTTAGTGCCATATAGGGTGTACCTATGGCGTTATATGATGCTAATTCTCAACCAAAAATGAAATTTTTGCATTACATTCTTTATTTTTTGTATTGCTCATAGGTGAATGGCATTAAGTGTTGAGTGATTAATACCCCTTATCAAAATCTAAAACGTGCTGCAGTGCCTCGCCTTGAAGATGCCTTAGGTAATTTTCTTTGAATAAAGGAAAAATATCTTCTGGTAATGATGCGGCGGCGGTGTGCTGAGTCACATACAGATTGTCAGTCTGCCAATATGGATGTTGCGGTGGCAGTGGCTCTTGGGCGAACACATCTAATACAGCGGCTTGCAGCTTTTTGTTATTGAGCGCATTGATTAAAGCGCTGTCTACAATAGTGGTGCCTCGCCCAGCATTAATAACTACGCAATGAGCAGGTAAATAGGATAAAAATCTTTGATCGATTAGCCCTGTGGTTGCTGGGCTATGAGGTAACAGGCATACCAAAAAGTCTAACTCAGCGGCAAAGGCTTGCTGGGTGCTGTGGTTGTAATAATGGTCGATATATTCACTGCTACTGCTGGCGTTAGTGTAACCCCGCGTATTCATGGAAAACTGCTTGGCCATCTTAGCAACAGCCTGCCCAATATTACCCACACCCATTATACCTATGGTTTTACCCGCTAGTGATTGATAGGTTGGGGCGGCCCATTTTTTGTTTTTTTGGGCCTGATGAAATCCTGCAATATTACGGGAAAAATACAGCAAATAAGCAAATACGTACTCTTGCATGGCTTGTTGGAATACATCTTTTACTCCGCACAACTGATAGTTATTTTTTTTAAGTGAAAAAAGCGCAGCGTTGCCAGCCCAAGTCGACTGCAGCCATTGCAACTGAGAACACTGGGGTACAATTTGTGCAGTTAGGTCGGGATCGCCAAATAAAATATCTACCTGAGCATAGTCAAACTCGCGATCAATTTTATTGTCAACCAACACCAACTGTAGATAAGGCAAGTGGGCGGCTTGTATTAGTGCGCTGTAGATGGCCGAATCGCGGCTCAAGATGGCTACTTTGTGCATAAGTAAATTGGCTACCTAGTCAGTTGATGTAAAAAATCTTAAAAAGTGAATAAAATTTGTTGTAAAAGTGTAAATATAGAATTAAATTCGGCCAATAATGTTTTGTTATGAATTTAACTGTAGAGAAACCACTATGAGTTCCAATAATACAACGGCTCCAAATGTCGCTGAGCAGGCTAAGATTTTATCTCCAAAAAGAAACACCACGCAAGCCACAACAGTGGATGAATTAACAGATGAGCAATTGGCCCACTTTGGGATCGACAAAAACAGCGATTATGGTCAAGCATTGTTTAATACTGCACGGCACTTGTATTATACCCAAGCCAATATGCAGCAACTTTGGCAGATCACCAGCGATACCCTTGAAGGCTTAAGCAAAGAAAATAAAGTCGCTTATTTTAATGCTAAAAAGTTTTTGTCGTTTCAGATCGCTAAAATCCTCGACACCTTACAAAACCCGTTTCGCGCCACCTATCAAAGTTTAAGTCAACAATCTGGCTCTCAGGTCAGTAAAAGTCACTACCCGTTGTTTGATAACGTAACGGCGTTGTTTTCGGCCACACCAGTAGTAGTACGTACAGCCACTTATGTGTATGCCTGTACTGAGTGGGTAGACGATGCGTTTCAAGGCAAAGAGTCCACACACCAAATATATTCACGTTTACTCAATCCCACTAATATTTCACTGGCTAATGCCATAGTGGATTTAGAAGCAGGGCCGTATTCTGCCGATTATTTGGCATGGAACTTTAACTCAGGCATGGCAGCGATTGATGCCTTGTTATCTAATGTCTTAAGCCATGGCGATGTATTGATTGTATCGCGTAATGTATATGGCGGTGTGTATCAGCTGCTACATGATTATTTTGCTCGTGAAAATCGTATGAATGTGCAACTAGAATGGTTCGATGGTTATACGGCCGATGAATTTGCCAAATTTATGCAGCATACAAAGGTTAAACACTCGGCTCGCCTAGCTCAGGGCAATGATTTGCATGTGTATATGGAGTCACCCTGTAACCCTCATGGCTATGTGCTGGATGTAGCGGGTATCAGTAAACTTGCCCATGCTTCAGGCCATACTGTGATGTTAGATGCCACCCTTGCTACGCCTATTTTGCATCAACCTTTACAGCGCCTTGATAAAGCAGAGCGTCCCGATTATGTGGTGCATAGTTACACCAAAGATATCTGTGGTAGCGGTGCCACCACAGCAGGCGTGGTAATTGGCGAAGCCTATCGCATGTTCCAAGGCAAAGGCGATTGTGTGAATGGTTACGATTGGTCAAAAACCATGTTTTGGGACGTGTATTACATCAAAGGCGCGTTTTTAGACTCAGAAAAAGCCTTTGATGTGCTCAATGGCATGAAAACCCTTGAGATGCGGGTGATGAATAAAGTGCTCAATACCCAAGTATTTAGCCAGTTTTTAGCGTCTCATGAAGATTTCAATGTGAATTGCCACGCCGTAGAAGGCCATAGCAATGGCCCATTACGAGAAAGTCAAATGCGCCATGGTTGGCCTTGTGCTTTGTTTACCGTAGATATGCAAGGCAGTGCAATTGAACGAGATACCTTTGTGCGGTTTTTTGATGCCCTAGAGCCTGCATTTAGTCATCAAGTCAGCATTGGCCAAAATAACACTATTATTTTGTGTCCGGCTTTAACTTCCCATAGCGAGCTAGACGAAATGGCTCAAGGTAAAAGTGGTATCTACCTCACCACTATGCGTATTGCTATGGGAACAGATAACGTCAAGGAACTGATTGCTCATTTCATTAATAGTGCACGTTTACATATTGACCCAGTGATCCCCGGTTTTAGCGACAAGTTTATGCCTGCATCAGAGATTGATAAACTCTATATGCAAACCAGTTCAAAAGTCACTGAACAACATTATTCGAGCGGCGCGTCGGTGCAAGATATGTTGGGTTAAACACACAGTCAGGGAGTGTGCAATGACATGCTCCCTGATTTTCATTTGAAAATTAGACATGAGGATTTTAAACAAGCACAGAGTCAGTCATACTCGGTTTTTTAATTAGAGTGGGATACTGACCTTGTCAAAAATTGAATTTCCAGCCCAGCAAAAAGAACAAATCATTCAAAAACTACAAAAATATATGCTGAAAGAGCTCGATGTTGAGTTAGGTCAATTTGACGCTGACTTTCTTTTGGATTTTATTTCTAAAGAAATGGGTAGCCTTTATTACAACCAAGGTTTGTATGATGCGCAAACCGTTTTGGCCGATAAAATGGACTCAATTGTTGAGGCTGTGTACCAGCTAGAACAGTAAAACGTCCTTGTTATACAAATGTTTTTCTTCGATTTAACGTAGATTTAACATTGTATGTATTTAGTAACAATTTTAGTGTCATATTAATCAGTTCCCTCATGAAATATTGCGGAAAATAGGGTAAATTACGCGCAATTTTTATTATGGCGAAAAAATCATGGCGTTTACCATCAACAAACTTAGGCAACAACCAGCATGGATTGCCGTGATCATTTTTATTGTGCTGTGTTTATGGATTGCCTCAGGCTTGCTCAAAACTCAAAGCTCAACTGCATCAGTCAAACCTAAAAATGTCGAAACACCTTTGGTGAAAGTGACAGTAGAGCACGTGCTTGCGGATGAAGTGACCCGTGAAATCAGCTTGTATGGACGCACCGAACCAGACCGTATCGCCGCGTTACGTTCGGAAGTGAGCGGCTTAGTCGAAAAGGTGCACGTTCAAGAAGGTGACCGAGTCAGCAAAGGTCAAAAAATTATAAGCATTGAAAATGCTGATGTTATGAGCCGTTTACAGTCTGCCAAGGCAACGTTAAAACAACGTGAAGTTGAGCTTAAAGGGGCTGCATCCTTAAAAGCAAAAGGTTATCAATCGCAAACAGCCTTGGCACAAGCCACGGCTAATTTGGCGATGGCTAAAGCGGATGTGGTGTCTTATGAGCTGGCGGTATATAAGTCGCATATTATTGCACCCTTTGATGGCATCATAAACGAACGTTTTGTTGAAGTAGGTGACTTTCTTAAGAATGGCGACAATATTGCCAGCTTAGTCGATTTAGATCCCTTGGTTATCACTGCCAATGTGACAGAAGTGAATGTACATGGCCTAAAAGCAATGCAGCAAGCCACTGGGCGTACTGTGTCTGGTGAAATGTTACAGGGCAATATTCGTTATATTTCGAGTATTTCAGAGCCTGGCACCAATACCTTTAAAATTGAAGTGGCAGTACCCAATTCTGATTTCAGCAAAATGGCTGGCATGAGCACTGAGTTGGCTTTACACCTAGATCCTACTTGGGCCATTCGAATTACTCCAGCGGTGATGGCATTAGATGAACAAGGAAACTTGGGTGTAAAAATCGTCGAAAATGAACATGTAAAATTTGTGCCAATCGATATCGTGAAAAGTGATAGCCAAGGCGTGTGGTTGTCTGGCATGGGGCAGCAGGCCGACATTATAACGCTAGGTCATGGGTTTGTGCGGGACGGAGACAAGGTTGAAGTAGTGCGCGTTGATAAAACCGCCAATCCTGCAACGAGTCTTTCTGTAAAGGCTCAACAATGAAAAATTTGATTTATGGGGCCTTAAACCATAGCCGTACTGTGCTTATGGTATTTGTATTACTGCTGATATCGGGTGTGGTGACTTATACCACTATCCCAAAAGAAGCTAACCCTGATGTGCCTATTCCGGTTATCTATGTGTCTATTGTGCACGACGGTATTTCTCCCGAAGATTCTGAACGTATGTTAGTCAAACCCATGGAACGTGAGTTGCGTTCTATTGATGGCGTTAAAGAAATGAAAGCCACAGCGGGCGAGGGCTTTGCCAATATCACCTTGGAGTTTTTTGCGGGTCTTGATTCTGACGCCGCTTTGGCTGATGTGCGTGATAAAGTCACAGTGGCCCGAGCAAAATTACCATCAGAAACCGAAGAGCCAACTATTCACGAAGTCACTATGGCCGGACAAATGGCGGCCATAACAGTGGCGTTGTCAGGCCCTGTTTCAGAACGGGCGTTAGTTACAGTGGGTCGAGAGCTAAAAAAGCAACTTGAAGGTTTAAGTGAAGTGCTTGAAGTGGATATTGGTGGCGATCGTGAAGACATAGTAGAAATTGTGGTGGATCCGCTGTTGATGGAGTCTTATGGACTCGATCAAAATGATATTTTAAACTTGTTGTCCCGCAACAACAGACTGGTTCCGGCCGGTACTTTGGATAATGGTAAAGGTAATTTCGCCATTAAAGTCCCCTCTGTTTTTGAGTCTGTTACTGATGTCATGGAGCAACCCGTTAAGGTGCAAGGCGACAGTGTTATTACCTTTCAGGACGTGGCACAAGTTAGGCGCTCGTACAAAGACCCCACCAGTTTTGCCCGTCTAAACGGTGAGCCCACTGTTTCACTTGAGGTCAAAAAACGTCCAGGGGAAAACTTACTTGAAACCGTCGCCAATGTGAAAGCCTTGGTTAGCGCAGCGCAACAAACAAGCATTTGGCCAGCAAGCATCAATGTCAGTTATTCGGGTGATCAGTCCGTTGACGTAAATATGATGCTCAGCGATTTACAAAATAATGTCACCAGCGCGGTTATTTTGGTGGCGATAGTGATAGTGGCCATTTTGGGATTACGTACTGCAATTTTAGTGGGCGTGTCTATCCCCGGTTCTTTTTTGACCGGCATACTGATTATTTCTATGTTTGGTTATACCTTAAATACCGTGGTGTTATTTTCATTGATTATGGCTGTGGGCATGCTGGTGGATGGTGCCATAGTTGTCACCGAATACGCCGATCGCTGTATGAGTGAAGGTATGAGTAAAAAAATTGCTTATAGCAAAGCTGCACAACGTATGGCGTGGCCGATCATTGCGTCTACCGCCACCACATTAGCCGCGTTTGCTCCGCTGATGTTTTGGCCTGGCATGATGGGTGAATTTATGAAGTATTTACCCTTTACCTTGATTGCGGTGTTGTCGGCTTCACTGATGATGGCGCTTATATTTGTGCCGGTTTTAGGTGGTGTGTTTGGTAAACCAAGGCATGTATCCGCATTCGATAAACAGCAAATGCTCGAGGCTGAAAATGGCGATATCAGAAAGGTACAAGGTTTTACCGGTAAATATATTCGTGTGCTCGCCACAGCCATTCAGAACCCGTGGAAAATGTTATTGGGTGCCATTGTTTTTGCCGTTCTGTCTTTTACCGCTTACGGGGTATCGGGTTTAGGGACAGTATTTTTTCCAAATGTTGACGTTCGCGGCATTAATATCACAGTGCGCAGTGCCGGTGATATGTCGATTTATGAAAAAGACCAAGTGGTAAGTACTGTAGAAAACCGTTTAATCGAAATGGATGCGATTGAAACCTTATATGTACGTACCGGTGGACGCGACCAAATAGGTTACTTACGCATGAATCTAGTGGACTGGCATTTACGTCCACATTCTGACGATGTGCTTAAAGATGTGCAAAATAGGCTCAAAGATATGCCTGGTTTAGACATTGAAGTGTCCCTTGACGAAGACGGCCCGCAATCGGGCAAAGATTTACAAATTCAGCTGTCATCTCGTTTTCCTGAGTTATTAGACGAAGCAGCGTTAAAGATACGTGCCGTGCTAGACACAAACAATAAATTTACGTCTATCAGTGATACCGCTTCTAAACCCGGAATCGAATGGCAACTTAACGTCAATCGCGCTGACGCTGCTAGGTTTGGCGCAGATGCCACCTTAGTCGGCAGCACAGTGCAATTTATTACTAATGGTTTAAAAATTGGCGAATATCGCCCAGATGACGTGGATGACGAGTTAGATATTCGGGTACGTTATCCCGTTGAGTCGAGGTTTATTGGCAAGCTTGATGAGCTTAGAATGAAAACGGCTAGTGGTATGGTGCCCATCTCAAATTTTGTTGAGCGTACTGCCCATCCCAAAACTAATCTTATTAGGCATATAGACAGCCAAAGGGTGATCTCTGTTGAAGCCAATATGATGCCCGATGAGTTGTTGAGTATTGAATTGCCGAAGTTGCAGGCATTGTTACCCAGCTTAAACTTAGATCCTCGGGTGAATATCACTGTCAAAGGACAAAATGAAGAGCAGGATGAAACCACAGAGTTTCTATCTAATGCGTTTCTAATTGCACTCTTTGTAATGGCCATCATTTTGGTGACCCAGTTTAATAGTTTTTACCAAGCGTTCTTAATTTTAAGTGCGGTGTTATTTTCAACCGTTGGTGTATTCCTTGGTTTGCTTATTTTCCAAAAGCCTTTCGGCATCGTCATGTCTGGCATAGGTGTGATAGCGCTGGCTGGCATAGTGGTCAATAACAATATCGTGCTAATCGACACCTACAATATTTTGCGTAAAGAAGGGGTACCCGCCATGGAAGCCATTTTACGCACAGGCGCCCAGCGTTTGCGCCCAGTATTGATGACTACAGTGACCACTATTTTAGGTTTGTTGCCTATGGTGGCAGAAATTAATATCGATTTTATAGGGCGTAATGTAGACATAGGCGGTCCATCCACAGGCTGGTGGTCACAACTTGCGACAGCCGTTGCCGGCGGTTTGGCGTTTGCAACTATACTCACCCTAATACTTACACCCTGTATGCTAGCCTTGAAAGTTAAAAGAGAAGAACGCAAGGCAGCTAAATCAGCATTAAATTTAAAACAGCAAAGCTTGGGTAACGCTCAGTAATACTGAGCGACAACAAGCCCAAGGCTAAGTGTTGCTAAACGGGTCAGCCAACAATAATGATTAGGCCACTTAGTCTATATTGTGTAGAACTAATTTTGCTGCATAGGACTGTGTAATCTAGTATCTTTTACGTCTAATTTAGTTATCTAAGGATCACTATGTTGAAACTATATGGCTCTACAACTTCTCCCTATGTCCGCCGCTTGCGAATTTGGCTAGCCAACACTCAACATGAATTTGTAAATCTACAGGTATTTTCTGAGCAAGATAGACAACTTCTGGCAGCTAAAAATCCAACAATGAAAATACCCATGTTAGAAGATGGGATGCAAGACACTGCGCAGCGAATTTTTGACTCTAGAGTTATCTACCGCTACTTAACAAATAAGTTTGAAGATCCGCTCCTTAGCTGGGAGCAAGAAAACCAACTCACTCTTATTGACTCAGCCAACGATTCGTTAGTACAAATGTTTATTCTATCGAATTCTGATATCCCTCCAGATGAAGATAAATTGTTCTTTAAGCTACAAAAAGAGCGGGTTAATGCAGTATTAGTGCAATTAAACGAGATGGTAGCCAACCAGGACTTTGCCAACTGGAACTATCCCGCAGTGTGCCTGTACTGTTTAATCGATTGGATAGAATTTAGAAACTTACATAACATGCAGGGCTTAACCGACTTACTGGCATTTCATGATGAAAATGCCCAGCGCATTGAAGTCACTGCCACCGATCCACGACAATAAATATTAGGTATATCATGAATCAACAACAAAAAACCGCTGCCGAAGCCGCGGCCTTTAGACAACTTCTTAAACATCTAGATGCCAATAAAGATGTACAAAATATCGATCTGATGATCTTGGCAGATTTTTGTAGAAATTGTTTATCCAAGTGGTATATGGCTGGCGCCAAAGAGCAAGGTGTCGAGATAGATTACGATCAAGCCCGCGAAGCTATTTATGGTATGCCTTTCAGTAACTGGAAGGCGGAACATCAGCTTCCCGCTACTGAAGAACAAATGGTTGCTTTTGAGGCAAGACAAGCCGCACGTAAGTAGCACGCCTCCTCTAAGAAATAATTTGAAACAGTTAAGCTAGGTCGCAACTCAATATTGAGGTTTAGCTTTATTGCTAGTTGTTGAGCATCTGTATAAGGTAGCACTTTCGTTTTACTAAGAAGATATTCATGCTCGAACTTCGTAATATTGCTAAATCTTTTGCCAATGGATCCGAAGTAGTCCATGCCCTAACAGACATCACGTTAACCGTGCAAAGAAATGAATTTGTGGCCTTTATGGGAAGCTCCGGCTCAGGTAAATCAACCTTGATGAATATCCTGGGTTGTTTAGATACGCCTAACAGTGGCCAATACTTTTTAGACAATAAAGATGTGGCAACTTTGGATGATGACACCCTATCAGCCATTCGTAATCAACACATTGGCTTTATATTTCAAACCTTCCACTTGTTACCTAAATTAGACGCCATTGGTAACGTTAAATTGCCGCTGCGTTTTAGTGATGTTTCTGAAGAAGAAGCCGATCGGCGCGCCAATGAGTTACTAGACAAAGTGGGTTTAAGCCATCGTAAAAACCATAAACCTTTCGAAATGTCAGGTGGCCAAAGACAGCGCGTGGCAATTGCTCGGGCCCTAATTAACAAACCAACTGTGGTATTAGCTGATGAGCCAACAGGTAATTTAGACAGTAAAACCTCTGTTGAAATTATGGCGTTGTTGACCGACTTACATCAACAAGGCCAAACCATAGTGATGGTCACCCACGAAGACGATATTGCCACTTATGCCCAAAGAGTGATCACTATGCGTGATGGTCAAGTATTGAAAGATACAGCGGCAACCGCCCAACATCCTTAGAGCAACAAGGAGACTAAAGTTATGTTACTAAAAAACATGTTAATTTTTATGATTGTGGCGATGGCAAGTCATGCTAAAGCCGAGGACCATGTGACCTTGCTAACGGGCATTATTACCTCATCAGAATATCAGTTAGTCACTGCCCCTAAGTCTAGTCGCTGGCAAGTACAAATTCAGTGGATGGCGGATGAAGGCAATATCGTTAATAAAGGTGATTTAGTGGTGGTATTCGATTCTGGTGGTATTGAATCGCAGTTAGAAGTGAACGAAGAGAAACTTGAGACTGATAAACTAGAGTTACTGAAATTAGAAATGGACAAAGGGCAGGCTGTATTAGAAGCAGCAGGTGCCTTAAAGTTAGCCAATATTTTAGTAGAAAAAACGCGTATCGAAGCCTCGGTGCCAGACGGCGAGATAAGCGCCTATGAAAAAGGCAAGAGTGTGATTGAATATGAGAAAGCCATCAGCGCTAAAATCAAAGCCGAAGAAAATCACACGCTAAAGTTAGAAGAACAACAAGTTGAGATCAGTAAGAAAAAAATCGATATCCTCAAACTCGAAGAAAACATTACCTATCAGCGCAGTCAATTAGACAAGCTCAGTGTGAAAGCTAACATGACAGGTCCAGTCACACATGCCATGCATAGATGGATGGGGCAAAAAGTAGCGACGGGAATGAATATTCAATCCAGTTGGGACGTGCTCACAGTGCAAGCCGCCTCCACTTATCAAGTCTCAGCATGGATACACGAAATAGACGCAGCAAGAATTGACTTACAACAAAGTCAATTTTCTCTGACATTAGATGCCTATCCAGATCAAAGCTACACCGGAAAAATCATCAGTGTATCGAGTCAAGCTGAGCAAAAAAGCCAGTGGAGCGACAGTGCCTATTATCGTGTTGAAATAGGCTTCGTTGAGCCTTTAAAACAAGCTATATTTCCTGGTATGAGTGTAAGAGTACATCTAATTCCGAAAAATACTGCATCGCAAATCACAGCTACAAAGGAATTATCTATATGAGACAGTTCCTTATTATATTTAATACTATCTTGATATTGAGCTGCGCTAGTTTAATTGGATGCCAAGAGGACCCAGTCACTACCGCGCCTTTGGTAGCAGCCCCTAAAGTGACCGCCTCGGCTGAATTGATTTCACTATCAAACGCCACAATTGGTCCGCCTAATATATCCCGCATGTGGCAATACAAGATTCAGAAAATGGCGCCAGAAAACAAGCAAGTTAAAAAAGGGGAGGTCATTTTAGTCTTTGATGGTCAAAAGAAAAAAAATGACCTAATGGGAAGGGAAAGTAGGCTTAAAGCCGAGATTAAAAAAGCCGAAAGCAACAAACTAAAAGACGAAGCCACGACCCAAAATCTTATATTAAAACTTGCTGAAGCTGAGATGGAATATGAGAAAGCCAAGCGTAAGGCCGAAATTGTTGATGCCTCTCGTTCTAATATTGAGCGGCTAAAACAACAGGCTGATTATCGTTATCAAACCGAAAATTTAGCCCAAGCAAAGCAAAAATTAGCCCATCATAAAAAAGCGGTGTTGCTAAATGTGAAAGTCTCACAGGGAAAAATTAAAATCATGCAAAGTAGGGTTAACCGAATAAAAGAGGAAATAGTTAAGTTAAGTGTAAAAGCGCCCAAAGATGGCCTAGTTATGTACAAAGAAAATCGTCAAGGAGAAAAAGTGGCAGTGGGTGAAACAGTTTATATGGGGCGCAGTTTGATGCAATTGCCATCTCTTGATGCCGTAGCACTAAAAGCTGAATTTGCCGAGCCAGACAAGTCTAAGCTCAAAAAAGGACAAGGGGTGAGGGTGATCTTTGAAGCCTATCCAGAAATGTCCTACATGGGGAAAATCAGTAAGTTAGGGCAGGCGTTTTACCCTAAATCGGCCAATAACCCTAAAGTGATCTTTGATGCTCAAATAGAACTTGGCGAGCAAAGACCAGAGGTTATGCGCCCCGGAATGAAAGCCAAAATTGAGGTGGTTGATTCATGAATAAAGGGATTTTGCTAAGTATCTTTATAATGGCGCTATCAGCTTGTGGCGAGTCACCTCAGTCAAGTGTGCCGCTATATGAAGTTGAACAAAAAGGTTTTGCTGTGCTTATTCCGGCTACAGGCGAAGTGGAAGCCGCGCAAGCCGAGCGTATTAACTCTCCGGGTCGTCGCCCAATGACCATTGATTGGTTGGCCGAAGAAAATAGTTGGGTCACAAAAGGTCAAGTGGTGGCGCGTTTTGATTCTGAACAACTTTTGTTAGACAGCCGCGAAGAAGAACTGGAAATGATGCAGTTAGATATGGATATGCGCAAACAATATGCTAGTGAGAATCAACAACAAAACGAGTTGAACTCTGACAAGGTATTAGTAGGCAAAGAGTTTAAGTTTGTGGATACCTTTGCCATAGACGATTTGCGGCTATATTCCAAAATCGAAATCATCGACACCTTATCTAACCGCGATTATCTTGGAGCGAAAGAGGAATTCATAGAATGGAAAGAAAGCAGTATTGGTGATCGTAATCAAAGTGCTTTAGAAGTGCTAGATATTCGCAAAGACGGGCATCAAGCCAAATTTCAGCAGCATCAATCAGCATTGGCAAAACTGGAGGTATTGGCTCCATACGATGGCATGTTAGTGTACGAAAAAAACTGGCGGGGCGAAAAAGCCACAGTAGGGCAAACTATATTTCCCGGCAGTACTATTGCAAAAATTCCTAACTTAGAAAAAATGCAGGCCAAGTTGTATGTATTGGATAAAAATGCCATTGATTTGAAAGTAGGGCAAAAAGTTTCTTTGGCTTTAGATGCTTATCCTGATGAAAAACATAATGGTGAAGTACTTTCGGTGTCGGGATTTTCTCGCACCATTAAGCGCGGCAACCCAACTAAATATTTTGAATTAGTGGTGTCGTTAGCAAGTACAGCCGAATCTTTACAGCCTGGTGCTAAAGTGTCAGCCAATATCAGTGTGGCTGACTCACAAGCAAAACTCGCTATCCCTTTACAGGCCATTTTTAACGAAAATAGTGAAAATTTTGTGTATCTACAAGACGGACGGAAATTTGAAAAACGTGCAGTCAAAATCGCTGGGAAAAACCTTTATTTTGTAGAGGTGGTGGCAGGACTTAAGACCGGAGATATCATCGCATTAAGTATTCCCGAAGAAACCGAAGGGGGAGATTATGAATAATAATTTTATGCCTTTGGTATTAGATGCACTAGCAGAAATGGCCTCTCATAAACTGCGTACATTGTTAACTTTATTAGGCATGATTTTCGGTGTAGGTGCAGTGATAGCTATGCTAAATATCGGTGAAGGTGCCGAGCGTCAAGCGCTCAAGATGATAGATTCTATGGGCCTTAGAAACTTGATTGTTGAAGCCAAACAATTTGCCGATGATGAACTTAATGAAATTCGTCAAGAGTCTTTAGGGCTCACTATGGCAGACGTAGAGGCTGCCACCCAAACCTTGCCGTTTGTAGAAGATTATAGCGCCCAAAGATATGTTAAAACTCAATCGGTTTACAGTGATTTAGGCAGTGCCGATTTAAAAGTGGTTGGGGTAAGCGATAGTCATTTCAGGCTGTCTAATATGCAAGTACAAACCGGACGTCTATTATCCGAACAAGATAACAAGCAAGTAGCACAAGTGGCGGTCATAGGTGCGAATGCAGCCAAACAGCTGTTCCAAGAAAAATCAGCGGTTGGGCAGTTCTTAAAAGTTAATCACCTCTGGTTAGAAGTAGTAGGGGTGTTAAATAATCCATTTTTTGATAAAGATGAATTTCAAGGGGTGAAAATTGGCGGAGATAGTGCGCTAATTTTTGTACCACTTAGCACTAGCATTAAGAAACTCAGTAGCCCCGTTTTGGCCAGTGAGTTAGATTTAATCAAATTGAAAATATCTGAAGAAACCGATCCAATGGTGGCCGCTAAAGCGGTGTCGTATTTATTCAAAATGCGCCATGGTGAGGCTGATGACTATCAGTTAGTGATCCCCGCCGCGTTACTCGCCCAGCAAAAACAAACGCAACAAATTTTTAATATTGTAATGGCCTGTGTGGCGGGTATTTCTTTGTTGGTTGGTGGCATAGGCATAATGAACATTATGTTAGCCAATGTGCTGGAACGCACTAAAGAAATTGGCTTATTACGCGCAGTAGGTGCGACTCAACAGAATATCAAAATGCAGTTTATAGCTGAAAGTTTCACTATTTCACTTTTAGGTGGGCTTCTAGGCGTCGCATTTGGTTTGATATTGTCCGAAGTGATAGGTTTTTATTCCGGCTGGGCGGTGAGTTGGTCGATTACCGCTATAGTATTGTCTTTGACTATTTGTATGGCTGTGGGTATAGGATTTGGCGCCTATCCTGCAGTAAAAGCCTCACAACTTAATCCAATAGATGCCTTACATAGTGATTAATACGGGTTAAGTTTAAATGTGTATAGTAGAGATAAAATAAAAATTTGGCTGGAACCAAATATTGATCCAGCCCCGCGAAAAGTTAACTGGAGAGTGTGATGAGTCAAACTATTAAGATTAACGATAAAAGTTACCCAATCGATGTCGACGGCGACATGCCCTTGTTATGGTTTTTGCGGGACAAGCTAGAACTAACCGGTACCAAATTTGGTTGTGGCATGGGCTTGTGCGGTGCGTGTACTGTGCATATCGATGGGCAAGCGACTCGGTCTTGCGTGATGCCAGTTTCGGCGGTTGCGGGTAAAACTATTACTACCATCGAAGGATTATCTGAAAATGGCGACCATCCTCTACAAAAAGCATGGCTTGCCAATAAAGTGCCACAATGTGGTTACTGTCAAGCTGGGCAAATCATGAATGCTGCTAGCTTTTTAGCCACCAATAACAGCCCAAGCAGTGAAGAAATAGATAGCGCCATGCAAGGCAATATTTGCCGCTGCGGTACCTATCAGCGTATCAAACAAGCGGTTTCTGATGCGGCCGAAGAAATGTATAAGGAGGCTTAAGATGACTGATTCAACGCAAAATACCCTTTCCAATCAAAGTCGCCGTAAGTTTCTTAAACAATCAGGCTTAGCCACAGGCGGGTTAGTCTTAGGTATAAGCTTACCGCAAACCACCATAGCCGGTTTTAAAATGGGTGAAGACAGCACTTTTAATCCGAGTGCGTTTATTCACATCGACGATAACGGCGATACCTTACTTTATTGTGGTCGCTGTGAAATGGGGCAAGGCATTAGTACTGCATTACCCGCCGCAGTCGCCGACGAACTTGAAGCCGATTGGTCAAGGGTCAGCATTAAACAAGGCGAAGGTAACGAAGAAAAATACGGACCTCAAGCCACGGGCGGCTCGGCGAGTATTCGTACCATGTATATTCCCATGCGTGAAGCAGGTGCAGCGGCAAAAATGATGTTAGTGGCCTCTGCCGCTAAAGTATGGAAGGTTGCGCCTGAAGATTGTTTGGCCGACAACCACTTTGTTATCAATAAAAACAACCAGCAAAAACTCGGTTATGGCGAGCTGGCAAGCTTAGCTGCTAATGAAGCGGTACCCGACAGCGTAACCCTCAAAGAGAAAAAAGATTACAAATATATCGGCAAAGACATAGCAAGGCACAACCAAGGTGACATAGTAGTTGGGCAATTAACTTACGGCGTTGATACTAAAATGCCAGGCCTAAAATATGCTGCGATCACCCATTGCCCTGTGATGGGCGGCAAGCTTAAAAGTGTCGATAAATCCGCGGCTATGCAAATAAAAGGTGTACTTAAGGTAGTTGAAATACCTAGGCTCAATCACCCCTTTGGATCTTTAGGAGGCGTTGCTGTAGTAGCCGACAACACTTGGACAGCGCAACAAGCCCTTAAAAAGCTCAAAATTGAATGGGACTTAGGTGAGCATAAAAATTACGACACCAAGGCCTATAAAGTCCAGCTGGTTAAAAACGTCGAAAAACCTGCGGAGCTAGCTGCCGAGCGCGGCGACATAAACAAGGCTTTTGCCGATGCCGAGCATGTTGTAAAAGCGACTTACACAGGCGGGCATTTGTCTCACTCACCTATGGAGCCGAATGCCTCAGTTGTGTGGGTTCAAAAAGACAGTTGCGAAGTCTGGGCGGCCACACAAAGCCCTGCTGATATCCAAAAAGTGTTAGCGTTATATTTAAAACGTGAACCAAAAGACATTATGGTCAATGTGACTATGGCAGGTGGGGCTTTTGGGCGTAAGTTCAAATGTGATTACGTGCACGAAGCGGCAGTGTTATCCCAAGCGGTTAACGGGCCAGTGCAACTTATTTGGTCACGTGAAGAAGATATGCGTACCGGCTATTATCATTCGATTAATGCGCAACATATCGAAGCATCACTTGATAAAGAGGGCAATGTCTCGGGTTGGTTGCACCGCGCGGCATTTCCCGCCATTGCCTCGTTGTTTGATCCAAGCCTTGATAGAGCGCCCGCCAACAACTTAGGCGATGTTGATAAACATCCCTTTGGCATTGCTAACTACCGCAGTGAAACTGGTGAAGCCGTTGCCCATACGCGCATAGGTTGGTATCGAGCGGTGTACGCCATCTTTTATGGTTTTGCCTTTGGCAGCGCTGCCGATGAATTGGCTCATCAATCCAAAAAAGATACTGTGAGTTTGTTACACAACATTTATGACAATAACAAAAATGCCGAACAAGCCGAACAAGTGGCGCGCTCAAAAGGGGTATTGGCAAAAGCGGCGCAAATGTGTGACTGGGAAAATCGTGGATCTCTGCCAAAAAATCAAGGCTTAGGCATAGCGGTTCACTTTAGTTTTAATACCTATGTGGCGATGGCGGTACGAGTCGAAGTAAACGGCGACGACATTAAAGTGCTTGAAGTGGATGCCATAGTCGATTGCGGTCAAGTGCTCAATACCGATAGTGCCACAGCACAAATGGAAGGCGCAGTGGTGATGGGCATGTCATTGTCGTTGCGAACCGAAGTGGTGTTTAGAGAAGGCGCAGTGGTCAATTCAAATTTCCACAATTATCCGGTGCTAAGAATTAACGAAATGCCTCAGGTTAACGTACATTTTATGGAAAATGATTATAAACCAACTGGGTTAGGTGAACCCGGACTTGGACCTTTTGCTCCTGCTCTGGCCAATGCCGTGTTTGCCGCATCAGGCAAACGTTACCGTGACTTGCCTTTTAAACCCATGTCCATGTAGTGATAACGTGATTCAAATAAAAATGCCGCTAAAGTTAGCGGCATTTTTTATGAACAGGTAATTATTTTTCAAAACCGAATGCCAAAGGCAGTAATTCGGTAAACTTTACCGTTTTTATCTTGCCTTCTTTAGTCGCTAAATGCACTTCGGTTTGAGCATCTGCAAACTCAGCTATTTTTTGACGACAGCCGCCACAAGGCGAGCAAAACTCATCATTTGGGCTGGCGATAAGGATATGTTTAATGTGTTTACTGCCAGATGCAACCATGGCCGCAATCGCCCCTGCTTCGGCGCATTGTCCAAGGGGATAGGCAGCATTTTCTACATTACAGCTAGCATGGTGTTGGGCTTTTTCATCAAGAATAGCGGCCCCAACAAAAAAGTTTGAGTAAGGGGCATGGGCATTTTTTTGTGCTTTTGTTGCTAATGCCAGCAGTGTTTTGTGTTCAGGCTTTAGGTCAAGTGCCATAAAAATTAGACCGTAAATATAACTCGGCCGCGTAGTGTGCGCTAATTAGGGATCAAGATTCAAGTTTAATTCACTCTTTTAGTAGAGTAGTGAGTAAGGCAACTTTACTTTCAAAGGCAAATAGGCGACTCTAACGGCCTTAATTTCTTGTTGTTTTTTGACTATTTAACAGGTTTACATTGAAACCGAACTTCAAATTCAGAGTCATATAAATAATCTTTTTTAGGTAAGACTTTTCTAACAATATGTACACACATTTCAGCATTATCATTTTACTAAGCGCCTTATTATTGGGTTGTGCTAATAACAGCACTTCAATGCAAAATAATGGGCAAATGGGCAATTTATTATTGGCCGAGCCTGCTCCTATGAATCAGCGTTCACAATTAGCCATTTCCCGTTACAGTCACATTTTGGGTAACACCGATTTGGAAGATGACCAGCGAGCACAATTGTTACATCAACGAGGCACATTATACGACAGCGTAGGGTTGTCGGGGCTGGCGCATTTTGATTTTAACCAAGCGATCCGTTTAAAGCCTGATTTGGCCGAAGCGTATAATTCTATGGGGGTCCATTTCACCCAAAAGATGAATTTTATCCAAGCTTACGAAGCCTTTGATGCCAGTTTAGATATTAATCCTGATATGGAGTTTGCGTTTTTAAATCGTGGTATTGCTTTGTATTATGGCGGCCGTCCTGATTTAGCAGTGCAAGATCTCGGCACTTTTTATAGTAAAAATGCGTCTGATCCTTATCGCGCCTTATGGAGTTACTTAGCGTCTAGGGAGATAGATGAATTGAAGGCGCTAGCAGAACTTGCCAAGCAACGCCAACAGTTAGACGAGCAAAATTGGGCTACGCAGTTAGTGGACTTATATTTAGAGAACACCACTGAAACTGAACTGCTTAATGCTTTGATTAGGGGAGTGACCAGTCAGCAACAACTCACCGACAGATTATGCGAAGCCTATTTCTATTTGGGTAAATACCACTCAGCTAGAGGTAACAAAGGTGTGGCATCAAACTATTTTAAACTCGCTTTAAGTACCAATGTGTTTGAATATGTTGAACATCGCTACGCGAGGTTAGAACTCAACTTGTTACGTGATGAAACCAATAAGGCTGTCACAAACGAGTCAAAAACCCAATAAAAATGCGAGTTGCAACTAAGTGGGGAGTCGCCGTAATTGGTATGCTGTTGCCTTGTTGGTTGCTGGTTGCCAACCTGCTATTTGATTCTGGATCTCAAGAAAACGAACCAAGTGTAAAGTTGCAAACTATTACCAAATTCGAGCTCGAGCAAAATGCGAACGACTCCATAACCAGTGATGCAGAGACCTTATTGCTTGACTTTAGTTTGCCTAAACACTGTAAACAAAAGCTGTTGTTTGTGGCGTCTGGTGCTGAGTCTTTGTCTCAAGCAGAGGTATTTAGGTCTCGTTTTGAAAATGATTCGCGCTTAAGTTCTTTACCCATCTGCATTTTTGACGTGACTTGGCAGGTACAAAGTGACTTGTCTTGTAATGAAAATTGGCAACAAAGTGGTCGCTTAGGCTGTCAAATGTTGCCTTTAGCTGCCAAATTAAAATCTATAGCTTTCACTCACTTAGTGGTATTTGCCGAGAAAGGTAAAGCCAATGTTCATAACGGCATCATGTTCCTCGACAACCAAGACAGCTACGATGTATTTATTCATGAACTCGCCCATTTTTCAGGTTTCATCGATGAATACCCCCTTAGTCAAGGGCTCGCAAAAAGGGTTTGCCAAGGTGTAGAAGCCCCCAACATGGTGTTTCAAAAAAATAAAAATGTCGCCGCAGACCAAAAATATTGGCAATCACTTGGGCTGAAAAATATTCCAGAAATTCATGCCGCCCGCACTTGTGATAACCATCCAGCACAAGCGTTTAAGGCATCGAGTAAACTTACCTTTATGGAATATCACGATACCGCCTACATTCCGGATTATTACTTGGCAACATGGCAAAAGCAGTTGCAACATATTCCTAATCAGCCATCTGCTCATATTAACTTCGCGCAATTGTACGAGGATGTAAATAATTCATCTGAAGGTCAATTTTGGCGCGCCAAATATCAACAGTATTTAAACGGCAATTCGCCGAGTAAACGCAGCTTTTAACTAGCTCTATTAAGTTTAACCGCTCAAATATGTGACAAGTTACTAGTACAGCGGGTATAATACTCGGACGTTTTTTGTTCCAATAATACTTTTACAATATGTCCCAGCTATTCCCTGTTGAAACCATAGATTATCCTTTTCCTGCTAAGCCTGTTGCCTTGACTAATACCCAGCAACAAGACTATGTACAGCAGATTAAAACCTTGCTTAAAGAAAAAAATGCAGTGCTTGTGGCGCACTACTACACTGACCCCGAAATTCAAGCCTTGGCAGAAGAAACCGGCGGCTGTATTTCTGACTCACTAGAAATGGCCAGATTTGGCCGGGACTGTGAAGCCGACACCCTAATTGTGGCTGGCGTAAAGTTTATGGGCGAAACAGCCAAAATTCTTAGCCCAGAGAAAACCGTGTTAATGCCTACTCTAGAAGCGACATGCTCACTCGATTTAGGTTGCCCCGTTAAAGAATTCTCAGCGTTTTGTGACGCGCACCCCGACCACACAGTGGTGGTTTACGCTAATACTTCGGCTGCGGTCAAAGCGCGCGCCGATTGGGTAGTAACATCCAGTATTGCCCTAGAAATAGTGGAACATTTAGATGCCATGGGCGAAAAAATCATCTGGGGCCCCGATCGCCATTTAGGTGCATACATAGCCAAACAAACTGGTGCCGATATGTTGTTATGGCAAGGGGAATGTATTGTACACGACGAGTTTTCAGCAAAAGCTCTAAAAGACATGCAACACCTACATCCAGAAGCGGCAGTATTAGTGCATCCAGAATCACCTGCCAGCGTAATAGAAATGGCCGATGCGGTAGGCTCTACCACTCAGTTGATCAATGCAGCAAAGTCATTACCCCATAATAAATTTATTGTGGCCACCGACCGTGGAATTTTTTATAAAATGCAACAAGCCGCACCCAACAAAGAACTACTAGAAGCCCCAACAGGTGGTAATGGCGCAACCTGTAAAAGTTGCGCACATTGCCCATGGATGGCCATGAACGGCCTCAAGGCGATAAAAGAATCTCTAACAGAAACCAGCGGTCATGAAATTTTTGTAGACGACATTTTAAGAAGAAAGGCGCTGATACCGCTAAATCGCATGTTAGATTTTGCCGCAGAACTCAAGCTAAAAGTTAAAGGCAACGCTTAGAAAAGACGGTATAAGCTAGAGTTTGCTGATATTTTATACGCAATGCCAGTATTTATGATGTTTTCCTTGCTTCAACAAGCCGAATTCCATAACATACGCCGCGCTTAGAAAGTCAGGCAACTGACCGAAAAACGCAACAAATTTGCAGAGGGTTAAGCCGCTCTCTTTAGGAGCACAGCTCCATGCGGTTTAACATCAAGTCACGGAAGACGAGATTGGGTGCATATCATCATGGACGTGTATTTGACCGCGACAAAGTGGTCACAGAAGGTTTTAAAAATTTGGAGAGGTGGCTGAGTGGCTGAAGGCGCACGCCTGGAAAGTGTGTTTAGGGTTAAACCTAACGAGAGTTCGAATCTCTCTCTCTCCGCCAAATACTAAAAAGCCCCGCTATTCTTAGCGGGGCTTTTTAGTATTTGAAGGTGCGAGTCGTGATAAGGGCAGCCAGAACCTTTCACTACATCGGTGTAGTTCACCCACTGCAAGGGCTAGCTAAAGCTATTCTAGTTTATTAATCCACTGTGATTCACTAACCACACTAGTGCTACAACATTTATGTAGCCGCCGACGCAGATTGATAAACGCCGCGGGGTAGTTTGATAAACCTGTTCGGGTCGGGCGCGGGGTAGTTTGATAAAAACAGGGTGCTAAGGGCACTCTTTAAATGCCCTTTAAACAGTGTTTACCTACATCACATCACTGAGCGTAATATCTGCCTCATTTAGCGTGTATGTGCCGCCTGTTGAGTAGCTTTGTGGGGTTATTGCTCCTTCGCCCACTCGTGTTGCTCCGGCGTATATTGCTGCATGCGTAAAATCAACTGTTTCACCTTCTGCTGCCACCGGTATTGTAAATGTTGCTAGGTTATCGTCGTCAACTGATAGCACACCTCCTGCTGGTGCATCGTATGTGATGGCTTGTCTTGCATAGCCTGTACCTGTTAGCTCGTCGGCCGTATAGTCGCCAGATGTAAACAGCGCGCCAACTAGTGATGTAGGATCCCAATCCCCAGATAGCATTAAATTTTTACCCGCAATAGTTAGATTCATAGTCTTGTACTCGTTTTGTTGTTAGTAATAAATTGTTGGATGATAGTCGATTCGTTGCCCTGCGCATCTCGTACTCTCATTTCATGCTTTTGTTCTCCATCTTGGTTGTTTATTGCTTTTGGCAGCGTTAATACAAAATCATCATCAGCTACTTTGATATCACCTGGCATCTCAGCTGCAAACAATACCGATCCACTCACGCTACATATTTCATATTTCGCAGCCACAAAATCTGATGCGGGTATTTTTGCACCCGTCTTTTGGTCGGTTACATCAACAGTGATGCTAATGTCGTCTGCTTGATACATCATAAATAACCTCTAAGATTTATTGATTTTTTAATGCCGTTTAAGTGCAGCGATTGCACTACACCATGCATAGATATTAGCGTTACCCGCGTTGGTGTTTGGCTTGAATAGCCTGCCCAGTCAATCATTGCCGCTGCATTAAATGCAATAATGCCAGTCGCGCTTTTTGTGGCATTAATACCAATGTACTGCTTGGCTCTAATGTTTATATCGCCAGATGAATGCTTAACACCCTTAATATTAGCGCTTGCCAGCGTGTTAAAACTAACTGCTTCGTTAGCGTGCTTAATGCCACCAAACGCCACGCCCACCGCAGCTTGAATAGTGATTGACCCCAACCGAGTAACTTCTGAACTACCTTGCCAACCTACTATTGCATAAGCTGTGATATTGATTTGACCAGGCGAATGCTTAATGCCACCCGTTTGAATATGTGTTGCGGTGGTAACTAGCGCATTACCGCCCGCTGATTTAACCCCAGTTAATATAGCGTTTAAACCCTGTAAAATGCCAAGCTCACCAACAGAATGCTTAGTGCCAGATACGGCCACCTGAGTTGCAGTGTCAAACGCACTACTGCCAGCTGACTCTTTAAATCCATCAGCTCGCACATTTACAGCCAATGGCAACTCAACGCTATCAGCGGCCGATTTAACACCTGACATCTTAATATTCGCCGAAACATTGAATGACAAGTTAACATCATTATGCTCAACACTATCAGTCGTAAACCCAACAACACTAGACCAACTGCCATCTCCTGTTGTGTTATAAGCTCTTACTTCTACTGTGTAAGCCGTACCAGCCGTTAATCCAGTTAATACAATTGGGTTATCAGTACCTTCATCAGTGATAGTTACGCCGCCGACTCTAAGGTCAAAACCATCAACCTCGTCACCCTCTGCATATGAGAATGGGATAGTTGCTGTGGTTTCGGTTTTTGTGATTGTGCCGATTGTTGGGATGCCAGTTGGTGCTGATGCTCCGCTTGCATCCGTTGCGTAACCTATTGCCCCGTTTAATCCCGCTGTGGCTAATGCA
>NZ_CAKZKO010000089.1 GCF_937123705.1 uncultured Paraglaciecola sp. | reverse complement strand
GCGTCAGGACAGTGCGCGGGATGTAGTTCGTGGAAATGTCTAGGACTTGGTGGTTTTCGATTTGGGCGTGGGACATGGTGTTGCTCCGTTCGGGTTTAATAACGATGAAACAAAGGATAGTGCAACTATCCTACCAAGTCAACTAGTAAAACTATCCTTTTCAGAAAAAAATAACGCGGTTGCTACTTTTGTGAGGAGGTAGTAAATTGACGCCTTCGTGCAAATTCGCTAGGGGAAACCGTGAACGCAGACCAGGACACTCAAGAACCTAGCATTAAAGAAATTGCCAGCGAGGTTGCTCTACTTGATGAGTCGGGCAGAGAAAAAATCAGAAGCTTGATCAGATATTGTCTTGCGAATCAAGCAGGTTGCGAATCATCCGGCGAACAATTTTCTGATTCTCTTCATCTAAATCCTGAAGATCGTCAATGATGTCGGCATAGTCGCCATCAGCAGTAAGGTTGGCGGTCCAAGGCAATATTTGGACTAAAGGCACCCCGAAAACCCTAGCTAGCTTTCTTCCCATATCAATGGTAACTCGCATCCTGGCGTTTACTATGGCCGAGACTGTTTTGGGCGACTTCCCGATCATTTTGCCTAACGTGGCGTGAGTCATGCCCGATCTGCGTTTCTCGTTCTCGAAAAGCTCTCTGACGTTTCTGTACTCTGCAATGTTCTCTGGCGACATCTTTACAGTGTGTGGCATTCAAACTAACTCATGAATAAAGAGTAGTAATTCTAGCCGCACACACCTCCCTGTTAGAAAATAACCTATTTTACAGTTGCACAGGATAGTAAAACTATCTACTATCCATCAGTATGAAAAAGACACTTGAGTACGACATCACGCTTCAGGACGAAGTTAGTCGCCACACAATTGAAGGAACAGCCAAGGCGATGGGCATCACCAAAGGCGCTGTCTGGCAAATGATTAGGGATAAGCGGCAGGTTTATCTGATCAGCTCAGGCGACGGCTTTCGTTATTTCGAAATAAAGGAATTTGACCGAACTATCGCTGTGAAACGAGGCAAAGCCGCATGAACACCATCCAATCCCGATTCATCTACCTGCGCGAATACCACGGCCTGAGTATTGAGCAGTTTGCCTATGTGTGGTTTGGAGGCGTCAAGGGCAACAAGCTATCCCAGGCCAAGGCTTTAGAAAAGACAAAACAGCCAGCTTTTAAAACGCTGGCAAAACTCGCAGAATTCTATGAAGGGCTTAACCTGAATTGGCTTGTTACTGGCGCTGGCAAGCCGTTTCTTTTTGAGCCTAGCCGGATGGTGGTTGAGTTGCCAGAAGGCGCTTTAGATCGCGGCGTGCGCAAATCAAAGTTTACCGAAGAGCAAGATCAGTTGATTCGTGATGCATGGCCAGAGCTTCCGGCAATCGAAGGGTTTGCGAAAAGCCAAGTTAAAAATCGAGCTTGTGTTGGGCTGGGCTTAAGACTAAGTGATAAAGAGATTCAAAGACGAAGAGTCGAGAACAATAAAAGGTCTGGCCGTCAATTTTCTGGTGAAGCAAAGTTGACGGATGTTGAAGCCTACAACGCCAGAAACCGCAAACGTCGTGAATCAGAAATGCTAGCTGGCGACGGTTACGCAACCTTTACCCGAGAGCAGGACCAGCAAATTAAAGCCGCATGGCCTGACTACAAATCAGTGTCGTTACCGCACAAGGATTCTGCACAGATTTACAACCGTGGGATTCTACTTGGACTACCGAAGTTGTCGGATGTGAGACAGGCATGACCCAACACGCAAACAACGCACCATCGACCCAGCGTCGAAACAACCTCAAGCCAAGAAGTAAAATCTACCGGCACCAGTCAGCTTGCACGGGCAAAGACTGTCCACGTAGCCACCTATGCGCCAGAGCAAACCGCAAAGACAGTGTGACGTTTTCAGGCCCGTTGCTGCATATGTTTAACAGCGACTGCAAATTGTTTAGTCGGTTTGCGGTAATTCGTCGTGAGAGCAAAGCCTCATGAAAACCCTATGCCGCCCAACAAAACCCTGCACCGTCAAACGCTGGTGCTGCCGCTTCTTAGGCGTTGAATCCACCCAATCCCAATACGCAGACTACAGCTCTGATGCCGGTATTAGATGCCCGAAACGAATGAGCACTGACCATTATCCAATGATACCGATTCGATTTGTTAAAGAGGTTGAGGCGGATATTGAACAACTGAGGAAAGCAGGATGAAACGCAGACAAACACGCGACCCAAACAAATACTGCATTGATTGGGATGACAACCAAATGATCAGTGACGCCCAGTATGCGGCAAATATGCGCCGAAGACTCAACCACTCACGAAAACAGCTCAAGCACAAATCAGTAACAAAGCAGCTTCGAGCTTCTGACAAAGCCGAGCGCATAGCTGTTTACGCGCTGAACAACGGTGGCAGCTTTCCGACTATTCGGGAGCGTGACGCACAGGAAAGAAGAGACTTGCTTAGACGTGCCGGGTATCAGCTTATTGATGTGGAGGCTGTGGCGTGAGCAACCAATATCCATTCCAGCAACTAGCCGCAAAACCCAGCAGCCGCAGTATTGCCATTAAAGCTATGTGCGCTCAATGCGCTGGTGGCCCTACTTCTGAGGTGAGCATATTGCAAAAACAGTACGACTCAGACTGGAAAGCGACGATTAGGGATTGTCCTAGTACTGGGTGCCCCTTGCATGTTTTCCGGCCTTATCAGGCCCGTAAAGCCTCATGAGACTAGCCGCCGACGAATCACGCTGCATTAACTCAACATGCAGTAAACGCGACGTATGCAAGCGCTGGACGGATTTACCGCATGAGCATCAAGTGTTCTCGCGTTTCATGCCTGTTAACGGCGTGTGCGAGTTTTTTATTCCGATTTACGAATTGCCGGATATCGGCGTGATTGAGAAATAACTATGTCAAAAGCAATATACGAATTTAACTGGGATGTTGGTCGAGGCTACAACCTTGACGGCCTATTTATCGCCGAAGCCAGTGATATCGAATCGCTCATAGGCAGTGAGGTTTATTTCGGCGAGGTTTGCGGAAAGCACTCAGAAGTTGTTGTGGAGATTGAGCGCTCTCACTTCACCGTGAAAACAGAAGACCAGGATTTCATTGCCAAGTTTGAAGAAATCATGGGTCATGGAACTATCTCTGGTCACAACCCGCTGGATTACTGCGATCCAGACGAAGAAGAGTGACTCACAAAAAAGGCCGAGCTGCGCTAACAGCCCGACCTGTCTTACTCACTAACCCGAAACCTTTCAAGAAACGAGATAGCGATATGAATGTAGTAGATGCAGACCTTATAGCAAATGGATCATCAGAGCAACTAGCCATTAAACCAGTGGGCGGGAATTTGACGGAGTTGGCGGTATGAGCGGCCAGTACAGACCTGTATCGCCTGGGTACTGGCAAGACCCTATTGTTCGATCATGGGGCAAGCTGCCGACTAGTCCGCACACGCTGTCATTGTGGATATTGACAGGTCCGCTGTTAGGCGTATTGCCGGGATTGGTTTCTGTAGGCCGTTACGGTATATGCGAACAAATCAAGTGGACGCCGGATGAGTTAGACGAAAACATGGCCGCACTTGTAGCTGCTGGCATGGTCCAGTTTGATTCAGATGCGCCGTTATTGTGGTTGCCCAAAGCCATCAAATACAACGCGCCACGTTCACCGCTCAATGTCATGGGCTGGGCTAGCGACTGGCGAAAACTGCCTAGTTGTTTGATAAAGGAACGAGCGTTTCATGTGCTTCAGTCGCATTGCAGAAGTCGTGACGCAGACATGGAAAGCAAGACGAAAAAGACGACCAAGAACTCATTTGAAACCGCTTTCAGAGTATCGATTGAGAAGCCAAAAGAGAGTGGTATTCAGCATCAAGAACATAGTTTTAACCATGATAATAACTATGTTTTCCCAGAAAAAATAAACAAAGAACAAGAACAAGAGAAAGAGAAAGACCAAGACTCCCGCAAGAATCGGCATCTATCCGATGACGGACCTACAGGAACGGTGACGCCGATTGACTGCATGAAGTCGGGAGGTGGCCGATGAGCGCCGGATACAAGCCAGACGCCGATACGCTTGAGATCATGAAGCGTTCTGAGGTCGAGTGGTCTCAGACGAATCAAGTTACAGGCAAGCCCAAACTACGCCCTTACCAAGAAAGTGCAGTTAATGGCGTACGTCAATCCATGAAGGCAGGTCACCGTAGGGTTTTAGTTCAAGCGTCCACCGGGGCAGGGAAAACAGTTACCGCTGCGAGCATCATAATTTCATCCGTTGGCAAGGGAAACAGGGTGTTGTTTCTTGCGGACACGCTGGAGCTTGTCGAGCAGGCCGTTGCAACATTCGACAAGTGGGGTTTGGATGTTGGTGTGATGCAGGGTGATCACTACCGCACGGATGAAAGTTGCATGGTCCAGGTTTGTACGCCCCAGACAATCTCAGCCAGACTTAAAAAGCAACGGGCAAACTTTGAGCGGTATCCGGTGGGCTTGATCATGGTGGATGAGTGTCATGTGGTTTACAAGGCGCGTGATGCTCTTGCAGAGATATACCCTAACTCGCCGTTTATTGGACTATCAGCAACGCCGTTTACGAAAGGGCTGGGCAAGTTCTACACCGATGTTGTCGAAATGATTCCGATGCGAGAGCTGATAGATCAGGGCTATTTGTCGGATTACACAGCTTATGGGCCGGACGTTCCTGATATGTCAGGGGTGGCCATGTCCGGCGAGGATTACAACGCTGGTGGTGCTGCTGAGGTTATGTCTAATCAGAACCTTGTCGGGTCAATTCTCGACACATGGAAAAAACACGCTGAAGGATTGAAGACGATTGTTTTCGCCTGCAACGTTGCTCACAGCAAGGCTTTATCCAGAATGTTCATTGACGCTGGATACAGTTGCGAGCATGTGGACGGATACCCGACATCGGCAGACGCCGCCCAGCGACAGGCTGAGCGTTTTGAAGTTATTGAGCGATTCAGGAAAGGCGAAACGCAGATACTGTGCAACGTCGCTATCGCAACAAAAGGTTTTGACGTGCCGGATATTGGATGCATTGTTCTGGCAAAGCCGACGAAATCAGAAATGCTGCTATGGCAGATGGTCGGCAGAGGTTTGAGAACTGCCGAGGGCAAAGCCGAGTGTGTTGTGCTGGATCATGGTGGTAGTTTGCTTCGGCTGGGGTTTCCAGAGGACCGGACGGACTTCACGTTGTGTGATGGCACAAAGACGAGCAGCGACAAGAAAAAAGAGCGCAAAGAGCGACTTCCTACGCCTTGTCCTGCTTGTACGTTTTTGCGTCCTGCTGGGGTTCACAAGTGCCCAAAGTGCAAATTTGCGCCTGAACCACAGCACGAGATAACCAACATTGACGGCGAGCTTGTTCCTTTGAAGTTGGCAAAGCAGATGGAGAAGCCGTGGAATGCAGGAAGCAAAGCGACCAAAGAGGTTAAGCAGCAGATATACAGCGAGCTTGTCAGGATCTGCGAGGACCACGGTAGAAAAAAGGGATGGGTGTTCCACACTTACCGGGATATGTTCGAGATACAGCCGAAGGGCCTTGACTGGGTTCCGGCGCGGTCGGTTTCGCGTGATGTTGAAAAGTTCATAACCAACAAAAACGCAAGATTCAAACGACAGGCCGCAAAGCAGGAGGCGCGAGCATGAGCAATCTTGGCGAACTATGTCAGCACCGGTGGGAGTCAATCCTTGTGGCGCTGGGTGTTCCAGAAAATCTATTGAACAAGAAGCACCAGCCGTGCCCACTGTGCGAAGGCGGGACCGACCGATTCCGCTGGACAGATCACTTAGGAACGGGTGCTTACATTTGCAGTCAGTGCGGATCTGGCGACGGCATCAAGTTCTTGATGGAATTCACAGGAAAGGATTTCAAGACAGTTGCAACTGATATCGAGTCGATACTTGGAGCTACAGAAGCACGACCGCCAAAACTAGCGGACCCCGGCAAGCTCAAGGAAAAACTAAACGCGGCATGGTGTGGCGCATACCCACTATCGAAAGGCTGTCCGTCGCACCGATATCTGCTCAATCGCGGACTGAAAGGCATCAAGTTTTCCGATGTTGAAAATGTGCGCTGTCACCCTGCAATGACTTACTGGGATTCGGCAAGAGGTGACAAGCCTGTTGACTGCGGGAAGCATCCGGCAATGCTGGCTTTGGTAGTCGGTCCTGACGGCAGCTCGTTGACTGTTCACGTCACCTACCTGACGCCGGAAGGCAAAAAGATCGACAGGAAGCCAGCGCGAAAGGTCATGCAATCGCCACACAAATACTACGGCGGCGCTGTAAGACTTCAAACACTTCAGCCTGGGCAAATCCTGTGCGTCGCTGAAGGAATAGAAACAGCCCTTGCCATGAAGTTGCTCTACCCAGACTTGTGCCCATGGGCCTGCATATCATCAGGCGGACTAGAGAGATTCGAGCCGCCGAAGTTCAGAGAAATGGAGGACGTGCAAACAATCTACATAGCAGCCGACGCAGATTTGTCATACACAGGGCAAGCGGCAGCCTATGGACTGGCAAAGCGCCTATCACGCGATTACAAACCGTCAGTGCTTATGCCTGCCGAGATGGGCAGTGATTTTCTCGATCAACTCAACACACAGGACGCCGCATGAACACATACGCAGATTTCGTAGCCGAAAAACTCAAACCTGCTGAGACTATTCACGATGAGCTGACCACCAGTAAAGTCGATCTACTTCACGCGGTTGTTGGATTATCCGGCGAGTCTGGCGAATGCTTGGATCTTGTCAAAAAACATGCGTTCAACAATAAACCGCTGGACAATCACAAACTGATTGAAGAAATGGGAGATTGCGAGTTCTACCTCGCGGCACTGAGAAACGCGCTCGGCGTTAGTCGTCAGGATGTTATCAATGGCAACGTGGCAAAGCTGAGCAAGCGGTACAAAAGCACGTACACGGATGCTGAAGCTATTGCGCGAGGGGATGAGCGATGAACACCCAATCCTTAATCCACACAGCACAACGCAACGGCCTAACCCAGACACAAATTGCTTTCCATGCAGGCGTATCACAACCCACAGTGCATCGAATTCTATCCGGTGAATTTGTCAGGCACGAGGTAGAGCAGCGAGTTTTGAACTGGCTTGAATCACATGTACCAGTTGAATTCATGGGTGAGGTTTTTATGGTGAGAGGTGAGGCATGAAACACGGTCAATCCAGCATAGGCGGCAAAGAGCTGCACGAACTCAATCGGCACGATGACAAAAGTATGGGCCGCGTATTCGCTGTTATAGCTGCCTTTTTTGTGTTGCTGCTTGTGATCTTGATGGTGGCGTTATGAGCAGAATAACTGGATACGCAGAAACAGACAGCATCGCTCATACTCTTGAGTCCAGTAATCTTTCATTCGTCACAACAGGCGCTGATA
>NZ_CAKZKO010000088.1 GCF_937123705.1 uncultured Paraglaciecola sp. | reverse complement strand
TCGGCGGTCAGGTCGGGGAAATGCTGCGTTTGACCATTGGTATAGGTGATGTCCTGAATCCGGCCAGCGCCGTAGTGCGACCTTGCCGTTCCGTCGGTCAGGACGGTCCAGATATATGGCTGGTGATGGCGATGCGGCGACATCGTCTCGCCCGGGGCAAGGTGCAGGTGCCAAACCCGCATTGTATCGGTGTCCATCAGCAGATTCGTACCGATCTGGTGTCCTGCGGCGATATCCTGTGCCGACAAGGTCATGCCGCCCCCGACCATTCAGGATATGAACTGTACCCCTGCCTCGTTCCGCCAAAGAGCAGTGATCCATCGAATTCTGCCAGTGGCAGACCCTCGGCAAGGCGGCGCGGCAGATCGGGGTTGGCAATAAACGGGCGCCCGAAGGCCACGATGTCGGCAAGGCCAGATTTCAAGATGCTTGTGGCACGGTCCCGCGTGTATTTGCCCGCCACGATGATCTTGCCCGAATAGGCGGCGCGCAGATCACGGCGAAACTGTTCCGGGACTTGTGGAGCGTCGTTCCAATCTGCCTCGGACAGGTGGATGTAGACGAGGCCGATGCGGTCCAATTCTTTGGCGGCTTTCAGCATCACCTCGATCATCTCTTCATCAGCCATGTTGCGCTGCGTGATGTAGGGCGACATGCGGATACCTGTGCGATCGGCACCGATTTCGCCTGCGACAGCCTCTGCCACTTCGACAAGGAAGCGGATGCGGTTCTCTTGCGATCCGCCGTACTGATCTGTGCGGTGGTTCGACGAGCGGCGCAGGAACTCGTCAATCAGATACCCGTTGGCCCCGTGGATCTCGACACCATCAAAGCCTGCTTCGATGGCTTTCTTGGCTGAGTTAGCAAAATCTTGCACCACACGATCGATGTCTGCTTGGGTCATCTCTCTTGGTTGGATGCAATCGACCATGTTGCCGTTGCCATTCTCATCAGCAATCCAAACTTGCGTCTCTGTTGGAGCCAAAGCTGACGGTGCAATCGGCAGTTCACCCTTTTGAAAGATTGGGTGAGATACTCGACCGACATGCCATAGCTGACAGAATATCGCTGCACCTTGTGCTTTTGCTGCTGTGGTTACTGATTTCCAACCTTCAATTTGTGCATCGGTGTAAATGCCGGGAGTGAATGAGTAACCTTGAGAGTCATCAGAGATCTGCGTCGCTTCAGTGATGATAAGCCCTGCGCTAGCACGTTGTTGGTAATAGGTTGCCATCATATCGTTGGGTACATTGCCCGGCTGACTGCTTCGAGCTCGGGTCATGGGTGCCATCACGACACTATTTTGTAGCGTTAGACCTTTTAATTGTGTCTTATGGAATAATTTTGTCATGCTCAGGATTCTTGTGTTCTGTTGATGGTTGCCATTATATTTATTCGATTAATTTTAATAATTTGCTAAAATATGAATTCATTATTCGGTTTTAATGAATGGTAGGCGTAAGAGTGGATAAGTTTTCAGACATGAAGATGTTCGTTAGCATCGTGAAGCATCAAGGTTTAGCGGCAGCAGGGCGAGAGCTAGGCTTATCACCTGCGACCATGACGGCTAGGCTGCAGGCACTGGAAGAGCGATATGGCGTGAAGCTGTTGAATCGAAGTACTCGACATGTGTCTTTGACTGACTCTGGCGAGCTGTATCACAAGGCGTGTTTGGAGATATTGGATAACGTTAGCGAAGCCGAAAACCTGATTCAAAATGGTGTGAAAGAGGTTAAGGGCCCATTAAGAATCGCCGCACCGAAAGACATCGGCAAGCAGTATATTCTTCCTATTCTCTCTGAGTTCTGTCAGCAATATCCCGACGTGATCCCTTACCTGTATTTGAACGATAACCTGTCGAATATTGCAGAGTCGGGCATGGATGTGGGGATGATTTGCAAGGATGAACAAGTCAGTGGAGCAGATGTTTTGATCGCGCTTCATGCCAGAAAAAGTGCGCACTTTATTGATGATTTTTTGAAGATGAATCCTGTGGGTAAAGTCATCGTTTATCTGACAGGCACCGATCTCTATCGGGATATACCTAACGGGTGCAAAATCTGTGAAAACAGTATGAATCTGGCTGATGCTCAGGTGGTGTCTAATGATGCTTCACTGGCTTCAATACCGCAGAAATTTAGGTTTAAGTCTAGCGTCGTTCAGAAGAGTATTTACCTCCCAGATCTGAGTTCAGTTGCGGTAACGGAAACTAATTTATTCACAGTGGTAGGACATCTCCGAGAGGTTAAACAGCCTTTTATGGCGGTTGAATCTATGCAGTTGTTAGATGGTTCTGTTAGACTAGTATTGTTAGGTGATGCGGTTGCGCTGAATTACGATAGTGTGGCGATGGGATGGCAAGCTAGAGATCCGAGGTTTGAATGGCTAGGTAGGCGAGAGTATCGTGAAGCACTGAAGTGGATGCAACGCTCTGTGGCTACTATCAATACAAGTCTGGTGGAGGGAGGTGCTAACTCGGTGGGGGAGTCGATCGTTCTTGGAGTGCCAGTTCTAGCTAGTAAGATAGAAGGAAATGTGGGGATGCTAGGTGAAGACTATGACGGGTATTTTTCACCTGATGACAAACAAGAACTTGCGAATTTCACGCAATCCAAAAAAGGAGCGGCAAATGTCAAATGTAGCTGATGCTCAAAATCTCATTCAGGAAGTGTTTCCCACTTCCATACATGGGAGCGTCCAGATGGCGTGTTGGGTGGCATATCGAAAACTCAAATTATCAACTGAGCGGCGCGCGCAAACCATCTGGCAGGGCAGGGCCAGGAGAATAGATTCATGGGAACTAGATGCACTCCGGTACGAGAAGGCCAAACAAAATGAAAC
>NZ_CAKZKO010000087.1 GCF_937123705.1 uncultured Paraglaciecola sp. | reverse complement strand
GGTATCCAACAGGGTATCAACCGTTGCCGCCTGATACTAGTGATATTCCGCAGGAACGGGTTGTCTACCTGCCTCAGTCTTTAGCAAGCCTTCGCAGTAATAAGCCATGGGTTTTTGATTACTTGTACGAAACGCAAGCCGACAGGTCCAACAATATTATTAACAGCGACATTACCGACCTTATCAGCAGCGGACATATTGTCGCAGGGCACAGAATCGAAACTATTAGCTATTTTGATACTCCAGCTTATGCTGAAGCAGAGATGCGTAGCGGAGGCAATACGTATGTCGTTGAGTTAGGTAGCAATGGATCAGACGCAGGAAATTTGATACAAGCCACGTCAACAGTTCAATTTCGGGGCGAGTTCCCAAAGGGTATATATACAAATGCCCAATTCGGTGCAACCGGACAAGGTTCGACACTTGCTGAACAGCTTATTGACGCTCAGGCTTTTGATGATGTGCTGCTGGCATCTGCGGGTAAGACTTTACTTATTCCCAAAGGTGTGTGGTGGTACGCAAACGCAACCGCTGTTGGTTCTCGCTACTACGAGTTCAACTCATTAAGTGGCGTTGGCTTTGATGATACAGAAGTCATATGCAAAGGCACTTTGAAGCTTGCCGATTGGGACGGAACGAACAATAGAACAGGTTTAGGGTTGGTCGGAGTTAAAGGAGGGGAATGGAATTTTAAGTTTGATGGCAATAGGGCTAACCAGCAAAATCACGAACATACACACCTCTTAACAATTGCCGGATCTTCTGATTTTGTAATAAGTAACATAGTATGTCGTGAAATAAAAGGTGATGGGATATATATCACAGACTTGCTTTACAACTTGCCAAGCCCGACAACAGAAAGGTTTGAAGTCAGTAAGTCAACATTTGTAAATAGCAGTGACGATGGTAGGAATGGTATTTCAGTTATCGCAGCTAAAGATGGATACTTTGGGCCATTTTACAGCGAAGGACTTGGCGGAGCTTTGGAAGGCGTCCGCAACGGAGTTACGCAAGATATTCAGCAACCGGGAGGTTTTGACATTGAGCCATCATTTGATCATCAGGTGGTGGATAGAATAACCGTGGAATCAGTGAGAGCGATTACAGCAGGAATGAATGGCGTTTCTATAGTTGGTAAACCTGAAACGCAAAACATTCATAACGTCAACATAAAAAAAGCACACATTACAATGCGAATGGGTACGCCTTCAGCAGCCCCTGTTAGGTATACAAAAAACTGCTCGCTAAACGTTACAATTGACTTAGATGCTACGCAATACCCAGAGCCTTTACACACAGGCTGGCAAGCAGTAACGGCTGGAAGAGTTTCTGAAAACGAAAATCTTAATTATGAACTTACTACTTATGGAGTTCATAGAGGCCCAGAGATTGGATCATGGCCTGAGGACGGACTGACTCCGCAAGACGCTCCGAATAAAAACTGCAACATTGTAATTAGCATAGATTACTACTGTCAGTATGCAGCGCGAATAGCCCATGTTGAAGGCGGAAAAATAACGCTAAACATTGGAAAGGCTAGAACAAGCACGGAGCGCAGTGGAGGCACTCCATTGCTGAGAGGCGTTGAGTTTTACGATGTGTTTTATGGCGCCTCTACGTATCCCTCTGGGCGCGGCGGTAGTGCTGACGAAGTAGCAATCAAGGGAACGGTGATAGAAGCAAATTTCTTATATGACTCCGAGCTTAATAAAGCGTTTTTTATGGACGTAGGAACGCGAGCTATCAGCTTTGAAGATGTAACTATATCTGGTGACATGACAGGGTGGGATGTTGAGCCGCTTAATAAGTTTGATGTTAAACCTGACGGTATTACAAAAACAGCAAAGGGTCTGGCAT
The DNA here is from genome assembly GCF_937123705.1 of uncultured Paraglaciecola sp. Taxonomy (GTDB): domain Bacteria; phylum Pseudomonadota; class Gammaproteobacteria; order Enterobacterales; family Alteromonadaceae; genus Paraglaciecola. Next base: position 3,513 of record NZ_CAKZKO010000087.1, on the reverse strand, counting down.
CAGGGTCAGTTGCTCCAGTTGGATCAAGAAATAATATTGGCGATGTTGTTAAGCGATCACCAATACCAAGTTCTGAAATTGTTGCTGGAAATTACGTGTATGAGTGGATTAGACTAACGACGGGCACAGCTGGCGTTGTTGGCACAGATTGGCGTGAGAGGCGTAAAGACTAATGACAACTTTCACATCACAAACCCAACTTAAAGCTGCCACTGATCTACTGACAGATCAAACCGCTATTGATGCAAATGAATTGTCTGGCAGGGCGGGGAAGGCGCAATGACTATCTACACAAACGCAACAGTGGATGCGGCTGCTACTGCACAAATTACTGCTAACACACTCACAACGTGGCTAGCAGACTTTGCAAACGGTACGCACCGTGTTGATGATGTTGTCGACGGAGAGACGTACACACGCTTTGTTAAAAGCGTGAATGTAAAGGACGGCAAGAACGTATTCAGATTCGGCGCGGTCAATACAACGGCTGTATCACCGTCTATCGTCGCGTCTGTTAATGCGATAGTGGCTAGTTACGCGGAGTGGGATCAGAGATTAACAACGCAAGAATCAACAGTGCTTAGCTCAAGCGAGGCAAATGTTAAATATGTTCCGCACTCACCAAAGCGAAACGCACCAGCCGAAGGAGTTATACCAGCCGAAATATCAGCACTAGATGCTTCGTTGTATCAAGCAGACCTCGTTGCAAGAATGTACTTTCTTGATTTTATCTGCGAGTATCAAAGCGACAACGGCACGACTATGGTTGAGCGTGTTGCGCAAAGGCATGACAGCGTGCCTACCGCTGTAACAGCTATCGATACACGAATAGACGGCGTAGTAATTGACGCTGCTTCTAACGCCGACAAAATCAAAATGATTAACGACAGCGGTAAGCCCTGGAGCATTACTTCAACGGCTCGGTGCTTTAAGGAAAATGTCAATGGTCACATTTTTGGATTATGTGCTATCAATGATCTGAGTGACATGTCAGTTAATCCGTACCTTGATTCAGGTCGCGGTCATTACATCTACATGGCATCGAGTGAGCTTGTGCCGTGGTTGTCGCAGATAGGGCACTTATATATGCCATATCAGCGAGTATTTGTGCCTACTAGCACCGGTACCATAAAAGTGTACTCGGTTGTCAATTCTATTCTTACGTCAGCTTATCTAGCGTCACTGAAAATCAACCCTACGACGACGCCAACGCCTGAAGCTTATCGTTTTGTGCAAGAGATTTAGATGAATGCAGCCTACGAGCACATTAAGGGGTTTATACGATGGGAATACGAAACAAATGGAGATAATGCGTGTGCCTTTATCGCTCAACATTTTCAGAACTCTCTGCGCCCTGTCAATTTGTCTATCACTGATAGAGAAATTCTACGCAAAGGTGTTGGATTTGCGAGAGACCACGCTAATAATCATCCCCGAGTTGCAGATGCCTATTACGAAGCAGCCAATGAGCTTGAAACTATGATATTCCAAGGGCATACAATCACGCCTACTGTTGCACTACCGTTCGATGTTGGTGATACGACAGGCCCAGTCCATTCGTTAGTGGGTTTTGACATTGTTGCTGCGTATTTGGCGTATACAAAGCCCGTCACTGATTACGTGACAACAGAAAGATTCGCTACGGTAGAAGGTCTGCAAGCACGACTAAGTAGCCAGTACGATCATGCGCTGTCTAACGGTGATCCAGCGGTCTACGAATTGGCCGGGGATGGATACCACGACATAACAGCGCCTATTGATTTCAATGCTGCCAATGTCATTATCACAACAGACATTAGAAATCCATCGACATTGGATGGCGGCGGTGATAGGACGGGAGCCGAAGGTGCTCATTTCGCATTCCTCCTAGACAATTGCAGCAACGTGACTATTGCTAATTTCAACATTGTTGGGATGCGTTATCATGGAGTAGCAGTAGGGCGCGAGGATAATGAGCCGGGCGGCACAGATAATAAGATACTGAACAATATCATCAGCGATTGTGGAACATCCGGTATAGCTATACGGAACGGAGCTAACGGGACGCTAGTCGAAGGTAATACAGGTTTTGATATTGGCTCTGGAGATACACGCGGAGAGTTTATTTATCTTGGTTATGGTCCTGATTATACTTCGGGACAAATGGTCAATCACGTGTTCAATACCGTTATACGTGGCAATGAAGCATATAACCTTAATGCGGAAGCGATTGATGTAAAGCGATTGAGTCGTGGCGTGACTATTGAGTACAATTTCTTCCATGACGTTAATGTCAAGTCACAAGGCGCAATTACCTGCATGTTGGCCGTTAATGATTTAACGCCAGCAACGTACAACGCTGATTTAATCGTCAGGCATAACGTGGTGTGTGATACAACAACTCGTGACACAAATGGTGATGGGATTGTTATTGCGCTTGGCACTGCTCATGTATACGGTAATATCTGCTTTAATAATGCTGGCGCTGGAATCATTTTTTATTCAGACTTTGATGGTCCAAACACGGATGCGCATGCTGAAGCCAATATTTGCTGGAACAACGCTGGCGGCGATATTGTTGAAAACAGCATAAACGGTAATGGCACAAGCACAGCGCTAGCTGTTGTTACCAGGGCCAAGAACTACGTATCCACAGGTGCTATCAACGATGAAACAACAACGTCTGAATTTCAAGGCCCGTTTCCAGCCACAAATGTTGTAGCGTTCTCTCCAGCTACTGTAGCGGGATTGCCAGCTATAGTATCCCCGGCAAATGGCGCAACATTATCCGGCACTTCCCATACCGTTACATGGAACACAGGTGGATTAACAGGGATTGAGAAGTGGGTAATTAAGGTAGGGAGTACAGCAGGCGGGAATGACCATGCAGCGGTCTTGATAGAAGAGCCAACAGCGACACAGGTCACAGTGAGCAATCTTCCTGGAGATGGCTCTCCGGTATATTTCACCCTGTTTCACTATCGAGAAGCTGACGATCCGCCTTGGACGAGCGCAAGCGCTCAAGTTGTTGCTGACTCAGTGCCTACACTGCTAGCACTTCCGACAGCAACGCCAACAACGACTACGGTGCAGATTGATTGGGGTTTGTCAGAGGGTGGTACGGGGCAGATTGAGTATGGTCCGTCGGCAGATAATCTTAATCTAACATCTACCAAAGAAACATCATTTACTTATTCAAACCACACACAACAACTGACTGGGTTTTCACCGGGAGAGCAGGTTTTTTATCGTGTGGCTGGTGAATTCCAAGACGCATCGACCTATACAAGCCAAGTTTATTCAGTGACGACGATGGCATCTGTGATTATCGCACCATCCACAGATAACGCGGCGTCCACGGTCAATGTGCAGCAGTTTCTTAATAACGGGTACGCGGTCCAGTGGAGCGACACGCCAACTGTAAATGATCTCGGTATGACTATGTATGATTACTACGAAACCGATCATTGGAGCAACGGCGAGGCTAATTATAGGAACACGCACGGCTACTCTGGAGCGGCGGACAATACACTG
>NZ_CAKZKO010000086.1 GCF_937123705.1 uncultured Paraglaciecola sp. | reverse complement strand
GGTCCTTGATACGCTGGACGCATTGCTGGTGTAGTCGTTCTGGGGTTAGGGTGTAGTTCATGATGCTGACTCCATATCAACTAGGAACTGGCGAACGGCCTGAAACTCGTAATTCCTGTGAGTGCCATAGGCGTAAATTCGAGTAACGCCGAGATTGTGTCCATTAGCGGCCAGATAGTCTTTGCAGCCCTGTTCGGTAAAGCAGGCGGTCACAAACTCCCAGCGTTTTCTGTAATAGACCCTCTCCCATTCATCAGGGGTATCGCCTTCTGCATCCAGCTCATCCAGCTCCTCGCTTTTTTCTTCGTCTGCAACCTCGTGATACTCGTTGTTAAACCATTCGCAGTCATCCGCAAAACCTTCCTGCAACCCGTACTCGAAAACCTCTTTCTGAACGACAAACATGGGCTGGTCTGTTATGCGATTGTCTTGCGTCCTGATCAACTCGCTGATCTCTGAAATTTTCACGCCTCATCCCTCCGAGCTGCTGCGGCTTTGTCGCTCAACTCTTTCATCAAGTGATAGGCAAGCTCAGATACAGCGCCTCGAATGTCGTCTTTCATGGCCGCGTGTTCTGCCAGATCAAATATCTTCTTCGCTTTCTCATGTGGCGTCATGCTGGCGAAATGGGCCTTACGCTCGGCGGTTGCTTGCTCCATGTCGGCTATGAATTGGTTGGCTGGACAAGTGTGGATGCCTGATGTGTTCATGCTGATACCTGCTTTTCGTTGTTGTATTCATCGAGAAAATCAGTCCCTTGTTTTTTCGGCATCAGGACTGTGATTGACGCCTTAGACTTTCCCGATAGTTTTTTAGCCAAGGAATAAGCAGCGGCTTGACCTGTGTGGGATATGTCGTTATCTGCGGCTATGTACATGGCAGAGCCGTTACACTCTGGCGGCGGCTCAAAGCTCTCCATGTTCCCCGCCGATATGCAGGCCCACGGAATCAAATCTGGATACAGTAGCTTCATGGCTAGCGCAGTTTCGATGCCCTCTGCCACGCAAAGCTGGCTATCCTGGCTGAGAGTTTGCAATCTGACTGCACCGCCCTTGTATGGCCTTGATGGCGTCATAATCTTGCGCACTGGGTCGAGCGCCGCCTTTGACCCATCGGCTTGCAAATACGTGCAGTGAATTGTTGCGGGCAATCCGTCCGGCGTCGTGACAAGGCCAACCATTGCAGGGTGTTGACCGAGATTCATAAACTCACCACCCTCGACATGCCAGTAAGTCAATGCCGGATGGCAACGAATTCCGCTCAAATTGGAGAATTCAAGGCCAGCCAGCCCGCGATTAATCAGGTATCGGTGTGTCGGGCATCCCTTGAATAATGGCTTTGCCTCTGTCCAGATTGCGCGTAGCTTTTTGCGGTTCTTGCTCACGTCAGAGTTTTGAACAGGACGCGCCTCTGTGCTGCCAAGCATTGCTCGTACTTCTCTGGCAATTTCCTTGAACTCTTTTCCAGTGAAGCGCATCAAAAGCTCAAAGCCGTCAATAGATTCTGGGCAACATTGGTTGCACAGGTAGCTGCCGTACCCAAGATGATCTGTTAGCCTTGCCCTGTCCTTGCCTCCGCAAAATATGCAAGGTTGGTTGCGCTTGTTCATCAGATTCTCTGGAAGGCCAAAGCCTGCCAGAATGTCCATCCACCGATGTTGCGCCAACTCCCGTATCTCGCTCATGAGCTAGCCTCCGCGCCAATGGCTCGGGCGAAACTCCAACCCCTGCCCAGCCTGTTGCAAATCGTGCTGCGAGCTATCCCTGTGATTTCAGCCCATTCAGAAAGACAAAGACACTTTCCGTCGTGCTCTACAGTCGCATTGCTGCGCCTATTCCTAGCCTGTTCTTTCTTCGTTGCCCATGTGCAGTTCTCGGGTGAATAGCCTTTGTTGTTGTCTATTCTTTCGATGGAGTGGCTTTTGCTGGGTTTTTCGCCCATGTCCGCATAGAAAGCTGAGAATTCTTGCCATCTATTGCAAACCCGAATTCCACGACCGCCGTAGTCGGCATAACTCGTGTGATTCACATCGCGGCATCTTTCTATCATTGAAGACCAAGTGTTAAAAATTGAAGTTCCTGTCATCCCATGAATTGTTGCTCTTTCACTGCTTGCGCACCACGCACACTGATTTGCTTCTCCAGCAACAAGCTTTTGCACACGAACGATTCCCTCTCTTCCGCATTCGCATTGCACTGCAATTTTTAAGTGTCCTTTTTCTTTAAAACTCTCGCCAATGGCAACACGTTTGCCAAAAATATCGCCAGCAGACGCCTGGTTTATCTTTTTCATTTCAGGCTCCCAGTGGAGTAAACGCACCCAGAAGCCCGAGTTACCGCCACATATAGAAGCCGCTGCAACTCTTCTGGATTTCTGCAAAGTTTCATGACAGTCAAATTTATAAAAACATTGTCATAGGTGGACCCTTGCGACGAATGAGCCGTTACGCTCACTGCCGACCGTAAATCCGCAATTGAATCCGACGCATCGAAAAACTCACCCCAGTTTGAATTCTGGATTGCCCAGCGCTTCAACTGCTCAAGGTATGCCTCACGCCTGATGTAGCTTTCAAACGCCTTGAGCACGACGTGATGCCCGTTCCAGTCACACTCAACGTGATAGAAGTCGTTATCACGCCAAACGTTCTTAACCACCACTTGCTCATTGGCCTGAATGACGGTCTGTTCCTGTCGCTTTTTCTTGCTGCGCGATTTTCCGGCACTGTCAGGCGGTATACAGCGCGAGTTGACTACCAGCACCTCACCCTTCAGATAAGGATTTGAAGCCGCCTCAGCGCCGTAGCGGTGCTTTCTGACGGCCTTGGCAGCCTCATCCGTCGCTCTGTTGGTGTAGGCGATGTATCGGTGCTGGAAATCATCCATGCCACACTGCTGAACCATGAAATCAGCCCACTCGCGCTTATCCGTCATGTGCTGGATGCCGGTTTTGCCGTTCATGTGCGTTTTGAACTCAGGCAACTGTCGTGGATCAGCCAGACGGATAGCCGTTGCCAGCGCAATAATCGGATTCTCTGCCGCCTGCCGATGAATGGTGGTCAGCTCTATCAGCTCCCACTCACAGGTATCCTTGTCCACCGTCTTGCTGGGCTTTTCCTTGACGGGGTTTAACTGTGCCGCATCTCCAACAAAAATCACCTTGCAGTCGTTCTTTTCAACAAACTTCAAAACAATCGTCAGCAATTGGTCAGGCAGCATTGACGCCTCATCAATCACCATGACGGTTCCTGGCTGAATATCCGGCGCCCCCTTGGCCTTGAGATATTGCTTGCCGGTTTTCTCATCACGAACCAGCGAAACACCTAGCAGGCGATGCGTGGTATCTGCGTGAAAGTTGGTTGCTTCGCGAATTCGTGCAGCGGCTTGGTGTGTCGGCGCTGACAGCGCAACTCGCCATTTACGCTTTTTCGCATCAGTTAGAATTTGTTTCAGAATCGTAGTCTTACCAGAACCGGCAGGCCCAACTAGCGATATACAGGTTTCATTACTCAGCAAGAATTCGATAATCTCCTGCTTGGCATTATCCTGATCAGGCGAATTGATTACCTGCCCAGGATCTTTTTTTGTCCCGCTCGGTTTTAGCAATCCACGTTTTGAAACAGACCTTGGCGTATTGATTGGTGACACAGGCCGATTTGAGTACAGATTGTTCAGAGATTCTGAATTTTCATATTGCAGGCTCATGACGCACCCCGTAAAAAATTATTGTCAATTTCCTGTGTTTCATCATCCGGTTCGTAGTGGGATGTTTTTTCGGTGACGGCGAATTTTTTTCGCTCGTCAGCGTTTAAATCTAATCTGTCCGAACTTTTCCGAAAAAATCCGGGATTTTCCGGGATGGCATTCATTTTCTTCAATTTGTGCTTGGCAATTTTCGCCATAATCCGTTTCTGAGTCTTCTTCAATTCAGGGTTCTTTACTATTGAATTCTCAAGCCTCAAAGCCAATTGTAAGCAGGTAATTCTATGCGTAACCTCGTCAACCTCGAACAGTTCTTGATCAACCAGAAATCGCATTATTTCCTCAACTCTTCGACTGTCAATTTTTAGTCTATAGGCAAGATATTCAGCATCATGCTCAAGATCAAAATTCACTCGCTTACTGTCAATTGGCGCTGCTATCAACTCCAGACAAAAGAAATATAGTGCATACCCATCAGCGCCGTATTTCATCAGCACTTTCTCAATTTTCGGGTCTCGATTGGCGGCAGCTTCATGTTGGAACCACTTCATAAAGTCACCCCACTAGCTAATTTTGTGAAGGTGTATGCTTGCACAATTCTCTTGCTTGAATTAATATCTGTTTCTGCAATCATTTACGTTCTCGTTTCTATTGGGGTTCGGGTTCGTTATCGGGTCGGGTCAGTTGTCGCTGATACCGGCCTTTTTTGTGTGTGATAATTCCCCATCAACCTCTCGCCACATACGAATAGGCACAACAGGGTGATGGTCTATGGACTTTCGATGTGGACAGCTCAGGCCAGCCGTAGCGCTGTAGTCGGCGTATTCCTGAGTCCCTGTCGGGATTCCCAGGTACGTCAGGCAAGTGGTTCTGGCTGGGCATGGCCTTGTGGGATTGCATAGGGTTTTCACGCAGACTTACTCAGCGATAACAGCTTTTCCCGAGGACTCTGCTCCAGTAATGGAATAAACGCTTTACACATGAAAGGTCGATACTGATCTATCCAGCCATTGCCTTTCTCGGCATATCTTTTGCAGCCGTCGCGCTTGTAACATTTTTGGCCTGCGCATCTTGGTTGGGTCATGCGGCTTTGCTCTTATCCTGACCGCCAAACAACTGGCGCTCCACGGTCTCGACCTTTTTGGATTTGGTCTTGCCCATGTCGATGAGTGCCTGGGCAATAGATCGCTGCATTCGCCTGCTGTACTTTTTGTGGTAGATCATCTGCTGCAAACTTTCGTAGCTTGCTATTAACGCAGTATCCGCCCAAGCCTGCCGTTCTTCTCGGCTAAACTTCAGCCATGTGTCTTTTATATTTTCCATGCTCAACAGCTTAAACAAGGTTTAAGGTCGTGTCAATGGTTTTGTGGGATTTTTCTAATCTGCGAATGTGAGACATTTTGTCGCAGTTGCGGCGGTTTCACGCAATTGGTAGAATTCTCGGCAGCTGTAGCGTGTGATTTACCAGACCACATCAGGGCAGCGTGAATATTGTAGGAGGAAACAAAGTGGCTGTGCTGATTTGCCACAACTGCCGAGTGATCGAATCATATCACAATGGCAGGCGTTACGAAAAGTAACACTTTCCCACTGAATTCACGCTTACCTGTTAATTGCGCTATAGCTCGGATTCTGCGCGGGGGTGGGCGTCAGGGGTGTGGAGCCGTGATTGTGGTGCAACCAGGGGCCTTGAAATAGGGAAGTGTTAAAGCACCAGTCATATGAGTGGTTCGAGTCATGCAGAGCTATCGGGGAACCGGGCCATGCGGAAACTTGAATGGATCGGGACGACGACACTGCGGGGGAAACCTTGGCTATCCGATCAGTGCCTGGCTGATGCTGCGAACGACTGACGGTAATCATTTCCAGGGCTACTACCTGCGCATAATCGCAATATTGTTAATTCAGTATTCTGGTTATGGGTGAGTAGTGCCCAACTTCAACAGCTTCACTCTTTCGGGTAATACGCACTAAAGGCACACGACTTGCAGCCGATAACTTCATATACACACAATGAGAGAAAATCATGGGCGGCACAACCAGCAGACTATTCAGCAAATAGCGAGAAGCAGCGTCCGGCAAGTTGCGTTAAATTATTTTTACAACTACGCTTGACAGGGCGTTAAATCGGGTTTAATATAAACCCACTCAGACAAACAAACCCACGGAGCAACACAATGTCACAACCAACCATCAACCACGCCACCATAGAAAACCAGCAAGTCATCGCTGAGAGCCTTCGCAATACTCAGGACGTAGACACAGACGCGCACATAGAAGAATTTCACGCCGATATCGTCGATGCGCTTGCCGTGATCGTCAGCGCAAAAGCCGCTAGCAACTCGGTTGCCGATGAAGATTCTCAGTATGTAGCGCGATTGCATGACGGACTGTTTATGTCGCTGGTCGAAGCTAAGAGCAAGAGCAAACCAATCGAACAGGTTTATAACGAGTTTATTGATGGGCTGGAGCGTGAATACCTTGAGCTGCGCGGGGAAGAGTCATGAGTGCATTACTTCTGAATAAGGTCGAAAAACTCCATAAATTCGACGTGCATGTCTCTTATGAGGCCCGTACAAATATGCGCTGCGTTACTGATTACTCGATTACTTTTTTTAACTCATCGAATAATATCACTTTGTATGCATACCACGAAGAGTACACACACACACTCAATGAGCTTGTAGGCTTCTGCGAGACACTGATTGGAAAACTGGAAAACAAGGAAGCTGCTCGTGTTGAGTTGGCTAAGGCTGAATCAGGAGTGGCAGCATGAGCAACCTATCACCAACCACAGTACAAAAATCTGCATTAGTAGCTGCGACAAAACAACACGCCGAGCTTGATATTTTGATTCGCGGCACTTACGGCAGAGACGATTACGGCACATTTAAAGCTTGCTCTGTCGGCTGTCTTGCTCACGACATAGACCCTCATGCTGATGAGCATGAGCTACACAAAATAGTTTCTGTTTTTTACGGATATCCAGAGTGGCTAGTACACCTTCAAGATAGCCTTTTTGAAAACACAGAAAAGGATATCCACGTAAAACTCGCTAAAGCAATCAAACCGCGTGATAACTGGAAATCTGTCATGCATGTCATCCACTGGCGCATTTTGCAAGAAGTGACATTACCTGTGGCCGGCTCATCTAAAGACGTTGTTCAACAGGTAATTAACCTGCATAAGACCGAATCTGAAGAGTCAGCAGCGTGGTCAGCAGCGAGGTCAGCAGCGGATTCAGCAGCGGATTCAGCAGCGGAGTCAGCAGCGTGGTCAGCAGCGAAGTCAGCAGCGAGGTCAGCAGCGTGGTCAGCAGCGGATTCAGCAGCGGATTCAGCAGCGTGGTCAGCAGCGTGGTCAGCAGCGAAGTCAGCAGCGTGGTCAGCAGCGTGGTCAGCAGCGAAGTCAGCAGCGTGGTCAGCAGCGTGGCAAACAATCATGAATATTGTGCTTGAGGAAGTGGCAGCATGAATCACGATAGAGACTTAACACAAGCCGAACGCCAAGACGCTTTCGGAACCAAAGACAACCGAGAACTGTTTGTTATCTGCGAGCAATTAGGCATTAAAGCTACGCCACAACAAACAAATCCAAAGTACCCGGTTATCTGGCGTACACATCTGCCTAGAAACTTGGAGCACAATCTGCAACGCATGGAAAGTGCGGGACGTGTTTATGTCGGCGGATTTAAAGGTGCAGCATCATGAGCCGCCAACCGCCTGAATCAGCACTGCAATTCGGCAGGCAGAACCGTGTACGACTAGCGGCTGATGTTGCCCGAGAAGCGATAGAGAAGGTTATGCAGGACATGGCTGATGGTGCCGGTGTTGTGCTAATACGACCGCCGCGTGAATTGTTGAATTTGCCAGTGGTGCAGATTGACGCTGAATTGAAACGAACTGGAGATAAACGATGAACGCCGTTATCAAGGAATCAAGCATAAGCCACTACATCGACAACATGTCGAACGATGAGTACCACAATCCTTTGCGCGGTATCTCGGCTAGCGTTGTTAAAAGCCTGATTGAAGACCCTGCTCTGCTCAAATGGACACAGGACGCGCCGCAGAACACCGACAAAATGGCGGCTATTGATTTCGGCACAGACTTTCATGCTTACTTTCTTGAGCCTCATGCATTCAAAGAAAAGTACAAAGTGCTACCGGAATTTAACCGCCGAAAGAAAGAGGAAAAAGAAGCCGAGATTGCACTGATAGAAGAATGGAAAGACGCTGGAATTACAGCCGCCACTCACGAAGATATGGCAAAGCTGGAAAGCATGGCTGCATCTGCAATGGCGCACCCAACAGTGGATGCCATCATGTCCCTTGACGGCGTTGCAGAGCGCTCGTACTTCTGGAAGGACAAAGTGACAGGCGTGCCGTGTAAATGCCGTCCCGACTGGCTAGTGCTCGATATCAACGACAATAACCGGCCATCGTTCATGCGTCCGAACTCTGACATTCTCGTGGCAGACATAAAAACCATTGCCGATATCAGTCGTATCCAGGCGCAGATTGAAAACCTGAAATACTTCGTGCAAGAGCCTTTCTACACGCAAGGCATATCACAGGTTGAAGGCGGCAATGTTGAATTCGTATTTATCTTTGTCAGTACGTCGTTATCGCTCGGACGCTACCCGGTTCAAGTTGTTCGATTGACCGATACCGCTGTATTCGATGGCAAGCAATTAATCAATGAGGCGTTGAATACCTACGCGCAGATGAGCGCTGGTGACGAGTCTATCTGGCAAACCGTTGTTAATATGGATCGTCCGCACTGGGCGACTCGTGAAGAGGATATATTGTTATGACCAAGAAAATAGATTTGAAAGACTTAGAGGCAAAAAGCGACCAACTAAACGCAGTTGACTTCATCAAGCCCATAGTATTCAGAATCGTCAAAGTTGACTATTTTCCACGTCAGCAGCAGTGTATCCATATTCACTTGGATGGATTTGATGGGAGGCCGTACAAGCCGTGCAAAAGTATGCTGCGCGGACTGGTGCAGATATGGTCAGAAGAGTATGAGACCTGGGTAGGAAAGCTGATTGAGCTGTACTGTGAGCCTTCCGTTAAATGGGCAGGCGCGGCAACAGGCGGTATACGCATTAAAGGCGTCAGCGGCATTGCAGCGCCATTTGATCTGGTTGTCCAGCTCAATAAGAAGCAGCGCGAGATTCAAACATGGGATGTGATTCCAGATAACCAGCCGGTAGCGCAAGAGTTCATTGCAAATCACTTTATTGTTGACATCAACGAGGCTGAATCTAACGATGCAATTACCGTAATCGCGCAACATGTCAAGAAAACGTTCGGCGGTGATGCTCTGGATCAACTGAAAGACACCGTGATTGAAGCGCGTAAGAAGTTTAGCGAATCTCAGGCGGTGCCAAATGAGCAATGACCTACCCGAAGAATACACCCTACCCGCCGCCGATCTAGTAGACGACTACATAGCCAGGATCATCGAAGTACCTGCACCTGATATACCCGAGGACGATCAAGAGCAATTGGGTCGATTGGCTAGTGTGCAGGCTCATATTTCGGTTTTGTTGGGGGATGTGTTGTGAGTGGTTGGGATTGCGAATTCTGCGGAAACGAAGCTCCTGGCTATGAGCCTGAATATTGCTGCGATGGCTATGAGTGCGGATGCGGCGGAATGCCTGCGGAGTCATGTTTCTGTAGCGATGATTGCGCCAATGCCTATGAAGAAAAAGAAGAGCGGCAACGTTTTGTAAGCCGAGAGGTCGGAGCGATAAAACGCATCCGTAGAAAACGCTTATGGAAAGAGCTTAGACTTGAGCAGGAGCGCTGCATGTTATCGCCAGAGCTGCCGGAAAGCTTTACGCAATGGCCGTTACAGATGAAGTCTGCATTTACAGATATAAACGCGGTCCGCTACAAGATGCAAGACGACGGACGCGGCGGTGTCTGGCTATTCGGTGATTGCCCAAACTCTGCCGATCACACTTACCACGGATATACAGACCGACAGCAAAACGGATTTGCTGGTGCGCACGTCACATTCAACTTGGTCGATGGCGGTACAATAACACTCAAAGGTCCATTCAAGACAAGCCCACCGAAAAATGCCGATCAATCTGTACTGACCAGAGGAGTGATTGCTAGGGAGGTATCTAATCATCCTGAGCTGGAGGATTCTTTCGGTAGCCTGCGAATCTACAATGATGTGATCTATTTGGATCGTGACTGGGAGTTGGGCGAATACATGCGAATTGACTCGCTTGCACAGTCGCTTGCTAATGAGCGCGGCGAAAAGCTCTTCTACAGAAAGGAAAGCCTTGGCGGAGCTATGTCGGCATGGGCAAACCCTGTAGAGCAGGCGATGACGACATGAGAACCGACTTCATAGATTTTCCGACAGCCTGGGAGATTCAGCATCGTTGCGGCGTTGTTCTCGACCATCACGAAAACTGTAGCGCACAAGTTCGCTGGCAGATGCTATGCGACTGTGGCGCTATAGAGAATCGGTGGAGGTGGCTTTGTCAGAACCCTGGGCACGTATTGCCCGATTTGGCGGAGGTGAAATCGTGAGCGACGTTGAATGCCCATACTGCGGCCAAGAGCAGGAAGTTTGTCAGGATGACGGTCACGGCTGCGAAGACGGCAAAGTCTACGAAGAACAATGCGGATTCTGTGAAAAGTATTTCGCATTAACACCGTCGATATCGTTCGATTTTTACAGTAAAAAAGCCGATTGCATGAATGGCGGGGTTCATGATTGGCGCGTGAATCAACACATTTACGACGGCTATAAGCAGTACCGCAGATGCAACAACTGCGATGAATCTGAGTGGTTTAACGCGAATCAGGAGCATATTGCATGACTAACACCACCACCCTGTTATCAGATGCAGAGAAGCGTGTAGAGGATGGAGACGCGCCTGATGAGTGCCTCGAAATCCACAGGCAGTGGATGGTCGGCAAGTATCAGGCGAAGGCATGCCTATCAGCAGCCTACGAAGCTGGAAGGCTTGCTGGTGTGGTTGAGGGTAAGCGGGAGTTGCTAACTAAACTTTGCAGTCAGCATATTACATCTGCCGGTCCAGCAATCACAAAGCTTAAAGTGTACCGTGATGGTCAGTGGATACTTGAGACCCCTGTGACCATGAATGGACATGACGGTCACGCTTTGAATCATGGTGACTGCATAGACAGCCTTATCGAATACCTGGAGCAGCAGCGATGAGTGACAAACCAAACAAGCACGAGCCATCATCCACGACACACTTGCTCCACATGGCGCAATTCCACCCTAATCCGGTAACGCGCTCGGTGTATATGATGATGGTGGGCAATCGGATTGACAGGGTATTGCGGGATATTGGGAGGAGAGAGTTGTGAGTGATTCAGATGATGAGCTGCTGACGCCTGACGAAGTGGCGGAAATATGCAAAGTAACCACAGGCACCGTTGCCAACTGGATTTCAGGTAGGCGACCAGACTTTCCAAAAGGCTTTAAGCTGGGCAGTGGTCCGTCAGCTCCTAGACGATGGCGCAGAGGTGTAATCAATCAGTATCTTCGCGATCTCGAGCAGTCTGCCGCATGATGCTGATTCGATCAGACCACCATTGCATTAATTTACGGCGCTGCTCGAGGTGCTCAGCTCTGTTGTATGCCGCTCGCACCCGGCTACTATCCAAATGTGACAGCTGGGCCTCAATCGCGTCAGGCGAGAACAATCCTGACTCATTCGCCATTGTGCTGAAACTCGAGCGGAATCCGTGCGGACAGTGAACAGCGTCGTAACCAGCTTTTCTCAGAGCACCGCCAAGCGATCCGCCGCTAATAGGCTGATTCGGCTTCACTGGCGACGGAAACATATAAATAGACCTGCCTGTGATTCTGTGAAGGCCGGAAAGGATATCAAGCGATTGTCTCGAAAGTGGCACAACGTGGTCACGGTCCTTTTTCATGCGCTCGAGCGGTATTTCCCATACCTCATCCTGCCATTTAATCTCAGTCCACAACCCTGCTCTCAATTCCGTGGGCCTGAGTGCGACGTGCGCAGCCAGTTGAAGGCAGAAGGCAATGACCATGCTCGAGCTGTATTTATCAATATCAACCAGAAGTCTGCCGAACTCTTTCTCTGTCGTTATTGCAGGGTATCGCTTCGTGGCTCTTTTTCGCCTAAGCGCTCCTTTCAAGTCTCGACAAGGGTCGCTAGGAATCAGTCCTGTATAGACGGCATATCGCATTGCTTGGCTGATATGGGTACACACACGCCTTGCCAGATCATGTGCGTCTCGAGATTCTATTCGGCGCAGCACGGCCAGAACGTCCGTCGGCCTGATCTGCTGAACTGGGATATTCCCGATCAACGGGTAGGCGTCTTTTTTGTACCTGAGCCTAATGTCATTCCGGCTTCTGTCGGTGCAGTCGTGCTGCTCGAGCCATTCACTGGAAACAGCTTTAAAGGTGTGATCGGTGCTGATGTATTTCGCAACGCGCTTCTCGTAGCTCGGGTCTATGCCTTGCTCGAGCTTCCCTTTCGCCTCAAACAGCGCGATCCTGGCCGATTTCAGAGTAACAGCCGGGAAGACGCCCAAAGCCAGAGTCTTGCGCCTGCCTTGGTACCTATAGTCGTATCGCCAATATTTCCCCGATGGCATGACGTGAAGATACAAGCCGTTGCCGTCTCTGAGTTTTTGAGTTTTTCCAGCGTAGATAGCGGCCTTAATTCCTGCGTCGGTGAGCTGCATTGTGACGGTATATTTCTCGAGCACTTTGGCGGTATGCGAAATGTACCGCGCTTATACCGCCAGAATCAAGGTGAACCTCGATGATTGATTGTGTGAGAAAGTCCGACACCGTGAGCCTGAAACACACGCCGCTAGTGGGTTTGTGTGGTATCTTGTGCTTGAAGGTAATCGGGAAATGGCGGAGAGAGAGTCCTTGTGATTCAAGCTCTGATAGTGCGATAGAACAAGCTATTAGACTTGGGATTGCAACTATATACCGTCACATCTACCGCCTACCTGAATCGACGCTAGCCAGTGTCTCACCACTGGTCAGCGCCTTGCCACTAATCGCTGTTAGGAGCGACCAATGACTGATGATGATAATAGAGCGAATCGCCCGAGCCTGCTTAAACTTATTCAATGCAAACACGCGCTTGTCGTAAAGCATCTCGCAAAATTCGAGGTAATGCCTAACGGGTGCCACCGCTCCTTTGTGTCAGGTTTGTTCATTATGCAATCCGGTTCCGAGCACTTGAACCCTTTACCCGTACCGACATAAGTGTACGTATGAAATCTGGCTCCGTTGCAATGAACATGCTTGATATAGTTTGGATCAGACTCGGCTGGTTCGCGAGGCGGTACTGTTGGAATGTTCGTAAGAAATATTGAATCATCTTTTGCGCCAATCATTTCAGTCACCCTCCTCAATGTTCAATCGCTCGCTTGATATTGCGTCCGAGAATTTCAGCCGCCTTGCCATAGTCTGAAGGCTGTTCTGAGATCATTCGCGAGATGCTATCACCAGCTATTGACGCCTGACCCGCAGCCTTATCGGTAGTGCCCCAAGTAGCATGATGAAAAGTTGGCTCCTGGTCGTACCGGCGCGCAATAATGATCACTTCATCCATGCCACATATATGGTCAGGCATAATTACTCCTTTATGGTTTGTTGCTCAATAAGTGTGGCGTGCTCATTTTGACTGTTTAGTTGTGGTGCCTTCACGCCATTGTTTTGAGCGTATCCGAGTATCTCCATCTTCGCTCGCTCTACAGTTGTCTCCATAGTTTCCGCAAAACTGTTGGCGACAAACTTCAGGTTGGACTGAGCGGCATTCCTTACAGATCGTATCTTCCCCAGCAATGACCCTTGCAATTTTTTAGTAATCTTCGCATCTTGTATTTCTTTCTCAAGGTCATTGATCCGCGTGTAGACCTCATCAAGATGCTTGTCAAATTCCCTGACGTGCATTTGATGTTCTGTTTCCATTGGCGCAATATCGGGCATTCGTTCATCAGCTATCTGTCTGAGAGTGCATGGAACACCGCTACCCTGACCTATACTTGATACCAATGTGGCGAACTGAGATTCCGACATCCAAACCTCTGCAACTTGATCGTTGCCGTAAATCCAATTCCTGCTCAGTCCGCGATCCATTGTCGCCGTGTTGATTCGCAGGCCGATGAAATACTGGTGCTGGAATTCGCTGTCAAACAATCGTGCTCCACCAGATATTCGGCTAAGCGAAACCGTGCCAAAGGCCGGATGCTCGTACCTTTCTGCGTCGTCGTGCGGCGTCATGTTTCTATCTGACTTCGTAGGCTTTTGTTCGCTCATGGTGTCTCCTTTATGGTTAGGTCGTGCTTAGTCCTTCCAACGTGCACAGTGTGAATGCAGTTCGGTGATATCTGGTGGTCCATAGACACGCGGGACATATTCATCTTGACAGCTCCTTGTGCGATGAGCCGCCTGCCTTCTGCTCTGCTCGCCACAAGTCGCTTATCAATCAGGAATTGAAGTACAGGTATTGGGGATTTGTTCATGTCGTCTCCTTTGTATCGAGTCGATTAATCAGATCATCCATGCTGATACTAGAAAGCTGATTTACGTATTGCGCCTTGGTTCGTCCAGTGGTGTGGCACGATACACACCATACCTGTGAGTAGTCGGACGGCTCGCCAGCGCCAGATGTAAAAGCACCGCTATTCCAATTGCGTTGAGTGACATACCACTCACGATCTTTGATGGGTTTCTTTCTCTCGGCGCAATTACATGCAAATGATACTGCCATCTTTCTATCACTCCTTTGTGATGGGCTGGGTCAGATCAAGAGCATCAGCAAACTGACGTAGCTGTTCTGCAAAGTCTTTTTTGGACGTCGCGCCACACGCAAACATCAATCCGTAAATAACTGGATTGTTGGGCACTGTGGCCATGTGGCCGTCATAACCTCCAGTGCACTGTTCATAGAAATAATTAGCCAACGCTTTGTCGCTATCAGTGGTCATTTCAATCACTCCCTAATGTTAGATTGAACCCACCAGCGAACACGTCTCCATCGTTGTTCGTCTGTTTCCAGAAAAGGGTTTTCGT
>NZ_CAKZKO010000085.1 GCF_937123705.1 uncultured Paraglaciecola sp. | reverse complement strand
GGCTAGTGATTCCCTAGGGGATATTAAAAATCCAATAGCCGTCATGTTGATAGACTAGCTGCATGATTTTTAGTTCTTCCAAGTAACTTGAATATAACCCTTTGAGTTTTATGATATCACCTCATGAAGCAGGCACGAGTGTTAGCCCCATTTTTTTTGCCGTCCTTTTTAGGTTTTTCAAAACGCGATCCTGGTATTGCCGTTCATAGTAATCTTGCCCCTGGTCCACGTATTCGGTTCCATTGGTGAGCATACTATAGATCAAACGAGCCAGTTTGTGGGCTGTAGCCGTTATAGCCTTTGGTGAACCATGTCTAGATCTCATTCTGCGGTAGTAGGCTCCAAGTGCACTTTTAGAATTAGATAAGGTGAATGCAGCCATTCGTAACGCGGCTGCGGCTCGATTGGTGGTCCGTTTGGTTTTGCTGTTAAGGATTTTTCCTCCAGACACCTTATTTCCAGGACTGAGTCCCAGCCAGGAAGCAAAGTGTTTCTGACTCTTCCATCGCATCATGTCGACGCCGGTTTCTGAGAGTACCTTGAGTGCAGTGATTTCACTGATTCCATCAATGCGGGTAATATCCACCCCACTCATCCGATAGAGTTCATTGCGCACATTAAAGGCGGGAGTATTGGCGGGTTTTGACCCTTTTCCTTTAGTCAGTTGCGTGGAATATCTTCGCCCTTCAAGTCGTTTAAGCTGCTGCTCAATAGCCTCATCACAAGCCTGTATTTTCATTATATAAATGTCATAAAGCTCGACCGATTGGCGCAAGGCAAACAAGTGTTCGTCTCGATAGTGTCCATGCAGGGATCTGGCGATTTCTTGCACGCTCTTTTTGCAGCGGCGGTCTCGATAATCCGAGAGTTGCTCAGGATTACGCTGACCGTTCAGGATGGCTCGAATGATCGCCATTCCGGTTTTTTCTGTAATGTCCGTTACAACATTATCTAACAACAGGTTCATTTGTCGCATGGCTTTTTGCATGTGTTGAATATGTGAGCTAGCATAGCGCACCAGCGTTCCTCGTTGTCGCACATAGGCCCGAAATCCAACAATATCGTCTTCGGGACGAAATGCACCTTCGAGAAGGCCGTAGGTATGGAGTTGTTGTAACCACTGACAATCCAGTACGTCGGTTTTGCGCCCAGAAACATTCTTTACGTGTCGCGCATTGACCAATAGAACCTTCAGTCCTCGTTCTTCGAGAATCTCGAATGCGGGTATCCAGTAGATGCCTGTCGACTCCATGGCAACCGTTTGAATGCCGATTCGAACTATCCAGTCAGCCATTTTTTCAAGGTCTCCCGTAAAACAGGAAAAATTACGTACAGGTTCGTCATCTAGTCCTTCAGAAACCGCAACATAGTGGTGTTCTGATCCAATATCGATACCCGCTGCATACAGATTGATCTGTTCAAGATGCTGTGTCAGGCGCTTGCACGCACGCTCTGGTGTTGGCTTGTTTTCCATAACGAAATCCTCCACAATTAGCTAAGGTGTGTGAGGACGCGGAGTTGTCGAAAATATGCAGTCTTCCAAAGCGGGATCGCTACGCGTCACCAATGATGTGATCGCCAACTCCAGACCACGCTAACGTTCGGGCATGTCGCACCAATGATTTATCGGTCTTTGTATCCTCACGCACCTATTAGAACATATCCTCTAAGCTCGGTATCTCACCTGTTACTTATAGGTGTGGGCGCGTGGACGGGCTGATTCGCTAATAACTCAAATCCATTGAGCGACATTTTGTCACATTGTCAAATTAACTTATTGTTTCTATAATAAACCTGCTTCATAGATTTGGTGATTTTTCTCACACTTCTAATATTACCCCTACATCCTTTTTATAGGATGATTCTATTAAATGAAGGGATATACCATGAAAAAATCAATTGCTAAACACGCAGAAACTGTAGAAGATAATGAGACCATCAACACAAACTGGACTGACACCTCACCTAGCCAAAACGACGTTTTTCTGTTTTGGCAAAACACACTTGACTTAGCCGCTGAAAGAGTGGCGGATATTGAAGAGATGTACCCTGATACCCCTTGGTATGAGGCGGGAGAGGAAGCAGTTGTGAGC
>NZ_CAKZKO010000084.1 GCF_937123705.1 uncultured Paraglaciecola sp. | reverse complement strand
ACCGATTACCCTTGTTCTCTTAGGTCTTGAGCTATCTTAGCATAGAATGCGGACTGTTGCAAGGCTTCTACCTTAGTGTCGACATAATCCCAACATTCTTCCGGCAATACCGACCCTTGCCCATCTAGGGGCTTGACAACGTACTCATTCCAGTCAGCATTGCGGTAAACCTTGGCAGCAATTACCGACCCATCCGGGGTTAGCTCAGTTCTGATTAGTCGCATGTCAGCCCTCTAGTATGGTTGTGATTTCATCAATGGTACAGCTACTATCAATACCCATGTCTAGTAGATCATCAGCATTAAAGTACTCTACCGTGTGATCCCTTTCATTCTTAACCCTAATGATAGTACTTCCACTAGTATCCACATCAAATATCCAATAATGATTCTCGGTTAGCTGGTGTTTCATAGTGTGTACTCCCTGATAGGTGTTGATCAGTGATCCGATAGAAACCATTGTACAGGGTTGAGGCAGGGATGCAAGGGTTATCTACTCTAAAGATGTAACAAACCGTAAGAATAATAGGCTCACTAGTTGTTACAATGGGCTGCTTGACAATGATGCAAGTGTCTGATAGATATTAAGGGTGTAAAAGTGTGTAAAAACCCCCTAACTTCGGCTATCTCCTGTTAACTGAAGGGGGGCAGGGGGCAAACTGGGCTGACTCGAAATGACAGAAACCCACTATCTCAAAATTCTTGGTATTTTTACTGATTCTTCTATTTTGTAACCGTATGTAAAAAGACTTGACTATTATAGATCGCCTATGTTATAATACTCCCATGAAAGCTAAAAAATACAACCCAGATCATATTAAAGAACAACTCCACCAAGGAAAATCTATTAAAGAACTTGCCTATTTTTATAATGTGACGAAATCCCGGATGTATCAAGTTCTCTATGAATTAGAGATTAAAACTGTAGAACAGGTCCGTAAAACCCAGTCAGATACATGGACCTCCGCTGAGAAATGGTTTTGGAGAATTATTACTATGAAACACCAAAAAACAAGTAAAGCCTATAGAATGGCTATTATGAAAAACACGGTGCTACCCACCCACTGTCCTGTTCTAGATATTGAAATAGACTATTCTGGGGGTAAGGGTATTAGAGAAGATAACAGCCCTTCCATAGATCAACTAATTCCTCAAAGGGGCTACAACCCAGAAAACATCCGTGTCATGTCTTGGAGAGCGAATAGAATCAAGAATGATGGTACAGCCAAAGAACACCAGGCAATAAGTGACTATCTTAAAAGACTAGAAAAATAGTACTTGGCATGTTATAATTAAACGTGCTATAATCTTATTTTATCAGTTCCTTCCTAAACGGAGAAACAGACAAAACAAAAAGCGGCTCCCCAAGCCGCGCCTTCGGTAAGATTCATAAGGAAACAAGTAGGCAGTACCCGTACCTTTTCTTTGTTAGAAGAAAACCCTAGTATATCCTCATTGCATTCGGACATACCCTATTCCCTTGTTCCAGCGGAGACAGGAGTCTCCTAGGGCCTACTCATTAACATCATTGATGTTAATGGTCATCCTGTCTAACATCGTGACAGGATAACCTCCCTCCCTTACGGTCGTGGTAGGTTTTTTTTTAGTAATATGTAACCGTACAGATGTGTAATATGTACTGTTTAATTCTACCTAATGAAAGGGTAGAATGTAATAGTTTGTAACAGTACTTGACAAGATGGTATCATTTCTGTATAATGATACTTTATGATTAAAACACTGTTAATTACTCTGTTTGCAGCAAGCCTAGGGGCTTGCGCTATCAGTCCTAAGACTGTAGAAGTACCTGTAAGTAATAACTGGGTAACTGTGCAGCATGAAGCTGCTAATGCAGTTGAATTAAAGACAGAAACAGATGGTGGTACCTTTAGTACTGTTTGTACCGGAGGTACCTGTATTGTTCTAATTGAACCTAAATCCGGTTGTTTACCTGGTGTTAATTATCCTTTGTTGGTTAATTCCATTAAACGAATGGGTGTTATTAGCTCTAGATGTGCTGTTTTAACCCAAGAAGATAAAAGCCGGTATGTGGTAATGATTAGGGATAATACAGCTATTCTACAGGCTATGTATGAAGAAATGGACATATCTGTGTCCTTTCCGGTCCAAGCTGGTGGAATGGACGTACTAAATGTAAATATGATGGGTGTAAGAGATATGTTGGCACCCCTTACCTCTCTTAAACCTCAAAAGCAACTAAAACAGACTAAAATAGGTTATGAGACTCTCTGACAATAAAAGGGCCAAAGAAACCTTCAAAGCCCCCGCCCGTAGAGCGGTTAAGGCTGATATGAAGCATTGGTCCGACGGCCAGAAGCTGGAAGCAGTTAAATTATGGATGGTGACAGGAAACCTGACCCAATCAGCCGCTGCTCTCAGTATCCCTCTTGCCACTATTAAGCGGTGGAGGGCCACTGATTGGTGGGCAGACCTGGTAAATGAGCTAAAATCAGAAGATTCCATCAAGCTCAGCAACAGGCTGAAGGTGATTGCGAATAAAGCCCTTGATCTCACAGAAGATCGTTTGGAGAACGGGGATCACGTATTTCACCCTAAAACCGGGGAAATGGTTCGAAAAGAGCTACCCGCCAGAGACCTCAGCAACCTTGTTAAGACCACTCTGGACCAAGCCAAGCATATTGAAGATAGGCCTCAGAAGCTAGAACAGGACGCTACTGTCCAACAGACACTGGATAAACTACAGAGTATGTTTGAAGATTTCGCTAAAAAGAGCCAAAAACCCACTGTTCAGGTAACAGATGTGGTCTTTGCCAAGGAGGATACATAATGCCATTTATGAAAGATGGTAAACGAGATTATGCCAAAGAGAAGAAGTGGGAGAAGGAAGAGAAGCCTTCTCGTGCTAAGGATCGTGCCCAGCGTATGCGGGCTAGGCGTAAATTGGAGAAAGAAGGGGTTGTAGAAAAGGGTGACGGGAAGCACGTTGACCACAAGAAGACTATCAAGTCTGGTGGATCCAACGCCCGTTCTAACCTTAAGGTAACCTCTGCAAAAGCAAACCTTAAGAAAGAAGCTAAACGGAAAGCGAGCAAATGAATATTAAAACACGACCCTCAGGGGTATGCGAACAAAATCACTGGGTGTATGATAGTGGTAGTCGCAATCCCTTGGAAGGATTGAGTGCTGGTTCGATTCCAGCCTCCCAGACCAAATAAAGCCCTGATGGCGGAATTGGTAGACGCAGCGGTCTTAGAAACCGTTAATTGAAGGTTCGACTCCTTCTCAGGGTACCAACTCCCCCTTTAAGAGAAGATTAAATTCCTATCTTTTAGGTCTGAGATACATTACCCCCGTTCTGTATCTCTGTAATTACACTTACGGGTTAGCTCAGCCTGGCCAGAGCAGTGGATTCCAAACCCACGTGACGGGAGTTCAAATCTCTCACCCGTAGCCAGAATCGGTCGTCTATTGGTTAGGACATGCGGGCTTTCACCCTGTAGAGCCGGGTTCGAGTCCCGGTCGATTCACCAACTTAGAGAGTAAATGAAGAGTTTAACAGCCGATACCTTAGAGGGTTTTGTAGGATCCGTACTAGCATCAAGGTATGATGAGTCCTCAGCCTCCCCTGCTTTTCATCGGGAACTCTGGGAATTGGCTTGCTCTGATAACAAGCACGTAGCTGTCGCGGCCCCACGAGGACACGCCAAGTCTACCTCTGGCACCCTGGCCTACGGCCTAGCTATGCTACTATTCAGGCACTCTAAGTATGCTGTGATTGTCTCTGACACGGAAGGTCAGGCTGCTATGTTCCTCCAGAACATGCGACATGAGCTTAGTGAAAATCAGATGATCTACGATCCTTTCGAGATTCAAAAGAACGAAAAAGGTTTAGTAACCTTCCCAATTGACAATGCCACGGACCTCATTGTGAGGTTTAAAGATGGACACCAATGCCGTATTGTAGCAAAAGGTGCTGAACAGTCATTACGTGGTATGTTGTGGAATGGTACTCGTCCAGACCTCATCCTTGGGGATGATCTAGAAAACGACGAGATGGTGCTAAATAAAGAACGCCGTATCAAGTTTAAGCGATGGATATCCTCTGCTCTGATGCCTCTTATGAGTCCTCGGGGCAAGTTTCGTATCTGGGGTACTGTGCTTCATAATGACTCTTTCCTAGAGTCTATCATGCCAGACGAGTCTCTCAAGACTACAATCGAGACTGAGGATGGTCTAAAGGTATATAGTACTAAGCAGATAGGTAAGTGGGTTTCAGTCAAATATAGGGCACATAACCCTGACTTCACCCATTTGCTGTGGCCTAGTAGATTTACTGCTGAACATTTCAGAACCCTCCGGGCAGAAGCATACAGGCAAGGTATTCCAGACACATACTCGCAAGAGTACTTGAACCACCCCCTAGATGAGTCGGTAGCGTATTTCAAAAAGAAAGATTTCCAGCCTATGACAGATGAACATAAGGCTTTAAATCTAACTTATTACATCGCTGCTGACTTGGCCATCTCTGAGAAGGAAACCGCTGACTACAGCGTGTTTGTTATAGCAGGAATGGACGAATATAGGCGGTTACATCTGGTAAATGTGGTCCGAGAGCGTATTGACGGGCGTGAAATCGTCGATATGATCATCAGATTACACCAAAACTACCGCCCTATGGCGTTTGGTATTGAAGAAATGCAGGTTTCAAAGGCTATTGGGCCTTTCTTGCGTGAAGAAATGATCAAAAAGGACACTTATGTTAACCTTCTTGCTCTAAAACACCAAGGTAAAGACAAAATCATGCGGGCTAAGTCAATTCAGGCCCGATTGAGAGCACGTTCCATCTATTTTGACGCTGAGGAAGAGTGGTATCCGGCCTTTCAGGACGAATGCCTTAAGTTCCCTAGAGCCAAGCATGATGACCAAGTAGACGCATTTGCGTACTTAGGTATTATGCTTGATAATATGACGGAAGCAGCTACACCCCAAGAATTATTAGACGAACTCTACGAGGAAGAAGTACGTGACTCCCAATATGATGCCTCCGGGCGCTCCGTCTGGACAGGCTACTAGCCCACAAGCCAGTAACCAGGAAGGACAGCAGGCAGCTATCTCCCAGATGGGTGGTAAACAGCTTGCTCCCGCACCAAACGCACCACAGGCTATCACCCCTCAGGGACCAGTACAAGAAGCCGCTCCTAAGCCCGCTGACCCCATTGACAAGCTACGCGCTCTCACAGAGAGTACTAACCTTGCTGAGGACATGTCTGAGGACCAGCTACGAGACATTGGTAATGCCTGTCTACGTGGTTTTGAGGAAGACAAAAGCTCCAGAACGGAGTGGGAAAGAGACATTCTAGAGTGGCTTAAACTGGCCACCCAAGTACGAGAGGATAAGAACTATCCCTGGCCTGGTGCAGCAAACGTAAAATACCCCCTGATGGGTATTGCTGCTATGCAGTTCTCAGCCCGTGCTTATCCCTCTCTTGTCCCCGCTAATGGGCAAATAGTCTCCGCTAAGGTCTATGGTAAGGATCCTGATGGCTCTCTGAATGAGAGAGCTACGCGAGTCTCCAAGTACATGAGCTACCAGTTAGCCGTGGAAATGGAGGACTGGGAAGAGGATATGGACCGATTACTGATGCAGTTGTCTGTAGTCGGTAACATGTACAAAAAGACATGGTTTGATCCAGCGATTGACAATATCCGCTCAGAGTCTATCTCTGCCGTGGACCTGGTAGTTAACTATTGGGCACGGTCTATTGAGAAGGCAGAGCGGATTTCTCACGTCTTCCGCCTGTACAAAAGGCAGGTGGAGAACCTAAAAAGACAAGGATATTACCTTAAAAAGGCTGAGATCCTCAACCCTACAGACGTAGAGGGAGGGTTCCAGGACCAGGAAAAGACCACTTCTTCGGACATTAAAGTAACCCCATATGAGATTATTGAGCAACATTGCTACCTTGACCTGGATGACGACGGCTATGAAGTACCTGTCATCGTTACCTTTGAACGTAAGTCTGCTTCGGTTCTACGAATCGTTGCACGCTTTGACGCAAGCAAAACCCGTGTTAATTCTAAAGGAAAGGTTGTATACATCGAGCCTCACCAGTATTTCACTAAATTCGGATTTATTCCTAATCCTGACGGTAGTTTCTATGATCTTGGTTTTGGGCATCTTCTAGGACCTCTGAATGAGGCAGTGAACACACTCACTAACCAACTGACAGATGCAGGTACTCTGAACAACCTACAATCAGGTTTCATGGGTAAAGGACTGCGAGTCAAGGGTGGAGAGTACAACTTTAAGCCAGGAGAGTGGAAGTTTGTTAATGGTGTCATCGATGACCTCAAGAAGCAAATTCTCCCTATTCCTACCAAAGAACCCTCACAGACACTACTTAAACTTCTAGAGATGCTTATTAACTCTGGTAAGGAACTAGCCTCTGTGGCTGAGATCTTTACTGGTAAGATGCCTGGACAGAACACCCCCGCTACCACCACAATGGCTGGTATTGAGCAGGGAATGAAGGTCTTTACAGCTATCTACAAGCGTGTATATAAGTCCATGAACAAGGAATTCAGGAAGATTTTCAGCCTGAATAAGGTGTACATGAACAAGAATACTATGGCTCCTGTATTAGATACAGCTATTGGGCCTAACGATTTTGACGATAGTGTCATGCAGATTGTACCTACAGCAGACCCATCAGCGTCTAGCCAGCAGCAGAAACTCTCTCTGGCTCAAGGCTTGATGGAGATTTTACCTCTAGGTGTTACTGATCCAGTAGAGACAGTTAAGCGTTACTTGATTGCTACAGAACAGCCTGATTGGGAGAAGTTGATTCCAGGGTTAGCAGAGACAGGACAGCCTGCTCCTAAGCCAGAAGAACCTAACCCAGAGGCAATCGCAGCACAAGCCAAGCAGCAGGAAGCTTCAATGAAGCAACAGCAAATGGCTTTGAAAGCACAGACTGATGAAGCGTCAGGTAAGCAGAAAGTACAAGCACAGGCTCAATCAGATGAGCTTAAGATGAGAAGTCAGGAAGTACAAAATGCCATGAAGCAACAAGCTATGGCACAAGATCTCGCACATCAACGTGAGAAACAAGCCCTGGATCTGGAAGGCCAGAAACAGAAACAAGCCATCTTTGCGTCAGCAGAGAGGGATAAAGCAAAGAAAGAAAAAGCTAAAGGAGCTAAGAAATCGTAGAGATTACGTCAGATGATTTTTATGCATGGAAAAACAACCCTGTAACAAAATATGTTTTTGCCATGTTAGATGCAAGTAGAGAGCAGTACAAGGACTACCTAGTTCAACATGCAGGCTTAGACCCAATGAAGGATCGAGAGTTTGTAGGTTATGTTAATGGCTTTAGTGAGGTTATTAACTTGCGTTATGAAGAGGAATCAACCGAGGAATGAACATTAATCCAACAGGACACAGAGTTCTAATTAAGCAGGATAGCTTGCTAGAAAAGGATGATATTTATAAGTCAGCATTGGCAGCGGGTCTAGAACTCCCTGACCATGAAGACATGAAACGAGAGAAAGTAGGTGTAGATACCGGAATTGTTGTCAAAGTTCCTGATACCGCATATACGTGGTTTAAAGGAGCAGGATGGTGTAAGGAGGGTGATAGAGTAGCTTTTGCAAAATACTCTGGTAAAGTCTTCCGTGATCCAGACGACAAACATGCAGTATACTTAGTAGTCAATGATGACGACATCATTGCAGTTATCGGAGAAGATATTGACGCAGGAAAATAAAGACGAAGGCACACAAGAAGAAACAACAGTAGATCCTATTGAAACCAAAGCCCGAGAAATGGGCTGGCGTCCTAAAGAGGAATTTGATGGGGATGTAACTGACTGGCGTGATGCACAAGCTTTTGTAGACCGCGCCCCGTTGTATGATGCTATTAGCTCCACAAAGCGAGAACTTAAGAGTGTTCGAGCTACCATGCAGGCTATGCAGGAGCATAATAACAAACTAGCAGAAGGGCTTAATAAAGCCGACGAAGCTGGATATAAACGGGCAATGTCTGAACTCAGGTCTGAACGACGTGAGGCGATGAAGGAACAGGATCTCGATAAGGTCGACGAAATCGAGGATAGAATAGATGAACTGAAAGAACAACGGGATCAAGCTGTCAAGATTGAAGCCCCTCAAGTTCCAGAGGTTCCTGCTGAGTTCCGCAAAGTATACGATGACTGGAACAGGCGTAACACTTGGTATGAAGAGAATCCTAAGCTAGCTAGAGAAGCTGATGCTTATGGACGCTCCCTCATTGAAAGTGGTTACACTGTACCCGAAGTTCTCGAAGAGGTTGAAAAAACAATCCGGGCTAAAAACCCGGCACTAAATAGGAATCCCGAGCGGGATAAGGCAAGCGCCGTAGGTACAGGTGATACCACTCAAAAGTCTTCTAAAGGTACAAAGTTCCGTGCTCTTACTGACGAAGAGGAAACAGTCTCAAGACGCTTCGCAAAAACCGGAATGATGACCCGAGAAGCCTACATCAAACAATTAGCTGAGTTGGAAGGAGTCCAATTATGATTACAGAAGACAAAAAGGCAACAAGAGGTCGCCCTAGTACACGACCAAAACGTAAGCCCGTGGGTATGGCTCATCGGCTTAAATTTAACAATCTAGACACAGATAACTTTCACTATCGGCAAGTTAACGACGAAGCAGGTCGTGTGGCGATGTTTAAAGAGGGTGGTTATGAAATTGCCCCAGAAGGTACTGCTATAGATCAGTCTCGACTCGAAGGCGGTGTTGCAGCAGATGGTATGATCTCTGTCGGTAATGGGACCAAAGCGGTTCTCATGCGTGTACCGAAACCTATTTATGAGGAAGATCAAGAAGCCAAGCAAGACATTGTTGACGGACAGATCGAGGCCATTGAAAACAGCCCTGAATCTGAAGGTAATTATGGTAAGGTTACTATCAAGTAACTGGATTTATAGTTCTTTTAGGGATAGGGTATTTTATATCTATTTTTAAAGGAAAATTAAAATGGCTAATGTAGATCGAGTGAATGGCTTTACGCCTATTCGTCATCTAACAGGCGCACCTTACAATGGACAGATGGAAGAGTATGCAATTACTGCCGCAGACTCAACCGCTGTCTTTGTTGGTGACCTAGTAAAACTCTCTGGTGAAGCGGACTCTGAAGGCCGTGCCACCGTTGCACAAGCGGCAGCAGGTGATGCTGTTGTTGGTGTTGTAGTCGGTCTCGGTGTTGACCCTGATAAACTCAACATTACATACCGAGAAGCTTCTACGTACCGTAAAGTTCTTGTCGCAAACGCTCCAGACCTTATCTTTGAAGTACAGGCAGACGCTGTTCTTGCCGCTGCTTCTGTAGGTCTAAACGCTGACTTTGTTGTAGCCGCTGGTTCAACAACCACTGGTCGTTCTGGTATGGAGCTTGATGCTTCTACGGCAGCTACCACGGCCACGCTACCTCTTAAGATCCACCGGATGAACTCTCGTGTGGATAATGAGATTGACGTCACTAATGCGAAGATCGAAGTTATGATCAACGTACATCAACTAGCAGCCGGTTCGGCTGGCGTATAAGGAGTATAGATAATGGCAGGTCCAATTACAAGCACCACCTTCGCTAAGGCACTATGGCCTGGCGTAAACGAATGGTTTGGTAAAAAGTATGCAGAGTATCCCGAAGAGTGTGGTATGCTCTTTGATAAAGAATCGTCTTCGCGAGCTTATGAAGAAGACGTTGGTGTTACTGGTCTCGGTCTGGCAATGCAAAAGGCTGAGGGCGCTCCGATCAATTACGATACAGAGCGGCAAGGTTTCATCAATCGGTACATGCATATTACCTATGCCCTTGGTTTCGTGGTCACCCGTGAAGCTTTTGAAGATGACCAATATGATGTGGTTGGTAAACGAAAGTCCGAAGGACTGGCGTTCTCCATGCGACAATCGAAAGAGATTGTTTCAGCCGCTGTCTATAACCGTGCCTTTAATGGTGCGTATGTAGGTGGTGACGGCACTGCACTAATCAATAACGCTCACCCGAACGTTACTGGTGGTACGTGGTCTAATACACTCGCTGTAGCATCTGACCTTTCTGAAGCTGCTCTTGAGCAGTCATTCATCGACATTTCTCTTCTGAAAAATGATCGTGGTCTTCAGATTGCTCTGCTTCCTAAGAAGCTTTTGATTCCTCCGCAACTGGAATTTGAAGCTAATAGAATCCTTAAGTCCAGCCTCCGTGTAGGTACTGATCTTAACGATTTGAATGCTCTTAAGGAAACAGGTAAGTTTAGTTCTGGTTGGCATATTAACCATTACTTCACTGACCCAGATGCGTGGTTTATCCAAACCAACTCCCCAAGTGGAATGAAGATGTTCCAGCGACGTGCTATGGCATTCGCTATGGACAACGATTTCGACACGGAAAATGCTAAGTACAAAGCTACTGAGCGTTATTCTGTTGGTTGGACAGATCCTCGTGGTCTATTCGCATCTCCTGGTGCCTAAGCACTAGGTTAACGATAGGGGCTTCGGCCCCTATCTTTATATATAAGGGTAAAACATGAATTTTCAGCAACCAGCACGCGACTCTAAACCAGTAGTTGTAGGCACTCCCTTTGGGATCGATGCCACTTCTTTGTATGTAGGGGTTGGTGGCACAGTAGTAATTACTAAAGTAAACGGTGATACAGAATCCTGGCTTGTTCCAGACGCCTTTGTTATTCCACAACGATGTAAGGGTGTGGTGTCTGTATCAGGTGCATCCAATATGATTGCACTTTTTAACTAAGGGTACACATGGCTATTGGACTACGCCTTGGATTAGGTGTCACAAGAGATAGGTTATCGGGAATATTAGGGCCTTTTATTTCTTTTTCTTCTCTCCAGCCCGTCACTGGGTTATCAGAAGTAGGGGATTCAGTTGCCGATCTAAGAGTGTCGAATTTGCCTAGTGGCGTGACGATAACCGACTGGGCGCTGACCGACGACTACAACGGCGCGTTTGCGATTGATGCAAATACGGGTGCTGTGACTGTTGCAGATCCGGCTGAGCTGCTGTGCCCGATTGAAATCGCTTTTGTTAGCCCGCAACCCGGCGACACGCTCGTTGGTGCGACTCAGGAAATTTACTGGACAGCTATGCACGCAGATGAATCTCGAATCAAGGTCGGCTCTACGCCTGGGGGCAGTGAATACCATACAGGCGCAGCGACGACGAGTGAGGTGCATAACGCACTGAGCCTGCCCGAAGATGGAAGCGCCGTTTACATCACGATTGAGAGTCGCCGAACAGGTGGCGAGTGGGTTTCAATTGGTGGCTCGTTTGTCGCGCATACCGCGCCAACGATGAACATGCCTCCTGTCACGAACCAAGACGGCCCGATCTCTGTCGATCACAACACCGCGTCGGCGTTGATTGATGTTCTGGCGAATGACACTGACGAAGACGGCGATACGCTTTCGGTGGTCAGTATCAACGGCGCGACGTGGAATGGCAGTAGAGATCCGATTGCGGTTGCCAACGGAGTCGTTGCGATCAACGTCAGTGATGAATTGACGTTCACACCAACAAACGGATTCTCCGGCCAAGCTTCATTTTTCTACGGAGTGTCTGACGGGGTTAATCCTGACGTGTCTGGCTCCGTGGTGCTTCAAGTTGAAGCTCCCGTTCCGAACAATCCGCCAGTGTTAGTCGATGACGGCCCTTATGACATTATTCACAACGACACTGGGTTTGATTTTGATCCATTGGGGAACGATAGCGACCCTGACGGGGATAACCTGACAGTGACCCGTATCAACAGCGTCCCGCTGCTGCCCGGTGAAACCGTTGCTGTTGCTAGCGGTACGGTCACATTGTTGCTGCCTGAAAATAGCGGTGGTGCGCTAAACAGGTTGAGGTTTATTCCCACTGTTGGATTTGTAGGAACGGCCACGTTTGATTATTACGCTTCAGATGGCACGGATACCCGATGGGCAACCACAACGATTAATGTTGCGGCACCGGCCGCTTCGCCCAATTCTGCGCCAGTCACTACTAATGACGGTCCGTTCGACGTACCGTTCAATAGTCCAGGCTTTGTAACTAACGTCCTAGCCAACGATACCGACGCTGACGGCGATCCGCTGGTTGTCGATTGGATCAACAGCATTCCGTTGGGCGTCGGTGAAACGCTGGGGGTCAATACAGGCGATGGACAGGGCGTAAATAACGGCACGATTACGCGCAACGCAGACGGTACGCTGACGTTTGTGCCGGTCACTGGCTTTAGTGGTTATACAGATATTGGGTACCACGTATTCGACGGCATTGTCAGAACGCAGGGAATCTGCTCATGGAATGTTGCAGCAGCCGCGCCCGGACCAGCCCCAGCCCCAACCCCAGCCCCTGGGCCTGCCCCAGCGCCCGCCGCGACTACAGCGGCAGATTTTGATGCGTTCATGACAGCTCTGCTTCCTGGTGCGCCTTATTCACTAGGAGATTTAGACTTAAACCGCCTCGTCGGGTCTGGCAAGACAGACATGGATGTTGTGTCGAATCGAGTCATCGGTGGCCCGCAGGGCATTGATGCTTCCTATCGCGTTCGAATCGCCAAGGGCGGCATCTTGCAGTCAATGCGCACGATGTATGAGCATTACTTGCCCGGTGGTTACGGCAAGGGCACGGGCGGCGTGATTCGATGCCGATGTGTTAATGATGTGAATGGCTCTCCAGGCACGACTGTCTATGACGAACATATTCGAACGCCTGCGATTAGTAACGGCAAGCCGACCGATATCCCATCTGGTAGCGTCTACTTCTTTAACCACATTTTTTCCGGTGGCGCACAGCTAGCAACCGGGCAAATCGTTCATTTCTTGTTCGAAAATATTGATGCTGATCCGGTTAACAATTTCATCAGCATCAACGCTTCTCTATCCTATCAACCGCCCCCGTCGTTGTACTATGCGCCAACTGATTTCGGTGTGTACACAAAGCCCAATATCCACGGACAAGATCAGTGGGGACCATTCGCTAGTTCTGGAATATTCCTGACGCCTGTTGCTCAGATCAACACATCGGGCGGCTCATTTGGAAACAGCAACTACGGGCCAAGCAATTTCGGTGCGGATTATTCGCAAGACTATCCGTTTTCGTTCAGCAACGGCGATCCGATTCGAACGAAGATATACCCGGCATCGACAAAAATCTATCGCGGCGGCGCAATTGCATTACAGGCAACAACGGGTGGTGCGCTTGACTGGCAGCTAACGACCGCTGGCGGTAGTGTTTTGGCGTCTGGTTCGTTCTCTCGGCCTAGTTCGTTCGCCAGCAAGATCTATACGAGCGGAACGGAATGGATATACGACGCGAACGAGTGGTATCCGTTCTACTTCGGGGCTTCGGGGGTCACGCTCTCAGCGGGAACAACTTACTACCTGACCTATCGTCCGCGTGGTAGTTCGATTTGGCGTTCTTTTGCAAACGAGGACGGTCGAAGTGCAGGCTTCTCAATTGCGCCGACAGAGCTGACGGGACAAATAGAACGTGGCTCGACATGGGGTGGCGCTGTCCCATACAACCACAACGATCCGTCCGAAACCGGCACGTGGCGCGAAATATTGGTGACGAACTAATGGATCACCTCTGCTACCTGCCGATCACTGTTCAGGCAACTGACAGTGATTCTGTGACGTACCCGAAAACGATTCTTGTTCCGCTAACACCCGTGCAATACGCAGTGTTCGCGGTTCGTTCAGGCGTCGCCCTAAAACTCCCATCGTCCGGCAAGGCCCTGGCGGTTTACCATACTGAGGATTGATTATGACAAATATTGCAGTTGTAAATGACACCGTTGAAGCTGAATTGCCATCAGAAGTATCTGCGGCTGACTGGTACGAAATTCAGAAGCAGATAGCCGAGGTCACGGGATTATCGTTTTTCACGCCGGAAATGTTCAATGCAGCGGATACCTACGCCGCAGGAACTGATGACCGTGCTGCTGTGAATGCTGCGATCACTGCGGCGGCGGCAGCCAAAGGTACTGTATTACTCAATCGAAAATATCGGTTGAACTCTGGTGCTGTGATCATGGTTGCCAATGCTCGAATGATCGGCAAAGGGCCGTCGACCGGTTTTGTTTCAACGCTAGCAGATACGCCGGGAATTAGTTGCACGGGGATTGATGACTGTGTGTTGTCCGATTTTAGTCTGGACAATGAAACCGCACACACAAGCGCCTTTAATGCAGGCGTGAAACTGTATCAATGCAACCGGTTTCTGATCGAACGTCTGACTTTGACAAATATGGGTCATAGCGGCATCTTTTTGCATGACTCAAACGACTGCATAGTCAGAGACAACACCCTATCGAATTGGCTTGGCGATCAAGAAAGCCTCGGCAACGGCAACGGCATCGGGATCTATTCAGACTCAAGTCGTAACGTTATCGAGAACAACAAAATTACCGCCTGCGGTTGGCATGGGATCTTGATACAAGACCCGGACGGAACAAGCGGAACGCCGACCGACAATGAAATCCGAGGCAATAGAATCAAAACGATGTGGGCCTACGGGATTGCGAACTACATGGTTGCGGCTGGTAAGAGCAGCACGATTATCGAAGGCAACAGGATTGAAGATATTGATGGCGGCGTGATCAGCTCGGGTCAGTCGGGAGCCGGTATCTATTGTGTGGGCGCAGGCAGCGGCGGCGTCATCATTTCTAAGAACCACATCAAAGACTGTTGCAAATCGACTGCCGGCACAACGCTTGCGCCGGGCTGCATTGGTGTAACTGGAATAGCGCTCGGGGACAAGGTGATTGTTTCTGAGAACATCCTTGAGGCCGACAGGTACGACGGCGTTCGCGTTTCGTCATGTCCGGGGCAAGTAGTCTCTAGCAAGAACACGATAAAGCACTCTTCAGGCAACACGCAAGGCTCTGGCATTCTATATTCAGAAGCCAACGGCGATATTGATGGAAACCAAATCACCATGTCCGGTGACACTGTTGCAAGGGGAATCTTCATTTACAGCCCCGGCGCACTTATCAAGCAATTGACAGTTCGTGGCAATACCATTTTGAACAATTCTTATCGAGCAATTGATGTACTCGGAAACGCAAGCACGAAATTAGGGTTCATCACCATCGACGGAAATATCATTAACACGACCGTAGCAGGTGGCACAGGTTGCTACATCGTCAACGCTGACGGAATGGTCGTGAAAGGCAATATTTTCAAAGTCGGTAACGTCGTGCTTTACGTGTCAAATGCCGCAGAAGTCTCGTTCACTGGGAATCTCTTAAAGACGGCTCTTGCAAGCAACGGCATTCAGTTCGTCAACGCCAACACAGATTCACGATATGACGCTAGCAATGTTACTGATACGACAGTATTAGACAGCTCAACAGGGATGACGGTCGAATGATGACAACGCTTGCGCCGGGCTGGCGATAACTTCGTGGTGACCTATTTTTCAGCAAGTACCCAAGCTATCACAATGGTATAATTAAAAAATGGTAAAGAAAATTTATAATAAGATAAGTTCTCTGTGGTTAATGATATTAGCCCCTTTGATCTTTATACCTTTATTTTTTACTATATTGATTATAGGAGGCCCTGCTATAGAGAGGGCTTTTTTCCCTGTTGTAGTAGATACTACAGTTACAGAACTTAGTTATATTAATAATTTATTGACCTTAGATCTTTACACAACTAAGAAAAGAGAATGTACAGTATTGCAAGTTAATGTCCAAGAAGAAAGAAAAGACTATTGGGCTAATGTAAGTATACTAGGTCGTAGAAAAG
Organism: uncultured Paraglaciecola sp.; assembly: GCF_937123705.1. Taxonomy (GTDB): domain Bacteria; phylum Pseudomonadota; class Gammaproteobacteria; order Enterobacterales; family Alteromonadaceae; genus Paraglaciecola. The sequence goes on along the minus strand of NZ_CAKZKO010000084.1, from coordinate 9,984 downwards.
ACAAAGACAAGTTGATAAATAATCCATTAGGTAGATTATATCTAGGTACATGGGATATACAAACTACAACAGGCCATGTTAGGGCCACTGTAACACACAAATGCTCAGGCTTGTGGGATATACAAACTCCTTTGTTTGAGTATAATGTAAAGGACTAAAATGTTAGAACTACTTACTCCACATATCCCCGCCATTATAGCTGGTTTAGCTGGTCTTATAACTGCACTCTCTATGGCACGGAGTAAGCAGAAAAAGGAATTACAGGACATGGAAACATCAGTCCTGGCAGCACAAAAGAATGAATTTAAAGTCTTGACAGAACAACTAGCAGCAGTAAGAAAACGCCTAGCGAAGATAGAAGAGGAAAGAGATGATTGTGAACGTAAGATGCTTTCTCTCATAACTGTTCTAACAAGACATAATCTATTAAATGATGATGAAATTAAAAAAATACTAGGACTTTAAATGACGGTATTAAGAACGGATCCAGACACTACTGCTGCTCTTGTAGTTGCTGCTTCCGACGCAGACAGGCGCACTATTCTCAAGTCTAGACTCGGGACTGGTACCCTGTCTTTTCGCGTCCAAAACCAAGACAATACTGAATTTGTAACAGGTGATGTACTAGGCTCAGCCATGTCTAATAATGCTACTTTATTTAATGCAGTAGCTATTACTAACTTGGCAGGTACTGGTGGTACCCCAGATGCTTTGTGGGTAATGAAAGTGTCCAACGGCTCTGGTACTTATTTTGAAGCTGACAAGGATTGTTGGACCTTTGCTGGTCCCAATAGTACAGAAGCTATTGTTATCACAGACACTCTCTTCTTAACAATGGTTTTAAATGAAGGCGTAGTCACTAATCCGGTAGCTATTGCTGAATCTATGGGTGAGTATGTCTCCCCTAATGGTAGTTACAATCCTACTACCCCTCCGGGTACTGTTAATGTAACCTACATGAATACATCGGATACACCTTTCAAGTTTGGTAAACAGATCAATAGCTGGCATAAATCTAATAACTACGTCTTTGATGCTTATAATCCTTTACTAGTCAGGCTACATGATTGGTTCCCTGCTAGTAATGCTGATGATGGTGGATGCTTCTGGGCACGTATTGCTCAAGCAGGTCCTCACCAATATGACAAAGCCCGTTTTGACGAAGCTATCCAAGCAAACAATGGTTGCCCTAAAAACCTATTGATGTACCTTACTCCTAAGTGGGCAGTATCAGAAGCTAACAAACAAGATGTGCGTAACAGGTATGGACAAGAGAATCAATATGGTCAGATCTCTGGTCCTACTCGTTATCCCTCATACCCCTATAGTGGTCATGAGGCTGAAGACTGGGAGAATTCTTTAGGTGACTACATCCGATGGATCTATCGCCCCGTTAATGAACTTGGTCCAGGTGGGGAAGCTGGTGGTGGTTACACCCCAGAGCAAATCCCTATCCTAGAGGGGGACAATGAACAGAAGTTTGGTTCACGAGAGCCTAACTCTACTCTTCGTTGGTGGGATTTCCCCTTTGCTCCTAATCCTCCTAGGTCATTTAATAATATGCCTATGACGGAGATGGCAAAGAAGCTCCGTGTAATGAGATCAGCAGCACCAGCAGAGGTTCAGATCTGGTGTGGTGGTTGGGAAGGTGACTATACAGGTAAGACCATAACTAATAATGGTTCTAATATCGAATGGTCTTTCTTCCAAGCACTCATGCTTACCAGTGATGGTGCTGGTGGATTAGCTATAGATCATGTAGATGGTATTCCTTTCCATCCTTATATGTACAACTATGATCCAGGTCGTGTTTTACAGGAGTTACGCGGTTATAGAGAACAGCTTGAATATTTAGCTGTTTACTTGAACAGACCTGAACTTGCTAACTTGCCTATCTATGCTAATGAGACAGGACATGAGAATACCTCAGGGGTAGACGGTAACTATGGTACAGGTTCATGGGCTATTGATAATATGCCCACGGGTAGTTTCCCTCTAGGGGGTTATGATACTCTAGCTAAGAACATGGCTCTTTCTACTATGTATGTAGCCATAAACGCTTCTAGAATGAAAGTACATGGTATTACTCACTACAAAGACTCACCAAACACTACAACTAATGGTACCTCAAATGGTAGGCAAACATACGGGTGCCCTTCTGAGAACCAAACCCTAATTAATATGATTAATCAACTTAACCAATTAGATGGAGAAGTCATCCGCCAAGGGTATGAGATTAATAGTACTAACCTGGGTGGTGCTCAAGCTTTGTGGTTAGAGTGTGAAAGTGGTCTAATTCTAGAGCAGGCATTATAATGGCACAAGTCGCTTTAAACAATGGTATTACACTAAACTTTATTAATACTGCTTTAGTGGAGCTTCCTACCCCCGCAGGTGTTAGTGGAGAACGACAAGTCCTCTTCCTTTCTTTTGTAGGAGATGGTACAGCTATCTTCGGTTTCCCTACTCTTTCTGGGTGGACTCTGGAAGATACAGGAGTGGTTGATCTTGGTCCTAACAAACTAGCTGTTTACACCAGAGCACTCACAAGTAATGTATCACAAAGTACAGTAACTGCTGAGTTCTTTGGTAACACCTCTGGATATTCTGCTAGTTACACTATGGATGGTCTATTCCCTGGAACTATTCAAGTTGTTTCAGATAGTAGCTTTGGTGCTACTAAGACTCTCGCAGCTAAGACCTTTGGTAGTGCTGATTCGCTACATGTTGTAGCTTTGATCTCAGGTAAGTACCCACGACGTTTTGGTGCATTGAGTGGTCATCTGAAATTAGATGAGTTTCATAACTTCCATGGTGATGGTGGTTACTGTTTAGGTGTATACTATGAGTATGCTACTCAAGCAGAGAGTACAGGTACAGTACAATTTAATTTCCTCAATCCAGAAAATACTACACAAGATGTTCTAGAAGGTGATGAAGGTATGTGGGTTAGTTTCGTTATGGAACCCACTTCCGTCTCTTCTGATGGATTATTTACTGTGTCGGGTAAATTACCTTCTATTGGAGTAGTGGCAGATGATGAAACTGCTCAGGTAGATATAAGTGATACACGAGTGTTTACTGCCACTTCTCAGGGGACTGTCCAAGGACTCACCTGGACCAAGGATTCTGGAGTAGGTACTATTAGTACTGCGGGTTCTTTCGTGTCTGATGAAGGTGGCACTGCGATTATCAGGGTTAGCTCTGATGAGGACAATGGTGTTTTTGATCTTGTCAATGTCACTGTAGTTCCCGGCGCTCCTATTATAAACCCTATTACAGATACTACTCTGCCTATCACTGTTACTGGTTCTGGTGTTCCCGGTTCTATTTTAGAAATTTTCCTTAATGGTGTTTCTAATAGTCAACAGACTGTTCCTGTTAATGGCCTTTGGACAAATAACATTGAAGTAAGTAATGGTGTTTATACTCTAACGGCGAATCAAACTCTAGGTGGTGTTACTTCTGTTCTGTCTGCGGGTGCTGTCTTTACTGTAGCTAACGGTGATGCACCTGTCACAGTACAACCTAACCTTTTACCTAGAACACGTACTTGGTTCAGGACTAATCATTCACATACAAAAGTTAAAGGCGGGGGTGTTCATTAATGAATAGAGTCCTGGAAGGTTCTAAGCCAGTGATGGAGACAGTCTTTTATGATTATGATCATGAAGAGATTACTCCTACTCTGGTATTCTACAACGTTGTAAGAGAAGATACGGGAGCACAATTAGTAGGTAATACTAACGTATTCCCAGATAATCCTATTGAAGTGGTACTGCCTTTAGCAGCTACTACTCTTACCTCGACAGACTATGATCCTGTTGTCATTGTCTACACGTTAAGTATCAGTTATCCTAATGGTAGCTCTACTTATGACGAAACTAAACTAACGGTGGTTCCTCGTCGTTATGCCTGATACTTATTATAAACATGGTACACACAATGTCATCTGTGATGTGTGTGGATTTAAATTCAAAGCAGATGAAATGAAAATACGATGGGATAATATGTTTGTTTGTAAGGAAGACTGGGAGCCTCGTCATCCTATGGACTTATATAAACCTATTATCAGAACAGGTACTATCGCTGTCAAGCGTTCAGAAGGCCCGGACAACTTCATTGCTGTAGGTGCTAATCCATTAGATCCTCCAGTTGTGCCTACTCCGGTTCCTACCCCTGCTCCTACACCAACCCCCACTCCTACGCCGACACCTACACCCACTCCGGCTCCTACACCGACGCCCCCAGCAGCCACTGCTCCTTCAATGACAGCACCTGCTTCAGAGCCTCATACGTTCGACAGTTCATCGTACACTTTCCAATGGGATAACCCAGAAGGTTACTGGACTGATTTTGAAATACGAATCGGTAATTCTGTAGGTGGAACTGAAATAGAGGTGGCTTTACTAGGTGCTGCTCAACAGTTTGAGATAACTACACTACCTATAGATGGTAGCCTAGTCTATGTTACTCTACTTTACCGTAGAAGTGATGGTGCTCAGCAGTTGGTAAGTTATGTTTATACTTCACATACAGAAGTAATAACACCATCTGTGTTCCCTCAACTGTCTTTAGACACTATGGTCAGTAATCAGAATGTAGACTCCGGCGCTCGACCTGGCTTTGGTGCACCTATTAACAACCAAGCTACTATAAGAAGTCCTAACTACGCTGCTATCCAGTCTTACATGTCTGGGCAAGATCAGTCCTTTGTAAACAACGTGAGGGAGTGGTATCCGTGGCTATGGATTTACCCAGGTACTAACCATACCTACGTAAACAACTACAGGCTACAGTTCCGTAAGATCAGCTTTGCTGCTAGGTCTAACGCAGGTGCATGGACATATGAAGGCCCTGCGGATTTCAATGCAGAAGGTAATATTGGTTGGTCACAGAATACCCCAATAGGTAAGAGGGGTACTAGTGGTCCTGGGCAGGATATCTTTAACGATGCTGATAATATGGTTTCTTTCAAACCAAACAACATCAACGACGGTGTAGAGATTTGGCCTTCTATTGAAACATTTAGTGACAGAACTAAATTTATTGATACAGAAGTAGCTGCTTTTATCTGTGAAGTCCGTGTTGTTGATTCCTCAGGTAATCCCTATAATGGTGCTGATGCTGAATTTGTAGTTCAGCTTGGATATGATCAATATGCCCCTCGAACAGCGGAAACAGAGAAGCTGCCTAATGGTTATCCACGATGGAGAGCGGATGGAGGTAATGGTGGTTGGATTACTGTTACAGGTTCTGATTGGATTAGTATAAATACTCAGACTATGGAATCTGTTAAGCAGAATGAAGATCCTTATAATGGATATGTACCACCATGGCCACATAATGGTGTAACAGAGGCTAGTTTTAGAGCTAACTCACCAACATCTTTCATAACCGATGCTCCGGGCTAAATAGGAAATTAAATGCGTAACAGAGATGATATTATTGTAGATGCCTTCCGTAAGTTGGGTATCCCCGGTGATCACGACACACTACATGATGAACAGGTGACTGCTGGCATCCGGGCATTGATCTCCATGACTAACACATTCCATGCTAAACATGGGATGCCTCTGTGGAAGACAAGAACACTTACTGTACCACTAACTACTCTAGTCTCAAATGTATTAACAATAGGTCCATCGGGAAATATCGTAACAACAGATATCCCCTCACGTATCTTAGATGTATGGAAAGAAGAAGGGGGTAATAGGGTGCCACTAGTGCGGTACTCTCGTCAGGAGTTCTATGACATCCCCCACAATACTTCTTTTACTGAACCTTCAGTATATTTTATTGAAGAAAGTAAAAGTGAGCAAAGTATCTATATGTGGCCTACCCCTAGTGAATCCTTTAAGGCTTCTTCTAACCTAGTTGTTTCTTATGTATCTAAATTCACTCGAATCATAGATGATGATAGTTTCCCTGACTTCCCGGATCACTGGGAAGAAGCTATAATCTACGGTTTAGCTGTGAGACTTGCCTCAGAGTATAGTACTCCCCTAGATCGTAAACAATCCCTTCAAAAAGAAGCAAAAGAGTACTTCGACGCTGCTATAGATGAAGATGGGGATGAAGCGTCCATATACCTTAGACCAGCAGCTTACTATGGCAGATAATGAAAGCAGTATGAAAATGCAGAGGATCCCCGCTTATGGGGATCTCATGCATTCCGACGTGATCGGGTCAGATAGGGGATTGAGGTTTGTTAACTGTTCTCCTATTGTTAATGATCAGGCAGGGTCCGATCCTATTGTCACAGTAGAACCCCGCCCCTTCTTTGATATAGACTTTGATACTCTCCCGGGGAATCCTTTAGAGGCTATTCGGAATGTCTACTCGTTAGACTTCGCTAGTGCTAGGAAGACTTATTATGCGGTTGGGGATGGTTTATATGACGATGCAGAAGTTAAAAGAATAACCTTCAGCTTAGATACAGGATACGTGGGTATTACCCATACACCCACTTTCCTTATCGTAGTAGAGAACAAAACTAATAACTCTATTATCCATAGCTTAAATCTCTTTGACAATACCCTTGTTACTGAAACATTAGCAACAGGTACTAGCGGTGATCCCGTGTACCTGGATGGTTATATCTTCTTGAGTTCATCTCCACTGAACCAAACACTGTTTAACAGTTCCCTAGCTGTACCTACAGATTTTGATCTTGTTAATGATTATATTGATGCAGAACAGTTTCCTGATAAGAATGTTTTCATTGCAAAGCACCGTAACCATATTGTAGCCTTTGGTACTCAGTCCATCGAGTTCTTCTCTAATGCAGGACATGAGCTAGGTTCACCCCTACAACGTAATACTTCTTACGCTACTGAGATTGGAGCCTTCTGGGACAGTAATACAGATGGATTTAGACCCGTAGCTACCACTATAGGGGATGATATTTATTTCCTAGGTGTAGATAAGGCTAAGCGTGTTGCTCTTTACAAGTTGTCTAACTTCCGTATCACGAAGGTTAGTAATACTTACATGGACCGGTTGTTTGAGAACTATCAAGGGGTTCTAGATTACAGGGCTTTTAGAGACAGTGTAAAGCTTATGTCTGTCAAAGCCTACGGCACTAACACTGTGCTGTGTGTCTTTAATACAGAGAATAGTCAAACCAAGAATCAGATTTATGTCCTACATCCTGAACAGGGGAACTGGTCTGAATGGACTCTACCTTTTTATATTAACGGTAGTAATAACATTCAGGAGTATAACCTAGAGTTCACACAAACAGATGGTGACTCTACTAATCAGACTACTGCCTACGTAAACAGTCAGGGTACAGGGTATAAGGCTAAGTTTTTGAACCAGAATAGTACTAAAGCTCCTGAAACTATCAGAAGCACTATTCTCACTGGTATGATGAACTTCAAGAATCAGTATGATAAAACATGGATCAGTACTGATGTATTAGGTTACTATTCACTAGATAACACTTCTATTAACTTAAAGACATATCGTCACAGTGATTATACTAGTTACACTGATCATGGTTATAAGATGGGTAGGGTATTAAGGATGGGATTGATCCGGTTTAGGAATCTAGGTAGGTCCAGACAGATCGCCTTTGAGGTTACTATCAGTTCTGACAGGCACTATATTTATGAAGGTATGGATATTGTATATGAACAAGGTCTTGGGTAATGCTGTTAAAAAATAGCCCACTCCCTAATGGACCAGAAGATGAGTTTGGTCTGCGTAACTTCCTTAATAATGTTAAGGACAGTTTCGACACTGATACCTTTACCCCCACTTTTACAGGGGTGTCCAATGTAACCTCTTCAATAGGTAGATGGCAGAGGATAGGTCAGTTAGTTTATGTAGCAATGGAGTTTGAAGGTACTAATATTATGATCGCAGCTACTCCTGCTACTGCATATATTAACTTACCTATCCAACCTTATATAAAACAAAACAAAAGCACAGAGCTTATTCTTCCGTCTAATCAGATAATCTTTTCTAATAAGTTGGGTACCTTTATAATCCATGGTCACCAACAGGCGGGTACTAACAGGATAGTACCTGACACTATGGTAACGGCTGCTAGTGGTTTAACTGTCCAAGGATTTTACTGGACAAATGACACAAAATAAGGTATAATATGACTACGTTCACAAACAACATGGGTTTTGATACTCCGGGAGACGCAGCTAACATTGCGGCCCAGATGAGTAACACTATCCCCAATTATGTTGCTGCTGGTTATCCCCAGTGGTTCCAAGACTTGGCAGAGAGCCAGGCACTGTTCAATGACAGAGATGGGGCATTTCGTGTCGGTAATGATCTGAGTGCTGCACAGATGGAAGAGTTGATTAACTCAGGTTTGTCTCTTGGATCCATTCGTGATCATAATGGGGAGACACACTTAGATAGTCCTATCTTCGGTCAGCGTCGCATCTTCGGCGTGCGCGGCCCAGCCGAGAATCGCCCCGGCGCTGATCCGCGTGATGGTGACTATCAAGAATTTGGCCCGGTGAGCGATAGTCGGTTCACGCTGAACATGAACAACTTCGGTGATATGGGTAACCTATCTCGTTCCTTCCTCGATATGACAGTGGACGAAGAAGGTAACCTTCGGGGTAATAGCCTATCACACTCTGATCCCCAGGACCATGTAAGGAGCCGTAATACGGCTGTTGGTCTTATTGGTCTTATGGCAGGTGCTGGAGCCGCTTATGGAAGTGGCGGAGCTACTGCTGCTGGTGGTGGTGAACTAGGTACTGCTATGGCTGGGCAGACAGGTACTGCTGCTACTGGTGGTGGTAATGTAGTAATGCAGGGTGGTCTTTCAGCGAATGCTGGTGGTAATACCGGCATAACGGCTGCTGCTAACTCTTCTCCGTCACTAGCCGCCCCTGTAGGAACCTCTACAGCAACTAATGGTTTGGCAACTACCGCAGGTGGTGGTGCACTCCTGGGTGGTGGTTCTGCTCTTGCTAACGCCCCTGAAAACAGTAATGGTCTTGCTAATAGTATTGCCGGTGGTGCTGCGAACGGTGCTGTACAGAATTCGGGTAATGATGGGGGAAGTGGTTTTGATTGGTCAGATCCTTCTACATGGCTAGGTGGTATGGGTGACGCCCTAAGTGGTGGTGGCATGGGTAATCTTTTAGACCTACTCGCCGCTAACTATCAGTACCAAGCTAATCAACGTAGCCGAGAGAACACAGAGCGTTTATTCGCTCCCTTCCGGGAAGCATCACAAGATTTCACTGGTAGACTCCAACAGTCTTATGATGATCCTACTAGCTTCATTGAAGGCCCTGAGTTCCAAGCGATTCAGAATACTATGTATAATCAACTGTCTCGTGCTGACGCAGCAGGTGGTCGTAACGCTAACAGTATTGGTAGGCAGGCTAAGCTACAAGAACTGGCTTATGGTCAACTGGCTCAGCATCGTCAAGGACTCTCTAACAGTGCAGTCGGTATTGGTGGTATCGCTACTAATGCACAATCTGTAAACTCTATTTACAATGGTAGTAATGCGGCTGCTCCCCTCATTTCTTCCCTAAGTGGTATGTGGGGCGGTGGAGGTGATAACTAATGGCTAGTTTTATGAACAACCCCAACATGGGTGCATATGGTGCATGGCTTGATCGACAAGCACATGAGTCTTCTCTTGCTAACAACCGTGTAGATCGTAGGAATGGGCTGGAACAGATTGCTACCTCTCAACAGAACCGTGAATTTGCTAGTCAGACACAACCTCTGAAACTCGAACAGATGGGTCTGGCTAATCAGACCGCACAAGCACAACTACCCGGTATTGAGCAGACAGTTCGTGGTCAAACTCTAGACAACAATCTAAAGGAGCAAGACCTTCCTAATCAGCTACAGCAGTCTGTACTTAAGACTCAAGAGACTAAGCAGAAGATCGCTAAGGAACAAGCTGGATTGATGGGACAACTCGCGGATCAGATGAACATGATTCCTGGTCCTGCTCAGGGTCAGTTCCTAGCACAATCCCGCCTA
>NZ_CAKZKO010000083.1 GCF_937123705.1 uncultured Paraglaciecola sp. | reverse complement strand
AATAAAACACAGGTCTTTCCGATTGCCAAAAAGGGCGGCAGGCCACTTGATTTTTTAGGTTATAGAATTTACTCAACACACCGATTGTTGCGCAAAAGCAGCGTCAAAAGCATCAAAGCCAAGCTTAAAAAATTTCATTGGCAGTATGCAAATTACCAAATAAATTTACCCGAAATCAATCAATCAATCCAATCGTGGATAGGCCACGCAAGCCACGCCAGTAGCTACAACTTGCGTAAAAAATTACTTACCCCCGCATTTAAAAGAGGCAATTATGTTTAGCTATTTACACAACGGCACAACCCACACAGATGTGTCAAAAGCATATATGGAAAAGCTAGGTTTAGACGGCGACGCAATTGAAGGCCTACTAAACCAAAAGGAATATGAAGAATCGCAAGAGCCACCGCATATAGCGTCATTTAAAGCTAAACGACAGGCGTCGATAGATGCTGCAACAGTCGTTATCGCATCGGGCAAGTCGTTTGATGCAAACGAGCGCAGCATTATACGGCTAGGTAACGCAGTTATTAAGCTAATGGATAAGCCCGACAGTCATATAGTGCCATGGTCTACGGCTGACGTAGATACCGGCGTAATGGTTGAATGCACTAAAGCCGAGATAGTAGAGGCGCACCAACTCGCAACAGATAATTTTGCAGCAACATGGGCAATTAACCAGGCCGATCAATAAAAGAGGTGCATATAATGGCTGCACTTAAAGCACTAAGAACGCTAATAGGCTACATTTTATGTGGCCTTTTGTTTATTGGGCCGTTCATCATTTTATCGGTATTCGCCTTGTTTGGTAGCGTGTGGGCTTTCAACAGCCTATACAGTATTGATATAGCCATTTGCAGCATTTGCCATGGCACAAAGCTCGAATCAATATCAGCGCGCAGCTTTAGGTTGTCGCACGATAAACGATACCACTATCAAATGCGTGTGATTGATTTTCTTGCAAAGCCTTTTGATGGTGCTAACCACTGCAAGCGCGCTCACAAGTGGGAACGAAAAGTAATAAACCTTTAAACCAATCCCCTTCAAGCTACTCAAACTAAAATAAGCGAATCCTATGCCTGCCATATCTGTTAAAACTTTTGCCGGTGAACGGCCTAAAATCGATCCTCGTTTACTCCCCAATGAATCAGCATCTAAAGCGTATGGTTGTCATTTTGATAATGGCAATCTTTCCCCTCTAAAGCGTCCAGCGCTAACCGGTATATCTGTACTACCAAACGCAAAAACCATTTACCAGCACTTAAATGAGCATTGGTTCGCCTGGGATAAAGTGGTTAACGCAGTCGCGAGCCCAATTGCAGATGATCCTTGGCAACGTGTTTACTTTACGGGTGATGGCTACCCAAAAGTAACTAACAACGCTATTTTTAGCGGCTCCAATATGCCTGCTAGTGCTCATCGTCTTGGCGTTCAAGCACCCGAAGTACCAATAATTGCAGTGGTGACAGATGCGGCTACCGATGAAATAGACCCTAACGATGATGAAACACGCTACTACACGCACACGTTTGTCACTGAGCAGGGCGAAGAAGGACCGCCGGGCGAAGCGTCACAACGTCTTGATATTAGATACCCGGATGAAGAAGGCACATACGTAACGCTTGCTTTATCGCCGCCAAATGTAAATGCGTCAAATATAACGCACCGCAGAATATACAGAACGGCAACCGGCGGCGGCATAGCTGATTACTTGTTTGTGGCAGAGATACCAATCTCACAAAATCAATTTGTTGATGATATTCCAACGGACGAGCTAGGCTCATCACTCGACACTTACGATTATGAAATGCCAAACGAAAACATGATTGGTTTAACGTCAATGGCAAACGGCATATTGGCTGGTTTTTTTGATAGCACAGTTTGCTTTAGTGAGTCATACCTTCCTTACGCTTGGCCTAGCGCTTACCAGCTAACAACTGAGCACGAAATAGTAACCGTTGCTGCGCTTGGCAATACGTTAGCTGTTTTAACAAAAGGCTACCCATATTTATTTAGTGGTATAAGCCCTGACTCAATGGCGGGTCAAAAGCTAGAGTCTAACCAATCGTGCACAAACGCTAGATCTGCAGTCATTGTAAATGGCACGCTTATATACGCGAGTCCTGACGGATTAATAGGTTTAACAAGTGGCGGTTTAACAATGCTAACCAATCAAGTTATTACGCGTGAGCAATGGCAGGAGTACGATCCAAGCACTATCGAAGCTTACCACCAGGAAGGGCGCTATCTTGCTTTTTACGGCGCCAACTTAGATAAAGCGTTTATTTTTGATCCGAGCAATGGTGATTTTAGGCATTTTACAGCAACAGCAATTTGCGGGTTCAACAGTCTTGTTGATGATGTTTTGTATACATGCCAGGGCGCAAACCTTAGCAAGTGGGATTCTAGCCCATCACTAATGAGCTATGAATGGCGCTCTAAAGAGTTTTCGGCTAATGACCTAAGCTTTGCGTGCGCGATGGTTAAAGGTGTCGATACGCAGCTTGCAGGGCTTTATATTTATGCTGACAACGAAGTCGTCTTGCACTTAGAACCGGGTCAAATACCAAAATCAGCTTTTAGACTACCAAACACACGCGGTAACTCATGGTCCTTTGAGGTTTACGGTCAAGGTATTATCCACAGTATTTCTATTGCCACAACTATGCGCGAGGTTGCCGCTTAATGGCTAAATTAAAAAAAGGTGTGTTTCCTGGTATTGTCAGACAGGGAAAGCAAAAGCCGGCTGATAGTGCTATGGCCGAAAACATTGAAATTTTAACCGGTCAACGTGGCAAAGGGGATAATCGCGCTTTACTGGTTAGCGACTTAGTTAACTTAGATGATATGAAGCGCAACGCGCTTATCAATAATGCTAATGGTGGCACAAACGTCGGCGGCTTGCCGATTACAACCGGTGGAGTAGAAAGACCGCACGCGCCGGTTGGCTTAACTGCTACAGGCGGATTTACTTTCATAGCAATAACATGGGATCACCCAACGTACAGAGGTCATGCGTATGCTGAAATATGGCGAAGTGAGCAAGATATATTTGGCACTGCAACGCGCATAGCGACAGAAGTTGCGGATATATTTAGCGATGCTGTAAATATGGGCTCTAAATATTATTACTGGGTCCGCTTCGTAAATGTCGTTGATATGAAAGGGCCAACCCAAGGCGCAAGCGGTATCTATGCAGAAACGGTTAACTCTGCTGAATTAATCTTGGATGAAATTGGCGGCAAGATTGAGAAGTCTCACTTAGGGACTTTTTTAACGTCTGAAATTGGGAAGATACCTGCGCTTGATTTTATGCTTGGTGAATTGGTTGATACTGAGATACCCGCATTAAAAGTTAATATTGATGATATAGGCATAGATATTAATGAATTGAGAGTTGATGTTGATAAGAACCTAGCTGAGCTACCCTTATTAAAAACTAGCATAGAAGATATAAAGCTTACTGAGATACCAGCACTTAAAAGCGATATAGACCAATTTAAAATTGATATACCGTCATTGCGCGAGGACGTAAATCAAAACTTAATTGATATTCCCGCAATACGTGCCGATGTTGATAAAACGCTTGTCGATATTCCTGAGATAAGAGGGATTGTTGATCAGCACCTAATTGACATTCCAGAAATGCAAAGCGAGATAAGCAGCTTTAAAACTGAAATACCGGAGATACGCCAAGAGGTTGAGGATCTTACGGATGAAACCAGCGAGGCCAAGGAAGTTGCTGCGAATGCCAGATCACGCATTGAGTCAGTAGAAATAAGTAATGACTCATTAGCAAGGCAGCTAATAGAGTCTGCGGCAATTAACGATGAAAACTGGACTAACAATACAACTAAATTCACGCTTTTTGAATCTGAGCTTGAAGGTGTTAATGCACGTATTGAGGCTGAATTTCTAACAAAGGCTGAGGCCAATGAAGCGATAGCAGCGGCAGCGGAAACGATACGAGTTGAAATAGAGGCGACCGGGCTTGCTCTTTCGGGTGATATTGAGAGTACATATTACACAAAAACGACAACAGACGAGGCAATCGCTCAAGCTACGCAAACCGTTAAATCTGAAATAGAAGATATTGCCGGCAATAGTATAGGCGCTCTGCTTGACTCAAATTATTACACTAAAACAAGTACAGATAGTGCGATAAGCTTTTCGGCTGAACAATTAAAAGCTGAAATAGAGGACCCAAGTGGCGATAGTTTGGCAGCGTTAATTAACAGTGACTATTACACAAGTGTAGAAACCGATAGCGCTATAACAGCATACGGATTACAGCTAATAAGCAGCATCGAGGACCCTACCGGCGATAGCCTGGGCGCAACTCTGCAAACAAATTATTACACCAAAACTGCAACGGACAGCGCAATTAGCCAGGTGGTAACAAACCTAAGTTCAATGATTGAAAGCGGTGATAATGACGCGAAAGAAGAAATAACATCGCTACTTGATCAGAGTTATTACACAAAGACAAACACCGACAGCGCAATTAGCCAAGCGACAACGCAGCTAAGCTCGCAACTAAACACGCAAGTTAACGAAGCAATAAGCGATCTTGATGATGCGTTAACGACTGACTTCAATGAAAAGTTTTCAAGCGTAAACGCAACATTAACGAATGATTACTACACCAAAGTAGAATCAGATCTAGCCATTGCAACTGAATCGCAATTACTAAAAAGTGCCATCGAGGACCCTACAGGCAACAGCCTGGGCGCAACGCTTTTCACTGATTACTCGACAAAGGTTGACACTGAACAAGCCGTATCACGCGCTATTTTTGAATTAAACAGCCAGTTCGAGCCTTTAGCTGAGTCAATTATTGAAAATGCGCTTGCTAATGATGAAGCTATAGAGCGCCAAGAAGTTATAACTGCAGGTATTATAAGAACCCAAGAAACGATAACGGACGAGTCGAAAGCGTTAGCGCAATCTATATCTGAAATAGAAACTCAATTTAATGACAGTAGTGCACGCATTACTGCGCTTGATAAAGCTGTTTCAAATAGCATAAGTTCTAGCGCGTCTAAAATATTTCAGTTAGACAGCAAGGTTGAAAGTAATAAATCTTACTTGGAGGTAAATTATCTTACTAAGGTTGATACTGAAAGTGCGATAAGTGAAGCGACAACAGCATTAAAGTCAGAAGTCGAAAACGGTTTTCAATCGGTTTTAACGAGTGACTATTACACGGCTGCGGATACTGATAGCGCAATTGGTGAAGCTAGCACACAACTGAAATCTAGCATTGATAGCGTTAATGCTGATCTACATGAAAACTTTTATACACAAGTTGAAGCCGACAACGCAATAAGCCAAGCGACAACAGCTTTAAAGTCTACAATTGATGGTGATATTGGCAATGTTTCAGCAAACTTAGAGGATAACTATTACACATCAGCAGCAACCGATAGCGCCATTAGCCAAGCTACAACACTTCTAAATTCTAGCATTGATGATCTTGAATCAAATGTTTTTGAATCGGTTTACACTAAAATCGAAGCGGACAGCGCTATATCCGGCAGTGTGACGGCATTAAAGTCTGAGCTAGTGCAATCTATTGAAGATGGCGACACGGCCTTATCTGAATCTATTACAGCCGACTTGCAGACCAACTATTACACGGCAACAGCAACAGATAGCGCCATTAGCCAAGCTACAACCATACTTAAAAGCGCCATTGAAGATCCAGAAGGCGAAAGCCTGGGCGCAACGTTGTTTTCAGAATATTCAACAACAGCAGACGTTAACCTTGCTATTAGCGAGTCAGTAAATCAATTCAACTCTGCTATTGGTGGGCTAGAGTCTGACATTTACGAAAACGTTTACACAAAAGTAGAAGCAGACAATGCGACAGCCGGCAGTGTAACAGCATTAAAGTCTGAATTATTAAAGTCGATTGATGATGGTGATGAAGCTTTATCTTTGGCTATTACAGCGGACTTACAAACAAATTATTACACTCAAACACAAGCCGATAGCGCGATTAGCGAAGCGACAACAACCCTAAAATCTACTCTTGATGGTGATATTGGTGACGTTGCGGCAGACCTACAGAGCAACTACTTTACTAAAACGGATACAAGCACAGCCATTAGCCAGGCAACGCAATTAATAAAATCTGAAATAGAAGATGAAAACGGTAATAGCATTGGTGCTACGTTATTTACTGATTACTCAACTACGACAGAAGTTAACCAGGCGATTGCACAGGCTACAACGCAGTTAAATTCAAACCTTGATGATCTTCAATCTGATATTTACGAGAATGTCTACACGAAAGTAAATGCGGATAGTGCGATAGCCGGCAGTGTTAGCGCTCTTAAAACTGAGCTTTTACAGGCGATTGATGACGGTGATACCAGTGCGGTGCAAACCATTACCGCCGACTTGCAAACTAATTACTACACTAATGTAGCAACAGATAGTGCCATTAGTAATGCTACAACGTTATTAAAATCAGCTATTGAAGATCCGCAAGGTGATAGCTTAGGCGCTGAATTATTTACAAAATATTACACAAAAACAGATACAGACGGTGCATTGGCTGAACTTAATACGCAGCTAAGGGCAGAGTACCAACCACTAAGCGAAGCGGTTATTGAAAACGCCCTTGCCAATGATGAAGCAAACAACAAGCAGCTAAAATTTGCAGCAGAGATAATATCGCAACAGAAAGCCTTTGTTGATGATCAGGGCGCGCTTGCAGAGTCAATTTTTGCGCTACGTTCTGAATTTGGCGACAGCCAGGCAGAGCTATATACCTTGAAAGAAACGTATGCCGGCAACGTGCTAGCAACTGCGAGGGAGTTTAACAAACTAGAGTCAAGCATAGGCGACGTATCAGCTACCTTATTAAATAGCTATGACACATCGGCCACGACAACAGAAGCGATAGCTAATGCGGTTTTGGCTCTTAAATCTGAAATTGAAGATCCTGCAGGCGAAAGCGTAGCTGCAAACCTTCAAGTTAATTACTACACGAAAACCGATACAGACAACGCATTGAGTGAGTTAACTACTCAATTAAGCTCAAACGTTGGTGACTTGTCGGCTGAAATTTACGACAAGTTTTATACAAAGGTTAATACGGATAGCGCTATTAGCTCAGCAGTAACCGCGTTACGTTCTGATATTGAAAGCGATATAGGCGAAATAAGCGCAGGCTTAGACCAAAATTATTACACTAAAACGGATGCTGATAGCGCAATTGCGCAAGCGGATCAGCTATTAAAATCATCTATTGAAGATCCTAACGGTGATAGCCTGGGCGCAACGCTGTTTAATGCCTACTACACCAAAGCGAATACAGATA
This sequence comes from uncultured Paraglaciecola sp., assembly GCF_937123705.1. GTDB lineage: Bacteria > Pseudomonadota > Gammaproteobacteria > Enterobacterales > Alteromonadaceae > Paraglaciecola. Next base: position 6,969 of record NZ_CAKZKO010000083.1, on the reverse strand, counting down.
GCGCCATAAGCGAAGCTGTAAACGCAATGCAAGCAAGCATTGAAGATCCTAACGGGCATAGCATTGGCGCAGACCTGCAGCAAAACTATTCAACTACCGCTCAAACTGGTTTAGCCATATCACAGGCAACGGAGCAGCTAAAAAGCGTAATTGAAGATCCTGAAGGCAGCAGCTTAGCAGCAGACATTTACGAAAACTTCTCTACTACGGCGGAAACAGACCAGGCTATTAGTGAAGCAACAAACGCACTTAAATCAACGCTGGACAATGATATAGGCAGTATTGCCGCTGATCTGCAAAACAACTACAAAACCGAAGTAGAAACAGACCAGGCTATCAGTGAGGCAACTACGACCTTAAAAAGCGAGATAGAAGATCCGAGCGGTGATAGTTTGGGGGCTACGCTATTTAATGAGTTCCAAACGAAGGCAGACGCTCAAGAGGCAAGCGCCAGTAGCGAACAGCAATTAAGAGCCGTATTTGAACCAAGCGCTCAAGCGATTATTGAGAACGCGCTCGCGGGTGATTTAGGGGAAGAACGCAGAACATTAGCAGAAGCGGATATAATCAATCGCCAAAATGTGTTTGCCAATGAGCAATCAGCATTATCAGAGTCGATAACCGCGTTAAATTCTTCTATTGACGAAAGCAAGGCGAGTTTATACCAGCTGCAAACCACCTTTGCCAACAAGACCAAAGCAACCGCTCAAGACTTATTGAAGCTTGATAGTGACGTTGGCAATGTAAAAGCCGACCTAGTAAATAATTACTTTACGAGCGCCAAGGTAAACGAGGCTATTGCTAGTGCTGATACTGCTTTACGTGCGGCTATAGAAGATCCAAGTGGTGATAGTATTGGTGCTGATTTGCAAACCAATTATTACACTAAAGCGGCAGCAGATAGTGCGATCAGCTCAGCAACTACGCAATTGAAAAGCGCCATCGAGGATCCTAACGGTGATAGTGTTGGTGCGGATTTATACGTTAATTACTCAACCACAGCAGAAGTAAACCAGGCAATTAGCTCTGCAAGAACGGCGTTACAATCGAATATTGATGGCAACAAATCTCAGCTTGAAGCGAATTACTACACCAAAACCGATACAGATAGCGCTATAAGCTCAGCTGTAACAACTCTAGGATCTGAGCTTGATACTGAATTAAGCAATGTAAACTCATTACTTCAAACCAACTATTACACAAAGACGCAAGCCGATAGCGCGATAAGTTCAGCAACTACGCAGCTAAAGAGCGCCATTGAAAACCCAAGCGGAAGCAGTATAGGTGCGGATTTATACAACAACTACTACACCAAAGCAGGCGCAGATAGCGCTATAAGCACCGCCAGCCAAATATTAAAGGCAGCCATTGAGGATGAAAACGGCAACAGCTTAGGCGCAAGCCTGCAAACTCTGAGCCAAACAGTTGCATCTAACGAGGGTGACTTCTCAGCCTTATGGGGTGTAAAGACCAGCGTTAACGGCTTACAGTCTAGCCTTGGCCTAGTAAACGACGGCGTTGAACCTATATTTGCGGTTAAAGGTGCTAAGTTTGCAATAATAACAGATCAGAATCCTACTAACTTAACACCTGTCTTTGCAGTTTCAGGCGGTAAAACGGTTATAAATACTGCAATAATTGACCAGGCATTTATAAAGAGCCTAGTTACTGATGACTTACTATCTAATCGCGTGACTGTCGGATCGTCATTAACTACACCGTCAATAAACTACAATAGAACAACCGGCGCTAGGGCGGGTAACTTCTCAATTGACCCAAGCGGCAACATGTACGCCAATAGCGCAACGCTTAAATCGGTGACAATAAAGGATGCCAACGGAAACGTTGTAATGTCATCTACTGGCGCAATACCTTCATCCAAAATTACCGGGCTAGGTGATTTAGCTTCTAAAGACTCGCTTGGTTATAACGAGCTTAGCGGCAGGCCAAATTTAGGAACTTTCGCATTTTTAAGTGAGCTGGGCTATAACGATTTAAGCGGTAAACCCTCACTTGGAAGTCTGGCATCTAAAAATTCATTGTCTTATAGCGAAGTGACAGGAAAGCCAGCACTAGGCAGTTTGGCTTATTTAAACTCGCTTGCGTATGACGATGTAACCGGGAAGCCTTCACTTGGCCCATTCGCGGGACTTAGTAAAATTTTGAGTTCAAATGTAACTACGTATATTGCAAATGGCGCTATTGGCTCAGCGCAAATAAATCAAGCGTATATCAATCAGCTATTTGGTCAGGATGCGAGCTTTTACGGCACTGTATATGCTCAAAATCTTGAAGGTGATGTTTATGATGTGCTTATAAAAGAGGGTATTTCTCTTTCGATAAATAGCAGCGGAGACACTATAGTTTCATTTAGCATTTCACCTGAGCCATTTGCAAGAAAGGTAGAGATAACCGGTATAAAATGCAGTGGTTACGCGGCTTATGAAGGCGGCCCCGTATATGCAACAATTGACTTTTACCGAAATGGGTCAAGCTCGATAGTGTCAAGAAAAAATGCTTCGGCGGGAGATGAGTTCAGTAACTTTATTCACGACATACCCGCAAATACATCAAGGACGTATACAGCAAAGTTGAATCAATCAACTTCTTATAGAGATGGGTTCCCTACTGTGGGTGGAGATATACGATGCTCTGTGTTTAAAAAGGCAAGCTCAATTTCATAATGGATAAACCCCCCAATATAGGTTAGTATTTCTACACAATGGAAAAGTCACATCTGCAATGCGTGTCATGGCCTAAACACCGTGACCGGCTTAAAGAGCCAATAACTCGAATAGGCAATATTGCAAACGACCCACACCTATACCAAAAAATCGACAAAGCCTGCTCAAACGAGCGGGCTTTTTTGTTTTTGATCCCCGATGGTTTTTTTGTCTTGTGGCCGCGTTACATTAATCGCGTTCCGTATATCGAAGTTACAGTTGCGTCCTGTCATGGTGGAAACGCCATGATCAGGTATCAACATCACATCAAACGGCTTGCCGAGAAGGGCAACGCTTCATTTATAGAATTTTTAACAGCCAGAAAAGGTTTTGACAAGCTAGCCCCCAAACATGGCTGGCGGCGCTTTGGTGCGCACAATGGTCTATCTGTATGGCGGTACTTTATTAGAGGTGAATAGCATGGGCGGTTCGTCAGGCGAAGTTAAAGAAACAGAGTATGAAAAAGAGCTAGCGAAAGTGTACGCCGAAGAATGGGGCTACTACCAAGACAGCATTGTGCCATTTGAAAACCAAGTTATTGACGAAGCAAAGCAATCCAATGACGCAAGCGTTTACGATGACATAGCCGAGAACACCAATATTGGTTATAAAAAATCGTTTTCAGATGCCAGCAATAACGCACTATCAAGCATGGAAGCCAATGGCATAAACCCCAATAGCGGCAAATTTAAAAGCGTTGTTAGTGATATGGCAGACAATGAAGCGTCAGTAACAAGCGATGCTACGTCACGATCACAAGTGGCCGGCCAAGAGCGTTACATCGGCAAAATGAGCAATGTAATGGCAATGGGGCAAGGGCAGTCACAGGAAGCCACAGCAACACTCAGCGATATAGCGGCAAGCTCACAGCGAAAAGCCATTAACGATGCAAATAACAGCCGAGCAGGAAAAGACTCGGTTATAGGTGCTGCGGGCGCGCTGGCGGGCGCTGCAGGTAGATATTACAGCAACTTATCACCTCCAAAGCCAGACGCAGTGATCAACCCTAACGCAGCAACACCAAGTGATATAAATAAATCACTAATGGGAGGCGGTTAATATGAGTTTCAACTTAGCAAGCAATAACGACCCTAACAACTGGACTACATAGGAGAAATCTATGGAAGATGATTTTGAATACGACATTTACGATGTTGATACCACCAATATCAGAACAGACAAGTATCAAAACGCCCTGGCGGATCTAACTCGCCAGCAATTTGAAGATTATAAAAACCGGTTTTTACCTGTGCAAGAAGAATTGTTTGGCCTTGCTACTAGCGACAAATTGTTAAATGAACAAATGGCTCGCAATGAAAAAAATATAAATACCTCTTTCAATCAATCGAAAGTAGCTGAGTCTCAGCGCTTAGGGCGATACGGTTTAGCGCCGGACGAAACAAAACAAAGCAGTGCTAATACAGGGCTTTTAAAAAGTCTTACAACGGCCTCTATAAATAATGAAACACGTGAATCTGTAGATGATTTGCAAAACCAAATACTAACGGGGCAAGGCGGCGCGCCTAAGTCTCTAGCTGATATTGGAGGTAAATAATGGGCTATTCAATTATGCAAGCCGGCCAAAGCACGAAGAACAAGGCCACTGGTTCACTTAAAACATTGTCGGATATGGAACAAAACCGCGATATGACTAATGAAAACCTAAAGCAGCAAAAGAAAAGCGCTCAGATAAGCGCTACTGGTACCGGCGTTATGGCTGGCGCAATGGCAGGCGCAGAGATCGGCTCGATTGGTGGGGCTTGGGGCGCGGCCATTGGTGGCGCTATAGGTTTAGTTGCTGGTTCACTTTAAGGGGTAATGTATGGCAGGCGCATTTGTAGATGGTGCATTGAAAGGCTTTGAAATGATGGATCGCCATCTAGCACGAAAAGATAATAAAGCCCGGTTAGCTGATTTGGATAAGCGAAATGAGCAACGCTATCAAGATGGTTTAGATCGACAAGCGCAGTTAGATAAAGAGCGAAAAAACAATCGCGAGCAAGATGTTGCTTATCGTGATCAGCAAGCTGCCGATACCAAAGCGTATCGAGAGCAAACCAGAGAAGATACCAGCAACTATCGGCAGTGGCAGCAAAACTACCAAACACAGCAAGCGAATTGGAAAAATGACCAGCCAGCAATAGCAATGGCGTGGCAAACATACAGAGATACGGGGACTATACCGAAAGATTTAGAGCCTGTAATGCAAAGAAATAAGGCGATGGATCCGCGTACTTACGCAAAGCCAGAAGCTAGAGAAAACATAAAAATGTTTGACTCTTTGCTCGGTGAAGTTGCAAAAACAGGCAAAGTATCTGAACTAAACTCGCCTAAATCAATAGAGCTAACAAACGCTGCTTTTTCCGACAAGCTAAATTCAACCGTTGGGCAGTACAACGAAAACGTAAAATCTAAGGTTGCAAGCAATAAGATTGTTAATTATGTGCCTCTGAGTGAAAAAGGCGAGCCGCCAAGGTTTGGCTTTGAAATAGAGGTTACTTATGAAAATGGCATGAAAGAAATAAAACCAATGACCAAGGGCAGAACATCTGAACCTGATGATCCAGTAATGACCTATACGCCCAAAGAGCTTTTTGGCACTGTAAAAACTCGCGCAATGATGGCAGATATGATAGAGCGCCCTGAATACTGGGACAAAATGGGGACCGAAGTTGCTGCAAACTTTGGAAGAAGAAGCGCACAGCAAAAAGAAGCCCCTCAAGAGTCCGAGTACCGCAAGGAAAGAGCAAAAATACTAAAAGATGAAGCCGATGCTCTTGCTGAAATAGAGTATAGCTATGGCGCACCTAAAAAAGACTCGCCCGACGAGGCGAAGAAAAAGAGACTGATAGAGGCAGTTAGAGCCCAGTTTAAGCAGCGCGAGGATAAGCTAGGTGAGATTTATGGCAAACAAGTCGCAGAAGCCCCCCCAAAGGAAGGGAGTGGAAACAAAGGATATGCTGACTTTAGTGATGATGAATTAATGAGTTTTATCTACGGCAGCTCTGGAGAGAAATAGCACATGAACAATGAAAGATTACTTGCACTGCAAGAGGCTGACAAGCGCGGCTTATTAAAAGGGCCTCAAAAAGAGGCTTATGATGAAGCCGTTAAGCGCGGACTCATTGGCGCTAGCGAAATAAAGGCCGAAGCTGTGTCGGAGCCAGAATCAGGCATGTCTGCAGCGCTAGGGGCAGGCGTTGATAAGTTGCAAGAGATTGGTTATCGCGCGGCTGAGGGGCTAACTGATGTTATTGGTGAGAAGCCAGAGCCTACAAAGCGAGAGCTTAACGTGCTAAAGCCTGGGTCTTTTGATAGCTGGCTTGCTGATAAGCTTAGGCCAGGCGCAGAAGTTGACCAGTGGGCTGAAAAAGGCATTGAACGAAATGTTGAAGAACAAAAGGCGTATGAGCCAACAGTCAAGTCATACAAAGATATTGGAGGGTTAAAAGATTTTGGTAATTATGCTGGCGAACTGGTTGCCGGATCGTTGCCATACATGGCCGCAGCAGCAAATCCAATTGGCGCCGCTACTCTTGCCGGAGGCTTATCTCAAGAGGCTTACGAAAAACAGCCCGAAGATGAAAAGAATGTAGCACGAGCCGTTGCGTCAGGTTCAGGACAAATGCTACTTGAGCGCTTAGGCATTAAAGTAAGCATGGGTCAACTTGGTAAAGACATTTTAAAAGATGGCGTAGTCGAAACGGCTAAACGAATGGGCAAGGGCGAGCTTGTTGACGCTGTACGCGATCCAACCTTTGCAAAGCGCATATTTAAAGGCGCAGTAGGCGAAGGCTTAACAGAAACAGGGCAAGAAGCACTAGCGCAATGGGGCGCAGGCAAAAGCATTGATGAATTTGAAGGGCTAGACGAAGCCTTTGTTGGCGGCATTACGGTTGGTGGCGTTATGCGTACCGGCTCAGAAACGGCGCAAAAAGTCATGGGCTACCAACAAAAAACAGCAGAAGCCGTTAAGCAAGGCGCTGATCAGTTGGTTGAAGCTGGTTCATCACCAGAAGAAGCAATTGAAATTGTTAAAAAGCAGCAGTATGACGCAGCTATTAAGCAAGGCTTTACAGAGGTAGAAGCGTCAGCAATTGTTGCACGCACAATGAAAGAAAAGTTTGGTATTGATGACCCCGTATTTACAGCCGCAGCAGAGCCAGCGGCAGCGCCAGAAGCAGAGCCAGCGCAAACCATACCAGAAGATACAGAAACACCTGTATTTAAAAATGATGATATTGAT
>NZ_CAKZKO010000082.1 GCF_937123705.1 uncultured Paraglaciecola sp. | reverse complement strand
CTGTCCTCCGGCGCCGGCGCCGGCGGCCGCACCGCGGTGGGTTCGGCGGTGCTTGGCGGGACCATCACGGGCACCGTGCTGGGGGTGATCTTCGTGCCGCTGTTCTTCGTCGTGGTGCAGCGCATCTTCGGTCGCAAGAAGGCCAAGGAGCTCGCAGCCAAACAGGCCGAGACCGCTTGACCCCTCTGCTATCGCAAGAACAGGCCGCGCCGTCCGGGACATCCAACGAGACCGAGGCCGTCTCGCCGGGGCCAAGCACCAGCATGTCGCCCAGCTCTTTGATCGGATCCATGACCTTGCCGCCGATCCAACCGCCCGCATCGCCACCGGAAAAATCCATGGTCGCAAAGGTCCGCAGGCCAAAACTGGTGCTGATCCAATCGGTGCGCAAATGGCTGTCGACATCGGTGCTTAGGTTGTTGATGCCGCCCGATACCACGCCATAGGTCGCGATCCCCAAGCCGACAATCGCAGCCGTCATGACGGTCCAGTCGACTGTGACGGCCCCGTCTTCTTCTTGCAAAAAATTGGTTAATCTGCGGTCCATATCATGGTGTCCTTTCAACAAAGCCGCCAAGCCTGACGGCACAAGGCCCGAAAGATAGGCGTCGCGGGGGGGAATGGGATTTGCCCCCCACTCGGGGTTAGGTTTTCATACCGCGGCCCGACGCTGCGCGATCTTGCGGCGCACTGATATTTGGCCGCTGGCATGTCAGATCTGATCCGTCGAGGTGACGGTCAGGTTGTCGATTCCAAGGCTTTCGTCATTCCCGGAACTGCTTAGCGTTGTGCCAAATCCAACCGACAGCGTGTCGCCGGGATTGTCCATCACGATGCGCACTTTTTGGGTGTGATCCAGATAGCCGTTATGCACGCCGCCTTGTATGTCATTGGTTTGGCCTTGGAAGAGTTCCGCCCTATCGCTGATGTAATCGCCATCGCTGCCGAGAACAGTAAGCCATTAGCTTTATTAGGTGCGTTAAGAACTGGCGTAGTTGATGTGATTGCGACTAGTGTAAGTAATGCTTTAACGGTACTTAACTTGGATGAACAACTTAGCGTGAATAAACCAAACGGCAGTAAATAGTAAGATACTCATGCTTCGTTGAATTCACTATTTGAGCAATGATGGTAATTCTCCCTAATGAAACCAGTGCAATAAAGGGGATAACTATTAGATATGACTCGAATAGTGAATTTGTTCAGCGGTTGAAAGAATTATCACTCTTTAATGTTAAGCCACACTAAAGGAGATAATTATGAAACTGTCATTTATCACACAAGCCATTTCTAGTAACAGTGACCAATCAAGTTCTATCTTTAAATTTAATTCTATCAGTGCGCTTAGCTTAATAGCCGCTGCTTGTATACTCACGCCTACTGCACATGCTGATGATAAAGTCGTCGCTGGGTATTTTGCAGATTGGCAATATCTGAATAAAGACAACCCTTATACCGTTGACGACATACCGGCAGACAAGCTCTCACATATTATTTACGCCTTCTTAAGCATGTGTGGTCCTCATAGCGGTGCTGGTGAGCCTGTCCAAAAACAAATTAAGCAGCAATGTGCGGACAAAGAACCATATACCGCGATCATTGTGGATAAAGAAGCTGCGTTAGAAGTCGATTTCGGAGACGTGAATGTTGATGTCGCCTATAAAGGTCACTTTGCCCAGTTAGCTCAACTGAAGGCCGACAATAAAAATATCAAAATATTGCCATCATTTGGTGGATGGACGATGTCTGAACCTTTCCATGCGATGGCGAAAGACCCTAAAGCCATTGCGCACTTTTCAAAAACGGCTGTTGAGTTGATTCAAAAATATGACTTCTTTGATGGTATTGATCTTGATTGGGAATACCCAGGAGGCGGTGGTTTAACCACTTCGCCTTGGAACCCAGAGACTAAACTAACGGATGAGCAAAAAGCGCTAGAGCGTGAAGCATTTACACTTCTAGTAAAAACAATTAGAAGTGACTTGGACGTTCTATCAAAGACGACTCAAAGAGATTACGAGCTTTCAACGGCTGTTGGTGTGGGTGCTAAGGCAGCCCAAATTGATTGGAACGCAGCTAGCCCATATTTGACGAACATGTTTGCGATGACGTATGACTTCCTCGGAGGTTGGGGAACTCAGACTGGTCACACAACCAACTTACATGCCACAGAGCGGAGTTGGTGGGGAATGGGAGCTGATGTCTTCATTAATCAAATGATTGAGCAAGGTATTCCTAGCGAGAAGCTCGTCATCGGGGCGGCTTTTTATGGCCGAGGCTGGCAAGGGACAAAAGACTTTGCTGGAGAGCTGCCCAAAGGTGATCTAGTTTCTGAACAAGGAGCTCAGTTTGGTACTGGTGAAAATGGTTACTTCATGTTCTGGGATCTTATGAATAACTACAGCAGCAAACAAGGTTATGAGTACAAGTACGATGAACAAGCTCAAGCACCTTATTTGTGGAACCCAGATAAAAAAGTATTCATATCTTTTGAAGATCAGCGTTCCATTAAAGCAAAAGCAGAATGGGCGAAGAAGTCTGACCTAGGTGGTATTTTCACTTGGGAATTATCAGGAGACCCTTCCGGGCAGTTGATCGATGTTATGCATAATGAAATGAATAAAGAGTGAAATGAATAAATAACCCATCAAAAGACACCCCAAATATAAGGTAGGTATTTATCCACCTACCTTATCTTGCTCGTCTATTTACTCACGTTTTTAAATAGAACATTCCGCGTACTCGGTCACCTGTTGGTTTAGGTGAGTAGCCAGCTCATCATAAGGAATAGGGCGAGAGAAGTAGTAGCCTTGCATTAAGTCACATCCACATGCCTTTAGAATTGCGAAGTGCTCATTCGATTCTACGCCTTCTGCCAATACCACCATGCCGAAGTTCTTACCGATTGCGATGATGTTTTGCACCATGGTGAGTGACTGCTGATCGACAGCAATGTTCTCAATAAAGCTCTTATCGATTTTTAGTTCATCGATAGGGAGTGCTTTCAACATGCTTAGTGATGAATAGCCCGTACCGAAGTCATCTAAAGATATTTTAATATTCTTTTCGTGTAAGGCCTCGAAAATAGGTTTTACTATGTCTACGTC
>NZ_CAKZKO010000081.1 GCF_937123705.1 uncultured Paraglaciecola sp. | reverse complement strand
GCGCCATGTATCGCTGACCGGCGACGGTTTTACACCAGACACCGCATTCCTCGGCCAGCATCGCAGAGAGGATATCCAGCCCCTGATCGACGGAGTATTTCTGCTCGACCTCGGCTACACGGGTTTTCACGTTGTAGAGCTTGGTCAGTGCCGATTGCGCGAGTGCGGGTTTCTCAAACAATGCCACCTGAGCCAGCGATACGCCGATCTCATAGGCCGCAGCACTGCCAAATAATTTGCCATCGCCTAGATCAATATCAATCTGGCCGTTGCCGATCGTGCCTGTGCCGTTACTCGCGCAGCCGAATAGCCCTACGCAGACTAGCAGTGTGAGTAGTTTGTTCATTGATACGCCCTATACATTTCAAAATGCCCGTAATCATCGAATGACTGATCGTGCAATATCACACCATTCAGATTCCAATTGCCACCCCAGCGCACGCGGTAATCGGCCCCTGTCTCAGTGTAGGCTATATCGCCCAGCCCAACAATCAGTCCGGCCAGATAGCACAATGTCTGCTCGTCCCAAATGATTTTCTGGCGAATGGCGGGGTCAACATGAAATGCAGCAATATCGACAGCGTAGACCAGCCCCGACTGCTCGTCGGGTGTGCCATCAGGTAGTTGTCGAATATGGCGAGAATATTCGCCCTCGGCTGGATTGAGTTTTGACCTGCCAGTATCAAACAGCATTTGCGCTCGCTCGATTGTGCGCTGGCCCTCGATAATCGAGAAATCAACACGGCTGATACCGACAGCGGCCTCCAAAATCTCCACCAAAAACGGGTGAACATTCTGCAAATTCTCTCTCGATCTGTTACCAAATAATGAGGACATATCGTGCGCACATGTTGGAATGTTCGAGCTGTGGCCGAGAGTATAGCACAGGGCATAATTTCAATATTGGTGCAGATAGACAGCGATTTTAGCTACGAAATAGCCTCGCATACAATCGTTGCCTTTTAGTAAATATTCGTTTAATGCGACGCAGATCGTCTCTGCTGTAGTGATTCGGCTGTTTATCTCGCGCCTGCTGTTTGCGACCCTCTACCCACTCACGGCCAAACCGTTTTAACAGTCCATTCTCGTACCCATGCGGATGGCCGGATAGATCACGGTTACACGCTACACACTGAGGGCGCACATTCCACAGGGTAAACCGCAATTCAGGATGAGCGCCAACGCCATACCAATGACCTGCATCCATCGCATGACCAGATAAACTCGAATGATTTTTGAATAACTCGCAGCTAATACAGGGAGCGCCACTATCTCGCATTCTAATATAGCTGTTAAACGCTCTCTGCGCCTCGGTGAGTAATGATTTTTTTGGCTTGGTTCGCGCTCGGTATTCTGCTGCTTCTCGCCTGTCAGCCTTGCCGCGCTCGTTTTCTGCGTGCTTTGCCGCACAGGACGGCCCGCATACTCGTTGCAGGGTGTTGAATGGCTCAAAATGGGCTTTGCAGACACGGCATTTTTTGACGCTCACCCGCCAAACCTCGATGGCCATGCTGGACAAGGCATAGAACGCTCACTCAGCCACCTATGCAGAACGCGGTGAACCTCATCGCATTCTGATGTGGTCATTTTTGCCGTAGAGCCTTTCCCTTTCATCGCCTCCAGTATCGGCTTGAATAGGTTTTCTTTGACGGTTGTTTGGCTCCACGGTATCTCCGGCGCTTCCCTCTCGGCCAATACTTTGCGCTGGTCAAAACCGGCAGCATTTAATTGCTCCGCCAGCTCTCGACAAAATACCTCGATCGCTTTGCGTTGCTGGTCACTGCGAAGCATGGGCTTTATCTCATACGTTACCGACACGCCCTTGGACGCCTGCTCATCAACATAGCGTACAAATTCATCTCGACTGTATTCGTCGGTTACTGCCCACGATTGCCCCAACACTAATTCCTCGATAGGTGTCTGTATGTAGATATAAAATAAAACTCGGTGTTATATTCTTATTGAAAGTCCTTCTTGACAACACGCCATGCCGATCTAACACCCCAAGTACAAAGCCCAATAAAAATCGCAAACTCTATTTTCTCCGCTATTACATAAAAGTAAAATGCGTCTAAACCCTCAGCGCCAAGAGAATTAAGTAATTCGGCTAATTTATCATCCATTTTTCTACCCATCTTCAGTTAATAAATATAACAAAGCAGTCAAGCGGACTGCGTTCGCGTTGCTCTCTTGCTCGCTTACCGCGAGGTTATGCGTTCTTCGCTTACTCTCTTGCCGCCATAAAAACACTCGCCCCTTCACGCTCTGCTCTTGCTAGCTGCTGGCCTAAATACCCTGCCGATACGCCCAGCCCTTTGGCAATGTTTCCCATCGTGCAATTACAGGTGCGCAGCTCCATCGCCAGTGCGATCTCTTGCCTAGTCATACGCCCCTCGGCCAGCCGGTTGTGTAATCATGGGCAACCGCTTGCCCTAGCGTAGACCACAAAACATGCAGCGGGTGCTTTGCTGGGTTCTCCGGTATCGACTTCCACGGTTTTGATCCTCTCGACTCTGCCATGTACACGCGCCCTCGCTTTTTCAGTCGAAACATCCGCTTTGAGATGGTTTCACGTGGAACACCCAGCAAGTCAGCCAGCTCTCGCGCCTCTAATCCATTCGAGACATCGAGCGCTAACAGTATGCGGCGATCAAGCTCGGCATTTTCAACATCAACTGTTCTCCCGTTGTTCATTGCGCCTCCACTAATTCCTGTGACCAACTACGATCCGAGAGCCGGTCGAATATGTCGCCCTTCTCGCTGGTGCTCGCGGTCGTTTTTATCTTGCTAATCCAATTTCTTGCCGACGCCTGCCAATCAACCATCGGTCGCCTGCCAACATGCCAGCCGTTAGACGTATAGTAATTAACAAACCTCTCCGACTGCTCGACAGCATCAGCATCTAGCAATCCCCTACTGCGCATATAATCGCCAACCTCTAGCGCGGACGGCCTTAACTTCCTTTTAGTTTCCCTTTTAGTTTCCCTTTTAGTTTCCCTTTTAGTTTTGTGTCCCGTTTTTGGTACTGCTTCGAGTCCCAATTTAGGGACTATTGAAGTACCGTTTTTGGTACTGGTAGTGTCCCGTTTTTGGTACTGGCTGTCCGTTTGGGACACCCCCTCCGAAGCAGTACCATTTTTGGGACTATTGGACGCTATGCGGTCTGTGTGTAGCATGTAGGAATTGGATGTGCCGAACCCCTTGCTGGCTGATAAATAACCCGATTCGGCAAGAGTTGTTAAGGCTCGCATAACGGTTTTTCTATCGCACCCTGTCTTTTTGGCAATGTATTGAATAGACGGGTTGCACTGGCCTGTATCGGGATTGTGGCAGTCAGCAAGGGATAGAAGAACCAGCTTGTGTGTTGCTGGCTTTATAGCCTGATCCCATGCCCAAAATGTTGCTTTTGCGCTCATATATCTGCTAGTCGGGCTTCTCGGCGCAGATCGCGCAGCCCTTTTGGTTTGAGCACAAAGCGTATTCTTAGATCGTAGCGCTCAGGGATTGGTTCGCCGTTAGGCCAGATCGAAACCAGTGCTTTAGTTACGCCCAGCTCATTGGCTAGATTGGTTTGGCTCCCGTAAAGGGAAACCGCTTGTTCTTTTGTCAATGGTGTTTTCATGGTTTGAAATATAGCGAGACGATGACGCGCTGTCAATCTTTTTTATATTTTCCTTGACAGTCCGGTATAATTCTCTAAACTGATATACAACGCTACAGAAAACCGGAGCCATAAAAATGAGCAATATCCCTGACAATGCAATAGCCGCTTACGAGTCAGAACAGCAAGCTGCTGCATACGATGATATGAATGA
>NZ_CAKZKO010000080.1 GCF_937123705.1 uncultured Paraglaciecola sp. | reverse complement strand
GTGCGAATTACCCTCTGTGGAGAGTGCTAGGGAGTACCTTTTTTTGTTCATCGGGCAGTCCTGATGGCGTGCTTGATAGCGCGGCTGAAGTTGCGAGGCCAACGGGAAGCGGCGGTGCGTTCGGCGTGACGGTAGAAGTGAAAGGCTGGGCGGTATGTTGTTTTGTTTTCGTAGGCAACCAATAACGTCAGCGAGGTTCGGTTGCGGCCTTTGCCGCGCTGCCATATACCAGCCACACCTTTAATTGTGCCGCTGAATGTATCTGGCTTGGCTAGTATTTTGGCTAGCTTGCCTTGTCGTCTTCCTGGAATGTTGCCGTACTTGTTCAGGCGCATATTGAATGGGACTGCCTCTGTTCTGCTTCGGGGGGGGCGCACACCACCGACAACCTGGTAGCGAATAAACTGGTTGATCGCTGGCAGAATAAACACACTAGCGCTCAATGATCGTTTGTTACTTCGACTAACTCGAATACCTTTGACTGTTGCAGGGCGCGGATTGTCCAGCTCACGGTGCATTGCCGACTTTTCGACTTTTTGAATATCTGTCGCTGTGTCGTTCATCGCCACCGATGCTGCAAACGGGATTTGCTTTTTCATTGCACCCAATAATCGAGTGGCTTTTTTGATATCGCCCGTAACACTAAGCTGCATTTTGATTCTCGATTTCTGATTGTCTTTCACACACGTGGATTGCGACACGAAAACTTGGATGTGTACCCAGTGGCAAAAAAGGCTTGAGCCTGTATGCGACAACTTGGTCGTCGGTGCTGGCATGCACTCGGTAGTCACCAGCCGCTGCACTCTTTCGGCCATTACTTTCTTTTTTAGTCCAGTTCATTTTCTTTATAAATCCTCGATTATTTAAAGTGTGACGACCTGTGACGACCTGTGACGACCTATTTTGACTAGGTCGTCACAGCTAAGACCTGCAGCCCCATTGTCTTTCGGTATACTTGTGACTACTGTGACGACGTAATATAGATATAGGTACGTGCGCGTGCGTGCGTGCGCGCACGCATGTATGTTGCGGAAATAGGTCGTCACGGTCGTCACAAAACGGCTGATAGTTAAGCCCAGTAAAGCGCTTAGCTGTGACGACCCCCCTTGATTTAGGTCGTCACAGGTCGTCACAGGTCGTCTCACTTTTAGGCAAATTAACGCTATCACGCCGCAATTCCTCTGAAATTAGGGTTCAAATAGACATGACGTTGCACTTTTTTATCGCTGCCACTTAACCGAATTCGCTTTCTCTCGTTACGCCAACCGAGGGATTTCATTATTGGGCTAACACGGTTTTGGTCTGCCCTCGTTACTTGAGCCATATCTTTTTTGATTGCATCGACCAGCACATCATCTGCCTGGACATACTCACGAGTGGTTTTGTGTAGGTAATCTTCTATTGATATTTGCCACGGATCTAGCTGCATCCGTTCGTCCTGCACTGTGTCGAACACATCAGCCGCTGCATCATCCGGCCACCACTGTTCACCAGCCTTAAATCGGCTCACAGCCTCGGCCCAGTATTGGTCACGGTTGGTTTTTAATAGCTCGATATCAGCCGAAAGGCATTTTACCGGCCAATACCTCCGGTTGCCGGAGTAGTCTTTTAGGTATTCGCTTTGGTTAGTGGTGCCGATAAATACACATTGCCGCTTAAAGTCTTGCGCACAATGGCCATAGCTGGGCCGGTAACGGTCGCGCACTTGCGAGAAAAACATCTTCGCGCTGTTCGACTCAGCCTTGTTGAAACTATCCAACTCGGCCAACTCGCTGCACCACACACCTTGAATGTTCTGATAGGCATCCTTCTCGCCAATAGGTATTGGTGCATCCGAAAACCAATCACCGAACAGTGTGGCGACAGAGGTCGATTTACGCAGGCCCTGCCTGCCTTCCAGAATCATCACGTTATCCATCTTGCAGCCCGGACGCATGATGCGCGCCACCGACCCGATCAGGAAATACTTGCCTACCAACGACAAATAACTGGCATCAGTTGAAGATTCGTAAACATCTTCCAGCCATTTATCGATGCGTGGAACACTATCCCATTCCAAACCATTCAGATAATCTCGCACGGGATGAAACCGGTTGCGCTGCGCTACCGTTACCAACGCGTCCGCAATGTTTTGGCGGGATGGCTCGAAGCACCAAGTATTCGACAACCAAATGCGCAACCGCGCTGTGTCGGCATCCTCCCACTCACCCGCTAACATATCGGGCAAGGGCGACTCTCGCTTAATTAATTTGTAGGAAAAATCACAATAGGCCAACCTCCCTGCCCATGTTGGGTCGTTCTCTAATGCCAGCAACACATTCGCCGCCGACGGCACCCGAGCACCCGATTTGCTCGTGACAAACGCGTGATGCCAGTCCTCATTAAATGGTGGTGCGGCTAACTCATCAGGCAGCACATTTTCACTATCAATCGGGTATTCTGGCAAATAAATTTCGCCCAAAGCCTCCGGCGCTTGAGCGTTATTAAACGCATCACGCACAGCGTCTAGCCCCTGCATGACATGCAAATCGTTAAAGTCTGAGCAATTAATCGCGCCGTCAGAAAACGCCGGATAAACAACCCAAACAGAAGAATACTTTGCACTCACCTTGCCCGCAGCTTTTAACCCGGCATTACCAATATCAGGGCGCTTGATAGCAAGCTCCCAATCGTTATCAGCCGCGACAATAATTGAACTGGGATCGGTACCCGCCGCTATCAAACCATCGACAACCAGTGGCAAATTGCCACTATCAAACGCGACCAACACACTATGGCCAGTTGACATGCTTATCGAGCAACCCGTGGCATACCCTTCGCACACCACCTGTCGGTCGGTCGTGCCTTTTATATAAAAGTAAGCACCCTCTTTTTCGGTGCCAGTAATAAACTTTTTGCTACCATCTTCAGCAATCCACTGCAGGCCGGTTAATATTTTGTTTTTGTACAACGGCACAATTACACTGCCCCGCGCAAACCGAGCACCGCAGTGATGTATTTTTTTACGAGTTAAATATTCAGACTTGCCATCAACCGACAAGCCAGGCCACGACTTAGCTGCACGGGCAACCGCTTGTTTATGCCGTGCCTTTTTTTCCTTAGCCGCAGCGGCTCGTTGGTTTTCTCGCTGCTTTGCTAGCTCGGCTTTTTGCTCAGGCGTAAACGTCGCATCAAACTTAAACTCGTGCGTTCTTCCGCTCCCCTTCCAATTACCAAACCGACCAGTAATAACCGATCGACCATCATCTAAATTAAATTCGTGGGCGACATACCAGCCCGATTTTTTACTTCCTTTATCACCTTCCGACCTTACCCGGCAAAGCTTGCCATCGACATTAAGATCGTTGACCTGCAAACCAAACGACACCAACTGCTCAAGCGCCGACTGAATAGCATCATTAATATCCGTCATTGCAATCGTCTCGCTCGCCTTTCAGCTCGCCATTCTTCATAACAAGCCTTACACCATTCGGCCAAACCGCCGCGCTTAGTCATACCCGAATAAAAAAATTCAGTATCGGCCGGCCAATATTGCTGGCACTTGTGGCACCTAACCTCGCGCCCAGTCAACCCGAACAATGCCTTGCCGCTTTTAATTCGCCGCCGCGTTAAAGACGCCGACCAAACCGGACTAAAAAGCCGCTTCGTAGGCGACTGTATGTTTTGAATCTTGTCGGTCATAACCTTATCTACCGAAACCCGCTTTGCGCTCGTTTTTCTCGGCACAATCAAAGCAAATCGAATAACCTAAATTACGCCGCCCCGCATCAACAGCCTCCGAACATTCCTGGCAATCGGAATGTCCATTACCCGGCACTGGCACATTTCCCCGGGCAGCATCCAATCGTTTCTGCAACTGCAAATCAGTATCTCTATTGGCAATGTCAACAATATCCATTTACACCCCCATCAAAAATGAAATAGAAAGACCCGCCAAAAAAACAAAGCCTCCCATCAAACAACAAAGCAAAACAAACTTAACCTCAGCCACCGCTTGATCTTTGCTTTGAACAGGCCCCTCGAACAAACGGATAACCCAGCTAACGCAATTAACGATAGAGAAAAAAATCAACCTCAATCTAACCATCCAGACACCCCTCGTTTATTATTTTAAATTTCGCGGCCAACTCACCCATCGCGCGAATTTCAACCCTAATAGACTGTTGCTCACGCAAACTAAAATTAACCCACGACTCACACCCAACGGAACGAGACACACCAACCAAGGCCAGCAAAATTCGGCGTTGCCGTAAACTAAGCGCTGCCCAATAAACCTACTCTGGTGGTGGCGCGTTCAAATACTCGCGCGCCCGCGCCATCGTTTGGTTGCACAACTGCAAACGCACCGAATCAACCAAAACAAAACAACCGAATAAAAAACCCGCCAACACGAATGTCAGGCGGGGAAACAGGGAAAACGCCCCGAGGAGGGAAACAAAACAAATTAATCATCAACCAACGTCTCAGCTCGGTTAATCATCTCTTCAGCCGCGCTATTCACATCACGCAACTCACCCCGCAAACGATCAATTTCTTCACGGGTGATAACACCATCAGCTAACGAATCATGGAAAACGGCGGAAAACTCGCCAAACTCTTTCATGAGACGCGTAAAAGTTTCTAGCAACGCTGTATCCGACACCCCATCAAAAGGCACCAACGGCACTAACAAATGCGACGCCTCTTCTGCCATCGCTTTCAAAATACGCAGGTCGTTAGTTAAACGGATAATTTTGCACGCCTCTTTCAGCGTTAACTTGTGCGTATCAGAATTAGGGTTGACCTTGTTATCGAGCACACGAGGCGACGCAATACCAACTCGCGGGGCTAACGAAACCGCCCCACCGTTGTAATCGTGAACCGTGTGATAAGCCGCGTCAGTGACAGTTAGTGATGTAGTCACGTTTTAACACCTAACCACATCGAATACTCTGCAGGTATGGCATCTGGAATAATATCAACTAGGCTCACGCCCAATTGCTGACACCAACCATGCAATTTACGGACACCAATATCTTGACGTCCCGACTCAATGAGCGCGATATTGGCTTGTGAACAACCTAACCGATCAGCCAATTGCTTCTGAGTTATCTGGTGTTTTTTACGATATTTTTTTAGCTGGATAATCATTAGCCACGAATATTAGACCAATTGATTTTTATTAGCAACTATTATTAGTCTGGCTTAATTTCCCTGAGACCTAATGCGGGTAAAATATTAAACATGAACAACGATTGGCAAAACACATTTAAAAAAAGATTCGCCGAATTAAAAAAAACGGAAGGACTAACACAAGCGAAACTCGCGGAAGCATTAGATATATCACAAGCAACCATCGCCACATGGGTAGCCGGTAAGCACAACCCAAAAAACCTTGCTCAATACCAACAATTAGAAAAAGCACTAAAACTCTCACCAGGGGAACTTACCACCGCAGGGCAATTATTTAAGATTGAAAACAGCGTCAAAGAATCCTCACCAGCCTACAGCACAACTGTTGACAAACCAATAAGCACCCTCGACGCAGCAGAGCGAGCAACCAATACCTTCACAAATCACATCAGTGCCCAGCAAGCAAAGCAAAAAGGTGCAAGATGGTCAGCACATACTATAATGATCCTAACGACTCTTTATACCGACCCATCAGCCGATCAACTATCCCCTCAAACCATCCAAAAACTAATAGACACACTCTTAATAGGGTAAAAAAGCAAAATGCATCACCCTGCAAATAAAGTCTTCTAATGCACACTCGAAATATTTATTATTAGTTTGTCTTGTATTTAGCATTTTATTAGTCTAATATTCTCGCTACATTACAACGAGAATTAACAATGTCACTAATAAAACACATCCAAAACCACATAGAAAACCAACGGGTGGCCGAAGAAGCAGCCCGCAACGAAAGACGGTTTGACGCCTACAACGTCCGACGAGAAGCCGCTGGACTACCACCTTTAAAATGGGCGGACTACATCGCAAGAAAACACCGACTCCCACAAACAATCACGGAATGCAAAAAACACATCGGCACTCAAAAGCCAACACACCGCGATAACATCCATTACCTAACGCGATAGCAGGCATAAATCAAATGCAATCAGCACAATATAAAAAAGACGTGTCCGAAATGCAGTCCCTGCTAGCAGCGGGTTGGCAACAAATCGAAAATGACCGATGGACTAACCCAAAGGGAACCGCTGCTTTTTCCAGACAACACGCAACATTTATCATCCAAGCCCAAGAACGCCGAGCTGATCAACCAACCGACGCACCTAGAAAAAAGTATTAAAAATGAGCATAACAATAAATAGTTATTTCTCCGGCGCAGGGTTAATGGATATCGGACTAATGAATGCAGGCATCCAGATAAACCAAGCTTTCGAGATAGACAAAGATTGTTGCGAAACATATCGCCACAACGTAGGCGACCATATTCGCCAATGCGATATCGCCGAACAATTAGTGTTAGAACAGGACGACTGCAGCGGTATGGTGTTTACGTACCCCTGCACAAAATATTCCACTATTGCTGACATCCACAAAACCAGAACTGGTGACGAACTGTTTTTGCACGCGCTAAGACACTTAGCCATCGCCAAACCAGAATTCTACTGTGTAGAGAATGTCCCTGGTATGCGGGCATTTCCAATCGTTATGGAAGCAATGACAAAACTACCCGATTATTACGTGCAAGTATTTTGCCCTATTAAATCAGAGCAGTGGCTACCACAACGACGTAACAGACTAATCGTCATAGGGACCAAACGTCACTTCAACATTAGACCACCAGAAAACGCAAAGCGTGTGCCGTTGTCAGCAATCATTGAAGAAAACCCAAGGGTAACACTACCCAAGGCAATAAAAGCCCGAATGAGCGGCGAGTACAGAGACCTACCCATTATCTCCGATCCAACAAAAGGAGATTTAGCACCCACCGCAGTCGCTCATTACGCGAAAGATAAAAGCACCCGACTGATTAAAGACAAAAGATTCCCAATGGCAGTGCGACCCTATTCCGTGCGCGAATACGCAAGACTTCAAGGCCTACCAGATAGCTTTCATTTTCCAGTTTCCGACACATCAGCCTATCGACAAATAGGAAACGGTGTATCAGTACCAGTCGGCGAGTGGTTTGGACGCGAAATGATCAGATACGACAAATCAAAGAAAGCATCCTAACAACAATCGCAATTAACCCAACGGAGAGAGGTCAATGAGCAATTTATTTATTTTTTACGTTCAAATAATATTAATTTATTACGTGATAACTTTTGCACCTGCAACAATCAAGCAATTGATAGGCTCACTTAAAAATGGCAAGGATTACACTCTCATATTCAGAGATTATCTTGTTTTTATTAGCCTCTTAATTTTGCTGATTATTGGTGTTCCTGAGTTTCTTTTGTAACGTTGAACATAAAGTGCGAATGGAGCAAAGCGGAATGATGTCAATTTTGATGTACTTGTTATCTTTTTGGGTGCTGCCCGCGATGATAACGCTGTTGATTATATTGCAGGTAATGAAGCGAGAAGAGAGTAAAGCAATAAGTGAGTTTGACTCTAACGACTGGCTCTGGTCGCTACTGCCTTCAGTGATTTATCCGGTTGGCATTATAGCGCTCACCTTTGGCCTGGTTATTCCGTGGGTGTTTCGTGAGCTGGTTAAAGAGAGATAACGCTGGAAATAAAGGGCGGAGCGTAGCGGAGTCCGTTTGATTGAATTGTTATATTTTTAATTATATAGGTTTATTTATGGATTTAAGATCGAGAGCAGTTGGCAACCACAAACATGTATTTGAATATGATGGCGCATTTGAGTGTGTTGACTGCAAAAGCCAGTGGGGAGCGTTCCCTGGTAAACCTACAATGCCAGATAAATGTTTGGAGATTAATGTGAGCGAAGAAGATAAACCATTTATAAAAAAAGCTGGAAAAGTAACTATCGACAAGCATGGCATAACGGTCGAAGACTTTGAAGTTGATTACAACAACCCTGTTTGCGATGGATGCCGCAGCGTTGCTATTGCTGGTGCAGCGTGGGCATTAAGACAGCTTGCTGATGCATTAGAGAAAGACACGAACGGCCAGCAAAGTGGCATAGGACTTGGATAGAAATATAACCCCTGTGTAAATGGCGAACGACGAAGGAGTGAGTCCAAATGAGTAAAACGAATGATTTAACACCGTTGTTATGTGCTGCGTACAGCCATGAGCGTAGCGCGTGGTGTGTTTTTAAACGGCTAACAGATACGGCTATGCAGCTCTTGTGGCCGTGCCACAATGAGGGTGATGCTAAAGAGCTGGCAAAAAAAATGAATGAGGGCGCGGTAGTGTGCAGAGGCAGTAAGACTCTTGGCACAGCTTGCAAAAAGTGCATAAAGTGCGAGTTGACCCTATACACATAACACCTGTATTTAAGCGCGGCGGCTTTATGCCGTCGCTTAGAGTTTTTGGTTATGTGTTTTTGAGGTGATTATGTCTTATGTAATATCTACAAGTTATGGCAACGATAGCATGGCGCTGGCTCTGTGGGCGCATGAGCAGGGTCTTGAGGATGTGACCTGTGTTTATATAGACACAGGCTGGGCGGCATCATCATGGCCTTTACGGGTCAATAAATGTGAGGACATGCTAAAAGAGTTAGGAATTAATGTTGCAAGAATCCACAGCGGCGGCATGGCCGAAATGGTCTTGGACAGGAAAGGGTTCCCAAGCAACCAGCACCAATTTTGCACGGCGTTCCTTAAAGGTATTCCGTTCCTCGATTGGATCGAAGATTTTGATCCTGTTCGCAGCGCAATGGTGATGATAGGGAAAAGAAGGGCAGAAAGCGAAGACAGGAAAGATATACCAGAATTCATCTTTAACTCAGAGTATCACGGCGGCAGGACTTTATGGCACCCGCTGTATATGCACACAAAGACAGAAAGAAACGTGATACTGAATAAATATGGCGTCGAGATACTGTCTCATCGTAGCGATGAGTGCCATCCGTGCGTGAATGCAAACAGGCCTGATTTTTTGCGCCTTACGCCAGGAGAGATTGAGCGAGTAAATGATCTAGAAGTTGAAATAGCTCGACCCATGTTTAGGCCAAAACGATTTGGAGCAATGGGAATTCATGGTGTCGTCGCGTGGGCTAAAGATGGCAGGAAAAGAGGGTCAATCGAAGACGAAGAACACGCATGCGCTGGATTCTTCGGATGCGGCCTTTGACACATAACGCCCACTTAACCGGGGCGCAGCGAAGCGGAGTATCCGCGTTAAAGTTTTTGTTAGAGTATTAAGGTAAAGAATATGCCAAACATAAAAGACATGGAGAAAGATTGGGAAATGACTATTCATCAGATTGCGACTGAGCAAGAACGCACTCGATTGCTTTTAAAGCCTTCTTGTGAACATAAGACAAAGTCTCATCAGAAATGCTTTTTGGTGTGCCCATGGCTAAGAAAATTTCTTTTTGCTTTTCAATTGAAAGTGCGAGGTTTTCGGGGTCATGATGAGAATAGAGAAGCGACAACACAAGAAGCCGAAGCTCAAGATTCTCGTTACTGAGCCTCTCAATTCGTTGATGTATAAAATTAATGTGCTCCTTTATATCAAATTCTTTATCCATGGTTTTTACTCTAACCCTAATGTTAATTTGCAGGAAGGAGCGAAGCGTATGACTGTCGAATTGAACGCATTGTTATATGGCAACTATGAAACTGTTCCAGAGGCCGTTGTTGTTTGTCCTGAATGCGGCAGCCAGCTTGGGTGTGAGGCCATACAGTGGGAAACGGAAACAGGCAAGCCAAGCAAGGGAGCTTTGAACGTTGACTGCCTTGGTGACCCTGAATGCGAGCATCGCTACTGGCAATGCGACTGGCAGCCTGTAGTAGACAAAATTGAACGGTGGTGTGGTGCCACTGACATATAACCTCGTTTTAATAGGCTAAAACGAAATAAACATAAAATTAAATTAATACGGCATAGCAAGCCAAAAGCGACCAACTGTTTTAGTCCTTTTGAAAACCTTGTTATGTTGCACGAACTAAATACAGGAGAACAAAGCGATGGAATTAGTACAAGGGGATTGTCTTAAGGTGATGAAAGGGATGGATACAAACTCAGTCGACATTATTGTAACCAGCCCTCCTTACAACTTAAATAAAAAGGCATCAGGAGGAGGGAGTTCTAAACGTAATTATGATGGGTGGTATTCCGATGATATGCCTGAGATAGAATACCAACAATGGCAGCAGGATTGCGTTAGAGAGATGTTAAGGATAGCAAGAGGGAGCGTGTTTTATAACCACAAGGTCAGATACGCTTGGCACTCAAGAAACAAGCACAAAGTACCCTCTAAGATTTACCACCCTTTACAATGGCTTGACCAGTTTCCTATATGGTGTGAAGTGGTGTGGGATAGGAGAGGCACAACAGGTCATGCGAATAGAAGGTGTCGAATGTCAGACGAAAGGATATACCAAATTGGAAAGCCTGATAAGTTTAATGACATGGGTTATACGACTGTATGGCAGATACCGCCAACAAAGAACGTAAATCATGTTTGTACTTTTCCGGAAGAATTAGTGAAAAGATGTATACTCCTGTCAACGGATGAGGGTGACACTATTTTTGATCCATTTATGGGTAGTGGGACTACGGGGGTGGTAGCTAAAAACTTAAACCGTAAATTCATAGGAATAGAATTAGACAAAGAATACTTTAAGATTGCACGAGATAAAATTAGTGCAACATAACCCCTGTGTAAATGGCGAACGACGAAGGAGTGAGTCCAAATGAGTAAAACGAATGATTTAACACCGTTGTTAT
>NZ_CAKZKO010000079.1 GCF_937123705.1 uncultured Paraglaciecola sp. | reverse complement strand
CGTTACTTTCCTCATTCACGCTGCCAGTGCGGGGGCGTTGTGACGCCAAACGCTCAGCCCACGTATCGCCATCAGGTAAGCGTTCACGCCCTAAACAGTGGCTTGCAGCGCTTTATCCAACGGTAATTGGCTAATCGGGTTACCCCGAAGTCCTTCGTTGCAGAGGTTTCTCAGATAATCTGAGGTGCGTATACCCAAGCACCGTGTCGTTCCAATAATACTCAAAATCATTGGTCGAAATTGATCTCCCTGAGAGGACTGACTGGCAAAAGAGAGCTTTCGCCAAATCACATACGGTCGGATAGCACGTTCAGCCAGATTGTTAGTCAATGGAATCGACAAGTCTTTCAGAAATGTCCAGCACATCGCTTCATCTTTCAATAGGTGCCTACATTGGTTGCGGGTTCGGTCCGCAAGCTTGAGTTCAGTGCCTTGCGATAGAGTCGTGTAGAAGCTTTCTCGAAGGCGTTGAAAGCGACGTTGATATCGCTCACGATCATCAAGATTATCCAATTGTCGGTGCCGCGTTCTGATCACGGCACCACTGATTAATAGTAAACGCCTCCCAATCTCTCCGGCTAATCCGTTGCGTTCGCTGATCTTGGTGAAATGACGAATCAGGTGCGCCCAACATAATTGACGCCGCTCAACCGGCACATCGTTGTATCCACTATAATGATCCGTCACCAAATACCCTGTAAACTCACCCAGCAGTTCATTGGCCGCGGCTTTGCCGCGTGAGTAGTGCACCATAAAAAAGCAAAGTGACTGCGTGGCTAGCGTCCAAAGCCAGCGCTGTTCAGCCCCTCGGTAGTGGCGGGTCTCATCCGCGTGTGCAACCCGGCTTTGTCTCACCTTGTTAGCAATTTGCCGATAAGGCACCCCTAACCAGGCATTGGCTTTCCCCTGTGCCTGACTAATCGCACCAATACTAAAATCCAGATGCCAACACTCAGACAAATACGCTTGTATCTGGCGAATGGATAAATGGAATTGCCCACTCAGTTGAACAATGGTACTGACTAAACCCGCATCCATTTGCCCGCTGGGAACCCAATCCGGCAAGGTGGTCGTCAGCTCGCGCTGACAATTTGCACACTGTCCTGTAAAGAGCTGATGCTCTGTTACGCGATAACGCACTTCGGGCAAATCAAACACCTGATGACGATACGTGGGCTGAGCGTTTGGCGTCACAACGCCCCCGCACTGGCAGCGTGAATGAGGAAAGTAACGATGGATGGTATCGACCTGATCGTCCGGCAGCAGGGTACGCTCGTATTTTTTATGCCCCGGCTGCGCCCCTTTGCTCCGAGAGGATTGGGCCCGTTTCTTGCGCTGATGGCGTTGCTCTGGAGAATCCGTTGAGGGGGCTTTAGAACTGTTGCGCGAACTTGAACCGTGCTGTGATTGCAAAGACTCAACGGCTACTTTTAAGGTCGCTACTTCTGTTTGCAGAGCTTGATTGATCGCCACCAACTCACGAATGAGCTGTCTGGCCTCATCCAGCGAGGTAACGCTATCTGCAATCTCACTAAGCTCCATTAAGCAATCATCCACAGTCAGTTGAATGACTGAAAATCTATCACAATCAGGCGTAGAGCGCTAGATTAGGCGTGAACGTGTACGTTCTGGTCAAGTCCAGCCGGACACTTTAACTTGAGACACTTCAAATTCGATTGGCGATAGATCATCATTAGCCGTGTGTAGCCTGTCACGATTGTAATAACGGATATACTCCTCAACATCCTGCTTCATGGTTTGTCGTGTTAAATGATAGACCTTTAATAGCCATTCATTTTTTAAACTGCCAAAGAAACGTTCAACCACTGCGTTATCCCAGCAAGCTCCCACACCACTCATTGATGCGTTGATGTGACGGCGTTTTAACAAGCGCCTGAATGCCTTACTTGTATATTGAGAGCCCCGATCACTGTGAAAAATCAATCCTTTACCAGGGGCTCTGAGGTTGATCGCCATCTGCATTGCTCGACTGACCAAATCAACCGTCATCCGTTTGTCAATCGCCCAGCCAACAATTCGTCTGGAGTATAAATCCATTACGATAGCCAAATACATCCAGCCCTCATGGGTTCTCAAATAAGTGACATCACCCGCCCAAACCTGGTTGGGTTTCTTGGGGTTGAAGTCCTGATTAATCAAGTTATCAGCCACTTGATCCGAGTGTTTTCTTCGCGTGGTTACTTTGTAAGCTTGACGCTGAACAACCACCAGACCCAGGCGCTTCATTAATGTACGTACCCGATATCGGCCAATGATAAAGCCTTCTTTGCGCAGTTTCTTGACCATCTCCCTCGATCCTAAGCTTTCCCTGCTTGCTTTAAATAGTTGCTTAATCCGGCGATACAGATGCAATTCATCAGCAGTGATTAGTTGAGCAGGTCGCACCAACCAATCGTAATAGGCTGAACGGCTTACCTGCATAACCCGGCAGGCCATTGTTGTTGGGAAGTAGTCAGGTAAATCCCTGATAAACTGAAACTTTACTTCATTTCTTTTGCAAAGAAGGCGCTGGCCTTTTTTAATATTTCTTTCTCCATACGGAGCTGTTTGACTTCTTTGCGGAGGGCAACCAGCTCACTTTTTTCGTCTGGATTCAGAAAGCTATCTTGCTTTGATTGCTCCAGTTTTTGTTTCCACTGATAGAGTTGATTCGTCCGTATGCCTAAAGATTCAGCTGCTTGAGGCACGCTATACCCTTGCTCGGTTACCAAAGCGACTGCTTCTTCCTTAAACTCTTGCGTGTAGCTTTTGTAGGTTCGTTTCTTACTCATAAACACCTCGATAGATAAACTAATTATCTCTTATCGAAGTGTCCGGTTCCATTAGACCAGAACAACGTGTTCTGGTCAAGTCCAACCGGACACTTTAATTTGAGGCAGTTCAAATTCGGCTGGCGACAGATCGTCATTTGCCGAATGTAGTCTGTCCCGATTGTAATATCGGATATAGCCCTCGACATCCTGTTTCATGGCTTCCACACCACTCATTGATGCCTGAATCTGGTAGCGTTTCAATAAGTGCCTGAACGACTGGCTGGTAGGTAAATCTTTGAGAAAGAGATACTAAGCTTTTATGACACACATAACTCATAATTCATAACTACAAAAAACCTATTTTTGCGCTATGAATATACACGTATTACACGAAGACAATCACTTAATTGCCGTTTATAAACCAGCAGGATTATTGGTACAAGGTGATGCTACAGGCGATAGAACTTTAGCCGATTGGGTCAAACGATACATCAAAGACCGTTATAATAAACCAGGCGATGTATTTTTAGGGATTATTCATCGCTTAG
>NZ_CAKZKO010000078.1 GCF_937123705.1 uncultured Paraglaciecola sp. | reverse complement strand
GCTTTTTTTTCATCCATCCCATTCAGAGGTTTACGACAATCGGTTGACACAATGCCAAAACCACCAGTTTTAACATCAGTAAAAAAGGCCAAAGGCACACTCAGGCCAAGTCGAGAGGTCGAGCAGGAGCCGGAGTTCGCGTCCAGCGATTCATATCCAGCGCCTGAGCACCTGGATGGGCTTGCGCTTTTGACTTGGGAGAAACTAGAGCCGATTTTAACCAAAGCGCGAGTGCTCAAGAATTCTGATTTGGTCGCGCTTGAGCAGTATTGCGTTACTTACGCAAATTTCTGCAAAGCCCAGACAGAGGTCGACCATTACGGAATTCTGATGTGCAGCGATAAGGGCGAATACAAAAAGAACCCTGCAGTGACTGCGGTCGCGGAAGCGTCCAGAGAGTTGCGCGGATTGTCGGCACAGCTTGGGTTGGACCCTGCAAGCCGTACTAGAATAAATGTAGGCAAGCAAGATTCTGAAAAACCAAAATCATTCGGCCAGCTACGACCAGCATCCGCTAGTTAAGCAGTCGCTAGAGTACGCGGAGGATGTAGTCTCCGGCAAGTTACTGGCGAACAAGCTAATCAAGCTGGCGTGTCAGCGTCAACTTGACGACCTGGATAAAAAGGACTGGGAATTCTATTTCGATCCAGAAGAGGCTACCCGGTGCTGTCGCGTTATCCAGATGTTTGTACACACCAAGGGTAAGTGGCGCGGCAAGTTCTTTATCATGGAGCGCTTCCAGCTGTTCATGACATGTTGCATATTCGGCTGGCGATCGCATGTCACCAAAAAGCGTCGATTCTGGGAGGTCTACGCTTGCTTACCTCGTAAGAGTGGTAAATCTATATGGGCCGCAGCTGTAGGACACCTGATGTTTGCTATGGATGGCGAGAACGGTGCAGAGGTTTACTGTGGTGCGACCAGTGAAGGTCAGGCTTGGGAGGTCTATAGGCCGGCGCGGATCATGGCGCAGAAAACACCAGACTATATGCACGAGTGTGGGGTTCAGGTCAACGCAAAAACTATGGTTTTACCCGATGATAACTCCAGATTTGAGCCTGTTATCGGTGATCCGGGCGATGGGGCCAGCCCAAGCTGCTTTATATTGGATGAGCGGCACGAGCATAAGAACGACAATATGTACGATACGGCTAAAACGGGCATGGGCTCACGTGAACAGCCGTTACTGCTGACGATCACAACAGCAGGTTCTACGATTGGCGGGCCTTGTTACAAGCAGCAGAAGGCTGCTGAGAAGGTTGTCTCCGGTGCTGTAGTCAACGACCGATTGTTTGTGCTGATCTATCAGATGGATGTTGATGATGATTGGACATCGCGAGAGGCTTTGAGAAAAGCGAATCCGAATATCGGTGTGTCGGTCAGCGAGGAGTTCCTGTTCGCCATGCAAGACGAGGCGATGAATGACTCATCGAAGACAAACGCCTTTAAAACGAAGCACCTGAATTTATGGGTTGCTTCAAAGACGGCATGGCTGAATATTCTCAAGTGGAATAAATGCGAGGACGAAACGCTTGATATCAAGAACTTTGAGGGCATGGATTGCATAAGATCAGTGGATCTGGCGTCCAAGCGTGACTTTGCTTGCTACCTGCGATTGTTCCCGGTCAAGACCGACAAGCTTTACTACTACGTGTTTCCAAAGTTCTATCTGCCTGAGAAGACGATAGAGAATGATAGAACGAACCAGCTTGCACCATGGGTTGCTGATGGATGGCTTACGCCAACCGATGGTGAAGAAATAGATTTTGAGGTTATTGAAAACGACATTCTCGAAGACGAGGCGATTTACAACTTCGTGGCCAGCCCTTACGACAAGTGGCAGGCGCTGCAATTTGCTAGAAATCTTGAAAATAAAAACATACTGATGGAGCCGTATTCCAATAGTGCCTCACATATGTCAGAGGCCATGGATGAGGTTCAAACAGCTACCTACACAAAACGATTATTCCATAACGCCAACCCGATAATGACCTGGATGATGAGCAATGTGGTTGCGAAATCTACAGACGGCGGGGAGACAAACAAACCAGTGAAGGAAGGTTATGAAAACAAGATTGATGGCCCGGTGGCACTGATTATGGGTGTGGGTGCAAACATGCGCATTGAACTCGAAGAACCTGCCGAGAACGTTTACCGCTCCAGAGGGGTTAGATCATTGTGAGATTGTTCCCTTGGCGCGTCAAATCAGGCTCGATTCAGAGTGCAACAACGCCTGATCAGATAGAGGAGTTGATTCGCGCTTCTTTGGTGGCCAGTGCCAATGGCATTGATGTCACGCATGCAGGTGCATTGGCGGTTCCAGAGGTGCTTGGATGTGTGAATGTGCTATCACAAAGCATGTCAATGCTGCCCTTAAACGTATACAAACGTACTGGAAAGCGCCGGGAAGTTAATAAAAAGTCTGCGGTTTACCGTGTTTTGTCCCAGAAACCTAACAGTTTTCAATCGCCTTTAGAGTTTAAACGATCGATGACGTTCAACTGTGCATGGCAGGGCAATGCGTATGCACACATTACCTGGCTGGGTAACAAGCCATTGCAGCTGACGCCAATCCCTACAGCGTCTTGCAAGCCGAAACAGAATGAAGACTACTCAATCACGTATCGGGTGACGCCTGACCTGAGACAAAAGTACAAGTACATTGACTACGATGAGCGCGACATATTCCACTTGAGAGGGCCGATCTGTCCTCGTGGTTGGATGTCAGACAGTCCGATTAGTATGGGTAAGGATGCTATCGCAATGCTTATGGCGATCGATAAGTTTGGTGGTGGGTTGTTCAGAGGTGGGAATCAGGCTCGTGGTGCATTTCGATTGCCGCAGATGGAATCTTTGAGTAAGGAGGAGTTCGATCGTTTAAAAGATACTTTGAACGATGCAGTGGAGTCTGGAAAGACACCACTTCTTGAGCAAGGGCTTGAGTATGTCAAGATGGATTACTCGGCCAGAGATTCACAGTGGGCCGATGTGTCGGATGCGGCGATCGCAAAGATATGTCGCATCTGGCGAATCCAGCCCCACATGATTCAGTCGTTGAAGGATGCAACGTTCTCAAACATCGAGCACCAGTCACGCGAGTTTGTCGACCACACATTGATGCCATGGATTCAGCTATGGGAATCAGCAATCAAGATGCAGTTGATGGATCCTGCAGACGAGTCACAGTATCCGAAGATCAGCGCACAGGCATTGCTACGCGGTGATAACGAGACACGGGCCAAGGTCTATCAGATGGCGGTGGGTGGTCCTTACATGAAACCTGGAGAGGCAAGAGAGCTTGAGGACATGGATCGCGTTGACGGTGACGATGTACTTCTACGACCGCTAAACCTTGGCGATGCAAATGCGCCACAAGAGACAATACCAGATGATACAAAAACGACAAACAGCGTTTGAAGTCAAGGAGATTGGCGATGCCGGGGAGTTCTCCGGATACGCTAGTGTGTTTGGCGTGGTCGACAGCTACGGTGACGTGGTAGTCAAGGGTGCGTTCGAGCGCACTATTGCAGAGCACAAGGCCGCAAAGACGATGCCCAAGCTATTGCTGCAGCATAACTCTGCTGAGATAGTGGGTGAACACACGGTGCTCAAGGAGGATGACAAAGGTCTGTATATTGAAGGCGTTATTTACAAGGACGACAAGAGCATTCCAGAGGCTGCTAAGGCCTACTCGCTGATCAAGCGCAAGCAGTTGTCGGGTATATCAATCGGTTTTTCAATCTATGAGAACGGCATCCGCAAGAATGACACCGAGGGTGATGGTGATTACCTGTTAACCGATCTTAATTTGTGGGAGAATTCCTTCGTCACGTTCGCGGCCAATCCGGATGCAAAGGTTGAATCTGTAAAGTCAGCGCTACTCAGTGGTGATACACCAAAGGCATCACACGTTGAGCGCGCACTCAGAGAAATCGGATTCTCTACCAGTCAATCAAAGAAGTTCATGTCCGGTGGTTACAAGATGCTTGACGAGGAACAGGGCATGATCTCCGAGCTTGAGGGAATTATCGCCCGAATAAAGTCCAACTAATTGTATTGCCGATTGCCGCGATGGTGATCGGAATGTACTTGTGCTTACAGGTCAACGCACAGCCAGCTTTCGCGATGTTTGCGGGTTATCTCAGACCATCCAATCACTAATAGAGAGTAATAACAATGGACGCAGCACTGCGTAAAACCATTGACGAGCTTGGTGGTGCGGTTGAAGAGTTCAAATCCGTACAGAAGCGCGTCGAAACACTGGAAACTGAAGGTAAATCCGGTGAAGATGTAAAAGAACAGCTTGCAAAATACGACACTGAAATTAGCAAGCTCAGTGGTATCAAGTCTGACCTGGACAAGATCCAGACAGAGCGTATCGAGGAGAAAAAGCAAATCTCTGAGATGACGGCTGCGAACGAAGAGTTCGAAAAGCAGCTTGAAGAACTGGCAAAGAAAGGTCTACGGCCTAACGCTGGTGATTCTGATAACCCGGATGTAGAGGCCTATACCAAGGCATACGGTCAGTTCTTGCGCAAAGGTCGTGATGACGGTCTTGCAGAGTTGCACATGAAGGCGACGAATACAAACACGTTGCTTGATCCGGACGGTGGCTTTGCAGTGCCTGAAGAAATCGACCGTGCCATTATCGAGTACGCCCGACAAGCCAATCCTATGCGCCAGATTGCTGCGACCACGACGGTCTCAACACCTGACTATAAGAAGCTTGTCAACATTGGCAAGGCTACCAGTGGCTGGGTGGGTGAGACTGATGGACGCCCTGAGACTGAATCTCCGAAGCTTGCTCAGCTGCCTGCTTTCATGGGTGAGATCTATGCCAACCCTGCTTCTACACAGACGGCGCTGGATGATATCTTTTTCGATGCAGAAGCATGGCTGGCACAGGAAGTGGCAATCGAGTTTGCAGAGCAGGAGAACGATGCTTTCACAAACGGCAACGGTGTCAATAAGCCCAAGGGCATTTTGGACTATGCAACAGCCGCTGTTACTGATAAGGCCGGTACACGTCCTTTCGGCACGCTAGAGGCTCGCACCGCTGCAGCAGCTGGCACCGTGGGTGGAGATGACCTGATTGATCTTGTTCATGCTGCACGACCTGCCTATCGAGGTAATGGCCGGTGGATGATGAGCAATCTGTCGATCGCTGCAATCCGAAAGCTCAAGGATGCTGACGGTAATTACCTGTGGCGTCCTGGCCTTGAGGAAGGTGTACCTGATCGTTTGCTGGGTTACTCCATGCTCGAGAACGAAAACGTGCCTGATATCACCGCTGGCGCTGGTTCAAAAGCCATTCTGTTCGGTGACTTTGCACGTGGCTACCTGATCGTTGATCGCATTGGTACGAGAGTGCTTCGTGATCCGTACACCAACAAGCCTTACGTGATGTTCTACACCACGAAGCGTGTAGGCGCTATGGGTACCGATTCACTTGCCATTAAAGTTCTAGAAATGGCCTAAATGGAGAGGAGCCGGGAGACCGGCTCCTAACCTTATGATCGTTAAAATCAATAGAACGTATTGCCTAAGCCCTACTATCACCTTGTCTCCAGGCGAGCATGACCTGACAGATGAGCAGGTTGAGCGCGCCGAGCGATTTGGTGTTGTCGATAAGGCCAAAGTGAAAAAGAAAGAGCCTCCAAAAAACCGATCCATCGAGCCGCCAAAGACTAAAAGCTGATGTATTCAGAAATCACTCAACGCATAGGCGCGCCATTGTTCACACTTGCTGATCTTAAAGGTCACATGCAAGTTGAGCATGCCGATGATGACACGCTGATACAGTTGTATCTTGATGCGGCAATCGAGTACGTTGAGGATGTAACACGCAGGGTGATGAATCTGGCTAATGTTAGTTATCAGATGGATTCATTTGATGATAATTATCTGGATCTGGCCCCAATTCGTATTATTACAACGATTACCTATACGGACAGTCAGAACGCAACTCAGACGCTTGCCGGTTACACCCTTCGTGGATGTGAGTTGATGCACGATGATTTTCCATCGGCCACGAAAATAGTGATTGATGCAGTGTCTGGGTACGGGGATGTTGCAGGGGTTGTTGTGGACCCACCAAAGACGCTGCAACTGGCTGTGTACATGCTAGCGGCGCACTTCTATGAGAATCGAGAGGATACGATCACAGGCGTCAACTCCACGCAGATACCAAAGGGAGTTGATTCGCTTATATTCAAGTATCGGAACTACAAAGCGTGAGAACAAGGCTCAGGGCAGGACGACTGCGTTACCAGATTCAGTTTCAAGAGGCTGTAGACACGCCTGACGATGCTGGTGGGCAGGCTCGCACGTGGAACACCGTTCTAAGTCGTCGGTGTGACAAGGAAGACCAAGGCGGCAAAGTCTTTCATGCGTTGCAGAAACGATTTAATCAAATGACTCACCTTTTCATCTTGCGTGATGGGGATATCAATCCCGAGTGGCGAATTCTTTTTAACTCAGAGCCCTATCGCATTATTGCAATCACTGTAACCGAAGGCCGTCAGATACAAATATCTGCAGAATCCGAAAACCAGACGAGAACTTATGGACATTAATCAAGCTGTAGAAAAACTATCCGAGTCAGAGGGTGTCAAGCTCAAAAGCTCAAGCCAAGAGGCCGTTGAATCATTCCAGCGCGAGGAAGAGTGGTTTGTGTTGGTGACAACCACTTATGAAGACGGCAAATCCGACAAGATGGAATTGAAGATGCCAAGATTTGCGGCGCTTTACACCATGCAGAAGTTCGCACCGATTGATGGTGCAGATATTGTGCTCGATACTGTAGACAGTGAAAACGACACTACAGGTTGATGGGCTAAAGGATTTGGATCGCCAGCTCAGAAAGCTGGATAAAAAGGTCCAGATTCGCATTGCTCGAGCATCGATCAGAGCAGCTGCAAAGCCCATGATTGAGGCTGCAAAGCGATTAGTGCCCTATGACCTATCAGATCCGGATGGTCCTGATGGTTATCACTTGCGCGATTACATCAGGTTGCAGCTTGAGCCTAAACGAACTCGTTTTAGTGAGGCTGAGTTTCGTCTCGGGCCTGCACGCGTGACGACCAACGGTGGAGCTCGCAAGATCGAGGGTGGTCTGGGGCCAAGTGCCAAGGCTCCAAACTATGCGCAGATTGTAGAGCGTGATAAGCCGTTCTTACGCCCAGCATTCGACAATCACCACCTGGGGTTCATCAAAGAGTTCAAAGCGCAGATGCTTAAGAAAATAACGCGAGCGCTCAAGTGATAGAGAAATACCTGCACAGAGAGTTGTCTGCATTGGCTGCCACATACGGTGGCCAAGCGCCGCCTGCTTGCTCCACACCGTATATCGTTTTTAAACAGGTGTCTGGCATTGATAAAGCGATTGATAGTGACACGGACGCGATGTCGGATCGCTGGCAGATAGATGTATATGCCGGTAAGGACTACACGGCAGGGCGCACGTTGGCCAAAGCTGCCAATGTGGCGTTAAAGAAGACAGGATTCCATGATCAATTGTGTATATACACCGTTGAGATAGATGGCCCAGAGGACTTGTATGACGGGCAAGTCGAGCAGCATTATCAATCGTCAGACTTAATCATTCACTATTCGGAGTAAGTACAAATGGCACTAAATAAATGTGGTGTAGAGACATCAACAGGAGCCACGTTGTTGTGGAAAGATCCTGCCGATGACACCTACAAAGCACTGGGTGGTATCACTGAATTCCCTCAGTTTGCTTTCACGCATGGCACGGCGTCTTGCGATGACGACGATGCTGCAAACAATGGCTGGTATACGGGCTATAAAAACGGCAAGTTGAACGGTGGTAGCTCATCAATCGGCTACAACTGGAAAGCAGGCGACACCATCCAGGACGCGATGTGGGCTCAGTTTGTCTCAACCGATACTGATGACTTTCGCATGCAGTGGTCGGATCTGGCGGCTACAAAGCTTGATTTTTCCGCGAATATCAACGGTTACAACGTCAATACTCCACCATCATCTGATGATGACAACAAGATCACGCGATCTATGAGTATTGAGCTATCTGGAGAGCCTGCGTGGGGTTAAGTATTGCAACCCTGGTCGAAGGCCGGGAGATTACGCACGACGTGAAGCTCGACTCGCTTGAGGGCGAGTCGATCAAGATGCGAGAGATGCGTAATGGCGAGCTCACGAAGCTATTCGATGAGAACAAGGATGAAAGTGGTGAGGCATTAACAGAGGAGGGTACCAAGCTTCTGTTTATGGCCACAGTGACTGACGATGACGGCGCGACGATGACTCGTGAGCAGGTCGACATGTTCTTTGAATCGTCACAAAAGAGTGTGATCAAGGAGATTATCGGGCACGTCAACCGATTGCACGGCGGTACCGAGGCGGGGGAGTCCTAACCAGTCCCCGACAGATATTCAAGCACCGTCTAGCGCTTTCACTGGGTTGCACTGTCCATGATATCGACCAGATGCGCCCTGGTGAGTTTGAGGACTGGATTAAGTACAACCGCGTTGAGCCGTTTGGATTTGAACGTGAGGAGCAGCGCTTCGCAATACTGGCCGCCAACATCATTGCGGGCAGTGCCAACAATTTCAGAGACAAACGAACCTCCAGTCCTGCCTTTTGGCTTTACAAGCACACAACGGCAATGACCCCAGATGAATCTTTGAATCACATGAAAGCGATGTTTCCTATGGCTAAGAAACGAAAGCGAGTATCTGCGAATGGCAATTAAGCTTGCATCGCTGTTTATAAAGCTGGGTGCGGACTCAGCCGAGCTGCGCACAGAATTCAAGCGATCCAAAAAGTCAGCACAGACCTGGCAGAAAGATTTAGCCGTAATTGGTGATCGTGCGAGTACGGCATTCAAGGGCACTACAGCGGCTGTAACCGGTATTACGGTGGCCTTTGGTGCGATCTACAAGTCCACAGCGCCGTTGATCGACAGTCTGGGCAAAACAGCTGATAAGTTGGGCGCGACAACTGAAGGGCTGCAGGCTGTGCGGTTTGCCGGTGAAAAGGCAGGGCTTGCCTTCACAACGATCGATACAGCTCTACAGCGTCAGACAAGACGCCTGGCAGAAGCTGCGAAGGGCATGGGTGAGGCACGTGGAGCGATAGCGGAGCTCGGACTTGATGCTGCACAGCTGGCAAGCTTTAAACCAGAGGTGGCACTGCAGAAGATACTGGCAGAGCTTGAGAAAATACCCGCACAATCGGACAAGGTGCGCCTGGCGTTCAAGATATTTGATACCGAGGGCGTAGGTCTTGTTAATTTAACCAGCGATGCGCTGACACAGGCAAGACTTGATATTGATGCGGTTGGATTCTCACTATCTCGCATTGATGTTGCCAAGGTGGAGGCTGCCAATGATGCCTTTGCCAATATTGGGTTGGTTACTCGAGGGTTAAAGCAAAGTATCACTGTATCCATTGCTGAACCACTTGCAATCGTGGCTCAACAGCTTTTTGAGTCAGCAAAACAGGCAGGCGGGTTCCAGGTGAACATGGATCGGCTTGTTCTGTCCTCTTTGAAAGGGGTGTCGGCACTGGCAGGCGGTGCAGGTCGTCTGCTCACATTCATTGATGGCAAGCCCGAGATTGCGGCGGGTGGTTTGATCGGTTATCTGTTCGGTGGAAAGCTTGGGTTCCTGGCGGGTGCCGCTGTGGCGTCGACTGCTGAATATGTCAAGACCACGTTCGATTATTACAAAGGAATATTCGACGACTCGCTCAGCTCTGTCGATAAAACGATTCTGGCGTACGATAAGCTTCAGTCGCAAATCGAGTTCCTTGAGACGCCGGGTATCGGCAATCTGGTGGGGAACAAAAACACATTACTGGAGAAACTAAAGGCGCAAAGAACAGAGGTTGAGTTCTTGCTGGTTGACTACGGTGAGTATGACCGTATTGGGTCCAATGCTGTATCCAACGTGACAGGGCTTGTGGGCGAGCTAGGCAAAGGCCTGCTAGCGGTGTCAGATGCTACAAAGGTTGCTGCAGAGCAGTTCGGCGCTCTTGAGAACACACCGATAAAAGCCCCAACGATTGACCCTGTGGAGCTAATTACCGTGCAGCCTGAGACTGGTGTGACAGCAGAGTCCGGTGAGATTGCTGCACTGCGTAGTGAATACCAGATCTATCAGGATTCGCGTGTTGAGGCCGCAAGACTTGCAAACCAGACGATCAACGATGATATGCGATCGTTTTTCAGTCAGCAATCAGCGGCAAATGAGCAATTCCAGATTACCTGGACCGATTTTAACAAGGCTAGCACTGCTGATCGATTGAAGATCGGCGTACAGGAGTTTGGGAGCGCCCTGGATACACTGGGTACGTTCTCTAAGACGTGGTTCAAGATCAATAAGGCTGTGGGGCTAGCCAACGCGGTTGTCAACATTGCAGAAGGTATTACGGCTGCATTCAAGCTGCCGCCGCCTGCCAGTTTCATTGCAGCGGCCAAAACAGCCCTTGTGGGTGCAGCGCAGATCGTGAAGATCAAGAGTGCTCAATTCGGCGGTGCAGCGTCAGCCCCATCGGTGCCGACATCAACTGGCATCCTGACAGCATCGCCAAGCGCTACCACCACAACACAGGTTGACCAGCCAGAGCCACAGCAGAACGTCACTGTTCACGTCTACCCGGCTCTGGGGGCATCACAGGACCAGATAGATCAATCGATCAACGAAGCGGTAGCGCGAAATGTGCGCGACGGATACATGATCCCGGAATACGAAGTGGTGTTTAACTAAAAATGATCATTACGTTCACCAATTATAGCGATGTGGTCGATATATCGCGTGTAGGTCTGGAGCTAACGATCGAGCTGACGATAAAGACCTTCCCACGGTTACAAACTGGCTTTAATTCTCCGGTGTCCTACGCCATGGATAGGAAAAGCTATCGGGCTACCAACGTGTCTGACAAAAAGACAGGTTCTGTGACGTTCTGCAAGATTCCTGAATCACAACTGCCCAACCTTGATGAGTTGATTGAATCGATAGGCAGGCGCGAGTACATGCAGTTCGATAATCAGGGTCACCCAGGCCATAAGGCGTCTTATCTCGAAGTTCTGTGTACCGCTGAGAGTATTCAGCCAACACGAGAGGGCCGCTTCTACATCCTGAGCATGCCTATCGAGGTGTTTGATTAACACACCAATACATATTCGAAAAGAGCCCGTTAATTCGGGCTTTTTTGTGGGCGTAATAAATTCAATGAGAAATCAATAAATGCCGGTCTGGGACAATATTGCTGTTGGGCAGCAGAAACTTGCGCTTACCGCATTTGACGAGACGCAAAGCTGGTATGAAGATTTTACCGGCAAAGTTGCAACCGATGTTATTGATATGTCGGCTACGCGGGAATCTCAGCTCAAAGCGTTAAAGGCTGGATTCTATGCACAGGGCGTCAACGTTTACTGGGGTGAGGGGCCGAATCTGGTGCCAGCTCAAATAAACCAAGAAACGCAACACTACCTATCAGGATTCACGCCCAACCCTTCGAACTTTCAAGCCTACGAGGTTCGCAGCAGTAATCTTGTCATACACAGTCGGGCGACCACGGCGGCGGAAAAACTACAGTACAGGGTTAAAGGTTACTACACGATACCTGGAGGGCAGCAAGCGCAAGAAGGTTGGTTTACTTCAGCGAATGGATTCCCATCAGGACCGCCAGCAGATTGGGCTCCCGTCAATGAGGGCTGGGATTCAGGCGGCGTTGGCAATTCAGGTGGCGTTGTTCGATTTGATGCGCTTCCAGCTGATCATCTGTCTGGAATGGTATCGAACATTGGTAGGCGAGAACAGTCTTTTGGGCGCACAGAAGCTAGAGGCACATCACCATCTGGCGGCTCTGGTACATCTGATGACATCAGACAGATTGAAGCGCATTTTGCCGCAATGGTCTGGAAGCTTCGCGCAATTATATTCGGCACTGATATAAACGACGAACCATTCCCATCGGGCACTAATACGCATATGCCTGGAAACCCTAACGGTGACGGAATTCTTGAGGAGGCAGATGCTCACGAGAACTTTTCCAACTCGATCTATGTCGCCGCTCAGACACTTCATTGGCATGATGGAACGCAAAAACTACAAGACGATCAACCCACCAATTTAGGCTTTGATGTAAGAACTACAATGACTACCTATGGCGTTGATATTACACCTGGGAAGATAGGTTTTTATATAGGCGATACTTATACTCATGTGATAAACACACCATCGTTTATTGCAAATCCACTTCCTATCTATCAAAAAGATGCAGCTGAAGATTACAAGGTTGCGTTAGACGGCAATGGGCTGGGGATTGTGCTGGGCACGCAGAAGCACGCCGACAATTCTGATCGTTACATGAAGTGGTTTATGCTCAGCAACTTTGCCTCTCAAGGGAAGTTTGTTCGTGATTACGTTCGCAATGCACTCAAAGGCGCGAACGCTTCTAATGTCGGTGAGTTTCCTGGCAAGTCGGAAATGGAAATTGAGTATTTCTATGAGGCGCCGTTAGCTGTTGACAATCCCGATCAACACCCTGTTAACGCCTATAACACGGATGTCATAACAGGGGGAGGAGTACCAGAAGTAGCAACCACAGCGCCAATCCCAGTTCGACAAAATACATTTCTTGACACCCAGCCAGAGGGTGTATTGGGCCATAGCTTCACTGTCCCTGCTGATTTAGCACCCAATGCAGACGGCACTCCTGCAGACCCCAGTAAGTTCACTTATTTATGGACCGTGGGTGCAGGACTGGTCATTCAAGGCCCGAGCGATCAATACCACTGCACCATGGCCATGACGATCAATACAGCGGCTGGCACAAGGACTGAGCGCACATTTAACTGCGACATTAATCCTATCTGATGACGGTTTATAGCGGTTCCATTACCCAGATAGGCACTGAGGCGGCGATTGCCCAGCAACTGCCCGTTGATGTTCGGTATTGCTTGCGCATTACCTTCGCAGTTGGTCAGGTCGTGTACATCGTCAGTCATGACGACGCAATACCTTCATTACCGGCTGGTGCGTCGTACCTCAAAGCCCGCCTGGCCGATTCTCCTATGCCGGACTTGAATAGGAATGCTGGTTTTATCACTGGCAAATCCACATCGCCTACAACCACTTATGTGATTGTTGATGTTGACGATGAACTAAACGATCTATTTTCAGATAAGAATCTGAACGGCGAGGGTAGTTACAACCGATTGATAGAGGATTTCGAGTTCGAGCTTGGGCAGCTGATTGATCATAACGAATTGAATGTTGATCAAACTCCAAACCCCGCCTACACACCTCCCGTTTATACTGGAATAATCCAGAATCATTCTCGATCGTACAACGAGGTTACGCTTGAAACCTCCGATATTAATCGCAAGATCGATGACACGATTTGGGAGCCGTTGACATGGCGATTGAAGACCGGTATCGGCACTGGAAATGAGGATATTCAGACCACGCTGCCTGTATCTCTAATCCCTGATTATCAGCAGTTGTTTGAGACAAAGGATTGGTACCTGGAGAACGCCGAGGAGACTGGAGCCTATGCTCAGATCGGTGCAGAGAAATTCTGGTACACAGCTTTCGAGGATGTTGGCGGTGTTGCCACGTTCACAGGCGTTAAGCGTGGGCAGCTGGACACCACAGCCGTTGAGGTAGCGGTGCCGGCCAGTACCACCAGCGGAAACGGGCCTGAGATCAAAAGCCTTGTGGTGCTGCATGAGAATGCCACCGATATACCGAAGATGCTCATAACGGGTCAAACCGCTGACGGTAGGCCGCTGCCAAAAGGTTGGCACGTTGGCGAGGATATACGCTGGATCAATGAACCCTCATTCGCGGCCTACTCATCGCCACTAAAGCTTCGTTTCGAGATATCGGCAAAGCAAAAGTGCCGTGACTTCTATGAGCGTGAGGTACTGGCGCTTATGGGCGCTGTGCTGGCAACTGATGGGCGTGGGCGACTGACGTGGACATCAAGCCAGACGCCGATAGATGCTGCTGCGGGCGAGATTGTGCTGGATGAGAGTAATTGTTCGAATCTGGATCAGCTCAGGCTGCAGCATGTAAAAAAGAATATCCACCCATCGTTCAAGATCGGCTACGACTGGAATGAGAGCGAGGGTAAAGCGCAATCAAGCGTCGTGTATCACGATGAAGAGTCCGAGAGTCATAACAACATCCCTCCGGGCACAAAGCTCAAGGAATTCACATTCAAGGGACTACGTTCAGGCATCCACACCAGCACTCAGCTGCAGAAGCTGGCCGCGACGTATGGCGATAACTACTTTTACGAAAAACAATCCCTGATTGTTGAATCGCATATCAACGGCCTACCGCTTGGCTACCTGCCAACCGTGAATTTCCCAAATGTCAGAGATGATGCTAATGGAGCCGTGAAGTCGCTTAGCCGCACGATGCTGATCATGGCCAGTAGGTATAACCGGACCCGGCGTAAGACCACCTACACGCTATCTGGATCGCTGAACGTGCAATCCACGAGACAGGCATCGCAAAGACAGCATAATCTCGAGATAGCGGAGTACAAGCGCGGCAAAATCAATATCGCAACGCTTCCCGGTATCTCAATTGTCGGAGGTGTTGCAACAGGCAATATCACGCTAGCTATGGGCGAACATTATTACTACGTCGATGATGACAATCCAGGTACGGGATTGGAATTCTCGTCGTCGATGAATGTCAGCTTTTCTGGCACTGGGCCAATGGTTGGTTTGCATGTATTTGGGCCTTTTGATTGTAAGGCCACGTTGGATCTGACAGGGCGCTCCAATCACGCGGTCGGGATTGGTGGTACGCAAGCCACTAGAGCGACTTCCGGCGACTCTGGCTATGCATTGTCTTCACGCTCAACAGCGTCGATGAATAGCAAGATCGTTTATATTTCGTATTTATCGAGCGATGAGACTGTTTATTCGGCCTCCTCAGTTAAGATTACTGGCGGCAAGACAGGAAATATCACGCGAGGTCTCTACGCACGCGCACCAGACCCAGCGTTAAACGTCAATAATGGAATCCTCGGTGGCCTGCCATCCGATCTGGGCGGCACTGCTGGCCCTGGTGGGCCTTCATCAGAGCATACTGATCCGGATAGACGACCTCTATCCGCGGGTGGCTCAACAAACCGAAACCCAACGACTCAGTACATCACCGGCAGTAATGGAGGGGTCGCTGGCGGTGGTCTGCTGATCGTTTCCTGGGGCGGCGCTGCTAGTAGGATTATTTTGGATGGCAGGCCATCCAGTCCTGAAAATGGGCTTGACGTAAGAAGTGGGGTTGTTATCAGAGGGGCTCGTG
This sequence comes from uncultured Paraglaciecola sp., assembly GCF_937123705.1. GTDB lineage: Bacteria > Pseudomonadota > Gammaproteobacteria > Enterobacterales > Alteromonadaceae > Paraglaciecola. Next base: position 8,578 of record NZ_CAKZKO010000078.1, on the reverse strand, counting down.
GTGGTCCTGGTATGCCAGGTTCTTTGCTGTGGGTGGTTGACGGCAACCATGCCAGGCCGCTGCTTAATGAATTGAACGTTGAGGCCTATCCAGGGGATGCGTCGGTAGCGGGTATATCGACCAGATTTGGCGCATCGATCAGACTTGGAAATCCTGGCAACTACAGAACGGACAGGGTTGCGACCGAGAGGGCAAACCTTTGGGAGTCGGTAGTTAGAATTGCCTACACCCCAGATCCGGAAAATGTACAGCAGCAATCGACTGGCAGCCAAATATCAGAGTTCTTTTCCAATCAGCGCGACGGCAGGGTCAGAATCATTGTCGCAGATGTTGACCCAAGTAACGCCAACTTGGGCGACATGCGGATCACTCAAGCCGAGTTGGACGCCAATCAAGATGATGCACTATTCAGGATACTAACCGAGGCAGGTTGGCGTGATTTCGTTCGTGGTGTTGATGATTTCGAGTATGTCTATGATGCGCTGATAGCGGGTAAACGAAAGTACAATTCGCTTGAGATTGTGGCTAGCCCAACAAGGCCGGTTGGCGAGCCTGACGGGACTATATGGTTTAACCAATCTAACGGCACAGAGTGGATCTTATACGAGAACTCTGATGACATATTGATTCGTGAGAGTCAAGTACCGGTGGGAACCAATCTGATCGAAGACTTATCCTTCGCTCGCTCGGGCGCTGGTGACAAGTTGTGGCTGTTCACTCGTGATGATGCTTTAGCGCCGGTTAACAGCAAAACCAGCAATACAGGATCAACAGGTGGCGGGGGTGGTGGCACTAATCCGACAACCGGAATAACACTTTCAAGCCAAGGCCGAACGGTTACAGGTGTTGCTTATCAAGATGATGGCGGAGGAGTTATCGTCGCTGGCCGAGGTGGAACTGTAACCCTTGCAGACGCTACGGTACTGCCATTTACAGTCGGTGCAGGAGGGGCCTTCTCGGTCACATTCCCATCAACCAACGATAACAACGCAGGGCAGATGGCAAGCGTCTATACGCAGAACGCGGCGGCAGGCACACAGGCTCAACTCAACTTCACCTACGAAACCGCATGAGTCTCTTGCAGCTACCAGAACAAGCCGATGTTGCGTGGGCTAGACTACTTGATGGTGCCGGTGAGGGTGGCTCTTATGCCTACCAGATAGACGCCAGCGGGGCATCGACCCGTAATCGCATGATGTACAGACCGTTAATGCCTAATGGTGGCAGTCCTTCGATGAAAACTCGGCTTAGATTAACCTCCTCACTGACTGTCGGGAATCCGGCATTTGAAGGTATAGCCGTTCGTCATCGTGGGTTTAAATTAGGCGGTGGCATTCCTTCAACATCAGATACTGAGGTATGGGATTCCGATCCTGAGTCAAAAGGTACTCGGGCTTGGTATTCCGAACAATCAGGCACATTTACGGACGCGGTATTTGTGGAGCCAGTCCCAGACAATCTGGGTATTGACTATATTACGTTTGAGCTGATTGTCAGAGCCGCATCTGGGCAAGTCACAATAAGCTCAGTTGAGTGTCGAAATCATTATTCAACGCCGTATGATCTGGGCATTCAAGGTAGTCAGTTATGGACATCGGGCCTGAGTAATGAAATAGTTGCTCAAGGCATTAGTGGCGATGGACCGGTTGTTCGATATTTCCGGTACGTGAAAACTGTACAGACGCCGATCCGAAAAGGACAGTTAGTTAAAAACATACTCAAAGGCGCTATTACGGGTCGAGCAGTAGAGTTTAAAGCTGGTGGCGCAGATGCAAGAAGGCTGGCGGCCTCGGTCGGTATTGTCATCAAAATGCGTAGAGTCAACCCCAATACAACGTATGATTATTTCACGCTCTCCGCTGCCCCCGTTAGTGTTGATAACAAAACAGTATTTGCCGATGGATCAACTGAATTTCGAGCATTGCACGATTACAGTCAAACAGAGGTTCTGCCATTCACCGAGCCCACTCAAATATCAACCGCTGACGGGTATATTAGTTCAACCGTTGATCGTATGGGTATTGAAGATATAGAGCTAGATATGTTCGTGATTGACTACATAACGGCCAGCCAATGACCAAACCAACTGACGGATGGATGCTGTATGACGATGCCACAGGCAAATGCATTGGTCGCGGTACTGGGTACACAGAAACACAGCCTGGTGAGACGCTTGTCTATTCGCTCGATCCTGTTAACGCATTAGATGCAATAGCGCATGATGCAGCGGATGTTAAGCGTGGACGGCTAATGGATGTTGAGGCAATGAAATCAAGTATTGCCTACGCTACAAAAGCCACTCAAGCGCGTGAAATACTAGCGGGCGAGCCGTACGACGCGCTCAGGCATGATTTTATTGAGATTGAGGTACGTCGGTGTGGATGTACGCCATTGGAAGCATCAGAGGCCATCATGGTCGCTCTTAGACGGGATACTCTAGCTCAAGAGGATGCACGTGTTGAGCTTCGGGAATTGCTGAAATCATGATTTATAATATTACAACCAGCCTGGTGATTTCGATATCCTTTCTTAGTGGCTTTCGTTAAGAAAGGATAGGCGGGCTTGGTGTTGATGTGTTAACAGCTCCTGCTCATGTCCTTGCTTGCATTCTCACCTAGCTAATTGTCGACAATACGACGCATTTCACCAGATTTGTACAGCTCGAATTCACGCTCAGTACAGACAGCATTCACACACCCTCTACACGCGCAGCCACCCTCGACGGAGCAAAACCTCAGATTGTCCGGATGACGAGCGGCTAGTTCGTCCAGCCTTGCCAGTATTCGAGAGTATCGAGTATTGCCGGTGGGCTCAGGCGTCCAGTCTAATGGGTTGTTGTTCATCAATCACTTGGCGCGTGGGATTAGCGTTCAGAATAGATAACACGGCTGCCCAGCTCCATTGATACGCTGGTCGTGTGGTGCCTGCGCCCAATAACTCGAACTCCACTGTGCAGCCTTACTCCCGTTGTGCTTCCAGAATTAATGCTTGCATTGATTGGAGCATTAACAACGGCATCAATGAATTGCGACATATCCAAGTTTCTAAGCTCGCGAGCGCAATCGTGATTTATTTCGATAAATGTTCTAGTGCTCATAGTTCCTACCTGGGGTTTGTGATAGGTCTGATTTTCTAGAGCATCTCAAACTCTTTTTCCAGTTCAGATAATCTAGATTTGTATGTGTTTTCGATAAACTCAATTACGCTTTTGAACACGGCGGAATCAGTCCGTTTAAGTATAGAGAATCGGTCACCTATTTTAATTGCATCCGGTTCGCTTTTGATAGATAGAGTGAGTCGCTCTTGTTCTGATTCCAAATCACGAATTTTGCGGATGAGAGATTCGGCTTTATGGTGTGTTTGTATGTCCATTCGTTTTTGTCCGAAGCGGGGTTAGTGTTAATCAAGTGTTTTCGTCAGCGAGACCAGCCGCAAGACTTTCGTGCACATTGTCCCAGAACATCCGATCTGAAACAGTCAGCAGATAGCCCTCATTAGCCATGTCGCCACCTTCAGAGACGATGTGAGCAGCGCAAGTCCATGCTTTCATCTGGTCTATATCTTCAGGCTCAGATCGCGCTGTGCCGTCCAATGCTTTTAGGTGCGGACACTCAGCACACTTGGCGCCAAGGCAGCATGACAAGTGATTGTCTGGAATCTGCTCCGGCTTGGAGTGAGAGCACTGCTGGTGCGTTCCTGACAGCTTGCCCTCACGCTCCAGTTTAAACAGCCTGGCCATACGTGGCACTTCCAGCCCCATTGCTTTGGCCTCGTACATGAACCGCATTTCATCCCGGTTGGTGGTATCGCCGTGCTTGTTGATGCTTACGTGCCATTCGTGGTCTGCTGGGTATTTAATTTCTTTCATGAGGTCTGTTGGGGGTTTACGTTGCAGTCGGTGGGAAGGCGTCTTTCTTCGCATCCAGCCAAGCATTGTGAGTTTCGATAATGTGCGCTGCCAACTCAACAACATGGTCGTGTGCTTCTGATTCGAGCATGGGCTGATGATCCTGTAGATGCTCGTGCATATCGGCCATGTCAGCTACCCAGATAGCGCCGTGAGGATCAGCGGAGCCTGCGAGAATGCCGGTGCCTACATCATTGCCTGAGAACCACGGCTGACTTGTAGGATGCCAGTACATGTCGATTGCTTTTTCCATGTTGTTCTCCGGGGTTTGTGTTTTATATAGAAACGTTGTCATTTATAGCGACAGAAACACCGTCAGCCAGGGCGTCATGGATATCATCCCAATCGGCGTTTTTATATGCCTTGGCATCGTCAAATTTCATAGTTTTGGCACCGGGGAGATCAAAATCTATCTCCAAAATATCCGAATTCACGCTGACGGCAAACACCTCGCCACCATCGCTATATTCCTCGGCGTCATCCCTACATGGTGTCAAAAACACAGGCCCCTCGATGAACCCAGACTCACGAATCATGTCGGCATTTTCTTCGCTCGTTCCGTGATAGAGAGTTACTGCGCTCATGAATTGATCTGTCCGTTGTTTGTTTCAGTGAGATAACTATACCATAGAAATCACGCAAACTACCCCTTTGTGCAAACTATTTACAACAGCCTGTGCTATGCTTCGGCCAACTTACACGATTCGCCGCACATGACGAAGAAAAACAACAATATCGACGTAACTCTTATTGGCTACGCTAGGGTGTCAACCGCCGACCAGTCTGCGCAGATGCAGATCGAAGCATTGATTAAATACGGAGTCCCTGAAGACAATATATTTAGTGAGAATATGTCGGGGGCGAAAAAGAATCGGCCCGCGTTAGCAAAGGCAATGCGCATGGTGCGCAAGGGCGATACGCTTGTTGTCTGGAAGTTGGACAGGATTGCCCGATCAATCAGAAACCTGCTCGACATACTTGAGGAGCTGGAGTCTAAGGGCGTGGCGTTCCGAAGTATCACCGATAACATTGAGACTGAAACCCCAGGGGGAAAGCTCTTGATACACATCATGGGTTCAATCGCTGAGTTCGAGAGAAACATAGGAGTGCAGCGCACCAAAACAGGCATCCAGAGTGCTTTAGAGCGAGGCGTTAAATTCGGCAGAGACTACAAGCTAAAGCCAGAGGACATGCCTACAGTTTGGAAGCTGATCCATGAAAAAGGAAAGACCCGAGCGTTTGTTGCGGACAAGTACAACGTATCAACAAATACAATCGGTCGGCGCTTGAAAGAGTATGAAGAAGAACTGGCTAAGGCCAAACCGAAAGCCCGATCAAAGCGCAAAACCAAAAAACGTTGAGGAGACACAGCGATGACTGAAGAAACAATGTACAGCATTGATGGTGAGATGTTCCGATATCATGATCTTGATGAGGCTGTCCGTGATCGCGCCGATGACTTTCACGGTGAAGATGTCGAGCTGCCACTAAAGTTTGTCATTTACGAAACGGATTTTGTCAAAGAGCCTGCAAGCTACTATATGCCCATAGATATCATTGAACAGATGGACGAAAAGGCATACGACGAGCTTGGGGAGGAGGGCTTTGGCGACGGATTGTTTGCGAAGCATGATTACAACCACAGCGATCTGAATAAAGAACTGAAGGCTGCGATTGATGCTGTTTTCACTAAACACAATATGCAGCCGACAGTCATGGTGGGCGCAGGATCTTGTGATGAGCACGCTATTGAGTGGCGTGGCCCAGATGACTGGTCTGTTGTTGTGCCTGATAACACAAAGGAGGGTGCTTGAGTGGATGAGGTGAGAAAAATTCAACATTATCACAAACCGCATCACGGTTGGTATGGGATCGAACATCATGCAACAAACGGCAAAGTCCGCATGACTAAGGCCGCATACACTAGCAAAAATAATTTACTCAGAGCGCTAAGTGAAGGGCGTGCCAATTGGGATGCCTGGGTAACGCCGGTATACGGCATAAAGGAACATTAAGGAGAATCACCAATGACGCCGGAGCAAAGACAAGCACTGATTGATATCAAGGAAGAAGGCAACAACCTTTTGCGTATTCTTGATGAGCTGGGCGACGACGTAGTATCAATGGCTGCTCATCAATCTTTAATTCGGAAATTTATGCGTGACAAGGCTGTGGCGATCGAAGCAATCAACACAAACGAGAGCTGACGCGATGAAGGTGAAAGTAAAAATAGAGGATGTTGTTGAAAACCTTTTGGATCGTGTTGCCGCGTTGGAAGATGCGGCGGGGCAGAATAACGATATGTCCCTGAAGGGTGCCCACAACATACTGGACAGCTACGATATTCCCAGCGGCGCTATTCATGATCGTGTTTTTGCGTTGTCCAAACTTATAAAGGAGTGACTGCGGTATGAGCGCTACAGACACGTTCGGTATTCGCGTCAGACAGTTGCGCACTGCGAACAGGCTGACGCTGGACCAGTTGGCAGAGATGACCGGATCGTCAAAGTCTTACATTTGGGAGATCGAGAGCGGCAAGGAGTCAGCACGACCATCGGCTATGAAAGCATACCGGATAGCATCTGCTTTGCGCGTGACAATCGAATACTTGCTCGGTGTCGATGACTGCAAGTCAACTGCAAGCGACGAGGCATTTATCAATCACGTTTATCTGAAAGCTGACGAGAACATCAAGCGACAAGTGCGTCAGATTGCTGATGTGCTGATTAACACAAAGAGGTGAGCCTGTGAACGTTAAAGAGTTCGACGCTCTGCTACAAGAATACGACGATGCTCAGGAAAGCAGATCGCTCATATGGAGCGATGAATATGACAGGCGAGAAGGAATTTCGGCCGTTCGCAAGACGCGAGACAAACGCGCCGACGATCTTCGATCAAGGGTTATTGAAGCGTTCAAAGAACACACGAAGGAGACTTCAGAATCATGAGCAAGTGTAGCCATTGCGGTAAACGTGATTACCCGATCAATTATGGCGGGAGTTCAAAAGCATTGATGGACAAATACGATGCCTGTTTTAATTGCGGGTTCTGGTTTGGAGTTGTCGAAGAAAAATCCAGCCACGTTATTGTTGATGGAGTTGCAAGGTTTGCTTGTCCTTACGTTGAAAACGCAGACAAGAGAATGCTCGGTCATGGTGGTGATGTCTGGACGTTCAAGATGCATGACGGTGAAGTCATCAAGTCGAATAATGTTTGGCACCGTGGCGATGTGCCGGATAACTTCAAAGACCTTTTGCCAGACAACGCAGTAATCGTAAAGGAGCAGTGATCTTATGCAAATAAAAAGAAATGAAATAGAAGCAGCGCTTGATTACTGGCTTGGCTCTTGCGGCAAAATCCCGCTAGGGCACGACGCGCACTATGAGTTTTACACTTATCCGGCAGATGCCTCCGATCTTGCGGGTGTGAATGTGACTTTCAAACCTATCGAAACAGAACCCAACATAAACGAGTGATTACAAGTGAGCAATGACAAGTACATAGATCAACAATGGTATCTATCTGGGCCTCCTTGGTTTCCATCGTCGTGCGTCGATTTAATGATCTTAGCGGGCAGTCCTGATGGCAATGTCGGACAAGTTATAGCAGATCAATCACTGCTGGCCGACATCGGTCAAGATAACGAACACATGCCAGATGTTGATCAGCTTCGTGTCACCGCTAAGCATATAGTGGATTTGCACAACACATGGCTTGATCAGCACAACGGTAGATGAAAGCAATCATGTGGGTACTTGTGGACAAGTGAGTATCAGCGCTGATACAACAACGGGTTCGATTCCCGATACCTACACCATATTGAAGATAAAGGAGCGATCATGAAAAAATTATTAATAGCACTGAGACTGTATTTTGTGGAGGCCGTCAATATAGTTCTCAGGTTTCTAATGTTGAGTGCTTTGCGGGCGTCCGTATTTTTTAAGAAACGACTGACCAATAATGAGGCGCGTTTTTCCAGCATTGCTAAATCTCACGATCAGTATCTAGCCGCCAAGAAGACCGCAAAGGAGTAAATAAAATTGAAGAAAATACCAACGATATTCAAGCGCAACCCTGAAAATATGAGCAGTCTGATCGATGAGTGTCATCCTGATTGTTTGTGGGTTTTTAATGGCGAAGGTGTAGCCACTCGAAAGCTAGACGGCACAAGTTGCCTTGTGCGTAATGGGAAGTTCTATAAACGTAGAGAAGTAAAAAAGGGGAAAACACCGCCACAAGATTTTATACAAGAAACTTTCGACGAGGTAACCGGTAAACGCACTGGATGGGTGCCGGTTATTCATGAGGACAAATGGCACATGGAAGCATGGAATCATTTCGAGGACGGAGCAAGGGCTGACGGCACATACGAGCTAGTTGGCCCTAAGATTCAAGGTAATCCCGAAAAATCGTCCACTCATGAGCTGTTACGACATGATTACGCACAGGTACTTGATTGTCCATTCATTGGGTTGAAAGAGATAGGCGATTGGTTAGAGGGCGAAGAAATTGAGGGCGTTGTGTGGCATCACCCTGATGGGCGCATGGCAAAGATAAAACGTCGTGACTTTGGCTTTGACTGGCCCGTCACAAAGGAGTCTAAATAGCATGACGGATACAACACACAAGTGCCCGGCTCCAGGCTGCTCTTGTCGCGTGCCACGCTCACAA
>NZ_CAKZKO010000077.1 GCF_937123705.1 uncultured Paraglaciecola sp. | reverse complement strand
GAATAAAAACTTAAAGCGTTTAGCACGTAAGTCAGCTTTAAGTATTCAGGCAAAAGAAAGTAATTTAGTTGTTGTTGAAGATTTCAATTTTGAAACTCCAAAAACAAAAGAATTTATCACTGTTTTAAAAGCTTTAGGATTAGAGACTCAAAAGTCTTTATTCGTGTTAGGGGAAGAAAGTACAAATGTTTACTTATCGTCTCGTAACTTAAAAAGATCTAAAGTAGTAAATGAGACAGGAATTAATACATATAGTGTTTTAAATGCTAATACTGTAGTTATTTCTGAGAAGTCTTTAGAAGGAATTGAATCTAACTTAAGTAAATAGGGAACAAAATGAGTATTTTAATAAAACCTATTATTACGGAAAAAGCGACAAACGATAGCGAGTTATACAACCGTTATGCATTTGTTGTAAATAAGAATGCTAACAAATTAGAAATCAGAGGAGCTGTAGAAGCTGCTTATGGTGTAGCAATAGAATCTGTAAAAATGGATGTAACGGTGCAGGAGCAAGTGCGCACCGGGCGAGGTTCTTTGTTCGACCAATTTTTTGGCCGGGTTCAAAATCGGGTAATTCCTCTTAAAAGCAATTCTGTAAAGATTAAAGTACAGCCACTCCCCGCTCCAAAACCATCATCATTTGAAGGTTTGGTAGGTAATTTCAAGGTGAAATCTAGCATCAACAAAACGGAGGTAAATCAAAATGAAGCCATCACTTATTCCATTAAAGTGAGCGGCAGTGGGAACCTAAAATTGCTACCAGATTTTAAACCCGACTTTCCACCAGACTTTGAAGTATATGACCCAAAGGTGAAAGAAAACATAGCAGTAAATGCGGCTGGAGCAAGCGGCAGTAAAACCTATGAATACCTTATCATCCCTCGGTATCCAGGCGAGTACGAGCTACCAGAAATTGGAATTTCTTACTTCAATCCAAAAAAGAAAAAATACCAAGAGCTCTCGCTGCGAATAAAAGAGTTGGTAAATTTACAGTTTGTATCGTTTGATAAGGGTAAAGTTTCATTAAAAAATCCTTTTTATTTGCCTTGGAACATCATAGCTACATAACACCCAAATAAGGGGCGCAAACATGGCGGCTATAATCGGAGCGAAGCGACACAGCCGCCATGTTTGTGTCCCAGCGAGCCCGCGAGCGACTTAATTTTTTTGTGTACGCCCAGCATGGGCATGAACTAATGAGGTGAAAGTCCTCTGTAGGAAGATCACCGTTGTTTAACACACTGTTATTCAACGCTAACTACTAGCGAATGGCAAGGGCTAAATCGTGAGAGATAGTCTGGAGGAAGCCGCTAGCAAATCTGCGAGCTGATGAACAAGAACATCATATGAGGCGTAGGCTGAAGGTGAGTTGGCACAAGACAACGAAACCCTGTGATCTAACGGCCACCGTAAATGATGCAGCAGTGCAGAGACAGTCCATGCTCTTATCTGGGGAGATCTGCTCTAAGAGCGATCGGTGAATACCAGTAAGGCTCTGGTATACAAGTGCCTTGGCGCAGAGGAAACGCATCATCCACTGCGAGCGAATTCGATGCAAACCGATAGCGCTGTTACAGGTAACTGTGGCGGTGATAGAGCAGAAGTCAGCAGACGGCATAGTAGCCAAATGCCCAGCGTAATGGCTGGGACACGGCCAAGGCCGGAACATTTAGAATAAAGGAGGAGCCTTGTCAGACTTGAACACACGAATGCCGTCCGGTAGTGACGTGACTCAGCGTACTGATGAGCAGCCAGCCTTTAGCGCAGATCTACTCGAACTTTTTCTCCAGCCTTCCAATCTTGTGTCGGCATGGAAGCAGGTTCGAGCCAACAAAGGGGCCGCTGGCATTGATGGCATGACCATTGATGACTTCCCCGCTTGGGCAAACGCCGGAAACTGGAAACGTGTTATGACTGAGCTTCGCTCAGGCCAATACCAACCTTCACCGGTGAAACGCGTTGAGATTGACAAACCTGATGGCGGAAAACGTCAATTAGGGATCCCAACTATCGTTGACCGTGTTATCCAACAAGCGATTGCCCAAGTCCTTACGCCTATTTTCGACCCAACCTTCTCAGATAATAGTTTTGGGTTCAGGCCACATCGAAATGGGCAACAAGCAGTGAAGCAGGTAAACAGCATTATCAAAACGGGACGTCGTTTTGCCGTGGATGTTGATCTGTCTAAGTTCTTTGACCGCGTTAATCACGATTTACTCATGACCTACCTTGGCTACAAAGTGAAGGATAAGCGACTGCTTAAACTGATTAAACGATACTTACGAGCTGGGGTTATCGATAACCAGTTTTATAGTGAGAGTCGAGAAGGTGTTCCTCAAGGCGGGCCATTATCGCCGCTGTTGGCAAACATCATGCTAGACCCATTGGACAAAGAGCTTGAGAAACGGGGTCACGAATTTGCACGATATGCGGACGATTTTACCATACTGGTAAAGACGCCCCGTTCGGGTGAACGCGTGCTCAACAGTATCAGCAGATTCCTGCGCCACCGCTTGAAGTTAGTTGTTAATACAACCAAAAGCCACGTCGTTAAAACCAGTGAAAGCAAATTCCTTGGATTTACCTTCAAGGCAGGCCGCATTCAATGGCATCCGAAGACCCTGATGAAGTTTAAGCAACAGGTTCGACGATTAACGAACCGCAACTGGGGCGTATCGATGCAATACCAACTCTTTAAACTCAGTCAGTATTTACGAGGCTGGATAAATTACTTTGGTATCGCCAGTGGATATCAGCGCTGCGTAGAACTGGATCACTGGATCCGGCGCAGAGTGAGAATGGCTTACTGGCGTCAGTGGCGAAAACCGCGCACCAAAGTACGAAATTTAATGAGACTGGGCGTGCATGTTCAAGCTGCGGTAGCGTGTGGTATCACCAGCAAAGGGCCATGGCGTAGTGCAAAATCTCCGGGGATCAATCAGGCTTTATCACTTGATTACTTGAAATCCGAAGGGCTTTATTCACTACGTGATGGATGGATTGCGCTTCACTATCCTAAATGAAACGCCCTGTGCGGAGCCGCATGCAGGGTGTTGTGGGGGCTGGAGGCTAGATACCTCCGGCTACCCGATTAGCCACCATTTACAACATCCTCAACTATATAGTAACCCCATAAACCTGTTTTAAGGGTTACCTCAAGCTTGTCTCCGACACTGTATGTCGTTTTTGGAGTTTCTCCAAGATTGAGTGACGTTGCATAATCACCATTTGAGATTAATATGTATTCAAATAAATCGTATCTAACACGTCTTTTCCCGATAGCTTTCACTACAAATTCCTCTACGTGCACTTCTTCAGTAAGCGTCCGCTAATCCCACCTAACGCTTAGTAAACTGCCATGGTAGTAGTTGATCGATATTGGTTTCGGGCTTGCTGAGCTGCTCTAGGCAGTCCATCACATACTCGAAGACGTTGAGGTCGTTGGCTTTCGCCGTTTCGATGATGCTGTAGAGGATGGCGCTGGCATTGGCACCGGTTGCGGTCTGGCTGAACAGCCAGTTTTTTCTGCCTATGACGAACGGTTTAATGGCGCGTTCTGCGCGGTTGTTGTCGATGGCGAGATGGCCATCGAGTGTGTAACGAATCAGTTTATGCCACTGGTTGAGGCAGTACTGTATTGCCTCGCCGAGTTTTGTTTTCGGTAATACCTGTTGGGCTGATTTTGTCAGCCAGGTTTCAAGTTGATTAAGTAGCGGCAGGCTCTTTTCTTGTCGTTGTGTATAGCGGGTTGCTGCGTTTTCTTCTTTTAACTGCGTCTCGACACGGTAGAGCTTCTGTATGTGGTTCAGTGCCCAATCAGCTTTGCCACTGCCTTTACTGCCAGCGCCTTTTTTCGCTTCCATGAACTTGCGTCTGGCATGGGCCCAGCAACCGACTAAGGTGGCCTGCGTTTGTTCGTAGCCCTGATAGCCATCCACTTGCAGATATCCGCTATAACCATCAAGGAAGTCCACGGCACATCGCCCGGCACGACTATTGTGATAATCGTACAGCACGATGTTAGGTATCGCAGAACCGGTGATGGTCGCTTGCGGTGAGTCCGCTCCGGTTGCATACAGCCACATGTAACTGGTCGTTTTGTCAGAATCGACAACCTTCAACGTGGTTTCATCCGCCTGGATAACCGGTTGTTGTAGCAGATGTTGATGAAGCTGGTCATAAAGCGGCTTAAATAACTCAGCACAACGGATTATCCAGTCTGCCATGGTTTTACGGCTGAGTTCGATGCCATGCTGTTTGAACATAGCTTCCTGCCGGTAAAGTGGCAGACCATACTGATATTTGCTGGTGATTATCTGACTCAACAGGCTCGGCGTTGCATAGCCTTTGGGGATAACGCTATGTGGTACCGGCGCTTGTTTCACCGTATTGCTGATACCCTCTTTTTCGCAGGTACGGCACGCATACTTCGGACGTACATGTTCAATCACTTTCACCTGAGCAGGAATGAACTGAAGCTTCTCAGACTTATCTTCACCGATGCAGTGCAGCGTGCCAGCGCAGCAACCACAGACTTTATCTTCATCAGGGATATCGTGGACGATGACTTCACGCGGCAAGTCCTCAGGCAGTGGTTTGCGCTTAGGTTTATTGCGTGTGTAACTGATGGCTTCCTGCTCTGGCGTTTCAACATCGGCAGCCAGTTCTTCCGCCTCATTAAACAGTTCGCCCTGACCAGGGTGGCCCTCGGTGCTTTTACCAAACTGTTTTTGCTGTGCGATACGGAACTGCTCTTCCAGGTATTGATACCGGTTATTCAGTTCCTGGAGCTGCTGCTCCAGTTCAGCGATGCGGCGTTGATAATCTTCTTCGTTCATAAGACTATTATCGCCGATTAAGGTACTGATTACCTGATGTTATTCAGACTATTTCGTGATCGATAAATGCTGTTTATGATCACCGGTTATAAGCCGGAAGCGGTGTAGTTCAATGGCGAATGGCCTATCACATCAAAGCCCGACAACAGCCACTGCAACTGCTGCTCACTCAGGTTGATGTGTTGTAATTCAGTGTCTGACGGCCATTTAAAGCGATGCTTCTCCAGGCGCTTATACCACAGGGCAAAGCCAGTTTTATCCCAGTACAACACCTTCAGTTTATCCCGCTTTTTATTGCAGAACACAAACAACGCATCCCGGAACGGATTCAATTCCATCTGCTGTTCCACCACGACAATCAGGCCATTGATGGATTTACGGAAGTCGACATTGCCCAGGTAAAGATAAATGTCAGAGGGCTCGACGAACATCCTCATTCGTTCAGCGCCTTCATCAGGTCGGCCAACCAGTGCGGGCTGACATTGGCGGGTATGCGCAATGTCGAAGCAGCGCATTCAAGCGAAAGGGTCTGCGAGTCACCTTCAATACGGGATTCGAACGTGGTGACTTCGCGCTTAACGTGAACAAACTTATTGCTGGTTCGCTGAAGCCGGATATCACTGCGTCTGGCATAAAACGTCTGAATATTTATCTCATGCTGACGGCAAAACGCAACCGCCGATAATCCACTTTGTTCCTGACGTTCGAAAAGCGCCAGCCAGGTATTTACGTCTCGTCGTTGATATCGCATGCGTGTTCTCCTTTTTACAAGGACACCATGCAGGAGCGGCGTTAATACTTGAATGTGGGAATTACCGGACGGTTACCTTCTTCAGATGCGAATATATGATTAGATATTGAAATAAAGCC
>NZ_CAKZKO010000076.1 GCF_937123705.1 uncultured Paraglaciecola sp. | reverse complement strand
CGAATTCCCCAATTTCTATGGCATGGCCAAAAAGGAAAAGCTCAAGTTACTGTGGAAGTTCCATAGGACATATTCACGTATTACCTGGTGCTACATTCTTAGTTTTGTAATTTCCTTAATAGCTATTTTGGCAGTATATGTTAATTTGCTAACATCTATATATTCAGAAATAGGAGCATTTATATTGGGCTTGGCAGTATGGGAAATAGAGTATTTGGTTATAGTAAATAAACTTGAGTATCCTCTATTTCAAAGCTTTATAAAAAATGCATAACAAAAAGTTGGTGGTTCAGCCCCTCTGGGGCTTGGACGCTTTCAGCGCCCCACAACAAAAGCGTTATGAGGCATTAAAAGGATCGAAATATGGATGATATTAACTCTGCAATGGAAAGCGTCAAGATAGGTTTATCTCTTCTAGGAGATTCTATTGGACTTATAAAAAAGACTAAGGAGTTACTCCCAGAGGGTGACGAGAAAGAAGCAATAGAGGCAAGCTTAATTCAAGCTGATAAAGCCGCTAAGTTAGCTGAGTCACAAATTGCTCAAGCACTCGGGTATAAATTGTGTCAATGCACTTTCCCTCCTCAGATAATGTTGTCTCAAGGCTACAAGCAGTTAAAGCACCACAACGAAGAAGAATTTGTTTGTCAAAAGTGTAGAAAAAGCTCAATAGCTCCACCTGCACCACCAATTAATTTTGGGTAGCCACTATGTTTCATAACAAAAAGTTGGTGGTTCAGCCCCTGCGGGGCTTGGACGCTTTCAGCGCCCCACAACAAAAGCGTTATATTTTTTGAGGATCAGTACTAGTGCCAAATTTATCAAATCAATTAGAGCTTAATCGGTGTCCGCACTGCAATGTGGATAGACCGAATTTACCGCTGGCATGGCACACACAAACAGACAGTCATTCGGGCGGTTCCACTCGGTTTTGGCGTGTTTACAAATGTACTAGCTGTGGGGGCCTAGTAACTGCTGCAGCCATTCAAAATGTCGGCCCAGTAACAGAGTACTATCCATCTGGTATGGTAATTGATGGATCTATACCTGGAGCTGCGGGAGAATATTTGAAACAGGCAATAAATACACTCCATGCTCCTGCTGGTTCCGTCATGTTATCTGCAAGCTCTGTCGATGCCATGCTCAAAGAAAAAGGTTACACCAACGGTAGTTTGTATTCTCGAGTCAATAAAGCTGTCGAAGACCATCTAATTACCTCTGAAATGGCTAGATGGGCACACGATATAAGATTAGATGCAAATGATCAGCGTCATGCCGACCAACAAGCAACATTACCAACGGAAGCGGACGCAAAAAAATGCGTCGACTTTGCAATAGCATTAGGAGAGTTTCTGTTCGTACTTCCGGCACGTGTTGAAAGAGGTCTAGCAGCTGCGGAAGGCACATAAATATAACAAGGCAATGGTTCGGAATTTTAAAAGCTCCGGCTTCGCCTCCACTTTTAAAATCCGCACATCGCGGCGTTACTTGTGGTTGGGTCTGGGCAAGTTAACCATAACGCCGATTATACGAACTACCGCCTGATTCTGGGGGTGTAGGGGCCTCCCCTACGGATAACGCTGCGCAGCATTCCCCGGTGTTTGTGAAAACTTATTAGATTCAACTCAGTAAGGCGCTGGGAAACGAACCATCACCCTCATGATAAACCGCTTTTAATCTTGATTAGCGCTAGAACGCCTTAGATTGACCGCTAAACTGTTCAACGGTGGAAACCACACGGATGCATAAGCCGGTTTGGAATATGGCTGCTGTGGTGTGCTCAACGCCCTACGATCTAGCAAGGTGAATCAGTGCGTAGCATTGAGAGGGCAGCAAGCCCTAAACTACTTTTGCTTTTGATTGTTGGTTGGATTGGTCAGAACCAAGTCCTAAGATGCTACTGTGACGACTGGCTCACTAAACCCCAAAAAATGGCATTTCACACCTTACATGCGAAACAAATGTAATCATTTATTTATTTATTTTCCATGCGTCATATTGGTGCTAAAACGCTGAGTTATGCACAGGGTTTTAGACAATCTTTTTTATATTTCATATTTTAAAGCTTTTTAGGGGTCTTTTTCCTTATTAAAATCAATGATTTACAAGCGCATTTCATACCCTAGAGACGGGATCATCATACCCTAGAGACGGGATCATCATACCCTAGAGACGGGATCATCATACCCTAGAGACGGGATTATCAATATTAAATATTACAGGTTGAATAAGCATCTCACACCCGTTAGACTAACTCTATTAACTAAGGTTGAATAAACCCCTCCATAGCTGCTTGGCTACCCTTATTAACAAAGGATGATATGAAATTAGAAGCTCGGAACCTTGTAACATTGAGTAATGCTCTTAATCGCTCGTCCTATTCTTTGTCACTACCAGAGAAACGTTTGCTTATGTATGCGATAAGCCTTCTTGATAAATCCCACAGGGATAATCAGATGTTAGAAATCGGTGCAAAAGAGTATTCTGATTTTTACCACCTAAACAGCGACGGGGCTTATAGAACGGTTAGAAATGCGGCTGATAACCTTTGGACTAGAACTCTTGTCGCTGAGGAAATTAAATATAGATGGGTGATTACCAGTTACTACAAGGACGGGGTAGTATTTTTGCAATTTCATCCTCTTCTTTTGCCTCACCTTGTCGAGTTAAAAAACCAATTTACCCAATACTTTCTGCACCGCGCGGCAGATTTCAAGCTCATGTACACATGGCGGCTTTTTGAGCTCATCATGCAATTTAAGCGCACTGGCTTTTTTAAAATAAGCCTTGATGAATTCAAGGAAACGCTTGATATACCTAGCTCATACAGCCGAGACTTCGGCTTGATTAGGTCGAAAATCATTGAGCCAGCAGTGAAAGAAATTAGACAAAAAGACGGTTTGAAACTCACATGGAAGCCCATTAAACGCGGCAGGTCTTTTGTCTCGCTAGAATTCAAATTCCCCGTAGAACCACAGCACGAGCTATTCAAACCAGATGTGATTGATAAAACGTTTATTGAAAAACACGCCAGACCAGGCGAAAGCTACGAACAAGCAGGAAAGCGACTAAAGGAGGAAGCTAAGAAACAGACTGAATAAGCAGTAACGCCCTGCTCCAGTGCTCTAACACTGAAACAGGACTTCATCTAACGACTAATTGGAGTCGAAAAATGCAAAACAATATTAGCACTACTTTCAGTAGTGAATCACTGATTGTGTCTTTGGGTATCATCGCCCTACTCTTTGCCCTGATCGCTTATCAACAGCGTGGCCATGTGAATCAATCCCGTTCATGGCTCGGCTATTCCGCTCTCACACTCGAACTGCTCGCCGGCTCAATGGCGATCTATTGGAGTGTTAAAAACGGTTCAGGCTTGCTCACATGGATTTTTGTGTTCGGCTTTGTTGGCTTAGCAGTCGCAAAAGCAACCATCGTTGCTGCCGTCTCAAAAGCTTATGAGGATAGCAACACACCGGCGCTTATCTTTGGCATCGTTTCGCTACTCGGTGCCTACTGCGTGGTGTACTTTGCGGGATCATTTCACGGCGGCATCGAGGGCGCAGGTAAAGCCGCACAGGAAGCCACCGCCAGTGCACCAATCAGGGCGATTGATTCCCAACTGGAGGCCGCAAGGGATAAGCTAAACGGTTTATCAAACTATGCGGATAGCGCAAAGGCATCAAAGGAAAGTGCAAAGGCTAGATTATTGGGTTCTCAGTTATCCAATGCCAGAACGGCCTTGAGTCGATGCCCTGCTAACTACCTGACCAAATGCATTAACCCAAACCAACGACAAATAGATAGCCTTCAAGCCCAGTTAAGCGCCCTCACCTACTATTCGGGAAATCAGAATTATTCAGGGACCAAACAACTGATTGCCGATCTCGAAACGCAGCGTTCAGAAATGCTTACCGGTGGCAATATTACCTCTGAATCGGGGCATGGTGCAGATGATAAAATGATTGCCTGGTTACTCAATATTCCCGAGGAAAGAGCAAGAGATTTGAAGTGGCTTATCTTCGTTTTAGCTTTTGATATTTTGTCTTTATTGTTTCGTTTAACGGGTGATTTTTTGGCTCGTGGAACACCTCAAACCAAACTATTAACTCGTCAACTAGCGGTGTTATTAGAGTCGGGTTATTCGTTGCCAAATGCGGCGCTGGTTCTGAGTGGCCAAAGTGGTTTGATAGTGGGGTCACTAACAAGTGATAACCCAGAAAATCAACCTGCCGCGGCAGGTAACAGCACCCTTGATAGTAACGATTCAAGAGGGGACGATTTACCGCTATTAGACAACGATAATCAGCTGTATATAGAGTGGTTGCATCAAGTCAAAAATAAGGTAATCCGATGCACTAGAAATGATGGAAAGGCATTCATCAGCGACCGCATGACGAAGGGCAAAAAATCGAAAACGATTACCCCGATGCAGATGGAAATAATTCACAAAGAATGGTTGCAGCGTGCAACCGATGAAGGTGTTTTAGAACCCTTGGGCGGTACCGGTAAACCATCTCATGTATTGATCTAAGTTCACCGTAAAAAATTGGACTCCAGAGTAACCCTGAGAGAGTACACCAGTTACTTAACTGGAGTCCTTTTTTTATCTACTACCACAGGCAATTAATCACATGTTCTCAGCCCCTGAGAACATGTCGCTATTATTCACGTATGCCAATGAATGGCGTCTTAATATGTTAAAAATAACACCACTATAAAAACCCCTCTTTACGCTAAATTATCTTCATTCAACCGTAAGATGATTCCTTTTATACCCGAAGGGCTCGCCTCAATTTCGTAGAAATTGTGTAGTGAGTCCACAATTCATATCAATTGACAGAATCGTGCCAGCATTAGCCTCGGCACTCTCTGGCAATTGGGATGAATTGTGCGTCTCTGCAAACCCACAACCGACAGACAACACATGATTTGATAATCACCCTAGGAATGATTGGAATGCATACAAAATGATTAAGCCAAACAGCAAAAGAAGGTACGGTAACTTACCAGCTTTCAAACGGCTTTTTTTATGGGAAATATGACTGTTAGTGTTACGGAATCTGCGTCTGATACCAGATCGGCTAATAGCCCGGAAAAATTTTTCTAAGTACAGCATTTATAGCCGTGGAATATCCTCTGACTCATTGGAGGGTAAACGCATTTTCATCAATACATAAATGGTCAACCGACCGGTACATTTTGCCACCGGTTAATACTAACAAAGTAAACTGTATTAAAGAGACATCAGAAGCGTCAAACATCACTACTGGCAAAGTGATAGTTACATTGTGTGGACGCTTCATAAACTCACCACATTTTATGCCCATAAAGTGAACATGCACGGTAGATCGGATCGTCTTCAGGTTTTCTTTCTTAATGGGTGCACTCATTTTGACATACCTTATTTTTCTTTTTAAGGAAGTGTTTATTTTATGCACTAACTCTATGAATGAGTAATGAATACGGCTTATTTTTCCTAACGTTGTCACTTCAGAGATATGACTAGCTTTGGGGGTGTAGGGGTCTCCCCTACGGATAACACCTGCGGAGCACTCGCGAAAAAATGTTAAAAGCTTATCAGCTCCAAATTAGGCAAAGCGCTAGGAAACAAAACATTACCTTCATGATAAACCGCTTTTAATTGCAATCGCTCTGAGGCCTCTCAGAACGCTCGACAAGCTATTTCAAGGCTCAAAGTCTGCAGATACATACCCCGATCGGAATTAACGTTATAGAGACGATATAAGCGCCTTTCAATCTAGCAAGGTGAATCGACCCGAAGGGTTGAGAGGGCTGCAAGCCCTAAACTACTTATTTTCTATGTTTTTGGCTGGAATGGTCGGAACTAAGTTTGTAGATGCTAGAGAGATAACTGGCTAACTAAAGCGCAAAGGTTAGCGTTTTTGTAGTTATCCACAGGTTTTTGGCCTTTGATTTCTATTTTCTATTATATCTATTAACTATTAGGACCCCTGAGAGGCTTTAAACATAAGGGTCTTAGAGCTTAACTTAGGACTAATCCGGTGCTTACGTAGGACTAATCCGGTGCTTACGTAGGACTAATCCGGTGCTTACGTAGGACTAATCCGGTGCTTTATAGGACTTGACTGAGTTAAGTCCTATGATAAACTTGGGACTCGCCACATGTGGAGTCCTTTAAAATGAGCAAAGAATTAGTAGTTAAATCAAACTATGTAATCGAAGCAAGCTACAAGCTGACACTAAATGAACAACGCTTAATTCTGCTTTGTGTGCGTCAAATTAAGAAGGGGCAAAAAATAGATGCTGACAGTAAATTTGATATCTCCGCCGCTGATTTCGCTGATATGTTTGAAATATCAGTAGACAGAGCTTACTCAGAACTGCAAACAGTTAGCGACAAACTTTATGATCGATCTGTGACTATCCAACAACCCGATCCAGACAGCCCTAATATCACAGCAACTAAAACACGATGGATTTCTGCTATTGATTACATCCCCAAAGAAGGCCGGATATCGATTTATTTTGCTTCCAAAATGGTTCCTTATATCTCAATGCTGGAAGGCGGATTTACCCGATATAATTTGATAAACATCGCTGGCATGGTCAGCATTTACGGAGTCAGGTTCTACGAGTTTTTCAAGTGTTGGCAGTTTAGTAACAGCAATACCAAGAAGATTGAATTAAATGCTCTGAAAGAAAAGTTAGAACTGACTGGTAAATACTCATCAATAAAAGACTTTAAATTAAAAGTTCTTGATAAAGCTATGACGGATATAAACAAGCACAGCGACCTTATTGCTTCCTACAAAACAATTAAAACAGGTAGGAAAATCACTCATGTAACATTTGACTTTCAGGATAGAACTAGACAAGTGAAATCAATAGATAATGCTTACATTGAGAAACATGCCAGACCAGGTGAAAGCTACGCACAAGCAGGCAAACGACTAAAGGAGGAAGCCAATAAACAGACAGGATAAGTAATAACCGCCCTGCTCCAGTGCATCAACACTGAAACAGGACTTCACCCAACGATCATTTGAGGATCGAAAAATGCAAAACAATATTAGCACTACTTTCAGTAGTGAATCACTGATTGTGTCTCTGGGTATCATCGCCCTACTCTTTGCCCTGATCGCTTATCAACAGCGTGGCCATGTGAATCAATCCCGTTCATGGCTAGGCTATTCCGCCCTGACCCTCGAACTACTCGCCGGCTCAATGGCGATCTACTGGAGTGTTAAAAACGGTTCAGGCTTACTCACATGGATTTTTGTGTTCGGCTTTGTTGGCTTAGCGGTCGCAAAGGCAACCATCGTTGCGGCCGTCTCAAAAGCCTACGAGGACAGCAATACACCGGCGCTTATCTTTGGCATCGTCTCGTTACTCGGTGCCTACTGCGTGGTGTACTTTGCGGGATCATTTCACGGCGGCATCGAGGGCGCAGGTAAAGCCGCACAG
>NZ_CAKZKO010000075.1 GCF_937123705.1 uncultured Paraglaciecola sp. | reverse complement strand
CCAGAATAGTTTTGATTCCCGCTAT
This sequence comes from uncultured Paraglaciecola sp., assembly GCF_937123705.1. Taxonomy (GTDB): domain Bacteria; phylum Pseudomonadota; class Gammaproteobacteria; order Enterobacterales; family Alteromonadaceae; genus Paraglaciecola. The sequence continues at coordinate 6,753 of NZ_CAKZKO010000075.1, read as the reverse complement.
GGTAGGTAAGGGCGTTTAATTGGCTCTGTAGCTCATCAATTTTCAACTGATTTGGATTAATGCACTTGGTTAGGTAGTTTGTAGGGCAGCGACTCAAGGTGGTTCTAGCATTGGCTAGCTGTGTATTCAAGCTGGATGCTTTTTCACGCTCTGATGCGGCTTTGTTGCTATCCGCATAATTTGACAGGCTAGTGAGCTTGTTCCTGGCAGCTTCAAGCTGAGCATCTAACGCTCTGATCGGTGCGCTGGCAGTGGCTTCCTGTGCCGCTTTTCCGGCCCCTTCAATACCGCCGTGAAACGACCCAGCAAAGTACACCACGGTATAAGCACCCAACAAGGACATGACCCCGAAAAATAGAGCAGGGTGATTCTGATCGGTGAATGCTTTAGAGACTGCCGGCACGATCGAGGCCTTAGCGACGGCCAAACCAACGAAGCCCAGCACAAAAATCCAGGTAAGCAATCCGGAACCGTTTTTGACACTCCAATAAATCGCCATAGATCCGGCCAAGAGTTCCAGTGTGAGGGCTGAATAACCCAGCCATGAGCGCGACTGGTTGGCGTTACCGCGTTGTTGATACGCGATAAGCGCGAGGAATAGGGCAATGATACCCAAGGTTGCAATCAGTGATTCGCTACTGAAACCAGTAGTATTGATGATAGTATCGTTTTGCATTTTCTCGACTCCTAATACAGTCGTTTAAGTGAAGTCCTCCCGCTTGGTTCCCGCCAAGTGGGTAGGGCGTTACAGTTATTTTTTTGTGGTATCACCTCCTTCTAGTGGTAATTGTTGCTGGTCGTCTTCAATGAATTTTATATTTAGATGAGTGATTTTACGGCCAGTTTTTACCCTCTCAAAATGAATAAATATATTTGCTTTTTCTCTAAGCTCTTTTTCTGCCACATCAAGTATTTGTTTTTGGAAATGAACCCACTGGTAACTACTAGGAACTCCCAACATATCCCTTAATTGTTCAATGCTTTGTTTGTCAATCCATCCAATAAAACGGCCATTTGCCTTTCTCTTGTCTACCCAGCTAGCTAGTATTTCATAGAGTCGCCATGTGTAAGAGCTACTAAAACTCACAGCTTTCCGTAATGGATAACTGCTAAAGTTCTCTCTCATGCCGATTAGGTGCGGAACGACATGGTAGTTAAACTCGCAAGATATTTTACCTTCGTCAGTTTTGTACTCTGCGGAACTCATTAAAGTAAAAACGCGCTTACCTTTTTTGTTTTCCTCTCGATCAGTTGTTATTACTCTATGCATTAGAGTGTCTACGGCGCTTGCTAGATCCCTATAAGCTGTTTTTTCAGAAACGCCATAGGCTTTACTGTATTCAAGTGCTGATAACTCAATATCTTGATGTTTATTATCACCACGCATAGGGTGTAGTTTACTTATCAAGGCTTCCATGCACCGTTTTTCAGCTATCCCAAATCGGTAGTAAGCGCGAGAAAGAGCATGACCTTTAGTAACCGAGTTATTTGCTATTTCATACAGAGGATCAGCAGATGCTAGCTCATTAGAACTTTTACTTTTTTTCTGACGTGTTAGCTCAATCTTCCGCAGCAACCGATCAATATCAGACATCGTAAACACCAACTTAAAAACATAACACGTATAATACTTGTTTTTAAATTTAAAAACAAGTCGTGATAAATATGTTTTTTAACCATCAAAATATGTTTTTTAGACCATCAAAATATGTTTTTTAACCATCAAAATATGTTTTTTAGATCTTTAAGTATTTGATTTTTAAAAATTTCTGGCGTCTATAAACAAGAAGAAACAAAAGAAACATAACAAGAACTGTGGATAACTAAGCAATATGCAAAAAAGAGGCGTACCATTTTGGTGCTTGTAAGCCAGTTATCACACCAGAATCTTTTAACTTGGTTCTGACCAATCCAACCAACAATCAAAAGCAAAGTAGTTTAGGGCTTGCCGCCCTCTCAATGCTACGCACTGATTCACTTTGCTAGATTGTAGGGCGTTGAGTGCATCACAGTGACCATATTCCAAACTGACTTATATATTCGTATGGTTTCCATCGTTGAGCGGCTTAGCGGTCAATCTGAGGCGATTTATCCCTAACCAAGATTAAAAGCGGTTTGTCATGAGGATGATGGTTTATTTCCCGGCGGTATGCCGGGTTTGAACCTGATGAGCTTTGGCATTTCTACGGAGTGCTCCGCAGGTGTTATCCGTAGGGGAGACCCCTACACCCCCAAAGCCAGACTGTGGGTCGCGTAGGCCAGAGAAATCTCCTACTCGGTATCTTATATTGGTCTATTGTGGGCTAAAAATTAATCTTTAATATGAACACAGCCTTAATGACAGGCTATTTTCCCTATGTTATCGTCATTAAAACAAGAACACTATTAAGTCTGAATTTAATTCAACTTAACATACCGCCGCCACTATCCTGTTACCCATAACCCTAGGGTATTCGCTATGGACATTACCACCGCTAGCATCGTTTTAGGCTTAATTTTCGCCGCCTGTATTGTGCTTCTGATTTGGATATGCTTGAAATAAGGAAACTGCTCTAGCGCTTAAGGCCGCTGTTAATCCGTTTCATCTTCAAGAATATGTTGGCTTTCATTACAGCTGCTTGGTTATCCAAGAGTAATAAAAGTAGATTACCTTTGCGAACCTTAGGCTTTACGTTCGTCGTATTTCCGATTGAAAAACCGAATGATTAGCTATCGTTTAATATTTTGACCGATTCCAAGGCCCTAAATGCTGCACTTAGAAAAACTTTTCCGGGCTATTAGCCGATCTGGTATCCGACGCAGATTCCGTAACACTAACAATCATGTCTCCCATAAAAAAAACCGTTTGAAAGTTGGTAAATTACCGTACCTTCTTTTGCTGTTTGGCTTAACCATTTTTTATGCATTCCAATCATTCCTGATGTGATTATCAAATCATATGCTGTCTACCGGTTGTGGGTTTGGCAGAGACGCACAATTCATCCCAATTGCCAGAGAGTGCCGAGGCTGACGCGGGCACGATTCTGTCAATTGATATGAATTGTGGACTCACTACACAATTTCTACGAAATTGAGGTGAGCCCTTCGGGGATTAAGGGGAAATTTTCACTGCCTAGCGGCATAGGGAAAGGTAAAAAAGGGCGACTTTTAACAACATCGCCCTGCCCTCGTTAGGCCAATACGTGCGACGGTTTCCCGACGCCTCCGAGTGGTTTTAAAATCCCCTCAAGGGTTGCCTGATTCAACCAACGCTTATGCACTTCAATCATGCCTTGTGGCGTCATTGTTTGTGACTGATTGCCTTGGGTTAGGTGGCGACTAATAAACCGTTTTGCATCCTTTTGAGTGCACTTAATCGCCCCTTTTTCCACCTGTTCTTTCCAGTCAATATATAGCGCATCGTCATTTTCAAGCGTGACCACTTCAGGGTCACCTTGAAAGTGGTTTTCGACTGCACGCGTGCAGTCAATTTCGCTATTTTCGGTGGCTAGATTGGGTGGTTGTGAAGTGGTATTAGCATCACTTGCACCTGCCAGCATGGCGGCGGCATTGGGGAGTGAATAACCCGACTCTAACAGCACGCCTAATTGACGGGTCAGTAACTTAGTTTCGGGTATGCCACGGCTCACAAATTCACCCGTAAACCGGAACAGTAAGCTCAAAATATCGAACGCTAACACAAAGATTAGCCACTTCAGATCCCGCGCATTTTCTTCGGGAATATTGAGTAACCAAGCAATGATTTTATCATCCGCACCATGACCCGATTCTGAGGCAATATTTCCACCGGTGAGCAGGTCAGCGCGTTGTGTTTCAAGATCAGCAATCAGTTGTTTGGCGCCAGAATAGTTTTGATTCCCGCTATGGTAGGTAAGGGCGTTTAATTGGCTCTGTAGCTCATCAATTTTCAACTGATTGGGGTTAATGCACTTGGTTAGGTAGTTTGTAGGGCAGCGACTCAAGGCGGTTCTGGCATTGGCTAGCTGTGCGGTAAGAACTGCCGCTTTGTCGCTTTCCTTGGATGCTTTGGAACCGTCAGCATAGTTTGATAAGCCTGTGAGCTTATTTCTAGCGGATTCAAGCTGTGCATCCAGTGCCCTAATGGGTGCGCTTGCGGTGGCTTCCTGTGCGGCTTTTCCGGCACCTTCGATACCGCCGTGAAAAGACCCAGCAAAGTACACCACCGTATAAGCACCCAGCAAAGAAATCACCCCAAAAAACAGGGCGGGATGGTTGGCATCAGTAAAAGCTTTAGAGACGGCGGACACGATCGACGCCTTGGCGACGGCCAAACCAACAAAGCCCAGCACAAAAATCCATGTGAGCAATCCGGAACCGTTTTTGACACTCCAATAAATCGCCATTGATCCGGCTAAGAGTTCCAGTGTGAGGGCAGAGTATCCCAGCCATGAACGGGCCTGATTAGCGTTACCACGTTGTTGATACGCGATGAGCGCAAGGAGTAGGGCAATGATACCCAACGTTGCAATCAGTGATTCGCTACTGAAACCAGTAGTATTGATGATAGTATTATCTTGCATTTTCTCGACTCCTATAAAGTCGTTTAAGTGAAGTCCTGGTCTAGGTGCTGATACACCTAATCAGAACGGGGTGGGCGTGGCTTAATCGCTGCGCCTGATCTTATTTTTAACTTCCTACACCTCCTTAAGTGGTAGTTTTTGCTGCTCACTTTCAGCAAAACTTATGTTTAAGTGTGTTATCTTCCTGCCTGTTTTTACCCGTTCAAAACTTATGTGAATGTTGGCCTTGTCTCTAAGTTCTGTTTCAACGATATCAAGCACCTGAACTTTAAAATTATCCCATCGGTAGCTCTTAGGAACACCCAGCATTTCCCTTAGATCGTCAACGCTTTGGCGGTCAATCCAACCCATAAGCCGACCACCTGTAATGTTTTTATGTTGCGCCCAGCTAACCAGTATTTCATAGAATCGCCACGTGTAGGAGCTACTAAAGCTGACCGCTTTACGTAACGGGTAGCTGCTAAATTTTTCACGAAGGCCGATTAAGTGCGGGACAATATGAGAATTAAACTCACATACAATTTTCCCCTCTTTAGGCTGGTATCGAACGATAGACATTAGGGGGATTTTTTCATGGGTAACACCTCGCCGAGGGCTTTCAATAACAATAACTCGGTTTACTAATGCGTCACCTGCCTTTTCCAGATGTTCATAAGCATGTTTCCCAGCGTCTGGAAATGCCTTCACGTACTCAGTAGCGAGTAATTCTATTTCTTGTGGGTTGTCACTGCGTAAAGGGTTTAATTTGCTTATCAGAGCTTCCATACAGCGCTTTTCTACAATTCCAAAGCGATAGTAAGCGCGGGATAGGGCATGGCTTTTAGTAACGGTGTTATCAGCGACCTCGTGCAACGGGTCAACCTCTGCAAGTGCGTTAGTGTTTGCTGCTTTTCTCTCACTCAACAAGCGTATTGCTTCAATTTGCTTAAGCATTCTATCCAGTTCAGACATCTCATCAACCGCTAAAAACAATAAACGAACATTATCATTGCTTTTACTTAACTACAATACTTTTTATCACACTGTAGTTAACCCCCAAAACCTTGTAGTTAGACCCCCAAAACCTTGTAGTTAACCCCCAAAACCTTGTAGTTAACCCTGCAAGTTGTTGATTTAATTAAGGTTATAGCGCCTAGAAACAAGAAGAAACAATAGAAACAATAGATAGGGCTGTGGATAACCACCTCGATGAGCAAGAAAATAATGCAACTGTTAAATAGAATTGAAACGTGAAAGGTTTACTTTTTTGGTTTCACCGTTAACCGTAACATCTATAACAATACCGTCTTCATCATTTTTAAGAATTACGGGTTTTTTAACCACATCAAAAACACCTTTTACCACGGGTTTTGGAAACACCAATTGCATATCTCCTATAACATATCTAGATCTTAATATTAAAGGCTGTAAACTGTCTTTTATTAATTTGCCTTGAGCTCTGGTTGCCATAGTCATATATTCACCCTCAAAAGGCGAATTAATAAACAAACCCGCTTCTGTATTTGTAATATTTATAGCTCCGTCTTGGTGCTTATTTAACGACACCAAAACGTTGTGCAGTTTAGACGTTTTTCCGTCTTCTAAAAAATGGTTATGAGAGCCATTATTGCCAGCTTCTACAACTTTAAGATAAGATATTCCGCTTTCATCTGGTATAATATCTGTTTCTGCTCCTTTAATAATATATCTTCCTATTAAATCGGTTGATGACGTTTCTTCGTGACAACTTACTGTTATTAAGTTTTTATGCAACTTATGCGCCATAAACTCAATAAATCTCGATTTACCTGTACCGGTAGGACCTTTTAATAAAAATGGTAATTTTTGTTCGTACGAATGTTTAAAAACAGCTACTTCTTTTCCTACGGATTTATAATACGGACTTTTACTTTTTCCATTTAAAATAATTTCTTCTTCAACTGATTTCATTGCTTACTTATTTGGTTACTGTTTCAATGATTTTTGAAATCGTTTCTTTATTATCAACACCTAATCCTTCTTGTTGATGTACTAATTCTCCTGCTGGATTAAAAACAGTAATAATGTTTGAGTGAGAAAAATCTAAAGGTGAAATTTGTTTATATTTTACGGCTAATACATTAGCAAACTCTCTAACAGATGTTTTTGTTCCTTGTAAAAAGATCCAATGCTCATCATCCATAAGGTTTTCTTTTGCAAATGCTTTTAATCGTGTTGGTGTATCTGTTTCAGG
>NZ_CAKZKO010000074.1 GCF_937123705.1 uncultured Paraglaciecola sp. | reverse complement strand
AACGAAGCGTCTGTAGCGTCCAAGGCATTCGTACAGACTGAAATCGCATCAGCTGCTGCATCCAGTAAATCAGCCGCCGCGCAAGTGCTTACCGCGAAAGTGGCGAAAGAAGCTGCTGATATTCGACTGGCGGCAACAGCTCAACAGGCCAACTCAATACGCGGCTTCAAACGCTTGACGTTTGTATCGGGAGAGCTGTCAGTAGCGCAAAGAGCCGCCACTGTCGCCGCTAGTAATTTAACAAAAGCAGAAGCTGCTGCGACGATTGCAACTGACAGACTGGCACTGTCTCAGGTTGCAGCTACTCGCACCGCCCAGGCGCTTGCAGTGGCACAGAGAGCGGCAAATGGCGCATTAGCGCTGGTAGGCGGACCAGCGGGGGCTGCGCTATTAGCAGGCGGTGCGCTGATATATCTCGCCACACGAGAATCTGAGGCTGAAAAGTCCGCTAGGACATTGACAGTTGCGTTGGATGGGCTGGATGACGCCTACAAGCGTAATGCTCAATCGGCATCCAACGCTGCCGCCGCAACTATTGAAACAGAAGAGGCGAATATCATCGCCTTGCAATCCAAATATGATGGGTTGCTAGCTACCTACGAAAAGTTGAAAAACAGCTCAGGAGTCAGGGCAAGAGATTATGCTACTGAAGGCGTCGCGCTTGGCAAACTCAATGAGCAATTAGAGGCGGCAAAGAAAAGACTTGAAGAATTTAAATCAGCCAATGAAAATCTGGCCGACGGCGGCGCATTAATTACCTACTCCGACCGCCTGGAAAACGCCCTGCAAAAAGCAAGGCGGGCTGCCGCGAGTGAAGGCAAGGCTATTCGAGAGGCATTAACCGATCTATTTCCAGACGACGAGAAGATAGCCGAGCTGGAAAAGCTCAAAACGGGCCTTGAAAACATCAAGGATTCGCTCTCGCCGGAAGAATACACGCGGGCACAGCGAGCTATCAATGAACAGATTCAAGGCTTGGGTGAGTACAAGGAACGTGCTGACAAAGCGAAAGAGGCTGCGAACCAACTTCAATCAGCGCTGTATGCAGCGATTCCAGAGCGGCAACGCGAGGATGAATTCGCAGATCAGTATGATGCGCTCGAAGCGGCGTTTAATCGCGGCGGCAAAGAGGCTGATTTGTACCGGCAGGCTATGGATGCGCTGCAAAAGCAATTCAACGATGACACTGCGAAAATTCAGGCTGACAAAGTTCGTGAATTGAACGATGCGCTATCAGAGCGTTCTGCCACACCATTTGCCAAGTACAGCGATGAGATAACGTTACTCAATCGAGCGATATCGGAACTGCCTGATGAAGCGGGCAATCTAGCCGATAACTTGCAACGAGCGTTTGCCAATCTTGACTTTGAGATTCAGGCAGAGTTAACCACTGTTACCGGCGCTGACAATGCTGCTTTAGCGCGTGATTTCGCGGCTAAAAAGGATGCACTAGAACAATTTATCGTCGAGCGGGCGCGAACCGAAGAACAGGCCGATGCCGATAGAGTCGCGCTGGCCCAGTCTTACGGTGATCAGGTCATTGACATCAATGAGCAGATACAGCGTAGGCTTGTTGACTTGTCTGGCGGTAGTGCGGCAATTACGTTTGAATTAGATGTTGTCGCTGACACGGTAGCGCTCGATCAATTACTGCGTGACCGTGAAATCACCCAGGACGAATACGCCACAGCGCGAGAGGCTCAAGAAAGAACTCATCAAGAGGCGTTAAATGAGCTTGTCAGGTCCGGCGAGGCCACCCGAGCACAAGCGGAGCAAGCCAGCTTCCAATCTCGATTTGCAGGCGTTCTGGAAAAATACTCGACTGAGATAGGCGCAGCGCAAGAGGCTGCAACGGCGATTCTTGACGTTCGCGTTAATCGCGAAAAACGACAGGCGGACGAGGCAAAGAACATTGCCGCCGCTGACGAGCAAACCTATCAAGAGGCGCTGCGAGCATTCGAGGCTAACGGCACCGAAGAGAACAAGATTGCACTGGCGAACGCCAAGAAAAAACGCGATATCTCGAAGGCTGAAGCAAAGAAACAATTTGAGGATCAAAAAGAGGCCAGCATTGCATCTGCAAAGCTCTCAGCAGGCGTTGCGATACTTAATGCGCTGGCAACACCACCTTGGTACGTCGGCTTGGCACAGGCTGGTATAGCGCTCTACAAGACACGCGACATCATCAAAGGCATCAAGGCGCAAAGCTATTCAGGCGGTGGCGATGTGTCAGCAGGCGGCAGTGTTGGTGCTGGTGGTGGTAATACAGGCGTAGCGCAAACCAATTCAACTCAACAAACAACCGTCCAGCCCGCAGAGCGAATCGTTATCGTCGCAGGCACATTCAGAACGCCAGATGAGGCGGTCGCGGAAGGCTCTCGTGTGATGAAAGAGTCTTACGAGCAAGGCTACATTTTCAACAACCCAGACGGTACTCAGAATTTTGATAACGTCCCTGAACGAGTGGTGCGGCTGAATGGCTAGTATCACATTCATTGTCTCTGACAGCGCTCAGAATCCCGGTCGTGAAGATACCTTGCAGGTGTTTGATATGCCGCAAGGTGGCGCAATTGTTATCAGCGAGTTCACCGCGCCAAAGTCTGCCTTCAATCGAAACTACGCCGCGTCAATGGACTACAACTCGGGCCGAGGCACAAAGGTGTCCAAGCACCAAAGGTCAATAATGGGTATCACGTATCCGATTGCGTTGCTGCCTGCCGTTGAGGAGCTTGTCGATTCACTGGCTGATTATCAGATTGCCTCGCTCGATGCGACTGATATTGATTTCATGGGCAACACCAGAAACTTCCGCATGATGGGCAGTGACTTCCCTCGCGAGGCGGTGGGCTGTACTCATCTGTCGCTGTCAATGGAGCTACTTTACCTGCCGTGATTACTTCTCATAGCTGCATTCCTAGTCTCGCTAGTCGGGGCTTTTTTGTGCCTGGAATTAAGTAGATGCCGTTATCTGATACAGCTGTCGTTGGTCAGGCGATCATTGCTGAGTCTAACTTCGGCGATGGATTCCGTGACGACTTCAATACGTTGAGTGTTGAAACATCTAGCGAACCAGGGAATAGAACAGGCGACTGGAAGCGCGGGTTCATTCACGCAAATATGGCTGAATTTGGATTCACCTATGGCTCTGATGAAAATACCGGTAATGGTGATAACTTCGTCCATGCTGCGATAAATTTCGAGAATTCTGTCTATCCAGACACAAGAAAACCCAACACGTTTGGGCCATCCGGTCTGTCTGTCAACAATAGCGTCCTCACAATCACGTCAAGACCGAAAATCACCGCAGAAAACGATTACGCAAGGGTTAAAGATTACCAGTTAAATCATGATGGGTCATTGGGTGCTTTTGAGCGTGATCACCAAGTCACCTACTTATCAGAAATGCTCTCGAAGTACGGGCGCGTTGCGATGTCGTTCTTTCGGCTTCGCGCCAAGGTTAAGACGCCTTACGGTGCAGACGGCGCAAGCTCTGATGTAGAGCAACGAAAGGCTATATTCCCAGCAGCTTTGTGGACGTTGCAGGATATTCCCTATGGCTGTGATATCAATGGCGAGCCATTTGGTGATGGAAGAACTACCTATCGACCAGCGCGACCTAACGGCGGCGGAATTCTTTTTGAGATAGATGCAGATGAAAACTTCGGCGAGTCTGCAACGAAGATTCACCAGACTGTCCACACGCATCCAGCCGGGACAGCGCAAGGCGCAAGTACGTCATACCCTACAACTATCGATATAGGTAAAGACCTACGTAGTGAATGGCGTGAAACAGGCGTCGATGTATTTCCTGAGAAAATCATATTTTTCACAGACGGAATCTACACGCATGAGGTAGCGGCGCCCGACGAAATACGCAACGGTCTGCCGCTTTATGTGCCTCAATCTGGCGCTGAGTATGACCCTGTAATGGTCAACACTACTACCGCACAAACAAATGGCCGCCAGACGCATCCAGACGGCTCTACGCGCTATATGTGCCATGTGCCTATCATCAATCTGGCGCGTGACGGCAAGTACCCAAGAGACTTGGCAAGGCAAGTGTTGGATGGTGGCGGGACACTGCCTGCGCATCAAGATACGGTCAGCATGGAAGTTGACTATGTGGAAATGCGGCCTCTGATTGTCGAGAATCCTGACACGTTACCCATGCGGATTAACGGCGTGGCAATGGCGGCTGACGGATCAACAGGCGGCACACAAACGTCAGCCACATCACTAATACAGCAGTCAGAAACCTACATCGATGTCCAGCCCGAAGGTGTACTAGGCAACTCTTTCCGTGTAACCGTCAAACTCAAGCCTGATGATGATGGAACACCTGCCAACCCTGACGATTACACGTTTACATGGTCAGTTGACAGCACGCTACAAGTAGTGGGCCTTGATACCGGTCCTGAAATAGTCGCTGAATTCACTCAAGAAATAAATGTTGCCAGTGTCGCTCGCTTGTTCTCGTGTGATGTCGTGAAACTATGACGGTCTACACGGCAGCGATTCAGCAGGTTCGCTATGAGCCTACGCCTGTACGCGAAATCTATCCAGAAGTGCGTTATGCGCTGCGCCAGACATTCAGCGAGTTTTCAGCTATTTGGATAGTCAGTCATGATGACGCAATAGACTCGCTACCGCTTGGCTCATCCTATCTTAAAGCGCGTCTTGAAGATGCGCCAATGCCTAATTTGAATCGCAACGCAGGCTTCACATCCGGTAAATCCACCTCTCCAACAACGACTTACTCAATTGTTGATGTTGACGATGAGTATTCAGATTTGCTGGCCAACAAGAATGCAAACGGCGAAGGCTCTTTTAACAGCCTGATTGAAGAATTTGAATTTGGCAGTGGACAGCCACTTGACCTTGATCCGCTATCAGATACATTCACGCCGCCCAAATACACTGGAATCGTCCAGAACCACAGCAAGCCATACAACACAGTTCAGATTGAAACCACGGATATCAATCGTGGGCTTGATGAAGCGATATTCGACCCGCTGGTGTGGCGGCTTAATTCAGGGATAAGTGATGCAGACACGTCAATTCCCACCACGCTGCCGGTTGCGCAAATACCCGACTACGTTGCGACATTCTTGCATCGTCCGTGGTACCCAAACCCGTCAGAGGTCGGCGGCTATGCAAAGGTTGGTGATGAGATATTCTGGTACACGACATTCTCTGATATCGATGGCATTGCGACGTTCACAGGCGTCAAGCGCGGACAGCTGAGAACTACAGCGGCGGCGCACGATGTTGCCGCCAATACGAAAGACATTCAGAAACCAGCTATCACCGAATGGATATACCTGGATGAGTCGGCAACGGATTTATGCAAGGCGCTGATAACCGGTCGACTGTCTGATGGTCGTGGATTACCTGCGCACTGGACAGCTAAAGCAGATGAGCGCTGGATAAACACAGCCTCATTTGCTCGCTACTCAACCAAGTTACGATTGAAATTCTCGAACCCCGGCAAAACTGAGTGCCGCGACTTCTACGAGAAGGAAATTCTCTCACTGATGGGAGCTGTATTGGTTGTTGATGGACGTGGGCAGCTGAACTGGACGCCACGAGCACGGCCCACCGATGAATCTGCCGATGTGGGCAGCATCGTGCTTGACCCGAGCAATTGTGTAACGAGCAATGAATTAACGCTCAAACACATCAAGACCGACATCCATCCATCGGTCAAAATCAGCTACGACTACGATTCGATAGAAACACAAACATTTCTACAGCCTGTCACGTACCGGGATATTGAGTCCGAGAGTCACAACAAGATTGTACCGGGCAAAAAGGTCAAGGAATTTGCGTTCAAGGGCTTGCATTCAGGTGTTCATACTGGGACGCAGCTGCTCAAACTCGCAGCGACTTACGGTGATGACTACTTTTACGAAAAGCAGAGTTTCACGATTGAGTCGTATGTTAATGATATTCAATTGGGAACGCTGGTTGCCGTTGATTTTCCTGATGTTGTAGACGATGCCACAGGCGCTGCCAATAGCGGCCCGTTAAAGCGCACGATGCTTGTGGTTGAGTCTCGTGAGAACAGAGAAACGCGGACAACGACGTACACGCTATCAGGCTCTCTGTATATCCAGTCAACACGCCAGTCCAGCCAGAAACTGCATAATCTTGAGATAGCCGAGTACAAGCGCGGGAAGATCAATATCGCGACGCTTTCCGGTATTTCTGTCAGTGACGGCATTGCCACTGGCAGCATCACACTCGTGATGGGTCGTGATTACTACTATGTGAACGACGCAAGCCCAGGCGAGGGGCTGGAGTTATCTGAAAATCTTTCCGTGTTGGTGGTTGGTACAGGGCCGTACATTGGTTTTCATGTATTCGGGCCGTTCGTTATCAAGTGCCCGATTGACCTAACAGGAAAGTCTAAACAATTACCCGGCGCTGGCGGCACCCAGAACACACCCGCAAGTCGTGGCGGTGAAGGCTATGCACTAACATCGCGATCCAGTTCGTCTTACGACACCAGACAGGTTTACAGCACCTACTTATCTTCAAACGAGACCATTTATTCAAAGGCTGGATTACAAATATCTGGCGGCTCACGCGGGAATGTCACGAGCGGGCTTTACCCTAGAGCGCCCGACCCGCTACTTGATGTCAATGACGGTATTTTGGGCGGTCTGCCGCCAGACTTGAGCGGCACGTCAGGCTCAGGTGGCCCTGTATCGAAATTCACAGACCCTGATAGACGGCCTCAGACGCCTAGTGGATCAACATCGCGGAACCCATCGGTCCAGTATATCAATGGATCAACCGGTGGTCGTGGTGGCGGTGGAATCATCATCGTTTCATGGGGTGGCAGTATTGAAGGCAACGGTGTTGTTGTTCTCAACGGCGCATCACCCTCTACTGTCAATTCCATTACTGTTGGCAATAAAACGCTATCAGGTTCTCGTGGCGGCCCAGGCATGCCCGGTTCTTTTCTGTGGGTTGTTGACGGTAATCATGCATTTCCGACACTAACAGAGACAAACGTTCAGGCATTCCCTGGCGATGCAACGATAGCGGGAGAGAAAATTCAGCAATTCGGTAGCGTTATATCTGATGCCGGTAGTTATAGACCTGCGCTAGACGCCACGCCGAGAACCAACCTATTCCAGTCAGTCACTCGAATCGCCTTCACGCCAGATGCTGAAATTGTTCAGGATAGACAGCTAAATGTTCTCGGTGTTTTCCTGAAAAACCAAAGAGACGGAAGGGTCCGCATACACGTTGGAAGCGCAGACCCAAGCAACGCCGACTATGGCGATATGCGAATTACTCAAACAGCATTAGACAGTAATGCTGCTGATGTCGATTTTAGAATCCTCACCTCGTCCGGCTGGCGTGATTTTGTTCGTGGTGTTGATGATTTTGAGTATGTCTATGACGCACTGATAGCCGGTAAGCGCAAGTACAACTCACTGGAAATCGTTGCATCCAATACACGGCCAGTAGGCGAGCCAGACGGCACGATCTGGTACAACCCGAGCAACGGTACAGAGTGGATTCTGTATGAGAATCAAGATGACATACTGATAAGGGAGAATCAGGTGCCACAGGGTGAGGATTTAATCAACGATCTGTCCTTTGCTCGTTCGTTAGCCGGTGAGAAATTATGGCTATTTACGCGCAATGAAAATCTAGCGCCTAACAACACAAAGTCTGCAACAGCAACATCAGGCGGTAGCTCTGGTGGTGGTGGCTCGACCTCGACACAAGGTATCACTCTGACAGATCAAGGGCGCACAGTTGCGGGTACAGCGTATCAGGATGACGGTGGTGGAATCATTGTACAAGGAAGGCAGGGAACGGTAACGCTTGATGATACTACTCAACTAACTTTTACAGTAGGCGCAAGCGGTGCTTTTAGCGTCACGTTCCCATCGACCAATGATAATAACTTAGGCAAGCAAGCGTCTATTTACACACAAAACGCCGCAGCAGGCACACAAGCGCAGTTGAATTTTACCTATGAGCTGTAGACGATGAGCTTGTTAATGCTGCCAGAGCAGTCCGATGTTGCGTGGGCTAGACTACTCTCAGGTGCAGGCGAGGGCGGTTCCGCTGCCTATCAGATAGACGCAAGCGGGCTAGAAGTTAGGAACCGTATGATGTACCGGCCATTGATACCCAATGGTGGCAGTCCGTCGATGAAGACCCGCTTACGACTGAAATCAACGCTGCAAGCTGGAAACCCTGCGTTTGAGGGTATTGCGGTTCGACATCGAGGTTACAAGCTAACCGGATCTGTGCCATCAAGAACCGATGAAGAGGTATGGGATTCTGATCCAGCCTCGAAAGGCAAGCGAGCGTGGTATTCACAGCAATCCGGCACGTTTACCGATGCGGTGTTTATTGAGCCGGTCCCAGACAATCTCGGCATTGATTATATAACGTTTGAGCTGATTGTTAGAGCGTCGAGCGGGCAGGTAACGATATCAAGCGCCGAATGCAGGAACCACTACGCAGTGCCATATCCATTGGATATCTTGGGTAGTCAATTGTGGGCGTCTGGGTTCAGTATCGAAACGGTGTCGCCTGGAATCTCTGGTGATGGCGCGGTACGTCGGTGGCTACGGTATATCAAGACTGAGCAGGTTAACGTCCGACAGGGGAAGTTAGTAAAAACAATTCTCAAAGGCGCGATTACAGGCCGTGCGTTTGAGTCACAAGGCGGTAATAATGCTCGACGGTTAGCGGCTGAAGTTGGCTTAATGTTCAAAATGCGCCGAGTTAACCCGAATACGACTTATGATTATTTCACGATCACGAAATCTCCTGTCAGCGTGGACAACAAGACGATTTACGCTGATGGATCAGTCGAATTCAAGGCAAAACATGATTACTCTCAGGTAGAGGTTTTACCGTTTGTCGAGCCAACGCAGAATGATCCGGCTTACGACAGAACCGGCGTGGACAGGATGGGAATAACGGATATTGAACTGGAAATGATCGTCTCTGACTACATATCACCAACACAATGACGAATCCAACAGACGGGTATGTGCTGTATAACTCAGATGATGAGTGTATAGGGTACGGAACTGGACGGCCTGAGTTGTTGGCGGGTGAGTATATTATTTACTCGACTGATCCTCAGGGTGAGGCAGAAGCATTAGCGATCAATACAGCCTTCGACGATTTCTCCACTCAGATGAATATTGAGGACTGGAAAACCGAAGCCGAATACGCTGGGAAAGCTGAGGACGCCAATCGGTTCGCATCGAACAACCCTGCAATTATCGGTGATGCGCCTTTGATTGATAGACTGTTGGCTACTCCCGCACAAGTGCTAGCACACGATATCGGCGATTACACGGCGGGCAAATATCCTTGGATGTCGATTGTGGTTGAATCCGAGAGCTGCACACCTCGTGAATGTGCAGAATCCATTATTGCCGCGATGAAGCGAAACGACCCGAACGATAAAGGAACGTGGCGAAGAGCGTATGAGCGGCAGCAGCTGAAGATGGCGCTAAAGGCTCAACAGGGTGGTTAGCGCTGCGTTCGGGCCCGTTAATCCGTCCGTGGTTTGTGCAGGGGTATGTGGTTAGTCTTTGAATCCGACGCCGCAATAGCCGCCGTTTTCGCTTATGAGATTCTTTGTGGTAGTGAGTTTAAAACACTCATGCTGTTCTCGATGGTTAATCGTCAGTGTATTTATCAGTGAAAAAGTAGTCATAAAGCACGCCCTCGCTCTCGTACATTTGCTTCCAGAGTTGCCCCATGAAGTAAAGCACGCCAAACAGGCAGCCTGTAGCAAAGAATCCTATTAATACTCTTACGTAAAATTCCATAGCGGTTATCGGGGTTTATGATCAGTAGCTATACGTCAACCGATACGTACGGCATGCCACCTGGAAATGCACTCCACATATCTCTTGGCATTAGCCACTTGGCGAGTCCAGCAGCAATGCCAAGTACGAACAATTGTTCCATAGTCTGATGCATACCGGTCCACTGCTCACCGTCTCGGGTATTGCAGGCATTCAAGAACGACCAACCGCCGCCACGCTTAGCATGGAATTCATCTGGCAACTCAGAGAGCATTGCTTTTATCTCGTCTTCGTGCCCAGCGATATCCAGAGCATAATTACCTTGCAGCCCTTCAACCACGGTCCCTGTTTCTGACAGAGATCCAGAAAACAACTCTTCTACTCTATTTGCACTCAACTTCATTTCTTTCTCCAGTATGTGGGGTTATAGTTTGTGTTAGGGAGTCGTCTTGACTGCCGCGTCCGACAGTCCATCCCATTTAATTCTGCATCGACTCATTACAGGCACCCGAAGGCTGGCGAACTGGGGTTAATGAGTGGTCGACTTAGACAGGCCAAGCAGCCCTTCAAGTTGTGACGCGCCACCGGAGGCAAGATCACTGCGCATCATTGCTTTGTCAGCCTCGTCTGCTTCCTCGTCAAATTCGCCTTGCTCGATACGTTTGGCAAGTTCTACATGGCCCAGATTTCGCAGCTTCCGGCTAGACTCCATTTTTCCGCAAACATATCTGACGTTTTTATAGTCGTGGTATTCGCCTGCGAGCGCTTCCTCAATCATAAGCTGGATACCTTCGGACTGCTGTAGCTTGCGCAGCTCATCCACCAGCTCGACCATTGTGCTTTTTCTGGCTTGAGTGCTCATACCGATGTCAATCCAATCTTGACCCATCCTTGGTCGGTAACTTCGTAGTCAACGCCGCCGACTGACTTCACGGTGCCGATATCTGGCGTAGTGGTCTTTGATAGCCGCTTGAGCCTACGGAATGCTTCGCGTTCACTCTTGCGCGCATCCTTGTCTAAGTTGAATATCGCGCCATGCTCATCAGCAGCGCGGGTAGATGTCATCTGGCTAAACAGCTCGTCGCGTTGTTTTCTGTCCTCGTCAGACAGTGGATTGTCTCGATAATCTTGCATTTTTATTACCTTTGATATTGTTGGGGGTCTATGTACGGTTAAGCGTATTCTTCTGGATTGTGCTTATCGTAGAGTTCTTCGCTGTACTCGCCATTGGTGTCATAACCTTGCTTTTCAGGCGTCGTTTCTGGATGGGTAATAGCCAGAGCAAACTTGATCCATTTGTACTTTTCTTCTGGAGTCATATCGGCATGACGCGGCGCAATGTCCTGAGACACTATCGAGCCGCCCATCAATTCAAAAGATCCGCAATTGCAACCTGTATCTTCATCGGCGTATCTGACGCTTATTGGGATATGTGGCAGCATTTTGGATAGAGCTTCCAGGACGGTCGTCGGGCAGCTCCATGCCGTTTCTATCTTTATCGACGCGTCATTGATCACTACATCGTAAGCATTCCACTTGGTGCCCCAGTTAGCACTATTCCAGTCATACCAATACACATGACCGCTGATCATGTAGTTCCGCGCCATGTCCGCAATAATGTCAATTTCCTCAATATCTCTCAAAGGCTCTGCGACAGCACGGTTGAAATTTGACTGAGACAGATTTGACATCAATTCTGACAGCGCCCCATCATCAACTGTATTTCCTTTATGGCCAATTCCAACAAGCGCCCGAGCCTTGTCGATCAAGCCCATGTGGCCGCTGGTGTCCTTGAATCCTCCAGGCTTAGGAATCACGCGATTAAAGTCAAATAGCTGATCACCATCGCCAGCGACTGTATCTATGATAATTTTCAGATGTTCGGCTGAATCTGTAGTAATAATTGTCGTGATGTGATTTGGCATTTTACTTTTCGTCCTGCTGAGTGGGGGGTTTGTATTCAGTCTGCTAGTAAGGCAATATCTTGATCAGAAAGACCGGCCTGCTTGGCTCTGTTGAGCGCATCCGATTTAGCCTTGGCGTTCCTGCGATCAACTTCCAGCCTAGTCTCGGCCTTCTTGTCTTCCGCGCTCATATCAAGGATACGCGATTTAGCAAACCAGCCAATCTGACTGCTAATCTTATATGCAAAGGATTTAAAAACTGTCCCATTTGAACCTTGCACATCAATACCTTTCGCAAGTCTTAGAGCCGTTGATTCTGCCCAACAAACGTATTTCGCGTATTGTGTTCCTCTACCCTCTGTTAAATCTGTATTGGTAGTAACCAACCAACACTCTTTGCGCTCTTCTATTTGGTCCATGCCGTTCTCCAGTGGGGGGTTTACGGTTAGTCAGTCGCAGGCCATGTGCCCGCGTCTTTTCCATTAAGTGTTTTAGCCTTAATCGGTTTCCTTATTTTTCCTATAAGCTCTTGCATAGCGCCTTCAAGCGTATCCGCATCCATGAAGCCCAATGCCATCGATTTTACAGAATCATCTGATGGATTCCATATTGTGTGCTTTCCCTGAAACTCGCCTTTGCCGTCAATCATATGGCCGTAAATAGACAGTCTACTGCGCGAGGATATTTGCGCTTCCCATGAGTGCCAGTCTTCCTCATTAGGCTGTTCAACGACAGAACGCCAGCATTGTCCGTCTATGTGCATATTGGTATTCATGGCTCTACCTGGGGTTTGTGGTTAGTCTTGTGGAAAGAACAGATACAAGGCAGTGTCGCAACTGTTCGAGTGGTCACGGAATGCCAGTCGAGCCTTGTACTGCGATCTTCTCCATAGTGTTACGTGTCCGCATGGGCAGATGTATCTAACCTTTGGCAAGCCAACAATCATTCCTGAGCGTTGCTCTACTTCCATGCAGTCATTGAGTGTTTTCTTAGCCATGTCTCTGCCTGGGGTTAATGTCTAGGCTGCTTCTGCAACGATTTTGATGTATTTGCCAACAACACTTTCAAGAGAGCGTTTGTGAAACATGCTGTACCCAGTGCGGCGCTCCAAATCGATGTATTTTTGGGCCAGCTCTGGATTTTCCTTTGCCCCATGAATCAAGTCATTGTCTGAACCCATGATGCAAAACACACAACTCAATCTTTCATTAGTTTTGTAAGCCCAGAACGGCTCTTGACCTGCCTTACTGATTTGCGACCAGACCTGATCAATGCTCCAGTCATGAATTGGTAGCCAATTGTGTACAGTCCTACCTGCTCTTGACAATGTCTTGTTTAGTGCCCACTTGATTTTCTTGGCGCGTGAACTCGATTCTTCAGCTCTGAGACCCATACAGTTAACAGCCAGTGTTGCGCCTTTAGACTTCATATCATTGCGTATGAACTTTTCAATCGGGCCGCGTTTCAAGTCGCTGGTACATTGACGATGCGCCGCCGAAGGCCAACTAGGGACTTCTGGACGAGTCGCAAACCGACTTTCAACCATGCTGAGAAGCGTCTTGCTGGCGCGCACCACATTGAGATCGTGGGATACGGTGGTTTTTATATGGCCCTGAACACCAGTCCACTCAACTTCTCCGAGGTCAGCGTGAACAACCACAATGCGATCATGAGGCACAATATCGATCAGCATTGAATACATAGCCTGAGAATCTTTGCCGCCAGAGTGGCTAACGTAGAAGATTGCTCCATCCTCAACATGTTGTTGTATATCTGGTTTCATTTCCGATGCCTGGCGTTAGTGTTGATTGCTAATTGGCATCTCCTAAGCCTGATTGTTGCGACAATCATGCAGGCCGATACCCCATTGATTTGAACTATACTATATAATATGTGCTAGTATGCACAAACTATAACATAACTCGAATCCAAGGGCTTCGTCACAAGTATGGGTACACGCGGCAAAAAACCACATAAAGAAGCAGAAAACGCTGGGATGGGCAAGCTGATCGGGTACGCCAGGGTCTCTACAAAACAGCAAAGCCTGCAAATGCAAATAGACTATTTGAGAGAGGCTGGCGTGCTGGATGAAGATATCTACCAAGAAAAGCAATCAGCAGTTACAGGGAAAAGAACTGCTTTAAAACATGCGCTACGCGCCATGCGTGATGGCGATACTTTCGTTGTTTATAAGCTGGATAGATTGGGGCGAAGTCTCACAGAAGTTTTGGATAATCTAAATTACTTTGCAGAGCAGGGAATCAAGTTTATGAGCATCACAGAAGGCGTCTGTATAAACCTAAGTGACTGCAAGCCAGCCGAGCGACTACAGGTAAACATGATTGCGTCACTTGCTCAGTTTGAGGTTGATCTTGACCGTGAGCGAACTACTGACGGAGTACGTAAGGCCAAGGAGCGCGGCGTTGTGTTTGGGGCAAAGGAAAAGATCACGGACAAGCAAGTCAAGGCGGCTCTGCATTTGCGCGATCAGGGCAAGTCAATGGCTCAGATAGCGAACAAATACGACGTAACGACGCAAACCATTGCTCGTCGATTCAAGAAGTACCTTAAAGATAATCCATAGAACATTGGGGAGTCTAAATAGCATGACGGATACAACACACAAGTGCCCGGCTCCAGGCTGCTCTTGTCGCGTGCCACGCTCACAA
>NZ_CAKZKO010000073.1 GCF_937123705.1 uncultured Paraglaciecola sp. | reverse complement strand
TTGCTGCTTATCTTTTTTGAGCCATTTGAAAAACTTTGACATACCGGTGAGAAATCCTAGCTAATTGGGTAAACTATTTACATCAGTTCATAATAATAGCATTTCTACCCCAAATGAAGCGAGGCGAAAAACGTACATCAAAGAGCCACTCTGCAAGAAGCTCAAAATCCAGTGGTTCCATTCGGATCATCAGTGGTCGTTTTCGAGGGCGTAAACTACCTGTACTAGACGTGCAAGGATTACGACCGACTACCGACAAGAATAAAGAAATGTTATTCAACTGGTTGATGCCCTACGTTCATAACGCAAGGTGTTTAGACGCCTTTGCGGGTAGTGGCGGCTTGGGGTTTGAAGCCTTGTCACGACAAGCGCAATCAACTTTATTTGTTGAACTAGATAAAAAGGTGGTGAATAAACTAACTCAAAATATTCAACTATTAAGTATCTCTTGCGAACAGGCTACTGTGTTGCAAGGGGCGGCGGCCTCCTTATTAGCTAAACAACAGCAAGTGTTCGATTTGATATTTTTAGATCCCCCTTTCAATAAAAATTTGTTACCTGAGGTGATCAATACTATTTCTCAACAGAATTTACTGGCTCCAGGTGGTGTCATTTATATCGAATGTGCAGGCTCGGAAAGTTATCAAGTACCTGATAGTTGGCAGTTAATTAAAGAAAAGCTAAGTGCACAAGTATCCGCTAAGTTGTATAAACGAATAAGTGAGTGATCTTTAAGTTAAGCCTGCAAAGAAAGGGCTGTAGACTACAACCCAAGCTTTATTTGGGTTGTTTAGCCACTATGTATGCCATACAACCACTAAAAATATCCATGATAATGTGTAATAAGATAGCAGCAATGATGGAGTCGGTTAGGACAGTGATAAGTGCCATAAAGACACCAAATACTGTAGTTCTTATAACATGAGGAATACCTTGATAAATGTGAGGTAAGCCAAATGCAAGGCTAGAGACAATGACAGCTATTGGAGTAGAAGAATATTCAGTTATTAACCCAAGTAAATAGCCTCTAAATAGCAACTCTTCGCATACACCGGCTGATACTGAAACACCACCGGCATAATATTTTAACTCCCTGAGTGTTGTAGGCATTAACCACTGAACATAAGAAAATTTGTCGGCTATTTCTTGGTGCCTAGCTTGATTGTTGGCAATCTGCTTGAGTGAAAATAACAAATAGCCACTCAAAATCACTAGTCCTCCAAGCATAAGTTGATTTGCTAAATTCCAGTGTAAGTTTAGACCAACAGTCGTAGCTGACACCCTGTCTTGAAAGATTAAGAAGAGTACAACTAAGGCAGGTACCCATAAAAACACCATAGTCTCTTTGTATAATTTAATACGCATTGCTGGGTTAGCCAGCATTCTTTGCTTTAAATTGTCATGAGTAAAATACACATAAACGGGGTATCCAATAAAATAACTGATTAGTAAAAATTCAAAAACAATCATACTTCGCCTGCTTAGTTAATTATTCACAGTGCAAAGCATAGAAAAAACATCATTATAAAAAAATAGTATTCAAGTATAATGGCAGCAAATAAAAAGTTTATAATGGTGCCTTATGTTAAAGACTGAATCATTAGCTGTCTTCGCGCTGGTGGCGGATTATCGAAGTTTTACTCAAACTGCTAAAGCGTTAGATAAAACGCCCATGGCGATAAGTAAACAAATTTCGCAATTAGAGCAGTTACTCGGCGAATCATTGTTCGAGAGGAGTACACGAAGGATCAGGCTTACAGAGTTTGGTGAAGCGTTTTTAGTGCGCACAAGGCATATCATGGCAGATCATGATGCCTTACAGCAGTGGCTTGAATCACGAACTGGCAGGTACTCAGGTGTTCTAAAAATTGTAGCGCAAGATGGACAAACATTTGACGAAACGATATTTCCCTGGCTGTCGGAATTCCACAAACTGTACCCAGACATTGAGCTAACGTTTGACGTGCAAGAAAGCATTATCGATATTAATCTCGCTCCTTATGATATCTACTGGGGGGTATCAGAGTATTTGGGAACCCAGTTTCCAAGTCTAAAGCGACGATCTCTTTGGAAAGCCAAGTTGGGGATCTTTGCATCACCAGAGTATTTGGCAAAATATGGTAGACCTAACCATCCAGATGATTTGAATCATCATCGTATGATAGGTCATCCCCATGGGAGTCCTAGTAACGCTCTGGTGGTGAATAAAACCGAACAATCGGTGAGTAACGAAATACAGACGGTTGAGTTAAACGCTCCAATTAAATCAGTAAACCGCCAATCTTTAATGTGTGCTCAGGGTTTAGGTATCATTAATGCTCTGGAGGACAATCAAGATATCAAAGGTTATGTAAAAAGTGGGCAATTAGTGCCGATACTAGAGCCATACTGGTATGCAAGTGCCGAAATCTTCATTTATTATCAAAGGGTAAAGTTTGACCAGCCTAAAGTACGAGCCTTTATTGACTTCTTTTTGGCCAAAAAGCCACTTTGGTAAAAACTCTGATGCAAACTTTTGGTGACTAAAATTCAATACCAATATTGCTGATGCCCTCTGCTGTGGCTAGTTTTTTAAGCTTTTTGCAGGTTTCGGCGCTTTTATTGCTTTCTTTTAACAAGATTAAGAGTTCTTGTTGCGTTTCAATCTCCCATTGCATCAAGGGGTGTTGTTTAATTGTTTGTATATCAACAGCCTGTTCGGCACTGGCTTCGATAAAAGCTTCTACTCCACCTTGTGAGAGTTTACTAACGACTACAGCACCTTGAGGATCTTCCCCTTGGATCAATAAAATGGTTGCCGACATAGACATGGCCATATCAATCGCTGGATATACGCCATACATATCGAAATCACTGGCGTCAGGCACCGCTTCTTCAACTTTCTCAAGTTGGGCAGCAAAATTTATCTTAGCCTTAGGTACCATTAACCATTCCCATATTGCATTTAGACTGTTGCGATATTGCGCGGGATCGGCAAATTCGGTAGCTTCACAAAACAGCACATAATTGGGTAACATGCGCTCTAGAAGTGTGGCTGAGAAAGCCACTGCATACCAGCCTTCTAGTTCTCTAACTTGTTGAAATATATTTAGTTTGTTATTCAAATTTGTTCTCATTGTTTTTACGAGCTACGAGCTACGAGCTACGAGCTACGAGCTACGAGCTACGAGCTACGAGCTACGAGCTCAAAAGAAAGTGTTTTTCAGCTAAGATTAACTAAGTGAATAATATTGCCCTATTCCATCTAATAGCATTTGGATAGAAATCATAATCAAGATCATACCCATTAGTCTTTCTATGGCGGTTAAACCTCTTTCACCTAAAAGTCTGTGGAAACGACTAGAGAGCATAAGAATAGCTGCCGTTGCCAACCATGCTGCACCTAATGCCATAGACCAATCTAACATACGGCTATGATCTTGATTGGCCAATAATATCAATGCAGCCAACACCGATGGACCCGCAACCATGGGGATGGCTAAGGGTACAATAAAGGGCTCTTCACCTGAGGTTAATCCAGTTACGCCACCAGGTTGTGGAAATATCATTTTTAAGCCAATCAGAAATAAAATAATCCCGCCTGCTATACTGACACTCTCTTGGCGCACATTTAAGAAATTTAATACCACTTGGCCGCTAAATAAAAAGGTGAACATGATGACAAGTGAGAATAGTAGTTCTCTTGCTAATACTATTTTTCTTCGTTTAGGTTCTATGGTTTTTAAAACAGACATAAACACCGGCAAATTACCCAGAGGATCCATGATTAAAAATAAGGTGATAGCGGCTGACCAAGTGTCCATGTTTTTCTCTAAAATGCTTCGCTTTTCAGATAGTTTATTACATTTCCTTGTTATGCCCTAAAAATAGTTTTATTTTCAAAGGCTTGATGATTTAATCATTAGGTACAAAACTAACCTTCCCGAATGTGGGATGAATTATTTTGTGTTCATTTAGAATCGATGGCAATTGGTACTAGCTATTCTTTAGCTTTGCGCTTTACTATTAGCTCATCAAAATACAATGGAAAATAAGAGGATTGTCGAATGAGTTTGATGACAGTAGAACAAGTGTCGGAATATCTTGGTGTTCAGAGTGCAAGGGTCGAAAGGCTTGAAAGAGAAAGTCTGTTACCAGCAGCAGATAAAGATGCTAACGGAAATCCACTATTTGAGAAAGACGCGGTAGAAAAATATAAAGTGTTAGCGGAGCGCTTAGGCGGTATATAGCGGCTAGCTTCTTGCCTTTTAAAAGCTTGTTTGGTCTTTATAAACGTTAGGCTTAAACACCGCTGCTAAAGTCAGTCTTATTCTTTAAACAAGAAGACAAGACTGACTAAAAGCAATGTGTTAGGTCGAGGTTTGTTATTCGTCTAACAGTGCTCTAGCGATAGTTCTAATTCCTTGTGCGGTGGCTCCGGCAGGCATATATGCAGTGCTACTAGCGTTGTACGCTGCGGCTAAGTCAATATGCAGCCAGCCTTTACCTTGCTCGGCAACAAATCGTGATAGGAAACCCGCCGCATTAGATGCGCCACCCCCGCCGCCGCCTTTCATCGGTTTACTATTTGCTGTATCAGCAAAGGCAGAAGGGCATTTGTTTTGATGCCATTTTTCTAAGGGCAACCCCCATGACGGTTCAAATTCTTGGGCTGAATAGTCTAAAATACGTTGCTGTAATGCCTTGTCTAATGCAAAAAATGCATTGTAGTCTTCACCCAAAGCCACCATAGCAGCACCCGTTAAAGTAGCGGCATCAATAATGAGATCTGCTCCCGTTGCTGTTGCGGCCATTAAACCATCGGCTAACACTAATCGGCCTTCGGCGTCTGTATTCACTACTTCTACAGTCGTACCATTTTTGTAAGTGATCACATCACCTAATTTATATGCGTGACCACTAATTAAATTTTCGGCGCAGCATAAAAACAACTTAACCCGTTTATTTAGGCCTCGCAATATAGCTAATCCTAAGGCACCAGTGACCGTAGCTGCGCCGCCCATGTCACATTTCATACTAAGCATGCCTTCACTACTCTTAATGCTGTAGCCGCCAGAATCAAAGGTGATGCCTTTGCCCACTAAGCAAGCGGCAACAGGCGCTGAGTCGTTTCCTGTTGGGTTATAGTCAATTTCAATTAAAACTGGGGGGCGAGTACTGCCTCGTCCTACATGATAAATCCCCATCCAACCTTGTTGTTTTAGTTCTTCACCTACCCATCTTTTACTGCTGATGTGTTGGCTATTGATTGATGAGAGCCATTGATTACAAGTATCGGCGAGTATTTCCGGTGATATGTCTTCGGGCGTGGCATTGGTGATATTGCGAGTAAATATCATAGCCTGATTACGGTAGGATAACTCTTGTGCGTTGTTGTCATCACACCATTGGATATGATTTTGTTTCTTGGTTGTAGTAAAGCTTTGCGCGAATGCCCACTGCTGTTCAATTTGCCAATTTCCTTCAAGTTTGACCTGAGTTATCCCTAAATTATCAAGACTACGCGCTGCCTTTTTGATGTCCCACAACTGGTTTTCAGGATCCGTTAAATGCACATAGGCCTTTTGATCCGACATTGATAAGACAGTTCCAGCGCCATAAAAATCGGCTGCTGCTTTATTAGTAATAAAAACACTTAAACCAGACATAACTACTCCATTTATACAAAGACAGGTAGACTACCATGACGTCATTCAGCTCACAGCATTTTATACGGACTCGCCCAAACAACTATGCAGTTTTGTTCCTCCTTAATTCAAGGCACTCTCATCAAACGATATAAACGGTTTCTGGCTGATGTAAAGCTGGCTGACGGCTCAATTGTTACTGCCCATTGCCCTAACACAGGTGCGATGACAGGGTGCGCCGAGCCTGGCTGGAAGGTGTGGCTGTCGCCCAGTAACAATCCTAAGCGAAAGTTAATGTATACATGGGAAGTGGTGTTAACAGACCAAGAACATTGGATTGGTATCAATACCCACAGAGCCAATGCACTGGTTAAAGAAGCTATACAAAACAATAAGATAGCTGAACTTACAGGTTATGCTGACTTAAAGGCAGAAGTGAAATTTGGTGAAGAAAATAGCCGAATTGATTTTTTGCTAACGGATAAACAAAAAGCTGACTGTTATGTTGAAGTGAAATCAGTCACTCTATTAGCGGATCAAAAAGGCTATTTTCCAGATGCAAAAACCCAACGGGGCCAAAAGCATTTACGGGAGTTAAGTTTGATTGCTAGCCAAGGTATGCGTGCCGTCCTATTTTTTTGTGTGCAACACTCAGGTATTCAATCGGTACAAGTAGCAAATCATATTGACCCTGATTACGCTAAAGAACTGAAACAAGCTATGCTAAATGGTGTGCAAGTTTTATGTTACGGTTGCCACATCAATTCAAAAAAAATCTATATAAATCAAGCCTTGCGGTTTTTTTCTTAAAATAGATATTGATTTTTTCTACAAGACCTCCATATTGCCTTGCTAGAAAATTGTTTTCACTGTAACGGAAGATGTTAAGAGCAAGTAATTGCCGGTGTGATGGCTTTCAGAATTAAGAGCGCCGTCAATACAGAACAGCTCATGCCGTAGTTTAGGAGAATTGGCATATGCCAACAGCAAAAACGAACAAAACACTTGGATTATTAGCTTTAGCCGGTTTGACTCCTTACGAGGAGAAAAAAGGCGAAGAGTACATGAACGAAGATCAAATGGAGCATTTTCGTTTATTGTTAAAAGCGTGGCGTGACCAACTTCGTCAAGAGGTAGACCGCACTGTGCATCATATGCAAGATGAAGCGGCTAATTTTCCTGATCCTGTTGACCGTGCAGCCCAAGAAGAAGAATTTAGTCTTGAGTTACGTACTCGTGACAGAGAACGCAAATTAATCAAAAAAATCGAAAAAACTCTGAAGCGCATCGATGAAGACGATTTTGGTTTTTGTGACGCCTGCGGCATCGAAATTGGTGTACGTCGCTTAGAAGCAAGACCTACTGCCGATATGTGTATTGATTGCAAAACCATGGCAGAAATCAAAGAAAAACAACTTCAAGGTTAATGTTACCTATAGTCCCAAGTGGCAATTGATGGTTCGATTGGCTGCTTGGGATAATCAACTTGGTTTATGGCCACAGCACTTCACTCTCCATCTACGAATCGCCTAACACCTAACAAAGGTTATGTGGGACGTTTTGCTCCATCTCCTTCAGGGCACTTACATTTTGGCTCTCTTGTCACAGCCTTAGGTAGTTTTTTACAAGCTAAAAGCCAAAATGGACAATGGTTGCTCAGAATTGAAGACATTGATCCACCACGAGAAGTGGCCGGGGCAACTGATTCCATCTTGAACTGCCTTGAGGCTCATCACTTATTTTGGGACGGCGAGGTGATTTATCAAAGTGACAGAAGCGAGTTATATAACCAAAAAATTCAATATTTAGCTTCCCAAGGTTTAACCTATCATTGCCGTTGTACCCGAAAGCAACTTGCAATTGTGCCGCAAAATCAATTGTGTGACTGCGCGGATCAAAATCTAAGCATTGCAAACAGCGCCATACGATTTAAGCATCATGATGTTCAAAAAGGTTTTAATGATAACTTATTAGGCCGAGTGAATTTTAACACCCAGCACATACCCGCACAGTTCGCCATTAAGCGTAAAGATCAGTTATTTGCCTATCAACTAGCTGTAGTAGTAGACGATATTCAACAAGGTATCACAGAAGTGGCACGAGGCGCCGACCTAATAGATGCGACACTTTTTCAACTGGCTTTGTACCAGGCTTTTGATACGCCTGCTCCGCAATTTCTGCATTTTCCAGTGGTTGTCACCGCGCCAGGTAAAAAACTCAGTAAACAAAATCACGCAGTCCCAGTAAATAATCTAGAAGCGCGGGAAAATCTTATAAACGCCATCGAATTTCTTGGTTTATCACCATCTATACAACTAAAAAAGGGATCGGTGGCAGATATCTTAGAATGGGCTATCCAAGTTTGGAATGTGAATGCCGTTGCTGCAAAAACAGAGTGCATTGACAATAGAATTGGTCAGTCAGACAGTATATGATAAGCGCCGAATTTTTCCGCACAAAGCGGCGCTATTTACAGCATAAAATGCCCAAAATAAGGAGCACAGCATATTATTTCTCGCGTAATTGACAAAGTCAGGAGCGCTCTGCGCACTAAGACTGTAGATAAACCAGAAGGGCTTGTAGCTACTGTCATACCCCGTGCAGAGCATAGCGTTTCTCGTGAATCAATGAGTGAAAACGCACTGAAAGTACTGTATCGCCTACACAACAATGGCTATCAAGCCTATTTAGTGGGTGGATGTGTGCGCGATGCCCTGCTGGGTAAAGATCCAAAAGATTTTGACGTAACAACTGATGCTACCCCCGAACAAATCAAAGGGCTTTTTCGCAATTGCCGATTGATTGGCCGTCGCTTTAGGCTGGCACATATTGTGTTTGGTCGAGAAATTATCGAAGTTGCCACTTTTCGTGGTCATCATGAAAATAGTGATAAAACTGAGTCTAAAGACAGTAAACACAGCGATCATGGTCAATTAATGCGTGACAATGTGTTTGGCAGCATCGAAGAAGATGCGCAGCGCCGCGATTTCACCATTAACGCTATGTATTACAATATTGCAGACTATTCCATTAGCGATTTTGCTGGTGGCATGCAAGCCATTAAAAATAAAGAAATTGCACTGATAGGCGACCCTGAAACGCGCTATCGTGAAGATCCTGTAAGAATGCTCAGAGCCGTGAGATTTGCTGCCAAATTGGATATGCATATTAGCGCAACTAGCGCCGAGCCTATTAAGCGTTTGGCACCACTAATGGCCAATATTCCGCCGGCACGGTTGTTTGAAGAAATCCTTAAGTTATTGTTATCAGGGCAAGGACTAGCAACTTACAAGTTACTGACTGAGTTTCATTTGTTTGAGCAGCTTTTTCCGCAACTGGCGCCATTGCTTTTACAAGCCGGAAGCCGTGAGAATCAATTTGTAGAGCAAGTGCTTACTAACACTGATAATCGCATTAATACTGGGCAACGAGTTACACCTGCATTTATATTTGCCGCATTTATGTGGTATCCGTTAGAAGAACGCTGCCAGCAGTTAATGGTAGAAGGGGGCCTGAATCATTTCGATGGATTTAACCTTGCCCTTAACGATGTGATGCATCGTCAAATTCAACGTATTATGATCCCTAAGCGCTTTAGTTCTACTATTCGAGAAATTTGGCAATTGCAAAATCGACTGCCTAGACGTTATGGCCGTAGAGCGTATCAAATGTTAGAGCATCCCAAGTTTAGGGCCGCTTACGATTTCCTGTTGTTACGGGGCCAAATTGAAGGAGGACAGTTACTAGAGCTTGCCCAGTGGTGGACGGATTTCCAAGAAGTAGACGACAGCCAGCGCAAGACAATGTTAGAAGAGCTACGCAAGCAAGAAGGTGGGCCAGCAAGGCGACCAAGACGCAACCGCAAAAAGCCTAAACCTAAAGCATGATCCCAGTATACATTGGCTTAGGTAGCAATTTGTCGCAGCCTGAACAGCAAATACAAAAGGCCTGTGAGAGCTTGGCTGCCATACCAGGCTCGGAACTGATTAAATGTTCGAGCTTGTTTCAAAGCCGGCCAATGGGGCCGCAAGATCAACCAAATTATGTGAACGCGGTGGCACTGCTAAATACTAGGCTTGCACCAGATAGCCTGCTGCAACACACCCAGTCCATAGAGAATAACCAAGGTCGTGTTCGTAAAGCCAATAGGTGGGGGCCACGAACTTTAGATCTAGATATCTTGCTGTTTGGTCACATGCAGCTTGATAGCCCGCATTTAACTATTCCTCATTCAGGCTTGCAGCAAAGGGAGTTTGTACTTTACCCCTTGTATGACATCGCCCCCAACTTGGTCTTGCCATCGGGAGAAAAATTATCCGATTTGGTTGATGCTTGTCCGTTAAATGGCTTACAAAAAATGACGAATTTGCTAGTCTAGAAATTCACAAAAAATCCCGTATAGTGCGCATACCATAGGTATGGTGCCTAAGCAGTTAAAAGTATTGTTTGATGATTCAAAAATTGGAGTATATCTAATGAAAAAAGTAACGACTTCAAGCTTGCTTAGCATGAAGCAACAGCAAACTAAGATCACTGCTTTAACCGCTTACGATGCTAGTTTTGCTAAATTGTTCGATGAACAAGGCGTAGATGTTTTGTTGATAGGGGATTCGCTTGGCATGGTGCTCAAAGGCGATGAAGATACTTTGAGTGTCACAGTAGCAGATATTGCCTACCATACGCGTGCAGTACGCAAAGGTGTAGAGCGTGCATTTGTAGTGGCTGATATGCCATTTATGTCTTACTCCACCCCTGAACAAGCTTACCTTAGCGCAGCAGAGCTGATGCGAGCTGGAGCTAGTATGGTCAAAGTGGAAGGTGGTACATGGCTACTAGAAACGATCAAAGGCCTTAACGAGCGTAGCGTACCAGTGTGTGGGCATTTGGGTCTTACGCCGCAGTCGGTACATGTGTTTGGTGGTTTTAAAGTGCAAGGCAGGGATGATTTACAGGCCGAAAATATCCTAGAGCAAGCCAAGCAATTGGAACAAGCCGGTATTCAGCTACTAGTGCTGGAGTGTATTCCTACAGATTTAGCAGCCAAAATATCGCAAAATGTGAATATTCCGGTTATTGGTATTGGTGCGGGAGCGCAAACCGATGGACAGATTTTAGTGATGCACGACATGTTTGGTATCAGCGCTAACTATATGCCTAAGTTTTCTAAAAACTACTTGCAACAGTGCAGCAATATGCGCGAAGCAGTAGGCCAATATATTCAAGAAGTGCAAGATGGCAGTTTTCCATCAACTGAGCACAGTTTCAATTAGTACGCAGCAAAGCCGTGAGCTAAACATACATAAGTAAAGTACGACATTATGCAAATTATTAGTGAAATTTCAGAACTGCGTGAAATCAGGCGTAGTTGGCAAAAAAGTGCCAAAGTGATTGCCTTTGTTCCCACTATGGGCAATTTACACCAAGGTCATCTTAATCTGGTACGTGAGGCCAAACTTAAGGCTGATATAGTAGTCGTTTCAATCTTCGTAAATCCTATGCAGTTTGGTCCAGATGAAGATTTAGATGCCTACCCACGAACCCTAGAAAGCGACAGCCATATGTTGCAAGAGATAGGTGTTGATCTACTATTTAGGCCTAAAGCCAGTGATATTTACGCCAGAGGTTTAGAGCAGCAGACCTTTGTTGAGGTACCCGGTTTGTCTTATATGATATGCGGGGCTAGCCGACCGGGACATTTTCGCGGCGTAGCCACTATAGTGTGCAAGTTATTTAATATGGTGCAGCCAAATCTTGCGTTTTTTGGCGAAAAGGATTTTCAACAATTACAGGTGATCAAAGCCATGGTCACTGACTTATCAATGAACCTGCAAATATATGGTGTGCCCACAACAAGAGAAGCTGATGGCTTAGCAATGAGCTCTAGAAATCACTATTTAAAAGAGCAGGAGCGTAAGTTAGCGCCCACTTTATATAAAAAAATGCAACAATTAGTCGCTGAAATACATAATGGCCGTAGGGATTTTTCCAAGCTAACCCAAGAGTACAAATTACAATTGTCCGAGTTAGGGTTTCATCCTGATTATTTAGAAATTCGAGATACAGGTACTTTGCTACCTCCTAGTCACGAAGATAATCGCTTAGTACTGTTAGCGGCATCATTTCTAGGAAAAACCCGATTAATTGACAACTTAGCGTTTGAGTTAGTAGCGCAAAAAAACTAGATTAGCTCGGTTAACTCGGTTGTTGACAGAGCTTTTGCCAAATATGAGTGTTACCCGCAAGAGCAATTTGCTCGTCTAATATATTTTGAAGGTCTGTTTCAGTGGTTAACGGATTAGCCAGTACCACTCTGAATACAGTAATGGCTTGTTCTGGGTAGGTTTTTGTTTGCAAGCGAGTTCGTGAAACAAATGATTTACCCGCCTCACGTTGTTGTTTTTGAACTATCACAGTTAGATCGTCTAATTTTTTATTGAGTGCCTCATCAATAGTAGCCTGACTCTTCATCTTGGTTTGTACATTTTGTGGATTTAATCTGTAGGTCAACAACGATAAAGTTGGAGAGGTGACTAACTCAAAGTCTGGGTGAGATTGGATCATCCGTGCAAAAATTTTGGCTTTTTCGATGCTTTGATTAATTAGCAGCTCATAACCTTGGCGCCCAAAGATGTGCAATGAGGCATAAACCATCATGGCCATACCGTTTCTTGAGCCTTCTAGTGTGGTGGCGCCTAAGTCTTTCGAGCCTTCACGTAATATATATTGTGCGTGATGGCGCACAGCGTTACTGTCATTAGGGTTTTTAAATAACACCATGCCTGCGCCCATAGGTACGTACATTTGTTTATGGGCGTCCATAGTGACCGAATCTGCTCTCTCAATGCCTTTAAGTAAACGATTGTGTTCCTTAGAAAACAAGGTCGCTCCGCCCCATGCGGCATCCACATGAAAATGACACCCTAATTCTTCGGCCACATCTGCCAGTTCATCGAGCGGATCTATATGCCCTGTTTCTGTAGTGCCTGCTATGCCTACTATTGATAAAACTTTATTTCCTTCAGCTTGAAATTGCTTGCCTAAAGCTAAGGCTTTCTCAGCAGATAAGCGCTGAGAAGGGCAGTCAATAGTCATCATCTGTTGCCTACCTAGTCCTAATAAATCAACGGCTTTAGATAAGGAATAATGCCCGCGTTTTGAAGAGATAATCCCCATTTTTTTATAGCCGTAGTGCAGCATTCCGGCTGCTAAGCCTTCTTGCGCTACCCCTCTAAATTGCGTGGTAGCGGGCATTGCTTTATTTCGTGCAACCCACAAGGCCGTAATATTGGCTATGGTACCTCCAGAGCAAAACGCCCCTAAAGCATGGTTGGCGCTGTGCAAGTAGCTTTGATAAAAATCGGCAGGTTGCTTGTAAACCAATTCATGCATCATGCCCAGCATTTGTCGTTCTAGTGGTGTAAAGGCTTTGGAGGTTTCAATTTTTACTAAGTTCTGATTTAGTCCAACTAAAAGCTTGGCTAAAGGCAAGTGAAAGTAGGGAAGGGCCGAGGTCATATGGCCAATAAAGCTAGGGGAATAGGTATTAACGGAATTGGCCACTAATTTATCGAGTAAATCTTCAGCGTGCTTTGATACAAATTCGGGAGATTCAGGTACTGAATATTCCGCAAAACTTTTCTCAATTTGAGAAAGAGAATTGACTTTAGTGACAACATGCTGCGACAGAAAATCGGCGAGATTGTCTGATAGGTGTTGTTCAATCTGTGCAAGTTTAGAATCTTTGCTTTCAGGTAAGGTAAACACCTTAAACAAATACTCTAAGCTAACCTCAGCTGTGCCCACTACTAATACCTTGTCTGAAAATTTTCAAGTCGCGCACTTTACCCTAATTCTTTGAAGAGACCAATACCCTTA
Source organism: uncultured Paraglaciecola sp. (assembly GCF_937123705.1). Lineage (GTDB taxonomy): Bacteria > Pseudomonadota > Gammaproteobacteria > Enterobacterales > Alteromonadaceae > Paraglaciecola. The sequence goes on along the minus strand of NZ_CAKZKO010000073.1, from coordinate 36,923 downwards.
CTCACTCCAAATTACCACAGAGATAGGTATTATCTGGCAATTGTTAAATTGTTGTTATATTGTCAAGAATATTCGAGATAAAAAATACTTTTTTATGCAAGTTACTGAAGTAACAGATCGATTTAACTTAGACTACGTTGTTCCATTTTTCCAACCAATTATGGATCTGAAGAATAATGCAGTTTGGAGCTACGAATGTTTGGCCAGAGTTTTAACCCCTGAGCAAAACAATTATTTGCCAAGTGAATTGTTATTTTTGGTCGACAGACAACAATCCGTGGCGCAATTAACTCAATCTCTATTTGGTCGCAGCGCCAGTTATTTTAGAGACATCAATATGGCTTGGAATATCAACCTAAGCTTGGCTGACATGACCGACTCGAGCACCCTTAAATTCCTTCAGGCGCAACTTGAGCATTACCCCAACCCACAGCGTATTTCCATTGAAATTACCGCACAAAATGCTTTGGCAGAAACGGCAAAATTTGCGCAGTTTTGTGAAATTTGTAAGCTGTTAGGTATTAATATAGTTATCGACAATTTTGATCAGCAGGAAAGTGATCTACAGGCCATTCTTTGTTTACCTATTTCTGCGATTAAGGTATCTGCGGATCTGTTTGATAAAGTGGCAAAGGAACCCACACAAGAAGATTTTATTAAGGGGCTAATTTGTTCTGCCACTAATAATAAAATCGAAGTGATTGCCGAAAGGATTGAACGCCAAGATACCCTACAACTTGTTAAGCAATTAGGGGTTAAATATGCACAGGGGTTTTACTTTCGCCATCCTATGCCTAGTGTTGATTAATTTATTTTTGATTTAAATCGGCCAGCAGTTGCCAGCTATCTTGGCCACTTTCCCAGTATTTACGTTCAAAGGGTGTAATGGCATATGCACTCTTATAAAGCTTGATATGATTATTAACAAGAGCAATATCTAAAGCGGCGGCAAATTCCTGTATGTACAATTGCCAATTGCTTCTTACTTCAAGTATTCCACCCAGTTTTAAGATATCTTTTAGCGCTGAGGTTGCATACCAACGACGTTGCAAGTGTGCCGATTTAGGATAGGGGTTGGGATACAATAAAAAGTGCTTGCTAAGCTTTTTACCATCTAAGATCAGTAGCCTTAAAAAATCGTTGAGATCGGCTCGTAACACCAAGTAATTTTGTTCATCGCTAGCATAGGCTTGATGCTTATTAGTACGTAAAGCAGACTTATCAATCCCAATGATTCGGGCATTTGGATGGGCTTTTGCAATATTTACTGTGCTTTCACCGACGCCGCAGCAAGAATCTAAGATAAGGTCGCCTTGCCAATTTCCAAGCCATGTTACCGCTTCTTGGTAGGCTTGCTTTGTGTGGTCAGTCAAAGGTCGTTGGCTGTCATTGCCAAGTTGACGTGTCACTACCTTTTGTAGGTTTTTGTGAACCCCTAATTGATTGGTCGTAATGGAGCGCGCTTGTTGTTTCATAATGTTAGCTTCTAATGCCTACGCCACGACTAATAAGAGAATATGCCCAAGCAAACAAGACGATGTTAAATATCACTAAGATACTTAAAGAAGTTAAGTAGCTAATCTCAGAAACTCCGAGAAAACCATACCTAAAGCCACTGACCATATATACGATAGGATTGATCTTACTGACCCACTGCCAGAATTCAGGTAACAAGGTTAAGGAGTAAAATACTCCGCCCAAATAAGTTAAAGGCGTTAGGATAAAGGTTGGAACTATGCTCACATCATCAAATGAATTAGCGTAAATACCGTTAATTAATCCAGCTGTTGCAAATAACACCGCAGTTAACACTAAAGTGACTAAAATGATGAGAATATTGTGAATGTGTATATCCACAAAAAACATTGAAACAAAGGTCACTATTACACCTACTAGTATGCCCCGAATGGCACCTCCCCCCACAAAGCCAGCGATGATAATCCAATTAGAAACCGGGGCCACTAGCATCTCTTCAACGTTACGTTGATATTTTGCACTGTAAAATGACGAGGAAACATTGGCATAGGCATTAGTGATAACCGCCATCATAATGAGCCCAGGTACAATAAATTCCATATAACTAAAGCCGCCCATATTGCCTATTCTACTGCCTATCAGGCTACCAAAAATGACAAAGTACAGTGTCATAGTAATGGCCGGTGGTAACAGTGTTTGCACCCAAATTCTCAAAAACCGTAAACATTCTTTGCGCCATATAGTTCTAAGGGCCACCATGTTTAGACTATTCATGGCTGCCTCCTACAACTTGTGCCTGGGTTGAGCTTGTTTCTTCTGATGTACGTCCTGATTCGAGCATTCTAACGAATAGCTCTTCTAATCGATTGGATTTATTGCGCATGCTTAACACTTGGATCTGTTGTTGTGTGAGTTGTTCAAATACCCCATTAAGGCCAGCCTCTTTAGGTACATCAACCTCTAAGGTGTGCTCGTCAACTAAGCGGCTTGTAAAACCCTCTAAGGTTAGCGCGTTGACATTTTTAGATAAATCCAGCACAAAAGTTTCAATATTTAAAGTGGCAAGTAACGCTTTCATACTGGTATTTCTAACAATAATACCCTTGTCGATAATGGCAATATTGCGACATAACATTTCGGCTTCTTCAAGATAATGGGTGGTTAATATAATAGTGACCCCCTGCTGGTTGATCTCTTGTAAGAATGACCACATAGAGCGGCGGATTTCTATATCTACACCTGCGGTTGGCTCGTCAAGAATTAACATTCTAGGTTGGTGCATCAGGGCTCTGGCGATCATCAAACGTCTTTTCATGCCACCGGAGAGCTGCCTAGCAGGGGCATTGCGTTTGTCCCAAAGATCGAGTTGCTTAAGATATTTTTCGGCTCTGGGTTTAGCGACACTTTTAGGTACACCATAGTAGCCGGCCTGATTAAGCATGATCTGAATTAAAGGCTCGAACTGATTAAAGTTAAACTCCTGCGGCACTAACCCAATACAAGATTTTGCCTCAATAGGTTGACTGGCTAGGGAATACTCAAACACATCAACTTGCCCTTGGGTCTTATTCACTAATGAGCTAATGATACCTATAGTGGTTGATTTGCCCGCACCATTTGGTCCAAGCAAAGCAAAAAAATCGCCTTGTTTTACTTCCAAATCAATACCCTTTAGAGCTTGGGTGCCACCCTTATAGGTTTTAGTTAATCCTTTGATACTCAATGCGTTCATGTCGACTGCCAGCTGATGTGATTAATAGAATTGCCTTAAGGCTGCAAAGCAGCTCAGCATTTTGGGTATTGTATCTTTTTTTCAGTTAGCAAAATGACAAAAATTATATGTGATATAACAATTACGCGGGGAAACCTATGAATAATAAAGGGTGGGCGTGAGATGAGGCGCTACAACTTTATTATATGAATAATAAACAAACAAAAGGGCAGAGGCCCTTTTGTCGCAAATAAAAGACAGTTGATTAGCAGTCTTTGGGGTCTTTGCCTAGCTTTTCTTTGCTGGCAATACAGGCTTCTTTGAGTTTTTCAGCTGAATCAGCCTTTACTCCGGCAGCTTTTTCTTTTGCTACATCCATTGCATCTGAGGTTTTTTCAGCTGTGGCATCGTATGCGTCGCTAGCCTTATCTTTGACTTCTTCATAAGTCTCAGTTGCGCTTTCTGTTAAATCGCTTGCTACGTCTTTGGTAGCATCTAGGGCATCAGACGCTGTTTCAGCCGTTGCATCATAGGCCTCTTTGGTTTTATCTTTAACATTGTCATATGCTTCAGAGGTACTTTCCTTTAAATCACTGGCCATATCCGCTGCGTTGTCGGCAAGTTCAGACGCGCCTTTTTTGGTTTTGTTATACAAGTCGGCAGATTTTTCCTTAGCTTGGGTGACCATGTCTGGATCAGCTTTTTGGGTGGATTGTTGGGTTGGTTCAGTGCAAGCGCTTAATCCAAGGCTAAATGTAGTCAGTGTTATTGCAAGGGTGAATTTTGATAAAGCCATTAGTATTATTCCTAGTTATATTTAAATTGAAAAGCATGAAGCTTAGGTTGCTTACACACATGGCAATTTCTGTTCCACATCTATAACTCATTGATAAATATGTTAATAATCAGAGTTGCCAGACAGGTTATGTCAGTTACTGATATTTTTTGTCTGTCATTGGATACAGCACTTAGTATGCAATAAACCAAGCCTATGCTTATATGGCGATGGCTGTGACTACATATCTATGTGTTGGATCAGGCAACATACTGTCGAAAGGATAGCAAGTGATCAGCGTTAAGCTGGAAGGCTCAGATTCAAATGGGTCACTGGTGTTAGTTTGCATATATTCAACCTGTGATTGATGGGCGATACGCAACATAGTGACCTTAAACTGTTGTTCAGAGTCTCTGGTTTTTACGTTAATTGTTGCTCCTATTTGTAGCTTTTTTAGGCTATTAAATTGGGTGTCGCGATGGCCCGCTATCACGCTGTTGCCTGCTTCCCCAGGCAAAGGAGTTGCACTTACATGACTGGGTGCAAAAGCTAAGTTTCTACCACTAGCTCCTGCCAACACATACCAATTGCGGTCATTGATGGTTAGTTCAGCAATAGGGTGAGTATCTGCCCAAGGCCAAGGTTGGTGTTGCTCTCCTGATTGCAGACTTTTGTGCCAAGCGTCGGCGATTAAGTATTGAGCCAACTGTGCCTTGGCAAATATATATAGTCCACCTGAAAATTGATAAATCCCCAACAACAAAGATAGCAATAGCCATTTATGTCGACTGACTGAAAATATTAGTTTTGAGACAAAATTATTTTTCTTGTAAGTAAGTGCATACATAGTGCTAATCCCATTAAAATTAAACCTATTGTTATTCTTAGCTGAGCAGTTGTGGACGTTTGTGGTAGTTGACCCTGTATGCTAGCGGAGCGATATAAAGCGCCTTTTGGCATTGGGTTTAGCAGCTTTTGCTCTTTAACTGGTAATGCAAGAGGGCGAGTTGGCGTAACATCTACTGCCACTAAACTGGTGTATTGGCTCACCATGTGATGAGCCAACGCCGTCTCTGTGATTAGATGTTTGTATGTTTGTTGTTCGGCATCAGAGCTGTTTACTGCATGACCGGCTCGACGCTTATCTCTGGTAAGCTGGCCTATTTTCTGTCTTGCCCATAAAACATTGAGGCCAGATTGCCTCGTTTCCCCGTTTATAACTAAAGGCGACCCCCAAGGTTTTTGTTGGAATTGTGCTTTTATATTTACGTTAGAAAAATTGTCTGCAAGATTACTACCAGATATTTTATAGCTAAGTACTAAAGGTTCGCCTTTGTATAAATCGCTAATAATGTTGGGATAAAACTCTAGCTGCGGATCAGATTGCAACGGGTAGTCATTTAGCTGTAATTCGATATCGGTAACAGCGGGGTGTTGTAATTTGCTTAACAAGCCAAGCATTTTTTGTTGCACCTGTTCCACCGAGCCAATATAAGTAAAGGTGCCTCGCCCCATTTTGGCTGCTTCAGTCATAAAATAGCTGTTGGGTGCGCTGCCAATGCCCACAGTAAATAACCGCGAATCACCTAATTTTTTGTTGATCAACGTCATTAAAGAAGCTTCGTTAGCCACACTGCCATCAGTAATAAATATTATTTGGCGCAAGCCAGTCGATAGCTGTCCCTTGGGCTGAGCAAAGGCCAGTTGTAATGCACTTTGCATTTCGGTGCCTCCATTGGCCGATAAGCTATTAACAAAGTGTTTGGCTTGTTGTTTATTATTTAGGTCGGCTGGTTTTGGTGACTTCCAGATGTGTTGAGCGTAGTTATTAAATTCAATGATATTAAAGCGATCCTTTGGTTTTAGTTCATCAATGGCTAGCAAAAGTGCCTGCTTTGCTTGTTGAATAGAGTCGCCTTCCATGGAACCTGATGTATCTAATACAAAAATAACCTCGCGGTTTTGGCTTAATTGAGAGTGTTGTTTTTTGTGTGGTGGCAGTAACATGATCAAGCCATATTTGTCGCCATTAACCAACTGAGTAAAATGCGCTGACTGGGGGGCCGCACCCAGCTCTGGTTGCCAGTTCAAGACAAAATCTTGATTGGCCTGGCTGTTTTTTACCAGTTGAATATGCTGACTACCATCAGGTAGCGGGTTAATCTTAATGGGGTGAAACTCGCTACTGATATTTTGCACCGAAAAACCTGCCTGCAAGTGCACCTGCAATTCAATATTGTTAGTTTCAGGGCTGTGATTTTGAGAAAAGTTAGGCTGAATTTGTGAGGCTTCAGTGGTGCCTTTGGGCTGATATCGCGGCGTGATAGTCAAAGGAAAACGTAAGCTATATTGCTGTTGTTCAAAAGGGATGCGCTGTTGATATTCAATGCTCACTTCGATGGTTTCGCCCGGGCCGATATTAGCAATACGATTAGAAAATATATTGGGTCGCTGCTGTGCGATTAAACTGACTTTCTTGCCCTCGGCTTTGGCTTGAAGATAACGCTTTTTTGCCTCATCTTTTTCTGTAATTACCCCTTCTATTTTGCGGTCACCTATTGTCATCAATAAATGATCGACTGCGGCATTTTCCGGTAAAGGGAATACGTAAAGTGCACTCACCCACTCTGTACCTGCATTTCTAAAGGTTTGAGTGAGCTTGGTACGGGCTACAATACCTGTTACTTTAATGTCCACTTTGGTTTTAAGGACAGGGCTGAGTGAGTGTTGCTGCACTGTTTCGTCCTGAATAACCTGCTCATTGATAAAGTACAAGGTGCCACTTTGGGCTGAGTGAAAGTCCTTAACAGGGAGGTTACTTAGGCTGCTGTCAGGGGCTAAAACTTTGGTGCTTGCATTGAGCGCAGTGTTTGGATTGTTGCTAAAAGCAGGCATCACAAATTGTAATGCCCCTATTGCAATAATCGCCAAACTAACCACCGCAAGCTTGGGGAGTGATGACATAAAAGTTTCCTTATTGGTTTGCGGCTGTCATGGCGCTTTGTTTATTGGATACTTTCAGCATCACGCGGCGGTCGAAAAAGTCGTCTTCAAAATTTACACCTGCGCTTACTAATTCAGACTCTCCAAAGGAGTAAGTAATTACTTGCTCTTTTTTAACGCCTTTAGATATCAGGTATGATCTAACGGATAAGGCACGTTGCTCAGACAAGACTTGGTTAAAACTGCTGTCACCACGTTGGTCTGCAAAGCCCGACAAGGTAATAGTCAGTTTAGGATTTTGTTGTAGTCTTTGGGCCAGCAGATCAAGTTGTGATTTATAGTGCTGTTCTAAAACGTAGGAAGCAGTTTTAAATTGAATGTTAGCTTGTATTTCTGAGGTGTTTTGCAGCAATCTGGCCTGTTCTAAGGCATTATCCATAGAGGCTATTTGCGCCAATGCCTGTTGTTTTTGAGCTTCAATATCTTGTTGTAATACTACTAATTGTTGCTCTTTTTGTTGCAACGATTGGCTGGCCTTTTCCAGCTTATTGTCAGAATTAATGTCGTTGGCAACCATTCCGCCAAATATGGCAGCGATAACCCCGCCAAAGGGGCCGCCGATTGCGGTCCCTATGATGGCGCCCGAACTGAAACCTATTAATTCATTGGTTTTTTCTTGCTGCTTGTTTGGCTCGGCTAAGGCGCTACTTGATAGCAAACAAGTGAAAGCGATTGAGGTAGTGAATTTATGTTTGTTGATGTTCATTATTTTTCCTAAAGGTGATTGATGAATTCCTCTCTAGTAAACAAAGAGTGTGTGGCTGTTTCGGGGAGGAAAAATGGCAAACTTGAGGTCAATTGTGGCGAAAAAATGGAAATTGATTGATTCGGCCATTTATCAACTAAACCAATAGAAGTTTTGCGATATAGTGCCATTAACAATTGAACAGGCGGCCAGTATGTCGAAACGTATCGCCTTGGTAGAAGATGACCAAGCACTGAGAGAAAATTATATTGCAGCCCTTAGCAAGCAAGGCTATGAGGTGCAAGCCTTCGCAAATCGACAAAGCGCCGAGCAGGCGTTTTCTCATCAACTACCGGATTTAGCGATTATTGATATTGGCCTTGAGGATGAAATTGACGGAGGCTTTGCGGTTTGCCAGCAATTAAGAGGTTTATCTAAAACCTTGCCTATTATCTTTTTTACCGCGCGAGATAATGATTACGACACCATTTGTGGTTTACGTATGGGCGCCGATGATTATTTAACTAAAGATATCAGTTTGCCCCATTTACTGGCTCGCATAGCGGCTTTGTTTAGGCGTACCGAGTTACTAAATAGACCGCAAATCCAAACCGACCTAATTCAAACAGGCGACTTGCTGATGGACAGTAAACGTATGACTGTAAGCTGGAAAGGCCAAAGCATCGAACTGACTGTTACCGAGTTTTGGATGTTGCACGCCATTGCCAAATATTCTGGCCATGTTAAGAGTCGCCAACAACTTATGGATGAGTCTAAGATGGTGGTGGATGACACAACTATCACTTCACACATTAAACGTATTCGCAAAAAATTTATGCAATTCGATAGCGCCTTCGATTGTGTAGAAACAGTGTATGGCATGGGTTACAGATGGAAAATTCAGTGAATAAAACCCCAGTAATACGTGAACTGATGAGTTACATCTAGATGAGTAAATTTCGTTTTGGATTGCGCTTAAAGCTACTGTTTTTTTCGTCGTTTTTATTGGCTATTCCCTGGTTGGGTTACCAGTACGTGTGGGAAATGGAAACTTACCTGCGTATCGGTCAAGAGCAAACTATGGTGGGTACCGCTCGGGCAGTAGCCACCGCCTTACACGAGCGCCCATTGTTATTTGACAGCCAGTCCGCGTATTTAGCCGATGTTAAGCCGGGTACCGATTTATACGCTCATAAAATTGCATACCCAATACAATTAGACGGCAAGCTAGATGATTGGCAAGACTACCAGCATTTAGCTATTGCTTATGGCCAACAGAATCTAATTGACGCTATTCAAGAATATCAACCTGAAAGTTTACACTTCACCCATATGGTGGGGCAGTACGACAAATATTTGTACGCTATGTTTGCGGTAACCGACAACACTGTGCTGCTCAGGCCAAGTAACAGTTTGCGTATTGATAAAAACGACCATCTGCAAATAGCCATGACCGACCAAAGCGGCTTGTTTCAGCGTTATATTATTGCGCCGTCCCAAGCGGGGTGGGTAAACGCCTATTTATTAAAAGATAGCTTAGACTCGTTGCAACCCGCTAGATTAGAAACCCAAATACAGGGGCAATGGCGTAATACTGCAAAGGGATATCACCTCGAATTACGTTTTCCCTTGGCTATGATGTCGAGCAAAATTGCCTTTGCGATTGTGGATGTGGATAATCCACAATCCCGAGCAACAGAGCACATCATAGGCACAGCTAATCCATCGCAAGTGGACTCACTGGGCACAGTATTGGTGCCTTCACCCGATATTGAAAAAATTCTCAAGGGTCTTAAGTATTCCAATGCCAGAGTATGGGTAGTGGACAAACACAGACGAGTGTTGGCACGTTCTGGCGAAATTCACAGCGCATCTGGGGTACAAAATAAACCTACTGTAGGTGTAGCAAATAATGGGCAATCAGCGAGTGCCAACAGCTGGTGGAAATACCTCGAAAACAACTGGTTGCTGCCCCTCTATTATCAAATATTAACTAAGCCTCCGGCTGATTTTGTGGATGATTTACGGGATGCCTTTGCCTTGCAGGGTCAAGATATCAGTCAAGCGCTGGCTGGTACACCTAGCTCACTGTGGCGATTGAGTTCAGATAATAAGGCAGTGATTATGTCGGCAGCTCATCCTATTTACATCGATGAAACTGTGATGGGGGCGGTAGTCGTTGAGCAAACCACTAATGGGATCCGCACTTTAAGAAACAAAGCCCTAGAGCAGCAGTTTCACTATATTTTACTGGTAATTTTAATCAGTACCTTAGCGTTATTTATTATTGCATCCCGTATTTCATGGCGTATTCGTAGCTTAAGAAATGACACCGAAAACGCCATCGATCAACAAGGCAAAATCATTGGAGATATAGTGCCTTCAAAGACTCGAGACGAAATTGGCGATTTATCTCGTACCTTTACCCATGTACTTAGCCGACTTAGTCAATACAACACCTATTTAGAAAATATGGCATCCCGTTTGTCACATGAATTACGTACGCCCGTGGCTATTGTTAATTCATCTTTAGACAACTTGTTACTAGAAGATCAAAAGCCAGAGAGTAAACAATATGTCGATCGAGCAAAGCAAGGGATTACGCGGCTAAGCAAGATACTCTCGAATATGAGCGAAGCCACACGATTAGAGCAAGCTATTCAAAGCAGTGAGCCAGAAACCTTTGATTTAGTAGAGTTAATCAATGGTTGTGTGGCAGGTTATCGCCTAGCTTACGCCTCAAGAGATTTTGAGGTGCAAGTCTCAGTTTCAAACTCTACTTTTCACGGTGCCCCAGAACTATTCGCCCAAATGTTAGACAAAATCATTGCCAACGGAGTGGAATTTAGCGAGCTAAATTCGGTGATTAATCTGCAAATGGTAAATAGTGACCAAGGCTATGTGCTCACCATCAGTAACCAAGGTAGTGTGTTACCAGAAAACATGCAGCATCAATTGCTCGATTCTATGGTGTCGGTACGTAAGCAGCAAAACACCGAACAACCTCACTTAGGCTTAGGTTTATATATTGCAAAGATCATCGCCCAATATCATCATGGTGAAATAAGGATCGATAACCTAAAGGATAAATCTGGTGTGGTTGTTACCTTGGAGTTTAAGGTTTAGTGACCTTTGTGTTTTCGCGCCATGCCCCAGCCAATCATACCTGCTCCAAGGATGGCACCAAGCCATGCAAAAGGTAAGGCTGCAGGAAATATCTGTTTGGCAAAGATAATGGTTAGCATCGAAAAAATACACAATGTCCATGCCACTAATTCAACTTTGCTTAAATATTTAGTCAGAGAAAATGTCGTTTTTTTAGGTGAATTAGGCATCACTACATTCCTTGTTATTTGGCTTAAAACTACTCGCTTTGGTATAAAGCACCATGCACAAAAGGCGCTAAAGCAAGAAGAGTCGCTTGGCGATACACACTTTCTCTGGTGGCTAAACCTTTGGTCAACAGGCCAATGGCGCCGCCTTTTTGCTTTACGTTCTTGGTATTAAAAAACCTGTCCATTACATCACCCAGTTCTTCACCTTCGGTAAGGCTTTTAAAAATAACTTGAGGAAGAGGTAAGTTACAACTACGACCGACCGAGATTTGCTCACCCTTAGCTATGGCAACAAAAGCAAAGGTGGCTGGCCCATAATCAAATTGGTCTACACCACCTTCAATCGCCACATAAAAGTCAGCTTGATGACGAGTTTGGCAGTATTTTACTCGATTAATGGCGCCTTGTTGGGTTTCAGCAGTGGTCATAGGTTGTTGTGCCACACCAGAAGGCGCATCTAATCCAATACATTCGACTTCATCTGCGGAAAACATATCGCATATGGCGTGTTTGGCGGCGCTAATTTTTACAGGATTGTTTGAACCTACAATTATTTTTATCATTGGGTACTAAGGCCAGCAGGTCCTAAATTACGATTAATTGAACAGCATTAAACACAACAAAAACCATTACAGCAAATTAATCAGTTGTTTGTCGCAAAATAGCAACACTATCAGTGTCAAATTTTTGGCAATGATTGCTCGAAAACCTTGAGATCACAGGGTATAATCCCATCTGTTTGTATAATAACAATAAAAAGAGATACTTAGACAGCAATGAAAAATGTACCCCCAGAATCTTTAATTCGCACTTGGGTGTGGATGATGTCAGAAAACAACGATCCTGAACTGATGAATAAAGGCCGCAAAAACCTGATCAATGCATTTGGGAGTTTACAAAAGGCAATTCAATATATTGAGCAGCAAGTTGATCTAAGCGAAAAGAAATAAAGACTAACCTATTTGAAAATTCATCATTTAAAAGGGTATATCCAGTCGATTTATTTGGTTGAGTATCCAGACAAACTGCTGTTACTTGATGGCTGTTGTCGTGCCGATATTCCAACCTTAAAACAATATATCGTGGATGAACTTCGCCGCCCCCTAACCGATTTGAAGCTGATTGTTGTAACGCATATGCATGCCGACCATGCGGGCGCCGCTCATAAGTTACGAAAACTAACAGGTTGTAAAATTGCCAGCGCTAACTTACCAAAACAATGGTATGCAGGGCTAGGTGGGAGGGTGATGCATCTAGTCGACATGATGTTAGCCCTATGGGTAGCAAATAGAATAGCTAAACCGTTGAAAAATTTATGGTATTCACCTCACTTAACAGTGGACCATGCCTTGGTTGATAACGACATTTTGCCCGGTTTTGGTGATTGGTGTGTGTTAGAAACTCGCGGTCATACAGACAGAGATTTATCTGTGTTGCACTTGCCAAGCAAACGTTTATACGTGGCTGACTTATTGGTTAATGTAAAAGGCCGCTTTATCCCACCTATTCCCGTGTATTTTCCAGATCAATATTTAGCGTCGGTTTTAAAAGTTAAAGAGTTACAACCTGCGTCGATTATGTTGGCACACGGTGGCGAAGTACAGTTAACCGAAAAAGACTATCAACATATCTTAACCGTGGCTCCCAGACACCCAGTGACGATTTGGGGCCCTGCAAAAAACACTATAAAACGCTTACTTCTTAGAAAAAAGGGGTAATGTTCTAGCCCATGCTTTGCTAGTTCTAAGCGGCAACCAATTCTTAAAATGATGCCCTCTAGCTTGATTTCCACATAAAGGTTAAATTTATGTTAATTGTGCTAGCTCATTGGTGGCATTCTAATCTAAGATAAATTCGGCGTGCTGCTTTTGTTATACAGTTTTAACTATTCATAGATGAATTGGGCGGCGCATTGTGTGATCTTTTATAGGGAAAATCCGTGGCTTTCAAATCTGACGACGACAAAAAAGCATATTGGCGAGCCAATATTCACTTGCTACTTAAATTATTGGCTATTTGGTTTATGGTTTCTTTTGGCTGCGGGATCTTGTTTGCTGAAGCACTAAACGCAATCCAGTTTTTTGGCTTTAAATTGGGTTTTTGGTTTGCCCAGCAAGGCGCTATTTACATCTTTGTTGCCTTGATATTTGTCTATATACATAAGATGAATAAGCTCGATAAACAATTTGGTGTAGCAGAGGAGTAGCAATAGATATGGATGTTAAAACCCTCACGTTTTTGATTGTTGGTGCGTCATTTGTATTGTATATCGCCATTGCAATATGGGCACGAGCGGGCTCGACTAAAGAGTTTTACGTAGCTGGTGGCGGCGTTAACCCTATAGCCAATGGCATGGCCACAGCAGCTGATTGGATGTCGGCGGCGTCTTTTATCTCTATGGCTGGATTGATTTCCTTTATGGGTTACGACGGAGCGGTGTATTTGTTGGGCTGGACTGGTGGTTATGTGTTGTTGGCGCTGTGCCTAGCCCCCTATTTACGTAAATTTGGCAAGTTCACTGTGCCAGATTTTATCGGTGACCGCTATTATTCACAAACGGCGCGCACTGTTGCAGTGTTGTGCGCTATTTTTATCTGTTTTACCTACGTAGCAGGGCAAATGCGTGGGGTAGGGGTGGTGTTTAGTCGTTTCTTAGAAGTAGACATTACCTCTGGTGTGCTGATAGGTATGGGGGTTGTGTTTTTCTATACGGTGTTAGGTGGCATGAAAGGCATTACCTATACCCAAGTGGCGCAGTATTGTGTGCTGATTTTTGCTTATTTAGTTCCCGCTGTGTTTATCTCTATTATGATGACAGGTCATGTATTACCGCAAACGGGCTTTGGCAGCACTTTAGCCGATGGCTCGGGTATTTACTTACTCGAAAAATTAGATGGGTTATCACTCGAGCTCGGTTTTAACGAATATACCAGCGGTACCAAGACTGTGTTTGACGTATTTTGTATCACAGCTGCGCTAATGGTAGGTACGGCAGGTTTACCACATGTTATTGTGCGCTTCTTTACTGTGCCTAAGGTGCGTGACGCCCGTAAAAGTGCGGGTTGGGCCTTATTGTTTATCGCCATTTTATATACCACTGCACCTTCTATCGCCTCATTCGCCCGAGTCAATATGATTGAAACCATTAATGGCCCAAGTACGCCAGAACAACTAGCAACAGGCACAGAATATGCTAAAGCCCCAAGCTGGATCGCTAACTGGGAAAGAACAGGCTTAATCAGTTGGGAAGATAAAAATGCCGATGGAAAAATGTTTTACTCGGGTGATGAACGTAACGAAATGACAGTAGACAGGGATATTATGGTTTTGGCGAATCCCGAGATTGCCGATTTGCCGGCTTGGGTGATTGCTTTAGTGGCGGCGGGTGGTGTGGCTGCAGCGCTGTCTACGTCTGCTGGTTTATTGTTAGTGATTTCTACCTCGATCTCCCATGATTTACTGAAACGTAATTTAGCGCCGAATATTAGCGATAGAGCTGAGTTATTCTATGCTCGTTTTGCGGCGGCTGTGGCCATTTGTGTGGCTGGGTGGTTTGGGATCAATCCACCTGGTTTTGTCGCCCAGGTTGTAGCATTTGCGTTTGGTTTGGCGGCGGCATCGTTTTTCCCAGCTATTATTCTGGGGATTTTTTATAAACAAATGAATAGCCAAGGTGCTATTGCAGGGATGTTATCAGGCATTGTGTTTACCGCTGGCTATATCATTTATTTCAAGTTTATTAACCCTGCTGGCAATATCCCCGAGAATTGGTGGTGGGGGGTATCTCCTGAAGGAATTGGAACCATAGGCATGTTAGTGAATTTTGCGGTGGCTTTTACGGTTCATCGCTTTAGCGACGATGCGCCACAACAAATCCAACAATTGGTAGAAGATATTCGTTACCCAAAAGGCGCAGGCGACGCGCAATCACATTAGCACTACTGCCACACAAATAGGGGTATTTGGATATATTGCTAGTCTAGGAGCCCTCGAATGACTTGTTGGGTAAAAGGGTCGGTTAATATCCCCACATGGGTTGCATCAATTAAGTAAACTTTATCGGCATCAGATTGTGCTTCATACCTTAATTGACTTTTTAAGGTGACGGCACCGTCATTTTTTTCAGGGATGATTAACGTGTTTCCAGCGAAACTAGATAAAAGAATATGTTCTATGTCTTGAGGTAAAGGTTGCTCGTAAATCCGCTTTAAGTAATGACTGTTGGGTGTTAAGTCTTTCCATACAGGGGCAATAACTGGGGAGGTATCGACAGCAAATTGTGCCGCCTCATCTCCTCCCCATGGAGTAGATAGCGTAATAAATTTTTCAATCATATTCGGGCGGTTTTTATATACCAAAAACTGTATCGCTCCTCGCGATACTAAGCCACCCATACTGTGGGCAATGATTGTAAACTTATGTTTTCTGTTTCTTTGGCTGATGTCTATAAAGGCCTCACCTAAATAATAGGCGGTCATAGATAATGATTCGGCACTAGGGTAGTGATAAAGAATGATCTGGTATTTTTCTTGATCGATATTCTTTATAAAATCACCCCAAATAGCAGGACTGCTATTAATACCATGCACCAAAAATAGCGGTGCTTTATTGCTATCCCACTCACTCAACAGATAAAAACCGTAACCAATTTCTTTTGAAAAACTATAAGGCTCCCACATGCCTTTATGGCTGTTTGCTGCGTTAAAACGTAGATCAGCTAAAGAAATAACTTCTAAATAATTTCGTTTGGGTAATGAGCTAGTCGCTGCCACGGCTTCGATTGCTAAATCTAACTTATAAGAGCTGGCTAAATTTTGATCGGTTAAATCAAGCTGTATGCCTTTTAATAATAAGGCATAGTCACTGTCGGCGGCATTTCCATCAGGAAACAGTTCTAAGGCTACATCTTTCTGAAGCGCGGTGCGTTCGCCTAGTTGATATTTGTAGTCTTGGTTCTTATCCTCAAAGGCCACTAACTGGTAATCTCCCTTGGGAACAACAAAATATACATTTTGGTCACGCTCGACTAATCGATAAGCAAAAAACTGTGGTTTGCCATCAGTATCTTTCTTAAAAAGCGATAGAATTGAATTATTGCTGGCATCTATAGAGTCGGCACTGATATTGGCTTTTATGATGTATTGATTGTTCTTTGCTTGGTCAAGTTCTTCTTCAAGGAGCAACATAGAGCAGGCACTTAACATGCAAATGCCGATATAGATGAAAAAAACCTTTGTACTTAAAACCATCAAATCTCCATTCTCGTGTCTACTAGTGAAATTAGCACTGTGGCAATATAGGCTATTTTAGATGTCGCTACTATGAGTTGTTGTTGCATAATTTAACTCACTAAAGTGACAAAATGCTTGTGCGCTGCAATTAGTAAACATATTGTTGTAGCAACGGAATTAGTTTTAGGTGATTTTTTGAATACATTAATACGCTTATTCTTAGTTGTAACACTTTGCTGCTTTTTTACATTAAGCCAATTGAGTGACGCAAAAGAAATTGAAGTCGGCTTGGAGCCGTTTCCGCCATTAGTTAACGAAGATGGCAGTGGTTTAGTGATAGACATGCTTAATACTATTTCGACCAACAACAACTTATATTTTAATTTTCATATTATGACTTACGGAAGAGCTAAGCGAGAGCTCGAAAGTAAACGACTACAACTCATTGGATTGACTCCCTATCAACTCGAAACTCAGCAATTTTATGAATATGCCACCGAATTGAATTGGCATATAAATACTTATGTTGACTTTTTTTCTTTGAATAAATCCTTCTTTGATATTGATGAATTACCAGATGGGAGCATAGGTACGTTAATAGGTAATGCCGATTTTTTCTCAGAAATAATTGATGTACCTGCAATCAAATTTGTTGAAGTGAGTAGTATTGAACAACTGGTTAAGATGCTGGCCTTAGGGCGCTTGAACGTCATTTTATTTGAGCGTGTTTCCATTATGAGTACTATCAAAAAGCTAGCTGTAGAGAACATTTATTATAAAAATATGGGTATTGTGCCCGCCAGCCTCGCAGTGGCAAATACCCAGCAAGGAATAAAGCTAAAAACGCAGTTAGATAAACTGCTAATTCAATTAGACCACCAACAGCACTTTAGCCGTTTTATCAATTACACCGCTAAAGATGATGATGGGAAGGTAACAATAGATAACAACTCGTCATTGTGAAATGACTTTGTTAAATGCCACTTAGATAGAACTTTTATTGGTTACTATTCTTTAGAGAAGAGATAAGTAACCAACTAAAATTATAAGATTAGTTGGTTACTGTTTACATTAAATAATAGAACTCATTATTCTACTGTGACACTTTTTGCCAAATTGCGTGGTTGATCAACGTCTGTACCCTTAATCACTGCAACGTAGTACGACAACAATTGTAGGGGCAGGGTATACACAATAGGTGCCACTGCCGCTTCGCAGTGCGGGACGTTAATCACGCGCATGGTGTCGTCGCTTTTGAAGTTGGCTTGTTTGTCGGCGAAGACGTACATGATGCCGCCTCGGGCGCGGACTTCTTCGACGTTGGATTTGAGTTTCTCTAGTAATTCGTTGTTTGGCGCTACTACTATCACCGGCATTTCGTCGTCAATCAGGGCCAGCGGGCCGTGTTTGAGTTCGCCTGATGCGTAGGCTTCGGCGTGGATGTAGGAGATTTCTTTAAGTTTGAGAGCGCCTTCCATTGCTATAGGGTATTGGTCACCTCGGCCTAAGAATAGGCTGTGGTTTTTGTCGGCAAATTCTTTTGCTAAGGCTTTTATGCCCGAGGTTAAGGTTAGGGTTTCTTCCAGCTTTGACGGTAGGCTGTGGAGGGCTTTTACAATATGGTCGTGGTCAGTTGCAGCCATGTTGTTATGTTGCCCAAGGGCTAGGGTTAACATTAAAAAGCCTGTTAATTGGGTGGTGAAGGCTTTAGTGGATGCTACGCCTATTTCTGCCCCTGCCAGTGTCATAAAGGCTAAGTCTGATTCTCGTACTAATGACGAACCAGGCACGTTGCAGATGGTTAAACTGGCGGCATAACCTTGTTCTTTTGCAAGCCTAAGGGCAGCGAGGGTGTCGGCAGTTTCACCGGATTGAGAAATGGTGACAATTAGGCTGTTGGGGTGCACAAAAGATTTGCGGTAGCGAAACTCAGAGGCTATTTCGACATTACAAGATACATTGGCGTATTGTTCTAACCAGTATCGTGCCGTCATGCCAGAATGGTAGCTGGTACCACATGCGATAATTTGTACGTGCTTGATATCGGCGAGTATTTTATCGGCGCCTGGGCCAAATATGTTGTCGCTTATACCAGTATCACTTAGTCGACCTTGTAAGGTGTTGCGAATAACTTGTGGTTGTTCGTGAATTTCTTTCAACATGTAATGGCGATAACCACCTTTGTCACCGGCATCGTGATCAACACTGGACTCAATCACTTCGCGTTTTACCGGTGCGCCGCTGTGATCGAAAATATTAATGCTAGTGCGGGAAATCTCGGCTACGTCGCCTTCTTCTAGAAACATAAAGCGGCGGGTAACGGGTAATAATGCCATTTGATCTGAGGCGATAAAGTTTTCACCTATACCTAAACCAATTACCAATGGGCTGCCAGAACGGGCCACAATGATGCGCTCTGGATCTTGTTTGTCCATTATTACTGTGCCATAAGCGCCGTGAAATTTTGTCACGGAAATTTGCACAGCTTTAAGTAAATCCCCGCATTTGTCTAATTCAGCGTGAACTTGATGGGCAATGGTTTCGGTATCAGTGTCTGAATTAAAGGCGTAACCGCTTTGTTTGAGCTCTTCGCGTAATGCTTGATAATTTTCTATGATACCGTTGTGCACCACGGCAATTCGCTCGGATGAAAAGTGTGGATGGGCGTTGGCTTCAGTTACGCCACCATGAGTTGCCCAGCGCGTGTGGGCAATACCCGTTGTACCTTTGATGGGTTGTTGTTGTATGGCATCGGCCAGTTCCTTTACTTTACCAATGCGTCTGGTGCGAATGAAAGTGCCTTGGCTATCCATTAAGGCAACACCAGCCGAGTCGTATCCGCGATACTCTAATCGTCGTAATCCTTCTAACAGAATTTCAACTACATTACGTTCGGCAATTGCCCCTACTATCCCACACATACAAGCTCCAATCTTTGTTGTTCAATCGCAGAAATCATTTGCGAAAATTTGTTTCATTTTTTGTTGAATTACACAGTAAAGCAACCTATTTTTTTTCAGGGCGCTGCCAGTTGTCCATGTTTCTTTGTTTAGAGCGAGCAATGGCTAACCCATTGTCGCTGACTTCTTTGGTTATCACTGATCCTGCGCCCACTGTGGCATTTACCCCAATAACTGCAGGAGCCACTATGGCGCTATTTGATCCAATAAAAGCGCCATCTTTAATTTGAGTTTTAAATTTATTGACCCCATCGTAATTGCAGGTAATGGTACCCGCGCCTATGTTGGCACCTGCGCCTACTTCTGTATCACCTAAATAAGTTAGATGATTGGCTTTGGAGCCTTCACCTAAAGTGGTTTTTTTCATTTCTACAAAGTTACCGACGCGAGATTTTTGTTTCATTATCGCGCCTGGGCGTAAGCGGGCAAATGGCCCTACGCTGCAGTTTTCACCCACGCAGGCTTGTTCAATGATGGAGTTAGGGTGGATAACGGCGTGGTCGGCAATCTCACAATCAATTAGGGTACAATTCGCGCCAATTGAGGTATTTGAGCCAATTTTAACTTTACCTTGAATGATCACGTTCGTGTCTATGGTGATATCTTGCCCTACTTCTAGTTCACCTCTTAAATCGAAACGTGAGGGATCAAGTAATGACACTCCTTTAAGCATTAAATCATTGGCTTGTTGCGTTTGATATGCGCGTTCGATTGATGCTAACTGAATTCTGTTGTTGATCCCTTCTACTTCGATGGCAGATGAGGGCTGTGAAGCATGAATGGATTTCCCCTCGTTGGCGGCCATTTCAATCACATCGGTTAAATAAAATTCACCTTGGGCATTATGGTTGTTAAGAGCCGCTAACCAGCGTTTTAGGTCTTTACCGCCCATGATCATCATGCCGGTGTTGGTTTCTTTTATTTGATGTTGCTCTGTGGTGGCGTCTTTGTGTTCAACTATGGCAGTGACTTGTTCACCTTGGCGGATGATACGGCCCATACCAGTGGGATCATTCAGTTCTACTGTTAACAACGCAAGATCGGCATTTTTCTTCACTGCAATTAATTGCTGCAGGGTAGATTCTTTAATCAGTGGCGCATCGCCAACTAATATCAGTACATCTTCGTCGTCTTGAATATGCGGCGCCGCTTGTTGTACTGCATGACCTGTGCCCAGTTGTTGATCTTGCAAGCACCAAGACAAGGCGTTGTG
The DNA here is from genome assembly GCF_937123705.1 of uncultured Paraglaciecola sp. Lineage (GTDB taxonomy): Bacteria > Pseudomonadota > Gammaproteobacteria > Enterobacterales > Alteromonadaceae > Paraglaciecola. The sequence goes on along the minus strand of NZ_CAKZKO010000073.1, from coordinate 16,534 downwards.
ATTAAGAGTGGTTTGTAACTGGTCTCGTCCATGTCCGTATACTAAATGAATATTGCTGGCTCCTAGTTTATTTACGGTATCAATAATATGCTGCACCATAGGCTTGCCACCAATTGGGTGCAATACCTTAGGCAAAGAGGATTTCATCCTTGTCCCTTTACCCGCCGCCAAAATTACTACTGAAAAATTCATGTGATTTCCTTTAATGAGAGTTATCTACCGCGTATGACTGCAATACATTGACCATTTTTACGTTTCTATATCATGCACTAATGTAACCACTGTTGTTATATATCAGCAACAGCCATTAGCGTTCAAAAAAGTAATTTTAACATCATAAGTTGCTTAAACTCTAAAGTTAATATGTATATATAAACCATAAGACTAATTACTCTGTGGCAATTTGTCAGTTATCATAAGGATGTAAACGTTATGGCGTTAAAAGTCATAAAGCAGGCCAAATAATAATAACGACAGGGTTTTCAGTGAATATTTTTCGGACGTTACACAGCAGTATTTTGTTTTTGTTTGCTGTAGTGGTGGTATCTATTGTCACTTTAGTGCATATCAACGTTTCTAATATCGTTGCACAGCAAAGTAGGGCACAGCAACAGTCTCATTCTCCCGCGTTGCAATTGATTGTTGAGCAACTTATGCAGCCTCTGCATATTTCCCAAACATTGGCCAAAGCAAAAGAACTTAAGGATTTGATGCAGGATCCTGTACATAGTGAAGAGCAAATATTTGCTACTTTAAAACGCTTAAACCAAGAGTTTTCTTTAAATTTTTTTATCGCTAGCGAAATTAGTCGCATCCAATATGATTCACAGGGGGATAAAATTGAACTAACTGAAGAAAAGGTTGATTGGTACTTTAGATACAAGGCGCAACCTGAAATTGCGATGGCGGATATTGGACAATGGCAAAATCCTCAGTTTTATATTGATTTAAAGATTTATGATGATGCGGGTAACTTTCTAGGAGTATTTGGTGTAGGTAAAAGCCTTAATGCGTTTACGCAAGTGTTTAACGAATACAAAAAGACCTATGGTTATGATTTTATATTTGTGGATCAGGACAAGAATATTACCCTTACTTCGGATCCTGAGTTGCTCATTAAGGGGGTCACCTTCAAAAACCTTACCGACCTTCCGTGGTTTCAATCATTAGAGCCTGAACAGCAGCAAGGGTCATTGAATAACTTGCTATTGCAAATTAAAGGTCAAGAGGCGCTTATTGCAGAATTAAAGATCGCGCCTTTTGACTGGACTTTGTACATTATTACCCCCCTGCAATCTCGACAAACCGAAATTAGCCAAGGCTTTATTATTAGCGTAGTAACCTTACTTGTGGTGATTTTTGGGTTGTTTTTGTTGATTTATAACTTGTTATATTACTTTAAAAAAGACATACAAAAAATTAAGCAAATTGACATCTTAACCGAGCTAGCGAATCGCAGTAATATCACTTTGAAGTTTGAAGAACTGATGTATGACAAGCAGTCTGTGAGTTTAGTACTAATTGATATCGATAACTTTAGGCCAATAAATGAGACTCATGGCAGAAAAGCCGGCGATATTGTTTTGCGCCAGGTGGCAAAAATGCTGCAACACGATATTCGCGGCAGGGATATATTAGGCCGTTGGGGTGGTGAAGAATTTATCTTATTAATGCCCGATACCGGTCCTCATGAAGCGGTTGAGTTATGTAAAACGCTGTGCGAGAAATTGGCGGCGATGACCATCACTACAGGCACCACATCGATTCAAGTGACGGCAAGTTTTGGTGTTTCTTATACTGCGACGCCACGGACTATGTCAGAAGTTATCTCGGCGGCAGATGATGCGCTATTTTCAGCAAAGCGTGATGGTCGAAACATGGTCAGAAAGCAATTAATTGAATCGGAGTAGTTAACCCTAACTCAGGTTAATGATCCAAAGTTAAGGTATTCTCTAGCGCTAATAGACCCGCTTTAATAGCGGTTCCCCACGCATAACCTGTTAAGGAACCATTACTACCAATAACGCGGTGGCAAGGCACTACTATGGTCAGTGGGTTACGGCCATTTGCCGCGCCAACTGCTCTTACGGCTTTAGGATTGTTGATAGCTTTTGCAATATCACCATAGCTACAGGTTTGCCCGTATGCAATTGTGGTCAGTTGCTGCCACACAAGCTGTTGAAAAGGCGTGCCTTGAGGCGCTAACTGCAATTCAAATTGGGTTCTATTACCGGCAAAATATTCTCGTAACTGCGCCGCGGCTTGTTGAGTGTTAAAGCTACTATTAGTTAATTTTGATCTATCACTAACAAAAGCTATTGAGGTGATGCCGTTGTTATCCGCACAAATTTCTAGGGTGCCAAACTGCGATCCTAAATATTCTATAAATTGATGTTTACTGCTCACGCCATACTCCAAAGTTGTAATGTTAAATAACTCCGCCAAGGACGTGCAAGTTCGGCATCTATGGGGCGTTTTTCGAGTTGCTTTTTGATAACTAAATCGCTGTCTAACCAAATATCGGGATTAGACTGTCCGCGCATTTTTGCATAGGCGACCGTCCAAGGGCCTATACCTTTTATGCTCAACCATAGATCCACTGAGGTATGAGCCTCATCAAGGCAATGTTGCGCGAGCAGCCGTAAGGTTTGTCTGCGGCTATTTGGCATTTTTAGAAACCTAAGATCACTTTCAGCTACAGCTTGCGCCGTTGGAAAATACAAATAGGTCCCATCGGTTTGGCCTAGTTCGTTAGTTAGTTGAGATAATAACCCGATAGCCGCTTTGACTGATATTTGCTGGCCGAGTATGGCTCTGCATCCTGCTTCAAACGTATTCCACACCCCGGGTAACCGTAACCCAGTTACTAATGCGTTTTCTGGAACCCCGCTTTTTAATAGTTGGGTATAAATGGTGTGGGTATCTGCGTTGAGGTCAAACATTGTTTCAATATTATTGATTACTGCAGTCAGTTTTTCGATATTTGAAAGGGTTATCTCAACCTTAAATTGATGCTTATTTGGCACTGGAATTAACTTAAACCAACCTCTGGCATTTTCTATGTCGAAGCTGCGGGCGTAACTATTTTCTGTAACGGTTTCGACCCCAGCAATTGCCCTAAGCGCCATAAACCTTTGTATATGTTGCCAATTATAATGTGGTCGATAGGCGAGTTTGAGGGTTAGCATTTGCCCATGTTTACCCTGACCCTGCTTTATTTGTTGCGGGGTTAACCCTGTTACTTTTTTAAAGTTATGCTGTAAACGTCTAGCACTGGAAAAACCACTGGCATGGGCAATATCTTCTATCGTTAAACTACTTTGATGAAGCAATTGTTTGGCAAACAACACCTTGTCAAAAAGTTGAAATTGCTTTGGGCTTAAGCCTAAATGTTGCTGAAATAGTTGCCTAAAATAGCGACTGGTTACACCTAGCTTCACGGCTATATCTTCGATACTGAGTTCTCGATATTGCCTTAGTAGTTGCATGGCACGTTGCACTGTTGTGTTGACACCTTGCCATGCAAAAGAGTGGGGCGCGCTGTCGGGGCGACAACGCAAACACGGACGGTAACCTGCCGACATAGCTTGTTGTGCAAACTGAAAGTATTCAACATTTTTTTCAAGAGGGGCGTTGGCAGGGCAAATTGAACGACAGAAAATATTGGTGGTCTTAACGGCAGTAAAAAACGTACCGTCAAATCTTGGATCTCTGGATAACCGCGCTTGTTGAAAGTCTGTGTTCATTATTGGGTACTTTACTTTATGAATAAGACTATTCTAACGATTTTTTTAAAATTAGTGCGACGAAAACGGAGGTGATAGCATTGATAATGGGTGTTGTTCCAAGTTCTAACAAATAGGATAATAGACAGAACTGAATAAGCTAAAATTAACAGATTTTATTTAACAATAGGAATACCGTGATTTCTTTTTTGTACATATCTTTATCAATATTTTCCATTCAAGCTATACAGCGTCAATTTCAGTATGCTTAAAGCGGTTATTTGGGCGTTGCTGTTTTTAAGTTTGTTTAGTCAGCATCTTAATGCGGCTGATAAATGGTTGGATAGCTTCTCTAAAGACGTGCAGCGAAAAGCCCGAAAAAAGAACCTACCTGGTTATACCTTTGCCTACATTGAAAAAGGTAAAGCGGCGTCGGTATTTACGTATGGAAAAGAAAGTAAATCAGGCAATCCAATTGAGATTGATACAGTTTTTAGATTGGCATCTGTGTCTAAAACTTTTACTTCTATGCTAATGGCCAAATATGTGGGGCAAAATCAATTAAACTGGCAGATGCCTGTGGCGCAATTGGTACCAGAATTTGCCAGTGCAACCGGACAAACCGGCAACTTAGAGTTGCAACACGTTATAGGGCAATCTAGCGGGTATATCCCCAATGCTTACGATAACCTAATCGAAGCGAATTATTCTGTAAGCCGTGTATTAAGTATGTTGTCTGATTTAAAACCATTGTGTAAACCTGGCCAGTGTTATACCTATCAAAATACACTATTTGCCGTGGTTGATGGGTATTTTAAACAACATCATTCTTCTTACTCACAGGCCTTAACCCAAACCATAATCGAACCTTTAAAAATGCCCCATGCCAGCGTGGGTAAGGCAGGCTTGCAAGCATCAAACAAGTGGGCGAAACCCCATGTGGCTATTTCCAAGAACCGCTGGCGCACCACTAAAGTACGGGACGACTATTATCGATATTCGCCAGCGGCAGGTGTAAACGCCAGTATGCGAGATATGGTGATATGGATGCGCGCATTGCTTGGAGAAACCCCAGATATCGTTTCCAATGAGTTAATATCAGAAGTCACTACTGCCCTAACCAAAAGCAAAAAAGAAGTGTATCGACGCCAGTGGCGTAAGTTTTTGTTAAATGCCCACTATGGACTTGGCTGGCGGATCTATGATTTTGCGGGCCATACTCTTAATTATCACGGTGGTTGGGTTCAAGGTTACCGCGCCGATATCGCATTTTCTCCAGAATTTGGGGTGGGTTATGTGATGTTGATGAACGCAGAGTCCAACTTAATTAACGAATTTACTCCAGACTTTTGGGCCCGTTGTTTTAAACATCTAGAACAAAGAGCCATGCTTGCGGGTAAACCAGCTAGTTAAGTTTTGAGGTAGGTGTACCCTTTAAGGCAGTTTTCATAAAAGTCGGTCCATTTTACCCCTTCTCTGGGTTTCATTTCGCCTTTAGAAATATGGCTATCTATCATTTTCTTCACACTTTTGGCCATGGAGCTGGGATGATATTGCATGATAGATAACACATCTTCTACCGAAGACCCACTCACTACTTCTTCAATATAAAAGTCTTGGGGATCATCGTCATGGCTAAATATATGGACTTCGTTCAAACGCCCAAATAGGTTGTGCATATCCCCCATCACATCTTGATAGGCCCCTGTTAAAAACAAGCCCAAATAATAATCTTCATTTTGTTTAAGTTTATGCATAGGCACCACGTTTGAAATACCATGCTCACTGATAAACTGATCTAACTTGCCATCGCTATCACAAGTAATATCCACTAAAGAGCAGTTAATACTGGGTTTTTCATTCATACGAGTGAGTGGTACCACAGGGAGAACCTGATCAATCGCCCAAGTATCGGCTGCGGATTGAAACACTGAGAAGTTGCAGAGGTACTGGGATGATAATGCAAAATCTAATTCTTGCATTTCTTCGGGAACAAACTCAGCATCTTTAAGGCGTAGCTGCACACTCTCCATGACTTTCCAGTACAGGGTTTCAATTTTGGCTAGTTCTTCGAGGGATATGACCCGCAATTTAAAGGCACTTAATGCTTGTTCTTTAAATTGCGAGGCGTCGTTAAATATCTCTTGGAGATTTTCTTGTTGCTCTACCATCTCGGTTAGCTCACGCATATCACTTACGAGTACATGTTCGCCTGCTGCTGGTAGTGTGGCTATGCCGGCACTATGGGCCTTTATCTCACCAACAACTTGGGTGATTACGCAGCTATGATGTGCGGTGATGGCGCGGCCACTTTCGCTGATTAAAGTAGGGTGAGGAACTTCTTCTAAATCGCAGACTTGTTTCATGCCGTATACAATATCCGAGACATATTCTTGCATGCTGTAGTTACGGGATGAATCGTTGGTGGATTGGCTACCATCGTAATCAATGCCTAACCCCCCACCCACATCTACGTATTCTAATTTGAAGCCCATTCTGTACAATTCAGAATAAATCATTGCGCCTTCACTAATAGATTCTTTAACGGCACGAATATCGGTTAACTGGCTGCCAATATGAAAGTGTAATAGCTTTAAGCTATCTGCCATTCCTTGTTCTTCAAGGTAGCGGGCGGCATTGATCATTTCGCTGATGGTTAAGCCAAATTTTGCGCGGTCTCCACCTGAGCTTTCCCATTTACCACGGCCTTTTACTGTCATTTTGGAACGAATACCGATTAAAGGTTCTATATCCAATTCTTTGGCAATTTTTACCAGTAATGTTAGCTCTGAGAATTTCTCGATAACCACTATGGTTTTTCGACCTAGCTTGCGACTTAGCAACGCTAACTGCATAAACTCTTGGTCTTTATAACCATTGAGGATCGTTAAAGAGTCCGTATTGGTATTCAGCGCCATAGCGGTTAATAGTTCGGCTTTTGAGCCTGCTTCTAATCCATAGTTAAAGGGCGCACCGGCATCAACTATTTCTTCAACTACTTCGCGCATCTGATTAACTTTTATTGGGTATACACCCATATAGTGACCCTGATATTCGGCATCTTTTAAGGTTTGTTGAAATGTTTGATTGAGCAAGGCTACTTGGGAGCGAAGAATATCGTGAAATCTCACTACCACAGGAAACTGAATACCTTCTTGCTTGATTTCTTCTACTACGGCTTTGAAATCAATTCGCATATCTTTATTTAATGGGTCGGGAGTAACCTGTAAATTTCCATTTTGACCAATCTCAAAATAACCGGCGCCCCAGCGCTTTACGCGGTAGATATGTTCCGAGTCTTCAAGGGTCCATTTTTTTGTTTTTGGCATGGTATTTTTCAGTCTGTCAATAGGGTTTAAACGGGCGGATTATAATGAACAATATTTGCCTAGGCTAGCATGATTAACTAAACCAGCAATAAAGATGCTGATCCTAAAAACACAAAGAAACCGACTACATCGGTCACTGTAGTTAATATTACTGAGCCAGCAATGGCAGGATCGACCCCCATTTTATCGAGTAACACCGGGATACATATCCCCGAAATAGCGGCAATAAGCATATTAATAATTAAAGCCACCGCAATAATGGCGGATAACCATGGGTTGTCAAACCACATTGAGGTAATAGCTGAAACTACCAAGGCCCAAACAAGGCCATTAGAAAAAGCCACTAACACCTCCTTATTCCCTAATGCTCGTAGGTTAGATGTGGCCAATTGACCTGTTGCCAAGCCGCGTATCGTTAAGGTTAGAGTCTGGCTACCTGTAATGCCGCCCATGCTCGCTACAATCGGCATGAGTACCGCCAACGCCACGACCTCGGCCACCACTTCATCGAATATGCCAATGACCATGGATGCAACAAAAGCGGTGATGAGATTAATACCTAGCCACACCGCTCTGCGCCTGGAGCTAGTGAATACTGGTGCAAATAGATCCTCATCACTGACACGGCCCATATGTGACAACTGAGTTTCGTAATATTCTTGGTATACATCGATGGCATCTTTGACCGAAAAGCGACCGAGTAGCCGTCCGTCTTTTGTGATAACAGGTAGCATTGAACGGCCACTGCTTTTTACGGCCTCTGACGCTTGAAACAATTCCATGTCGGCCGTTAAAACTCTGTCTGAAAATTCAGCAAGTTGTATAAGATCTGTATCAGGAGCACTGGTAAAAAGCTGATTAATATCGACTTGACCTAAGTAATGATCTGTATCATCTACAACTAAAATACTATCGGTATAGGCGGGTAAGACATCTGCTTTGAGTGCTTCTAATAGACTCTCAACAGACACACTTTTATTAACTGTATAAAGATCGTGATTAACGTAACGTCCTAGCTGTTCATCTGAGTAATTTAATGCTTCTTCTATTAGGTCCGATTCTTGAGCACTGAGCTTTTTGATTAGACCTTTTGCTACGCGGTTCGGTAACACATCGAGTATTTCTACAAGATCTTCAGTACTACTTGCAAGGGCAACATCTTCTATATTTTGATTAGAAAGTAAGGATAGAAGTTGCTCTCGAGAATCATCTCGCATGGTAGCCAATACAGGTGACATCTTGTCATCACTAAGGGTTTTCCATAGTTCAAATCGTAAGTCTTTTGGCAGCCCTTCAAGCACAAAAGCCCAGTCTTCAGCGGTGAATTCTTTGGCAATAATAGGCACCGCCACTTGACCTTTTTTAAGGTGTTCAAGTAGCCATAAAAAGGCACTTTCTCTTTGTTCTTGACTGACCATTTTAATGACCTTAAATCTAACTAGCTAATTGCAATATAAAGTAGCGAACGCTAACTTATCAATATTTTCCTGCTTCAAACAAGAAGTGAGTAATTACATCTTTGTGTTTACATGTATAGAAATTGCATTTTTCTACGGGCTAAAGCAAATCATCCTTGATTAAATTTCAGGATAGAATTACAACGACTGATATTGAAACACCTCTTCAAGAGATTGGCCAAACACTTCAGCAATTCGGAAGGATACTTCTAAAGTTGGTGAGTACTTACACTTTTCAATTGCCATAATAGTCTGTCGAGTTACGCCGACTAATTCTGCAAGCTCCTGTTGCGTCATTTCATCAGCAAAAAAGCGCAATTCTCGGATTTTATTTTTGATTGGAAGTGTTGCCAATTTATTCACTACTTCTGTAAAAATAGAGTTGAGTTGAAAATCGAATTACTTCAGAAAAGATGAAGCTAAAAAGTAAAACTTGCATCGTTAAAAGCGGTACTTTGAGAGCACTAAATTGGTCCACTATTGCTGGATTTATTTCCATTAAAACAATTAATCCTAATGTCATAAATACACCAATAATTAATATTGAATAACTTACGCTATTACTTTTATATTGGAACAGTTTATCTCTTTCATCTGCATCGAGTTCTGCTTCTTTGCGATTGCATATGGCAAGGGTTACCTGAAAAAATGTTTCTACAATAATGATGAATATAATTGCTCGAATAGAAAACCCTAGCACTGTTAACTTCGCAACCTCTACAGGTAGACTTGGTAATGTAATGATATTAAAAAAATAGTTGCCAAAAATAACCACAGAGCTGAGTAAAGAAATCCAAATACTTTTTTCTCGAAAGGACATAGGCATAAATCACCTTCTTAGTAATTAAAGGTGAAGAGTAAACCTAATTTTACTCAATGTATAGTATTTTTAACATTGAGTTTGTTATTTTACTCCTCTAGTCTTGTTATTTTGTCTTTACTCACCAATATCTTCATTCCAAAGTGTTGGATTAGCCTTAATAAATCGCTTCATTAAGTCAATGCATTCTTGGCTTTGTAACACTTCTACTGCAATACTTTTAGATTCAAGCAAGGCTTCTTCGCCTAAAAATGTTTGGTTCTCGCCAACTACTACCCGATTGATCCCATATAAGATGATGGCACCTGAGCACATAGCGCAGGGCGACAAGGTGGTGTATATAGTTGACTCTCGGTAGGTCTGAGCTGATTGCCGCCCTGCATTTTCAAAAGCATCCATTTCGCCGTGTAAAATAGGGCTACCATTTTGCACCCGACGATTGTGCCCACGACCAATTATTTTATTGTTGTGCACAATAACAGAACCTATGGGGATCCCGCCTTCGCTTAGTCCTAGTTGTGCTTCTTCGATTGCTGCTTGCATGAACTTGTCCATTACGCGTCCTATAAAAGTGGTTGTACATATTGATTTAAATTTTTGGATTGGAGCTTTTTTTTAAATATTGAAAGCTAAATGTCATCAAGGGCTTTATGTGTGCCTTCAATGTGCAAGCTGAGCATAAACCCATGTCATGCACGGGGCTAATAAAATAACGGTGAAACCCGAAAAACATAAGAGTACAGCTTAGAGCTCTTGTTGTTCGGGCACTTATTTTATTGGTCAAATAAAATAAGTCTTTTAAGTGTAGAAATCACAGTGTCGGCATTTAGTATGAATACTTCTCCAAAATATCTTGATAGATTGTGGCGTTTTTTACATTTTTCAGTTGTACATTAAAGGCTGCTAGTTGTTTTGGCGTCACACTCTTTTGACTGAACATGACGTAAGCATTACCGGTTTGTATAGTGATGCCTTGAGCGACTATGAGGTTTGATAGTGCTTTTCGCCTTAGTATTGAAGCACCCACAAAGCTATCTTCAAGATATCCATCTATGTCTGAATCTAGTAATCTCGCCACATTGATTTCGCCCATTATAGCGCTAACGAAAAACTGAGATGTATCAGGATCATCTAGCAGGGCTGTGATTTCTGGGCCATAGACATAATCTTCAACTATGCCAATGCGGCTACCATTGTCGACAAATTCCGATAAGGTTTGATAATCGCTGTGTGTGTTATCATCTTTTCGAATATACAAGGAGAACTCTTCCATTCGATAAGCATCGCTAAAATAGGCGAATTGCTCTCTGGCCTCTGTTTTGGATGCACCGAGTAAAATATCGACTTCACCTTTTTTGAGAGAGGCGAGCAAGTCCACCCAGGTGCCTTGCTGATATGTTAATTGACATCCCATTCCGGCAATTACTGCTGCAACCAATTCAATATCAAGGCCAGCAACACGATCGCCGACATCCACATATTGGTATGGCTCCCAGGCGTCAAATCCAAGAACAAATTGGCAGTTGTTAGCCGCCTGCTTCTCTTGGTTGGTGAGTGTTTCTTTGGTATCAACTGCAACCTTTGTAGATGCAGGGTCTTGGGGGGATGAGTTGGGTTTACATGCACTAACAACAAAAAATAAAAGCACAATCAAAAATAAAGGGTTCATTTTCATAGTCTTCTGCCAGTTATTAATTCTTCCTAAGTGTAATTTACTATTGGTATTTTACTAGGCGACGAATAATTTGTTGGCATAACTTGTCCTAAATCAATGGGAACAAATAACCGCTTGACCTTAGATGTGACTCTAAGGATTATAATCAGCATATGAAATGGAATGAAGATCTAAAAAGTATGAAAATAAGCGAGTTAGCCAAGCGCTCTGGTATCAGCGCCCATACATTGCGTTATTATGAAAAAACTGGTTTGCTCAGTGCTTCTATGCGTAGCGCAAGCAATTATCGGGTTTATTCTCAAGATGATTTAACAACCGCCATGTTTATTAAGCGTTGTAAAGAATGCGGTTTTAGTTTGGCTGAAACGGCCACTCTATTAGCTATTAAGCATGATAAGAGCCAGCATGTTTGCGCAGAAGCTAAGCTTATAACAAGTACCAAAATAGCCAATATCACTCAGCAAATTGCACAGCTAAAACTGATGCAAGCAACCTTGCAACAACTAGAGAGTTTTTGTTGTGGAGGTGAACAAAGTGCTGAGTTTTGTTCAATTATTTCTCGTTTGGAGCAGGACTAATCTATATGGAACTTTTCTCAAATTTTGTGCTGCTTTTTACTGAGTCGGCTCCCTTTTTACTACTAGGAATGTTTATTGCGGGCATGATAAACCAATGGATCCCAAGGACTTGGGTCGAGAAAACACTCGGTAGTAAAAACTCAGTGGTAAATGCTGCGCTTATAGGCGCACCTTTACCTTTGTGTTCATGTTCAGTTATTCCCGTGGCTATGGGTATTAGACGAAGTGGTGCCAGCAAAGCTAGCACTGCGAGTTTTTTGGTGGCCACGCCTGAAACGGGCGTAGATTCTATTGGGATTACTTACGCATTGATGGGGCCGATTATGGCGGTGGCTAGACCCATTGCTGCTATTAGTTCTGCCATAGTCACAGGTATGTTAGTTCTGTTATTTGGTAAAGATGAGGTGGTAACCGAACCAGAACAACCAACCCAGCCAGCCAATAGCTGTTGTCATAAAGCCAGCAATGCACCCACTTCCATACCAGCTAAATTTAAAGCCGCCTTGGTCTTTGGTTATGGTCAATTGCTGCGAGACTTTATGTCGTGGTTTTTGATTGGTATTTTTTTTGCTGCTGTTGTTACTACATTAGTGCCAGAAGATTTTTTAAATCAGTACGCTCAGGGAATAGTGGCTATGTTAGTGGTAGTTTTGATATCTATTCCTATGTACGTCTGTGCTACCGCATCCACACCTATTGCTGTAGGTCTGCTGTTATCTGGTATCACACCTGGTGCCGCTTTAGTATTTATGTTGACTGGGCCCGCCACTAATATTGCTACTTTGATGGTAATTAAAAACGAACTCGGTAAACGCGAACTCGGTTTGTATTTGCTATCAATAGTGTGTAGCGCGGTTGTGGCTGGGTTAGCGCTAGACTTTTTGTTTCAATACTTTGACTGGGAACTACAATTATCCCATGGCGAGCACTCAGATATGATGGGACGCATATATCAAGGAAGTGCTTTAGTGCTAGCTGGCTTGATTGCTTTTCAATTCCAGAAAAGGTGGTTTCCAACATGGAAACTTACATCTTAGGTATAATCCTAACATTCTAATTATACAGGTTGGTTTTAGAACTAGGTAAATCTCATGAATACTTACAAATAACGAATGAAAAACAATCGCTTTTGGTGTGTTGGTGATGTATAACACTACTGGAAAGCTATTCGTTGGAGTAATAAATGACCGTAAATTGGAATGGGGACTCCCCAATTTATATTCAGCTTTATCAACAAGTGATAACACGCATTCTGGATGGTCACATCAAAGAAGGGGAGGCGCTGCCTTCTGTTAGGAAGGTGGCCGCAGAGTATCAACTCAATCCACTGACAATTTCTAAAGCATATCAAATGCTTCAGGATGAACATTATGTTGAAAAACAAAGAGGCAAAGGATTATTTGTAAAATTTGGTGCTCCAAAGAGCATATTGATAAAACAACGCTCTTCTTTCTTAAGCAGCGAATGGCCTTTGATTTTGCAAAAGATTTCACGATTACAGCTTTCAATTGATGAGCTGCCGCGCACAACTAAGGAGGCTCAATAATGACTGCCATGTTATCGATTTCAGGATTGTACAAGTCCTATAGAAATAAGCAGGTACTTAAAGATGTTAATTTGACTCTAAAAGCGGGGCAAATTTTAGGGGTGGTTGGACCAAATGGCGCAGGTAAAACCACCTGTTTACAGGCATTGTTAGGGTTAACCATGTATGAAGGCGATGTGGATGTTTTGGGTTTCAACCCCAGAAAAAACAGGAAAAAAATGCTTGAAGAGGTGGCCTATATTGCAGATGTGGCGGTTTTACCTAAATGGATAAAAGTCAATCAAGTATTGACCTATATGCAAGGTGTACATCCCAATTTTGATCGACATAAGGCCGAAATGTTTTTGGCTAAAACCAATATACCTGCAACCGCTAAGGTTAAAACCTTATCCAAGGGTATGGTTACTCAACTCCACCTTGCGATCATCTTGGCCGTGGATGCAAAGATATTGATATTGGATGAACCGACACTTGGCTTGGACATTTTGACACGCCGGCAGTTCTACACTCATTTATTGGAAGATTTTTATGCTGACGATAAATGCATCATAGTCACCACCCATCAAATTGAAGAAATAGAGCATATATTGACAGATGTGGCATTTATACGCGAAGGACAGATTGTCTTGACTCAGAGCGTAGACGACATGCGAAATCGGTTTAAATTACTTGCTGTAGACAATGAACATTTGGATCAGGCTAGTTCGCTAAATCCCATAATGACAAATAGCATGATGGGCATAACTAGTATGTTATTTGATAGTGCTGATCCAGTAAAACTCAATACTCTAGGTAACGTTAGTTCAGCAACTTTGGCAGATATTTTTGTTGGGGTGATGACACAGGAGACCAAGCTATGAATTATGCACAAATCACCACCAGCTTTAGAAAGGAAATATGGGAGTTCAAAAAAACCTTGTTTTGGGTGCCTGTGATCATTGCTACATTTATAATAGCGATACCTTTTATTAACTTGTTATTGCTAGATGATTCGCCCTTTTCTCGAGTGTTAGAGAGCGCAGCCAATGTGGAAAATTTAGAGAATATAGAGGGCGTAGCACGCTTTTTTCTTGGGGCTCTTATGGGCGTGTTTATCCCGTTTGTTATGGTAGCTTTGGTTTTCCAGCTTTATTACTTTACTACTTGTTTATTCGACGAAAGGCGTGATTTATCGGTATATTTTTGGCGCTCGTTGCCGGTGTCTGATGCGTTAACCGTAACAGTTAAACTGATGACTGGAGCATTAGTGGTACCGGCAATATTTATGTTAGCCGCCACATTTGTGGTGTTTGTATTTCTAGTTTTAGGATTAATTGCATGCACGGTATTGTCGGTTGGATACGATGTATCCTTGTGGGGGATATGGGTAAATGCCGAAATTTTCACTAATTTAGCGGCTATTTGGTTAAATTTATTGCCCTATGCGTTATGGATGTTTCCCGTATTTGCTTGGTTAATGCTGGCGTCTATGTTTGCTTATAAAGCACCGTTTTTATGGGCAGTGTTACCCTTAGTGGCCATCATACTGGTGGAATCGTTTATCGTAGAATACTTGCACCTTGATGGACGTTTTATCTCAACTCTGTTGCACGATTATTTTTCATTTAGTGAAAGTATGTTGCCCCATGATTTTGCCGATATTGAGTCGCCTAAATTTATCGTATTTTCGCTTATATCATCAAAAGTGAGTGCAATAGCAACATTGATAGGTGTTGGCTTAATGTGTGTTACCTATTGGTTAAGGGTTAACAGAAGTCACGGCTAATAATACTAACCTTAGTCATGACCCATTCAGCTTTGAAGTGCTCATAACCATTTTGTGAGCCCTTAAATTTTTCAGTGACTAATCCTAGCAGTTTACCTACTGAGCGAGTTACAAGGTATACTTTCACTCTAATTGACCATGAATAAATAAATATGCAACAACAACTAAAAATCGAAGATTTGGTAGCAGGCACAGGTAAAAAAGCCGAACGGGGCGCCTTGATAACGGCGCACTATAGAGGCTGGCTAGAAGATGGCACTGAGTTTGATTCGTCTTACAAAAAGGACACCCCTTTTCAAACTGTACTTAGTAACAAAAGGGTTATTCAAGGTTGGATCTTAGGGTTAAAGGATATGAGGGTAGGGGGGAAGCGTCGTTTACAGGTGCCGGCTCATTTAGCCTATGGCGAGCGTCAAATTGGTAATATGATCCCACCTAACGCTAATCTCACCTTTGAAATTGAACTGTTAGAAGTGCTGACACGGGAATAATCAGAGATAAACGGGATTTTTTGTACGCTGCTTATCTAGAGTTAGGATTAACTAAAAGCATTTTCTAGGATGATGTGGGTAAACTCTTTCTTCAAATAAAAGCCTCTTGGTCGAGTTTGAATAACTTGGCCATTTTTTCCAATGCCTTGGGTTAGTGCGCTGCCGTTAGCAGCCTTAGGGCGTAACTGCAGATATTGACCATGTTTGGCAGTAATATTTTCTACCTCGCCTAGAGCGATTAATTCCATTAATTCTTCCCAATCGTTGCGTAATTGCATGTCTTGAAGTGTATTAGGGGTCCACAAAAAAGGGGTGGCAATACACCTGTTTTGCGGGGAAATTTCTCTTCTGCCATCAATTGGAACCCACAGCACTTTTTGGATCTTGTTTTTAACACTGCTGCTGTGCCATTCGATACCTGCGATATTGGTCAACGGCGCATAACATACGTAGGTCGTTTCTAAAGGTTTACCTAGTTCGTTTATGGGAATGGTTTTTAATTCAACCCCTAACGTTGCAAAGTCCTGTTGTGTCTTAGAGCCGGCACTGGCCCCTAAACAATGTTCAATCAGTTGCCCGGTCCAGCCTTTTTCTCGCTTGAAATTTATGGGCACCTTTACCTCCGCCATGGCTGCTAGTTCACCTAAAGTTAAACCTGCTAAAGCCTCCGCTCTTAGCATTAATTCATGGATAGATTGAGGTTCGGCATTAGGTATGCTAAATATTTTCATTGGCGTATTTGATTTGCGCGATATATTTTTTATTTCTTTGAATGAGCAGTAGTTTATGGAAGAATGAAGCATATTAAAAGTTAAGAGTTCTCGGGAGTCTAAGTGATTGATGCCGAAGGATTCCGCCCCAATGTTGGTATAGTGATTTGCAACGAGTTAGGTCAAGTTTTTTGGGCCCGACGCTATGGGCAACATTCTTGGCAGTTTCCGCAAGGCGGAATCGATGAAGGTGAAACTGCCGAACAAACAATGTATCGCGAACTCCATGAAGAAGTAGGTTTACGACCAGAACATGTAAAAATTTTGGCAGTAACCAAAAATTGGCTGCGTTACAAACTACCTAAACGACTGATTAGGCAGGGAAGTAATCCTGTTTGTATTGGACAAAAGCAAAAGTGGTTTTTATTGCAACTGGTC
>NZ_CAKZKO010000072.1 GCF_937123705.1 uncultured Paraglaciecola sp. | reverse complement strand
ACGACGCCGTATATCGTGCTGTATCCGAAGCGGCGACGCGCCCGGAGTCCTTTCGTCGCGCCGTTGTTTTGCTCAGCGATGGCGAGGACAATATCTCGCGGCGCACGTCGATTGACGAAGTCGCTTCCCACGCTCGCGCGCTCGGGATTCCCGTGTTTGCGATTGGTCTACTTCTCGACAGCGACGACTCCCTTCGCGCCCTCGCGGCAAAGACCGACGGAGCCTATTTCGCCGTCAGCAATCCGGGGGCTATCGATTCGGTCTTTGCTACAATTGCCGAGCTTCTCTTCGAAAAAGGATGTTGCAACGTCTGGTACAGAACACCGAGCAGTCGCAGGGATGGTACCTGGCGAGGCGTCGACGTCGTCATAGCATACCCGGACGACACGACGGCGATTTCGGATGAAGGATACCGGGCTCCGGAGGGGACAAGTTCGGTTGTCGGAGAGTTGACGCGCAACGGCGTTCGTGTCTCTTTTGACGCAAGTCGCAGGAGCGTTTCGCTGATCAGTCCGGCCGGAGTTCCGATCGACCGTGTGCAAGCTTTCTCGTCGATTGGCAGGAGCATCGTGACCGAGAATGACGTCGTCGGTAGCGGTGGCCGGTACTCGATCGACCTTTCGTCGGCACCGGGTGGTCCGCTCTTCATCGTCGTCACGAGCGGGGGAGTATCCGAAGTGTTCCCGATCCTCAACCTACCGCAGTGGTAACGACTATGGCAGTCCGACGGCAAGCCAGTCGGCGCGAATGCCGTTGGTTCGCAGCCATTCGACCTTCTCTTCATATTCTCTGTCGTGTCGGGCCACCAGGTCCCAGAATGCTTGCGAGTGATCGAAATGCCGGAGATGGCAGAGCTCGTGGAGGACGACATAGCGGAGAATCCTAGGGGGGAACAGCACGAGTCGCCAGTTAAAGACGAGGCGTCCGTCCGATGTGCAGCTTCCCCAGCGCGATTTCAGCGATCGCACCTTAATCTTTTGCGGCTCGACCGCGAGCTGCAACGCAAGCTCGCCAGCCGCTTCGGTAATCCTACTTCCTGCTCTTTCGAAGAGGAGGCCACGAAGGTTCTCCTCGAACCTCTCGACTCGCACATCGGCATTGCGTAGGATCAATTGACCATCATCGTCGATGCGAACGGAGGAGTCACCTGCTTCGAGTGTCCCGACTGAACCGATCGCGAACCGGTAGGGCAGCCCTTCGACGAACATCGGACTATTCAGATCGAGTGTTTGTGCAACGGTGCCGGTGTTGTCCAGCCCGCACTCTTCGAGCTTTGCCGCAATCCACTCTTCGTTCTCCAGAACGAATCGATCCACATCAAGGTATCGACCCGGGTACTTTGGCATCGTAACGATCACGCCGTCGAACGGGGTGATCCGGATGCGCAGGCCACGGGCCTTCGGATGACGGCGCAGACTGTAGTGCAGAGGACCGTTGGTGCGGTCAATGACGTGTCGGACGATAGCAAAACCTCGGGGATTGCTCACAAACGGTAATGAGGATAACGCTCCGACGACTTGCCGGACCGGTCGAAGGACGCCTATATTTGCAGGCTATCCGTTCCCGGGCGCACTATGCCCCGTTTATGGATGAATCGTGACTCTTGAATCGTGCCGACATCTGCTCGGCCGATCGGCGGCGATTGCCATCAGGCATCGTCAAGGTTGCGATAGCATCGAGTCAGAGAGCGCAAGTATACCGAACGAGAAGAGACCAGGAAGATTTAGCGTGCCGACAATCAACCAGCTCGTCCGAAAGGGACGGAAGCAAATTCAGAGCAAGAGTGGTTCACCCGCACTCGATTCGTGCCCGCAGCGTCGCGGCGTCTGCACTCGCGTCTACACGACGACGCCGAAGAAGCCGAACTCGGCTCTGCGGAAGGTCGCCCGTGTGCGCCTGACGAATCAGATCGAGGTGACCGCATATATCCCGGGCGAGGGGCATAACCTGCAGGAGCATTCGATCGTCCTGATTCGTGGCGGGAAGATCAAGGATCTCCCGGGTGTTCGTTACCACGTCGTCCGCGGCGTGCTCGACACCCAGGGCGTCGAGGATCGTCGCCAGAGTCGTTCGAAGTATGGCACGAAGCGTCCGAAGAGTTAGATCGGATCGAGAGTTGATCGGTCGAATCCCGGAGTCATTGTGATATCGCATTGATATTGCAGCCGGTCCGAACCGGTCTCGTCGATCGCGTGATCCGGGAACAGAGCAGACACATCATTCGAAGAAGAAGGATAGTCCGAGCGGTATGAGAAAGAAACGCGCAGAACAACGGCACATCTTGCCGGATCCGAAGTTTGACGACCGAACGGTCGCGCAGTTCATCAACAACCTGATGTGGCAGGGCAAGAAGAGCGTGGCACGCGCGATCTTCTACGACGCTCTCGACGTTGTCGGTGAGCGGACCGGCGAGGAGCCGCTTGAGGTCTTTCGCAAGGCGATCGCCAACGTTTCGCCGGCCGTCGAAGTCAAGAGCCGGCGTGTCGGTGGCGCAACCTACCAGGTTCCGACCGAGGTGCGTCCCGAGCGTCGAACGACGCTTGGTATCCGCTGGCTGATCCGTTACGCTCGCGAGCGCCGCGAAAAGGGGATGAAGAACCGGCTGGCAGCCGCGATCCTCGCAGCAGCCAACGGTGAGGGGACGACGGTCAAGAAGAAGGAGGATACGCACCGGATGGCCGATGCGAACAAGGCCTTCTCGCACTTCCGTTGGTAAGGGTCTCTCCCCCTCCGCGCTTCTACCGATACCAGCAGACCGGTCCCGACGAGCCGTCATCCGTGCGTCGTTTCCGGCCGCAGGGATAATCCACAACGTTTAGCACCTGATAGTCCAAGCATAGAGAACGAGTTATGTCACGCAAGTATTCCCTCGACCGGGTCCGCAACATCGGCATCATGGCCCACATTGATGCCGGCAAGACCACATGTTCCGAGCGTATCCTGTATTATACAGGCAAATCCCACAACATTGGTGAGGTGCACGATGGTGCGGCCACCATGGACTGGATGGAGCAGGAGCAAGAGCGTGGGATCACGATCACTTCAGCAGCAACAACTTGCTTCTGGAGTGGCATGAATCAGCAGTTCGATCAGCACCGTATCAATATAATCGATACCCCAGGGCACGTAGACTTTACTATCGAGGTAGAGCGTTCTTTGCGTGTACTTGATGGTGCCGTTGTGGTGTTGTGTGGATCCTCTGGTGTGCAGCCTCAGACAGAGACTGTATGGCGTCAAGCAAACAAATATGAAGTGCCTCGTATGGTGTTCGTCAATAAGATGGATCGTACAGGTGCGGATTACTTCAGTGTCGTAGGGCAGCTTGAAGAGCGTTTGGGCGCAAATGCAGTACCTATTCAAATCAACATTGGCACCGAAGACGAGTTCGCTGGTGTGGTTGATTTGTTGAGTATGAAAGCCATTATGTGGAACGAAGAAGATCAGGGTATGACCTATGATCTTGAAGATGTACCTGCAGACTTGGTTGACGTTGCTGAAGAGTGGCGTGAAAAAATGCTCGAGGCCGCCGCGGAAGCAAATGAAGAGTTGATGGATAAGTACCTTGAAGAAGGTGACCTGTCTATTGAAGATATCAAGAAAGGGTTGCGAGCTCGTACGCTAGCTAACGAAGTTGTATTAGTGACCTGTGGTTCTGCATTCAAAAATAAAGGAGTGCAGGCAGTTCTTGATGCTGTTGTTGAATATCTACCTTCGCCACTAGAAGTGAAAGCGATTGAAGGCACCTTAGAGGATGCTGAGACCGTTGTAGCTCGTGAAGCGGATGACAGCGCACCATTTGCATCCTTAGCATTTAAGATTGCTACGGATCCGTTCGTGGGTACGTTAACGTTCATACGTGTATACTCTGGCGTTCTGAGTTCAGGCGACGCAGTGTACAACTCGGTTAAACACAAGAAAGAGCGTGTGGGCCGTATGGTTCAGATGCATGCGAATAACCGTGAAGAAATCAAAGAAGTACGCGCAGGCGATATTGCAGCTTTGATTGGTATGAAAGATGTGACAACAGGGGATACGTTATGTGACGGCAAAGATGTTGTTGTTCTCGAACGTATGGAGTTCCCTGAGCCTGTAATCTCTGTTGCTGTTGAGCCAAAATCTCAAGCGGATCAAGATAAAATGGCTGTGGCTCTTGGTAAACTTGCGCAGGAAGATCCTTCTTTCCGCGTAGAGACACACGAAGAGACTGGTCAAACCATTATCTCTGGTATGGGTGAGCTTCACCTAGATATACTGGTGGATCGAATGAAGCGTGAATTTAAAGTTGACGCCAATATCGGTAAACCACAGGTATCTTACCGAGAGAAAATTCGCAAAGAAGTGGAAGTTAACCACAAATTTGTGCGGCAATCAGGTGGCCGAGGACAGTACGGTCATGTAGTCATGAAGCTTATTCCAACCGATAAAGAGGGTTTGGAATTTGTGAATGAGATTGTCGGCGGTGCTATTCCTAAGGAATACATCCCAGCTGTCGAAAGAGGCATTTCAGAGCAAATGAAGAACGGTGTTATTGCTGGCTACCCATTGCTTGGGTTGAAAGTGGTATTGTTCGATGGTTCTTACCATGATGTTGACTCTAATGAAATGGCTTTTAAAATTGCAGCTTCTCAAGGCTTGAAGAAAGGTGCTGCAGATGCAGAACCTTGTGTTCTTGAGCCCATGATGAAAGTAGAAGTTGTAACTCCTGAGGAGTACATGGGAGACGTGATGGGAGACCTGAATCGTCGCCGAGGACTTGTTCAGGGGATGGAAGATTCCGTATCTGGTAAAATTATTCGAGCAGAAGTGCCTTTAGGCGAAATGTTTGGGTATGCAACGGATGTGCGTAGTTTGTCGCAAGGGCGTGCAAGCTATGCAATGGAATTCCTGAAATACGCTGAAGCGCCAGCTAGTGTGGCAGACGCGATCATTAAAAATTAAATTTAATCATCATACTTACTAATCATAAGGTGTATGTATCATGGCAAAAGCTAAGTTCGAACGTAGTAAACCACACGTTAACGTTGGTACAATCGGTCACGTTGACCACGGTAAAACTACCCTAACAGCAGCACTTACTCGCGTATGTGCTGAAGTATTTGGCGGTACAGCGGTAGCGTTTGACGGTATCGATAATGCTCCAGAAGAGCGTGAGCGTGGTATCACAATCGCAACGTCTCACGTAGAGTACGATTCTCCAACTCGTCACTACGCACACGTAGACTGTCCTGGACACGCCGATTATGTTAAAAACATGATCACTGGTGCTGCTCAAATGGACGGTGCGATCCTTGTTTGTGGTGCGACTGATGGTCCAATGCCTCAAACTCGTGAGCACATCCTTCTTTCTCGTCAAGTAGGTGTACCTTACATCGTTGTATTCCTAAACAAAGCAGACCTTCTAGCTGAAGACTGTGGTGGTGCGGACACTGAAGAATACGCTGAGATGCAAGAACTTGTAGAAATGGAACTACGTGATCTTCTATCTGAGTACGACTTCCCAGGTGATGACACTCCAATCATCCCAGGTTCTGCTCTAATGGCTCTTAACGGCCAAGATGACAACGAAATGGGTACTACAGCTGTAACTAAACTAGTTGAAGCTCTAGATAACTACATTCCAGAGCCAGAGCGTGCAATCGACGGTGCATTCATTATGCCTATCGAGGACGTGTTCTCTATCCAAGGTCGTGGTACTGTAGTAACAGGCCGTGTTGAGCGTGGTATCGTTAAAGTTGGTGAAGAAGTTGAAATCGTTGGTATCAAAGATACTACAAAAACAACTTGTACTGGCGTTGAGATGTTCCGTAAGCTTCTAGACGAAGGTCGTGCTGGTGAGAACTGTGGTGTACTACTACGTGGTACTAAGCGTGATGACGTTCAGCGTGGTCAAGTACTAGCTAAGCCTGGTTCTATTAATCCACACACTGATTTCGAAGCAGAAGTATACGTTCTGTCTAAAGATGAAGGTGGTCGTCACACGCCATTCTTCAAAGGCTACCGTCCACAGTTCTACTTCCGTACAACTGACGTAACTGGTGCTTGTGAGCTTCCAGAAGGCGTAGAAATGGTAATGCCTGGTGATAACGTACAGATGGTTGTATCTCTAATTCACCCAATCGCGATGGACGAAGGTCTACGTTTCGCGATTCGTGAAGGTGGTCGTACAGTTGGTGCTGGTGTTGTTGCTAAAGTCATCAAATAATAAGTTTTATACTTATTGTTGAATTGGTTTTTAAAAAGGCCGCTTGAATAACAAGCGGCTTTTTTTGTCACTATTAAAAACGCATTAGTTTTTATTGGTTACTTGACAACCAGTTTTAGGCTCGCTATTATTCGCCGTCCTTAAAAAAAGGATGGTGCCTTAATTAAATTATGATTAAGTCATCAAAACACTGTATTTGGAGTTGGAAATGCAAAGCCAAAAAATCCGTATTCGTCTGAAAGCATTCGATCACCGTCTGATTGATGCTTCGACACAAGAGATTGTGGACACAGCGAAGCGTACTGGTGCGCAAGTGCGTGGTCCTATTCCGCTTCCTACTCGTAAAGAGCGTTATACAGTATTGATTTCTCCACACGTAAATAAAGATGCGCGTGACCAATATGAAATCCGTACACACAAACGTGTTCTAGATATTGTTGAGCCAACTGAAAAAACAGTTGATGCTTTAATGAAGCTAGATCTTGCGGCAGGCGTGGAAGTTCAAATTTCTTTAGGTTAATTTCTAAAGATTGGGGTGCGAGAATCGGCTGGTTATCAGTCGACTTATGCACAATAGTGGAATGATCTGGAATGATCAGCCGTAGCGGGTGATAGCCCCTTACACAACTGGCAAATGAGGTATAAAATGGCTATTCAATTAGTCGGACGTAAAGCCGGTATGACAAGAGTCTTCACTGAAGATGGTCAATCCGTGCCAGTAACCGTCATCGAGGTAGAACCGAATCGCGTTACACAAGTGAAAACTGCAGAGGTTGATGGCTATCAAGCTATTCAAGTTACTGTTGGTTCTCGCCGTGCGAGCCGTGTAAACAAAGCAGCAGCAGGTCATTTTGCTAAAGCGAATGTTGAAGCTGGTCGTGGTTTGTGGGAGTTCCGCCTGACAGGTGACGAAAAAGAAATTAGTGTTGGTGATGAGCTAACAGTTGCTGATTTCGAAGCCGTATCTATGGTTGATGTAACTGGTCAATCAAAAGGTAAAGGTTTTCAAGGTGCCATTAAACGTCACAACTTTTCAATGCAAGATGCGACGCATGGTAACTCATTGTCTCACCGTGCTCCTGGTTCTATTGGCCAATGTCAAACACCTGGTCGTGTTTGGAAAGGCAAAAAGATGGCAGGTCACATGGGCGCTGAACAAGTAACTACACAATCTCTAGAAGTTGTTCGCGTAGATTCAGAACGCAACTTGATTCTAGTTAAGGGTGCGGTTCCTGGCGCTGTTGATGGTGACGTCATTCTTCAAACAGCAGTTAAATCTCGCTAAGAGAGGGGTAGACAATGAACTTGAATCTTACAGGCTCTGAAGGAACGATTGACGTTTCTG
>NZ_CAKZKO010000071.1 GCF_937123705.1 uncultured Paraglaciecola sp. | reverse complement strand
TTCAATTTCTTTTTCGAGCAATTGCACATAAGGATGATAAACCTTGTCGATAGTTGAACCATCAGCATGAGACTGAAAACATACAGGTAGCGTTAGTAAAAACAGAAAAATACTGACTAGCTTTTGGCTCACTTTATATACTCTTCAAATGGCGTGACTGTTTTTTCAAACTTAATTACAAGCGCTGCCACGGCCACGATCCCAACAACCGACAGACTGTAAGCGGTGAGCTCAATCAGTGAAGGTGTCGCCTCATAGCCGAAAATGGCATAAGCCATCTGCCCAATAACAGAGGCCTCAGCGATAAACCAACTGCTGTCCCATAACGGCTCACCCGACGAAAGCCAATCAACCTGTATTAGCAATTGGGTCGCTTGCAACACCATGCCAGCCGCCACTAATAGCAACACCGCCGAATGAAATAATTTAACCTTAGATTGATTTGCCATAACTAGTGAATAGAACACAATCGTCCCTACACTTAATCCAACCGCCACCCCAACAAATCCGCTCGTTAGCGCCTTAAGTAATACACCTTCTTTATGCAATAACCCACCATAAAAAATGTATAACTCAGCACCTTCTCGAATAAGAACAACAAAAACTATCACTGACATTAGGTTTCTTAAAATGCGTGTTGAACGGGCCAATCTCAACCATTGGATCGAAATCAACGCACCAATCAAAAGGTATACCGTAAACTGCAAACCGGCATTTACCACTTCCTGGCCTGCATAATCAAACCATTCAGAAACTTCACCCAGGCTGCTGCCATATACAAAAGCCCCCACCAAACCGGCAAGTAGTGCAGCAGGTACCCAGGTAAATCTAACACCCTGGCTTCGGCTAACAGAAAGCAAGACCGCGATTAGAATACTGGCTTCCAAAGTTTCCCTGAGTACGATAATGATGATTTCCAGTAACATAGTTTACCTATTTGGCAATCACCTTGCCCTGAGCAGTTTTCATATTAAACTCTCCAAAGAACGGATATACACCAGGCTTAAGAGGGCCGATAAAAATCACTGTTTTCCTCCCCCCTAAAATGACCTTTTCCCGATTCAACTCATAACTTTCAAATTCTTCCGGTGTATCATCCTCGTTACTGATCAGTAGTTTTACTTTCTTTCCTGCAGGAACCACGAGTTCAGCGGGATAGAATAAGTGATCACGAATGACCAGTTCAAAAACCGGCTTACCTGCCATCACTGAGCCAGAAGTGAAAATCATGGCTAACCCAATGTATTTCTGCCACCACTTACTCATAGGAATCACCCTTCACACTTCTTCTCTCCCTGCCAGGGAAATAAAATTTTGACGGCTAAACCACCCAATTCCAGAGATCTTGAAATAACAATGTTCGCATTGTGAACTCGAACAATGTCAGAAACGATGGATAAGCCCAGCCCACTGCCACGCACATTCGATTGGTTGTGGTCGCCCCCCACCCGGTAGAACCGATCAAGTACACGCTCATATTCTTCTTCAGGCACTCCGGGCCCTGAATCTTCAATCAAAAGAGTGGCTTGATCAGCTCGGCTGCCCACGGTCACGCGAATAACACCTTTTTCAGGTGTATACTTCGATGCATTATCGATCAGGTTTCTCAAAAGAATCGCAATAGAAGGCAACGGACCATGAATGAAACAATCTGTACCCATCAGTTCAATTGTCTGAGACTTCAAGGTTAACTGATCATAAACCTCCACAATCACGTCCTGAGCAGCCTCACGTAGATTAATCTTTTCAATAACACTGTCGTCAATATCCATCGACACTTCATGTAGCGCAAGCAGCTGCTCAATACTGTGCTCCATCCGATCAGCCGTACGCTTTAAGGAATGAAGGGTTTGGTTGTCTTTTTGCTCCTTGGACAGGTTATGAAGATTAATTTTCAACGCCGATAAGGGAGTTCTCAATTCGTGCGCAGCATCTGCTGAAAAACGCTTTTCACGCTCGAAGGCGTCACCCAATCTCCCAAACAGCCCATTTAGTGCGCTAATAATCGGCAGTAATTCACGCGTATACCGGTCTCTCTTGAGCACCGAAAAATCATTCGCGCCCCGAGAGTCTAACTTTGCTGCTAACCGTCTCAACGGCTTAAGGCCAATATGTACAACACCCCATACCAAAAGACCGATAATGGGTAGCACCCAAATAATCGGCAGTATCGTCCGAATCAATACATCTTCAGTCAATGATGAATAGACTCGATGCTTCGCCGCCACAATAATATCTATATCGGGTTTCTGCCCTTCATACCGATATAGCAGCCACTGGTTACCGTTATAACTTCGAAGATGAAAACCGGCATCTTGACTGTAAAATGATGCTTCAGGTGCATTTTGTGATTTAGCAAGCAAGACAGCTTGTTGCCAGACCTGAAACAATGTGTCATCGCCAAAAACGTGTGATGGTATGTTGGTTTGGTGACTAACCAGAGTAGATAGCGTGTGTGCCTTTTCTTCTAGCTGCTGTTCCTCAATGCGGTCTATCGACGCTAAACTATCCCGGTAGCCCTGAAGAGCAGCGATGAAGTTACCCAAGCAAACGACTGACAATATAATGATGATCAGGAAGTGACGAATGGATGTCATTGGGAGGTATCAGCCTTTTTTATCGTATAGCCAATACCCCGGATTGTCTGGATAAAATCGGGCGGGAGCTTTTTCCTCAGGTTGCTGATATGAAACTCTATGGCATTGCTTCCAATAGTCTCCCCCCATTCATAAAGATGTTCTTCTAGCATGGACTTGGTTTTTACCCGGCCCGCCTCTTCCATCAAAATCTTCAGGGTCATGTACTCTTTCTTGGGCAGTCGAATTTCCTGTTCGTTGACGGATAAGGTATGCGCAACGATATCCAAAACAACCGCACCAATTTGGATCTGACTGCTGTCAGACGTATTGAGACGCCTCGACATCGCCCGCAATCTGGCCAACAACTCCATCATTTCAAATGGCTTTGCCAGATAGTCGTCCGCACCGTGATCTAACGCCTTAACCTTGTTATCTAAATCTCCTCGGGCGGTTAATATCAGCACTGCGATGTCGGCATGTGTTTTCCGAACAGACTGGAGTACCTCAAGGCCGTCCATATCCGGCAACCCCAAATCCAGAATGATGATACCGGGCTGAAATTGAGTAATTCGTACTTTGGCTTCCTCTCCCAGCGCTGCATGTAACACGATGAAGTTTTCATTCTTTAACGCTGTTATCAAGCCCTCAGCCAAATCGGGGTCATCTTCAACAATCAGTACTTTCAACTGCTGGCACCATAATCCACATTATTAATAGCCACTAGAGACGTTTTTCGATATCTAATAGCGCCTGTCGTATTTCTTTTCTTCTGCCTTCGTCGGCCAGCGGCCTGTCCTTACGGGATTTGGCCTGAAGTGCCTTTTCCATATAATCTCTGGCTTCAGCATAGCGTTTCTCGCTCCGCAGGTAGTCGCCATAGAAATAATTCGGGTCTATACCCTCAGGGTTGATTAACAGTGCTTTTTTCAATAACGCTTCGGCCTTATCATCATCACCAAAACCTATAGGCCAACCCGGCACATTGAAATAGAGTGTCCCCAGGCTGGTATAGGCTGATCCCTGCAATGCATCAGCATCCAATTCCAGAGCCTTTTCCAGATCAGCTTTGGCCGATTTGGCATACTTCAATGCCCCCAGGCCGCCCTTAGCACCGGCATAGGTTGAGTTTATGATACCTCGCCAGATATACAACTCCGCCGAATTGGGGTACTCCGATATTTTTTGATCCGCTTGCTCAATAAGGGCTTCAAACCCTTCTTTTTGGGCCTTCTCGGTTAACTGGTAGTTGTCAATCGCCCATTGTTTTTGTAAATACTCGACGGCTTCACTCTGGGACTCAGCCATACTCGTAGTTGATAGTATGAGTGCAGCTATACCTAATGCCACTTTGATTCGAATCATGATACACCTCCAGGTTTACACAGGGATTGTTCAGTTTTATTAACATCACAATAACGCTTTATCGTGACCAATTGTTTTGACAGCGCTTTATCTACTAGCTGGGGAAACAGGCTATTCAACTTCACGAAGAAAGACTCTGGCCAGCCCAAATACCGGCTGGCAGACTTACCGCTCCTCAGTATGCCGACTAATTCTTGGGCCACATATCCCGGTTCATCAACGGCGTTACCAAGCTCACGATTCATTTGGTTAATCGCATCCGTATTCAAGGCGGTATTGGTAGCTCTTGGTGCCAGGTAAATCACACGTACTTTCGTATCACTCAGTTCCCGACGTAATGACTCAGTAAATCCTCGCAGACCAAATTTACTCGCACAGTAAATGCTGGAACCCGCATAACCGATGCTGCCCAGTATCGACCCTACATTAACAATCACCGCTTCTGACTGACTCTCAAGTAACGGAAGCAATGTTTGACAAACTTGTATAGGCGCCTGCAGATTCGTCGACAACATAGTGGTGACATCCTCACTATCGAAGTCACTGAGCATCACTAACTCGTTAACACCAAGGCAATTAATCACCCCGCAGGCATTAAAATCACTCGCTGCGGCTTTTAGCGTAGCGATGCCCTCTGAGGTTGTCAGATCTGCCAGTACCTGTTGGTGCTGGCCTTCAATCAAGGTACTTTTCAGCCCGCTAAGCTTTTCCTCGTTCCTGCCTGTTAATAATAAGCTGTAGCCTTCGCGATCTAACACCGAAGCAATAGCCGCTCCAATACCACCTGTTGCACCGGTCAGTACAAGCTTTTGAAATTGTCTAGTCATCAAGGTTCTCATATTTATCAAGGGAAGCGTTGGCAATAAAACGGGTTAACACCTCGAGCTCATCATCTGTTAAAGACTTAACAACCGTTTGCATTTTCAGTTGATGCTTGGTTGGTTGATCAAAGTTACGAAAGCCCTCATCGAAAAAATGAAGTTGCCGGATGATATAGTCAGTATCTAAATAACTAATTTTTGGGCTTCCGGTCATATATCGACCTATGACGCTGTCGTGGCAGCCTTTACATTTATCGCCGTATAGCTGATAGCCATCCCTACCTTTCCCTAACAAATAATCAAAGTGTTTATCACTTTTAATACTGGATGCCCAATGGGAAATGTCTTTCAATTCCTCGTCACTATAGCTAGCAACAGCATCAGACATTGTTCGTGCAGCCGGGTGCCCTGCCCCACGCCAGCCATGCTTGAATGCTTTAAGTTGACGTAAAATGTATTTGTCCGCCAGACCGCCTAACGGCGGACCGGTAACATCACTGTTACTTGTCGAACCGACATGGCACCCCAAGCACTCCTTTTGGTAAACGATAGATTCATCGTCAGCCACGACATTTAGAGCCGAGAACGCCAAAATAACTGCTGCAAGATACTTTGCTGTCATGCTCCCAGAAAGCACTATGTTCATGCTGCAATGGCCATGGCCTGATCCGGCGATAACTCTCTAAATATATTCCCATAGAGGTAGTAAAACGCCCTTGATGAATGAATAATTTGATCCTGCTCACTTGAATCTTCAACCCTGTTCATTAACCCTTCATAGAACTTGATATGATCTTGATCCAATGAACCATGAGAGCGTAAATAGCTGAACGCATTGGCGGGAAGATTTAATACGCCTTGAATCTTATCCGCAGCCAAATCAGCAATTTTGATACTCGTCCCCTCTAGCACATTAACCATGCCAAAAAAGCCAAGTGGGTTTACCCGATTGACCGTATCGTAGGCATAAGCAACCATGAGTTCAGTCGACAGATTTGGCGGATTTCTTCGGGCTTTTTCCTTGTCAAATCCACAGGCTTCGATATCGTTTAATATCCATTCCTGATGGCCGAGCTCTTCTTCGATATACTCAGCCACGGCTTCTCTTAACCACTCCTTGCTTTCAGGTAACCGAGCGCCGGTCGCCATCAACAACGGTGTCGTATGCTTGACGTGATGATAGGCCTGTTGCAAAAATGCCACGTAATCATTCAAGCTAATCTCACCTGATAAGCAATTCGCAATGATCGGTGCTGACATCAAATAGTTACGTTCTGTTTCTGTTTCCTGCTGTAATCGTTGAAAAAAAACCATCGTTTATCCTCTAACCAAATTGCAAAGAAGTGCCATCGTTGTTTTGATACAACTGATTCAGGCGTTCATTAAACTGTGACTTAATCTGTTCTCTTTGGGGGCGACCATTGGCGGTTATACAGGGCTGTAATTCGCGATCCGTAGTACGCAGCCAATCTCCAACTCTGGCATAATCCGGTAGCGTTTGATTACAGGTTTCTACCCAGCTGGCAATGACATCATCGTCCACCGACATGGGTGCACTGACCAGCGCAACGAGAAAAGGTTTCGCATCACCCAATACAACGCATTGGCTAAACAGTGGTTTTGCCATCAGCACGGATTCAATCCATTCCGGGCTGATATTTCGGCCAAAGCTGGTGATTAAAATATTTTTCTTGCGACCATCGATGGAGAGAAATCCATTCTGTAATCGCCCAACGTCGCCGGTATGAACCTTCTCGGGATACCAAGTTAACGAATCTTCCATATAACCGAGGTGTACTGAGCCCGTTACAACGACTTGGTTGTTTTCAATAGCCACCTCACAGTGAGGTAAAATCTGGCCAACAGAATCAACGCTGTCATGGGCTGGTGTGTTTAAGGCGACCACTGAGCCACACTCAGACAAGCCGTAGCCCTGATACACAGGCAAACCCAATTGTCTGGCCTGCTGAATCAGTTGTGGGGATACCTTGCCGCCACCTACAGCAATAAATTTAATCGTCTCAGGTGATTGCCAGCCCTTAAGGCAAGCCTGAACCAGTAATGTCAGAAGCTGGGGTACAAGAATTAGTGAATGAGGTTTTATACGATTGATGCAATTTAGGAGTGCCTGCTCATCAATACCGGAACTGCCTAACATGCCTCGCTCGTGATCCGAGGGTATGACGACTTCTCCACCGCACAATAGCGGTGTATAAACACCCGCGATGTTTTCAAGTAATGTACTCAGCGGTAGAAGACATAGATGTTTTGGGTAACGGATACCAATGGCATCTGCCAGAGACTGCGCTACTCGCCACTGATGTTCCGTACTTAGACAAACACCTTTCGGGTTTCCCGTCGAACCAGATGTGAAGGTGATTTTTTGAGTCGCTAAGGGTAAATCTGCACCCCGTGCATGAGCGTTTCGCCAAACATGAATGGCATTTATCGACGCTAAGTGTTCAAAATAGGGCGTGGAAGAAAACTGGCTATCAATGAAGTCGGGTAGCACTGGCTGATCGCTCAACAACGTATCAACGCCAGCTCGACGAAGACAACCCTGAATTTGGTTGGCGGTAAAAAATGCGGGGAGCGGTATAAAAACCAATCCTAATTCCTGGCAAGCCAGATCAATGAGCACCCACTCTGCCGTATTGCCTGAGTGCAATGCGACTACCTGGGACTTGATATTACGTAACCATTTGATTCGCTGTTTCACCTTATCTAACAGCTCATTATAGGTAACCCGGTAGTCACCTGACGTGAGGGCTATCGCCCCCTCAGGTATCAGGCTGGAGATAAAACCCAATCGCTTCAACACACCAGACATCTATTCTGACCTCAAACGACGGTAGTCTCTTAGAGAGTCTGCCAAACTGGCTATTTGGTTGCCTTGCTGTGACACCCATTCGGATAACTTCTCATTTTCAGCTATCACGGCCATAGCGGTTTCCAGGTTGCCCACCATAACGCGAGGGTTATTCTCGTAATAGCTGCCCCAGAGCGATTGATCCCCCACCAGTCGATCAGGCTCTGCGCTCTTCAGGTAATGAGGTTTGAACCCCAGACGGCCTATCAACCGTTCGACCTGCTCCGTAACGGTAAAGACCATCCACTCATACCCGGCTTCTGCCAAAACCGCAGTCATCATTACCATCAGGAGCGGCCCGTGCCCTTTGCGAGCAATCGCCAAATTACCAATTTCTACCAGCGAGCACCGATCAACGGGCTGATTTGAAAAAGCAGCCACCTGCTGCTCAATAGGTAAATCCAGATATTGTTCCAGAAACATGGGCCGATACAGCCCAGGCCTCATGCCGACGGCACCCACCAATTCCGTGTTGTGGCGGACACCAAAGAGCAGGGGTAAATATTCGTTCAACTGGGCATTGTGAATCTGGCGGTATTTCTCGGCAATAAAACGCTCTAAATCCACTCGTCCAGCACATTTAGCCCCATACAATCCAGCATCTGTGTGTAATTCAGCGTCATATGGGCTGTAGCGAGAATCGCTTCTATGAAGACCGGCCTGCAACATGGGTT
>NZ_CAKZKO010000070.1 GCF_937123705.1 uncultured Paraglaciecola sp. | reverse complement strand
ATTGCCCAATGTAAGGCTGGGGTAGTGGGATCGTTTCCGGCATTAAATGCTCGTCCGCAACCATTATTGGGCGAGTGGTTAACCACCATTAAAACCGAGCTTGATCAGTATCAAGCAGCCAATCCCGTGGCTAAAGTAGCGCCCCATGCGGTTAACTTGATTGTGCATAAAAGTAACGACCGTTTAGAAGAAGATGTAAACACCTGTATCGAACATAAAGTGCCAGTAATCATCACTAGTTTACGGGCATTAGATCCCAAATTAGTCGAACGTATTCATGGGTATGGCGGCATTATTTTTCATGATGTGATTAATATTCGCCACGCTCAAAAAGCCATTGAAGCGGGCGTAGATGGTTTAGTGTTGGTGTGTGCTGGTGCAGGTGGCCACGCTGGAACTTTAAGTCCGTTTGCGTTAGTCAGTGAAATCAAACAATTTTTTGATGGACCGATTGCCTTGTCAGGCTCGATTGCCAATGGCGATTCTATTTTATCCGCTCAAGCGCTGGGCGCCGACTTTGCTTATATAGGCACTCGCTTTATTGCCAGTAAAGAAGCCAATGCCGAGCCAGAATACAAAAATATGTTAGTGGAACACAGCGCCAAAGATATTGTGTATAGCTCGTTGTTTACCGGAGTAAATGGCAATTATCTTAAACCCAGTATTGCCAATGCCGGCCTAGATCCTGATGCTTTAGAAATGGGTGATAAAAGCACCATGAAATTTGGCTCAGAAGGAAGCAATAAGTCCAAAGCGTGGAAAGATATTTGGGGTGCAGGTCAAGGCTTAGGCAGTATTGCAGATGTTACAGATGTCGCCACTATAGTGGCACGTTTTAAAAAAGAGTATGACACCGCGTTATCTCGTTTACATACACTAACAACCCCCTAATTAATGCCAAAGGAAATATGAATATGACTTCTTCGGGAAATATTGTTATTCGCCAAGAGCACGAAATTTTACATATAAGCATTGAACGCCCTAACAAAAAGAACGCCTTAAGCCGTTTGATGTATGCAGAAATGGCCAATGCATTTAAAAACAGCGCTTCTGACGACAGCGTTAAAGTGGTGTTGGTTCATGGCACCCAAGACGCGTTTACCGCAGGCAATGACCTTAATGATTTTAATAGTAGACACGCAAACGAACCGTCACCTGCAGCAGACTTGTTATTTGCGTTGCATCAGTACCCTAAACCTATTGTTGGCGCAGTATCAGGTGTCGCAATTGGCATAGGCGTCACTATGTTGCTGCACTTCGATTTAGTGTATGCGTCAGAAACCCTGTTTAAAATGCCGTTTGTGGATTTGGGAGCCTGCCCAGAAGGTGGCTCAAGTTTACTGATCCCGCAATTAGCCGGTCATCGAAAAGCTGCAGAAGTGTTGATGCTTGGTGAAGCTTTTGATACCCAAACAGCCATCGAAATGGGCATAGTCAATCAACAACTTGATGTGTCAGAAGTCTTGGATTTTGCATTAGATAAAGCCAAAGCCCTGACTCAAAAACCTCAAAATGCGTTACGAGTCACCAAAAAATTGCTTAAAGCGTCACAACACACTCAACTCAAAAATATTATTGGAAACGAATTAATGATTTTTGGAGAATTATTGCAAAGTGAAGAGTCTCAAGCGGCAAGGAATAAAAAATAACCCCTTAAAATCTAATGCGGTGCAGCTAAATGTTTGATGAATTAATAAGGTAAAAGCCATAAAACTGGATTTCGGATAAAAGACTGCCGCAATGACGGCAATCCATCAATTTGTCATTCCCGAACGTCTTTATCGGGAATCCACTGTTAAATAGAGTAGTTGGTTAAGTGAAGTGTATTACCCTAAAACGCGATCTAATAGCAAAACCAAATGAGCCAAAAGTATGCGCAACGTGATTAAAATTTTTGCAGGAACGATATTCATTATTTCTTTGAGTACTGCTCCTGCTGTTGCAGAAACAGTACTTACCTATGGTGAACCTGGCCCGAATCGTGGTTCTCGTGCGGCTGCTACTAGATGGTTTGCAGAGCAAGTTGAAAAACGCTCTAGTGGCGATCTAAAAATCAACATCATGTGGGGCGGTGCGTTATTTAAGTCGAATGCGGCAAGGCAATCGGTAGCGGCTGGCGTTGTGGATATGGGGACCATTATTCCTGATTATTTTTTAAAAGAAATGGTGGCGTTTTCTTTGACCAACTTGCCCTTTGAAAACCTTGATCCTTGGGTAGGGCTAAAAGCTAATTTTGAACATATGCGCTCGCCAGCAGTGTCACAACATTTGGCGAAGCAAAATTTAGTGTTTGTCACCTCTTATATGCTCTCTAATGTCATCATGTTGTGCCAAGGCGATCCGGTGCGAACAGTCGCAGATATTAAAGGTAAGCAAATTCGTGGCATTGGCACTTTTGGCAAAGTGTTTAGCGATTTTGGGGCTAATTTGGTGAGTATGAGTATCTACGAGGCTTACCAAGGGTTAGACAATGGTTTGATAGATTGCAGTTTGGGATATATGAATGCTTCGTTGGCGCTCAAACAGCACGAAGTGACAAACAGCTTAACTAAATTGAATTGGGGCACTTATACCGGTTTAGGAATCTTTATTAATCAAGATGCGCTTGCCAGATTAAGTCCTTCGCAACAAGCCGTGCTTAATGAAGTGGGCGCTGATTTTATCGATTACCATGGGCAAAATGTGATGCAGTCTGATTTAGTCGCCGAGCAGAAATTCTCACAAGGTATAGATGGACGTAAGTTAGAGATCATTAATTTATCGCCAGGCGATTCCAAAATGCTCTATACCGCTAGTCAGCATCACATCAAAAAATGGCAGCAAGAAGCCGAAGATAGTGGCTTTGATGGCAAGGGTATGATCGAAAATTACAAAAATGCGTTAACTAAGTTCAGTCAAGAACGAGACACCCAAGGCTACCCATGGCAACGCTAACAAAATAGAGGCGCTTTATGTTGAAGAAAATAGAACAAGGTGCGTTGCTTCTAGCGGGTTTATGCATTGTGGCCTTGGGATTAATGATTACCCTTACCGTTGTCACTCGAAACCTATTTGGTTGGGGCGTGACCGACGATGTGGTGATTGTTCGAGAGCTTATGGTCGGCGCGATATTTTTACCTTTAGCTTACGTATCTGCAGAATATAGTCACATCACCATAGATTTTTTATTCAAACGATTAGGTAAACACAGCCAGCTATGGATGTTAGCGATGGGCTCTTTGATTAGCTTTATTATTCTACTGCCTTTGGCACTGGCCGCGTGGCAGAGTTTTTTTCATGCTGCTAGCAGTGGCGCATACTTTTTTGGTGAGTTAGAACTACCAGAATGGCCGGGGCGTTTAGCCTTTTTTGCAGGCGCGGCACTGTTTATTATTCGGCTTCTGGTTATTTTAATAGCCGACTTTAAAGCTGCATGGTCTGGCAATACCGAGTATCTGCTTAAAAGAACCGAAGCAGACCACAATACCAGTGCTGAGGGTAACTGATGGATCCTTTAATACTTGGCTTTATAGGTTTTGCTTGCACTATGCTGTTATTGGTTTTGCGGGTGCCCATTGCATTTAGTTTAGCTGGGGTATCTTCGGTATTTATTTTGTTGTTTTTTGCCATGCGCCATGGTGGTTTTGACATAGTAAGTGCAGTGGCGCCAACCTTAACTATGGTTGCATCTAACACTTTCGATTTAGTGCATTCTTATGATTTAAGCATGATCCCGTTATTTGTGCTGCTGGGTCATATTGCGTATCACACAGGGATTACTACCGATATTTATCATGCGGCACGAGTATGGCTTAAAAGTCTACCCGGAGGTGTGGCGATGGCCTCGGTGTTTG
>NZ_CAKZKO010000069.1 GCF_937123705.1 uncultured Paraglaciecola sp. | reverse complement strand
GCATCCCAAGGCTTTCAACGGAACCCTGATAGAACTGGAACAGGTCTGATGACCATAACCGCATCACTCGTCATCTATGCCGTTCTGTGGTTTCTGGCCCTGTTTGTGGCACTGCCCATCGGTGAACGCAGTCAGAGCGAAGCAGGAGACGTTGTGCCCGGCACGCCGGCTTCGGCACCCGAAGACGCGATGATGAAGAAAAAGCTGATCTGGGTGACAATTGTGACCACCATTTTGTGGGCCATTATCTGTGGCATCATCATGTCGGGTATCCTGAAGATCGAGTATTTTGATATCTTCAACCGGATGAACCCCGAAGGCTGAGCGCTGCGACGCTTGCCAAATTGAGGCGCGTTCCGCGCCACGAGATGCCTGATTTGGCGCTTGTGGCAAAGGGCTTGCCTGCATCTGTCCGGCATGGATTGCGGCTTACCTTGTGCGCGCTTTATCCAGCCGGTGGAACAGATGGGTATAGGCCGCGACCCCGATTATCGGTATCAACAGATTGATCAGCGGGATCGACAAGGGGACAGCCAGAACCGCACCAAGCATCCAGATCTGGCCGCGATTGGCCCGGCGGAAGTTTCTGGCGTCTTTTACAGGGATATGGCGGATTGCAACTTGCTGGGCATATTCCCGACCGAGCAGAAAGCCATTGACCAGCCAGAATGTGACGAAATACCCGCTGATAAGCGGGCAATAACCAACGTTCCAATGCTCCAGAATCGGTATGAGGCCCAAGACCATTTGACGTTGTCCCCGGTGGACGGCGACGTACACGGTCAGGGTAAATATAGCTCACCGCTGGATCGAACCATCGCCGCCCTTCGGATTCAACTTTCCAGAATCCATTCAAAAAGCATTGCACTTCATGCATGCGAGGACTTTGTCGAGCCTCCATTTGCGAAGGTGACCAATAAATGGGAAAAATCTCTGGTCTCGACGCACTCAATGTTCCAAAAAAATCATCGCCTGGGCCACGATATTGGTTGTCGAAATCATTTATCTCTACGTACTCCACCAAAGCCTCGTCCCACTGCTGAGCTTGTTCAGGTGAAAAATGCCCCCGAATAACTGCGCATCCCCGTTTTTTGATCAACGCTGTTATTGACTCTGGCACCGTTTGCCTGTGAATTTGTTCGTAGGTTATTTCTGGCCAAACACTCTTTCCTTGAGCCTGACTGCGTTCGATGTCTTCAATCTCATTTTCTAAGTCCGCCATAATTGTCGCCATCAACGCAGGCACGTCTCCGATTGACTCTCGCCATTTGACTTTCATTTCTCGTATGGACCGCTGCACATCACTTGGTAATACGCTATGCGAGGAATATGGGAGCTTTTTTATTGTTGTCATGGCACACCTCAAAATAAATAAGTAAAGTTTCCTAACTTGTTAAATCAGATTAACCTTGAGCAACCTTCAAGTAAAGTAAAATCTTTTTATCAACATCAAGGACAACCTCATTGCCAAAGACAATTGCACATAAACCTAGCAGTTTAGCGATAAATACCGACCGCGCCTTTATTGACTGTCTTCGCCATCAAGGCGTACTGTCCAGAGCCGCAATTGCTAGTCAAACAGGAATATCTAAGCCCACCATTTCAGAGTCAGCACAACGGCTTCTGGCACGCCAAGTGATTGTCGAATGCCACAAAAAGGACACCAAGTCATCAAAAAGACCCTCAGTGCTGTACGAAATAAATAAACAACGTGGTGCATCACTCGCCATTGTGCTCGACGATGTTTCCATACAATTGACACTGTCCGACTTACAAGGAAATGAATGTCAGTCTCGTCACTTAACCTACTCTGAAGGACGAACTTCAGCCGAATATACAAAGGATTTACTGACCGCCATTAAAGGAATAATGATAAATACAACACCACCTTTATTATCTATTGGCCTATCTGTTGCCGATCCTATTCACCCAAAAGATGGCAGTGTCGTGAGAATGCCCAACTCTCCATTTCCAGTTGCCCAAGACATCCATTTTATCCAACAACTTGAAGATGCATTTCATTGCTCCGTTGTAATCGACAACGATGTAAATTGGGCAACCCTGTCTGAACGAGAGATGACCCAATTGGACAATTTCATCTACGTATTTCTTGGACGAGGCATTGGCTGCGGACTGTTTTTTGAGCGCACTCTAATTCGAGGAGACAACGGCATGGCAGGAGAAATTGGCTATGTAACGCTAAAAAGCGGTAAGCATTTATTGGAAAGCCGCTATCAGGGGATGACAATCAATAACGCCCTATTAAAATCGGGAAATTTAGACAGGCAACTGGTTGAAGAAATAAATGAGGCAATTCGTTTAACGTGCCAAATAACACACCCCGAAACGTTGATATTAGGTGGGCCAATTGCCGCTGATCCTACAAGTTATTTTGCCATTGTCGCACAACTTAACAAGGCTCTACCAAACATAAACATTCAATTAAGTCAGGCTCCGGATAACGCGTCGTTAGCGGGAGCAGCAATAGGCGCACATCAACTGGCTTTGCTTTCACTTGGATTAATTGATGAAGACAATAACATCGCCCAACTGGGTTTTTATCGACTCTATGAACACAACACTGTGGCCAAACTAGACTGATTTTAGTTGGTTGCGGGAGCCGCTTTCCTTGAACTTCGGGTTATGAGCCCGACGAACTACCAGACTGCTCCATCCCGCGACATGATAAGCTATTGATATAAATAACTTATTTAAAGAAATGAAAGATGAAATATGTAACAGATAGAAAGAGCTTCTAGTAGGGAAAGAGTGTAGATCTCGG
>NZ_CAKZKO010000068.1 GCF_937123705.1 uncultured Paraglaciecola sp. | reverse complement strand
AGGTTGCTGTGTTCGTGAATTGGTGATCAATCCGCCACCGGTTTGATTCATCATGCTCGCTCGAATAGTCCAGTTGCAGGATTGACACGAGCAACAGCACGCGGTGCCTGAGATTGTGATTGTGATTGTGGTTGGCTCTGTACGCCGACCTGTGGCGATATATACCCATTGGTAGGCTGCGCGCTAAAGCTTCGTGCCTGGGATGGCTGGCTGTGCTGCACGGCCAACATATCAGCGTGTTGTTCCGCTGCTGTCTGCGGTTCTGGTGTCATAGCACCTGCTAGCATCTGGCCACCGGCTTGGATTAGCCCCATTTTGACCAGCGGGCTTGCACCTTTGATGGCACCGCCTACCGATGCAAGGCCGGAGCCCATCGAGCTTATCAATCCCCCGCCTGCAGTAGCTGCCCCCAATCCCGCACCCGCACCTGCGCCCCCTATGGCCGCTGTACTGCCCGCCGCCGCTGCGAGACTGCCTGTGCCCGCCGCCGCTCCGGCACCAGCGCCCAAGGCTCCAGCAATAACAGGGAAGGCTGCAAACACCACAGCTGCGATAATCACCGCTTTGACAATCTTCTTGAAATTCTTCTTCAGCTTCTTGACTGGATTACTCATCATCACTCCAATAGAAATTCCCACCAGCCCGTTTAAAGCCTGATGAACTGATTAATTTATCCGCGTACTTGTTACCAGACGACACACACATGCCGACCACCTCAGCGCCTTGATTTTTCGCCCACTTAACATAGCGCTGTATCAACTCTGGACCTTCACCAGTTCGACAGTAAAAAATACTGTCCGTTGCGCCCAAGCACTCAGAGACTTCGAGCTGACCAACAGAGCCCGCCAACATGCCCTTAACCTCACCATCAATCTCTGATACCCATATTCGTGATCGCTGATGCGTTAGATATTCATGCACTGTTCTGGATAGCTTTACATCGGATATTGGCAGATGACCGTAAGGTGTTAATGCCCATGCCTTGCGTACCAATCCCTTGATAGCGTGTGCGTCTGAATATTTAGCCTTTCTAACCATCAGTCACGCTCATCGTAGATGTTTCTATCTTGTCGGTGCGCTGGTCGTGTCGGGTCGTAGCGCGGATCGCCTGGACGCGGCTGTCCTGCAACCGCTGTAGCTTCTGGTGCGCCTACATTTGGCTGCGTACTACGATCCATATAGATAAAGCTACTGGTAGCCAACTGGCCTGCTCGCGTAGTCGCAGCGACAGCGGCATTGTGGATACTTAGCTGTGTTTGAATAGCGTCGTCGCGCTGCTGTGGACTCATGTTTGGGTCTGTCTGTATATTGCCAATCGTCACAGCTAATTGGTTCTGCATAGACTGGATAGATGATTGAGCCTGCAAGCTGGATTGATTCTGAAACTGGGTAGCTGCGCTCTGCTCGTTCAACTGACTATTGATCTGACCCTGATGGGATGCTAGTTGTGAATTGATTTGGCCTTGCTGATTATTCAGATTCGATGTGTTCTGGTAGGTCTGCGTATTCAGATTGCCTTGCTGCGTATAGGCTGAATCCTGCAGATTGCTCTGACCGTACAACGATGCGTCTTGCTGTGCGATTGGAAGCGCTGCATTGATGCGTGCACCCTCAACAGCACCGACCGCTAGTGATGATGAGATCAGGCCGCGCGCATTAGCTTGTTGCAATCCGCGTGTCTCTGCTTGCTGCATGTACGGGTTGTCGCTATTGAGCAAGCCGGTCAGTCGATTCTCGACCAGCGAGTCAGAGCCGATACTGGTTTGATG
The DNA here is from genome assembly GCF_937123705.1 of uncultured Paraglaciecola sp. Lineage (GTDB taxonomy): Bacteria > Pseudomonadota > Gammaproteobacteria > Enterobacterales > Alteromonadaceae > Paraglaciecola. The sequence continues at coordinate 4,519 of NZ_CAKZKO010000068.1, read as the reverse complement.
GCCTGCCAGTTGCGCGGATGGCGCTGCATTGGCTTGGATCTGCGTCTGCGGCATGGATTGTTGTTGTGGCTGTCGCGGCACCCTGCTTGATTGTGCGTGGCCCTCTGTGATCAGCCCACTACGATCATTCATGGATGGCATCATCGTTTTTGTCCTCTTGATCGATAGTGCACAACAGCTGATTTAATGCTGTGCGCGTGTTTGGATTTGTTCGTTATTCGGATAGATTGAGAGACGCCAGAACCACACAGGTAGGCAGTGCCCTCGAAACGCTGCGAGTACCGCGATAGCAAGTCTTCACGATAGCGCTCGCCGGATCTCGATAGATTGTTGAAATCGACTGGTACGTTATCCTCATAAAAGTCTTGACCGCCATCAATCAAATTAGCCACCGTCAACACAGTTCGAGGATCACCCACAATATCTAAATTCACTTGAGAGAATCGTTTCTTTTGTCGTGGGTTGCCGTAATGGTGATCGACAAGCTCAATGAACGCTTCCACCTCGTGATCGTACAAGGCAGACGGGTAATCCATCTGGTATACCCAGCCACCTGATGCGACATATACCTGATCGTTAGATCCGCGCAAGGTGCCCATGGCTGTGATTGGCAGGCCCAGATCGATTTCCATGATACCGACTAGAGAGCTACCGTTAAACGTAAGATACAAGCCCCTGCCATCTTGGTTGATTAGCCGGTACTGTGATTTAGCGCGATTCACGCTTGAGAACAAAATCGCATTACGTCGAATTGATTGGAATGTCGGATCAGTCTGCTGGGTCAGTGTTTTGTCTTTAAAGCTACCGTATGCGTCAGAAGATGCCAGCGTTGTAATGCCGCGCTTGTCAGCGAATATCGAGGTCGGCATGTTCTGAATGGTACCGGCGATAGCGCCCGCCTCGTCTGAATAATCCTGTAGCCCCCAATCAGCTGCAGACGTGCCTTGTAGTATACGAATGCGATCCTCGCAAAAGATGCCAAGCGAGTCGCCTGGCAGTATTTGAAATCCTGTTATCTCATCGCCCGCTGACAACTCTGCAGCGCCGCCCAGCGCCGTAAAATTGTTCGGATCACCCAGATTTGAATGCAGTATGCGACCACCAGAAAATGATAGAAACAAATGGTTTTGATGCACTATGACGTGCGTCGGATATTGCGTCACGCCATCATCAATTACCGCTAACGGCGGATCACCTGCAGCCACATATTCAGCACTCCAAGCCTCGGTTACTCCGTTGACGATAAACAGCGTGGGCGGCTGTCCTGCGAAGGTGTATGCGTAAGCCTCCCACCGCGCTGAATCGCTCGCAGCACCTGGAATGGTGCCTATCGTTCGCCATCCACTGTTAGGTAGTGAGCGCTGAACAATTGAATCAGAGCCACTATCTCGAACGGCATACAAGAACCCTGCGTTTTCGTGCAGGAGCTTTATGTCGCCGTCACCCGTTGGCTGTATGTTGAGTACGCGTGGCTCACCGAATATGCCGTCCTGGCCTTGCTCTATCTCGGCGTCGGTCAGCACGGGGTTGTCGTCTAGCAGCTGAAACCCTGTATCCAGATACGTGAGCTTTTGGAACATGTCAGTTGATCTGTTTTTTTGAACAAAGTGGATCACTGAATTTTGACGAACAACAAAGCTTAGATACTGGAATTCAACACTCGACAACTGTTCAGCACTTAGTAGACCAAGATTCGTAGAGACCAGCGACACCTCTATGGCGGTGATGCTGGATAAATCGCGCGTAATATCCCTGCCCGACCACTTAGCCAGACCACCTATCCACTCATAACCACCTTCGGCCTGGCGTGAATAATTCAATGATCGGCGTATATCGCTGGCTTTGGCATTAAGGTCCGATACAACCTCATTCAAGCCGGTGCTAAACGGTATGGCTTTGAGTTGGTCGGTCATAGACAACTCATGACCATAGAAGTCTCAGCGGTCTGCGTTCGACCATGGCTATTCTCTGGCAGGAACTTATCCTCTAGCCGATCCATCCATTCGCGATATCGACGCCCTGCTGCCTCGTAGAGCTGCCAAGCTTCATCCTCTTCGTAGTACATCATGCGAGCCTTGTGAATGATGCACCATGCATAGTCAGATGGAACGTGTGGAACATCTGTATCGCTCGCTAATTCTTTGGGCTTCAACACCACCTCTGCTCGCAACACAAAGTCACGGGACGATACTGGTATAAAATGGATAATGCCTGCGTTGTCAATCGCGAACGCAGTAGGCAGCATGTCACTGGTATCTATGCTTATCACGCGCTGTGTGCGGTACTCGGTCCACGGAACAGGCGTTAACGGGCTGCGTGATTGATCGTCCCTGACTGTCAATGTAGTGAGGTTAATTCGCTCTATATCTGAGTGAATAATTGCTGGATCAGTAGATTGCAAGTTAGCCGCTACCTGAAAATCAATCTCACGGCGCATAAACGTAAAATCATCCCACTCGGTTTCAACCTCTCTTGATGCCTCTGCCACGTACTCACAAACCAACGCCATTCGGCCTGTTTGATTAACCACGGTATCAGGCTTGGCCGTATGGCTTCCCGATACACCGGCTCGACGTGCAACCCGCTGGCAGAGTTCAAGATAGTTCATGCGTGAAGAGCTTCAACCAATTGCAGCAATGCAGGTGTTTTTGCACCATTTTTCACCTCTACATCCTGGGACTTCAGGTACGCCGCAATGGCCTTGTCGTCATAGCTTTTCAGCACATCACCTGCGCTGGCATCACCCATCACCTCTTTCATGGTGTCGTGATTTATGGCATCACCCATCAATAGACGCATTTGGTCGGGCAACGGCATTGCATTGATATGATCGGCGACCTTCGCCCCGACAATCTCAGCAGTGCTTGGCCCCTCGACTTTAGGTGCATCGCACACAATACCATCAGCGTTTCGATGCTCGTCACCCCTGACGTACATCGCAGCGCCTTTGGGTGGTGACATCAGGCCAAAGCCCTCTATCATTAGCTGTTTTCTAACAGCCTTTTGATCAATAACCATAAAGGCCGACCTCTTTGTAAAATTCAGCATTTCGCGCATCGGAAGGAATTTCCTCGCGACCTACGTAATTGCTGCCTTTATGCACGTACATGTCTTCTCGACCCACAATGCCGGTCTTAATCGAGCCCGATGCAGATGTGTCTCGACTTGTCGCGCGCGTATGGGGATTGTTCCCATCGTAATTATCTGTTTCTGTCGTCATACAGTTCTCCAGTTAAAAGGAGCGAGCCGGTTTCACTAATTCGGCTCGCTCGAATCACCTCCGTAGGTCAATCAGATCACTTGTAAGTGAATGACTTCCCATGGTGGTTGGCTGACTTTGACATAGGCAATGGCTTTGGTCGTTGACCTTGGCCATGCGCCTGCCCCATATCGGCATTACCCGCTTTGATCTGTGAATGCTCTGAGATTCCAGAGCTAACAGATGCGCCTTTTGTCATACCGGCTGAACCGGACGAACGCCCGACGTCGTTCCAATCGCTTTCTTTTGCGTCTGACATATCAATACTCCTTACGCTGTCGCCCAGTGGATGACACGAGTGTCTTCCGCTTTGGTGCGTGTTAATGCAAAGTTGCCCAAGTAGTACCAGGCAACACCCTTACCCCGACCATAATCATCAGGGATTTTGCCGCGAATCTCCTCGGGGATAACACAGCACTCTGCCGCCACATCGTCACCAAAGAAATAAGCATCGTTAGACTTACCGTTAGCCCAAGCTGCTGTTTCGATGTTGGTCTGATCAACAAACCGCACACCGTCATAGCGACCCTTCTCACCATCAACGATACGACCGAAGCCTGTCTCGGTGTACTGTTGCTTGTTCTCTAAATCTTTCTTGAGAACGCGGTATGTGGTAGGCCGTGCGATACAATAGTAATCGCCGTGCTTGTGAGTCGGAATATCACGCTCTGTCATCTGAAGAACGATTTCGGATACGTGCGATGCAGTCATTGACGCATCATTGGCAGATGCCGCTGTACCATTCTCAGTGATCGTTACATCAGTAGCTGATGCACCGGCTGCGGCTGGAACAACTTTTAGTGGTGTTTTAGCCCACTGCTTATGCGCTCGACCATCGAGCGCTCGTGCACAGTGACGTTCCAGCGACTTCTTGATGATGTCACGCACAGGATGCGCAGAGAGATCATCGAGCTTGCCACTATACGGGACAGCCGTACCAAACTCGGTAACGACACACGTACCTTGTGAGCCTTCAAGACGCGTAGTAGGCATCTTGTCAGTTTCTGCCAATTCACCTTCATTGGCGGCATCTGGCAGATCGCCGTAGATGTTCCAGGCAAACTGCTCACCCTTGCCTTGTGCGTTCGATCCTTTTTGCTCTGGTAGGTCGCAGAACTGACGGAATCGGCAGCGTGCTTGTACTTCGATGCGAAGAAAGTCAGATAGATTATCTGAATACATATACCCGCCTGTTTCATAGGCGAGCCATAATTGCCCTGCGGTAACGGCTGGTGCCGCGCCTGCCAGGGCTGCTAGTGT
>NZ_CAKZKO010000067.1 GCF_937123705.1 uncultured Paraglaciecola sp. | reverse complement strand
TTAGGTGCGATCACAGGGTGGATATCGTCAATTACTTCGGTGAATTTTTGAACGATTGGAAAGCCGTGGATTTGGAAATTCAGCAACAGAGGAAAGCAGGATGAAAAACGTAAAAGCAATCATTGTCGAAATTGACGGCAAAGAGCAACGCCTGACAGTCAAAGAGGCTAAGGCGCTACACGCCGCGCTAGGCGAGCTTGTAGGCGAGAAACCGGTGAAGGTGGAGCATCACCACCATAACCCGCCGATATGGACTCACAGGCCGTATATGCAGGTCTATAACGCGACACCACTCAAGCCAGGCGAAATCACCTGCAATGCCAACGCACAAATGGCCACGGCTAACCTGAGCGAGCGGATGAGCGTTTCTGGGATTGGGAAGTTGGTGTGAGCAAGGTCACCCAAGTATCCGATAACTCACTGCTTCCGAGCCTGCTTCTGGTTTTATTTATCGGCTTAAAACTAACAGGGTTTATCGACTGGAGCTGGTGGTGGGTTATGTCGCCCCTCTGGATTCCCATCGTCGCAGCGGTAGTCATCCTGATTTTCTACGGCCTTTATCTGGCCATGCGCTCAGCGCGTCAAAGGTGAACAACGCCCAAAAAAAAGGCCGGTACTGCGTCAACAGTCCGGCCCACTTCACACACCCATAACCGACTAGAGAAACAGATATGCACCAATTAAGTAGATCAAATACTGCCACAAATCAAGGTGGAGCGCCATTACCCGTTTGGGTATTTATACGAAATGCGAGGGGGTTGGCATGAGCAAGGGATATGTTTATGTGCTCAGCAATCCTGTCATGCCGGGAATCGTGAAGATCGGCAGGTCCATGCACGGAGGTAAGGGCAGAGCAGATGCGCTGTACAGAAACGATACAGGCGTAGCTAAGCCTTTCGTTGTTGAGCATGAGATATACGTTAAGGACTGCGTTGCGCTTGAGAAGGCGGTACACGCTGCGTTCTCCATGTTCCGCATCAACAAATCGCGAGAGTTCTTCGAGACAACGCCTGATCGGGTTTTCTTTTGGCTGATGGCGCATCTGGTAACGGAGTCGGGTGGTGAGGTCTCCAGAAAGCCCAGTGACCCCGGAATGGCCGCGCTTCGAGAGTTCACGGAATACTTTGGGATCGGGCTGCTCGCGTATCAAGTGGCGACTCACATCAGCAGAAGCTCGGTATGCAAGGCGTCTCAGTTTGACCAGATTGAAACAGTGGTCAAGGAGATATTAAGCGACCCTCACGCGGCAGAACTCAGTTTCAAAGAAGTTGCCGCTCGACCGGATTTGCAGCTATGAGCGACAAGCCGATGCACGACTGGCGCGTATGCATCTTGTCCAGTGATCTGCATCCAACCACGAGACATGTATTGATCACGCTTTCATTGCACATGAACCCATGGGGGAAATCGTGCTACCCAACGATCAATCAGATTGTCTATGAGACAGGTCTGAGCAAGAGCACCGTCGTGGCCCACTTGAGAAAGGCTGAGGAGCTTGGCTGGCTTATCAAGAAAGAGCATGGTTTCGCCGGTCAGAAATGGAGGAATCATGAGTATGAATCTGCCAAGCCGGAAGATGCAAAGGCCGTCGAGTGGAAGCACTCGGTTGCATATCTGAAAAAGCGAGAACGTGGTCCGAGAGCTACACCACGTCAAGCGGCAAAGGTGGTGCAGCTACAAGACCAGCTTAAAGAAAAAGGTGGTGCATCTCTCGACGAAGGTGGTGCATCTGACGACAAAAGGTGGTCCAGCTCTTGCGAAAAGGTGGTCCGAGAGCTGGACCCTAGTAGTTCAGACAGTGTTCCAGATAGTACCTCAGTAAGTACTTCAGTTATACCGACTCCCAAAAAGAAGGAGCCGGTCACGCGGGAAACTTGGAATGCATACAAGAACGCTTACCAGCAGAGGTACAGCGTTGACCCTGTTTGGAATGCGACCGTGGGCGGGATGCTTAAAAAGCTGATCGACCAGATTGGGGCTGAAAAAGCACCAATGGTTGCCCAGTTCTATGTTGGTCACAACAATCAGTTCTACGTCAGGAACACGCACGATGTGGGTCTACTGCTCAAGGACTGCCGGAGTCTGCACACTCAGTGGCTTAACGGTCAGCAGGTTACGCAAACCCAGGCACAGCAGCTAGACAGGACTCAGAACAACGCAACAGTTGGCGACCGCGTACTGATGAAGCTCAAGAGCGAGGGCCGAATCAGTGAATGAGAAGACCTACAAGACGATGGTGGCAACCGCTGAGCTACTGGGTGCAAGCTTGTCTGAAGGGGCCTTGCTGGTCATGACAGGCGACTTGGAGCGCTATAGCGACGACCACCTGATGATTGCGTTTAAGCGCATGAGACAGGACGGGACGCGCTTCAACACGGCGGAGATTATCAAGCGGTTGCCAGCGATGTGGCCAGGGGCAGAGCAGGCATGGGCGCAATTCCCACGTAACGAAGAGGATTCTGCTTGTGTTTGCCAAGAAATGCTGGCCGCATGGGGAATTGCGTCGGGCCTTGATGAAATATCAGGGCGCATGGCCTTCAAAGAGGCATACAACCGCGCCGTTTCACAAGCCATGTCAGAGGGCAAGCAGCCGAATTGGATAATCACCACAGGCTCAGACAAGCAGCACCGTGAGCAAATCACACTAGACGCTGTTCGTGATTGCTTGATATCACCCAAGGCGGCACAGGTTCATCTGCCACATATCCCCACTGACGACCTGTTGAAGCTCTCAACCCAGCAAGTGACGGTGAACAACCTGATCGAGAACCATGCTCAGACCGTGAAGAGTTTGGATCAGCTAATGCTGGCGGCACCAGCTGATGCGGATGCAGAAATAGCAAAAGCTCATCTGCGCGATATCAAAGAACTGCTGGGGGCCGCATGACAAAGCTACCCGAAGGTCCAGATGATTGGCAGTTTCATTCGCAGAACTACGCACGATTGCTGCTGATCGGCCACAAGCGCGAGCAGATCGACACCATCCTGGCAAACGTCAAGCGAATACAGGGCGATAACCAAGAGCAGATATTGCGCGACTTTTTGAACCATGAAAAGAAAGCGATAGCTGACGGTATTCCGCCGGTAAAGCCTGAGAGCGTTATCAAGCAAGAGGCGGAGTATCAGAAAACCCGCCTATCCAAAGACGAGCAATACGAGCAGCACAAGCGTGATTTGGCTGCATCTTCAGAATTCACTGAGAAATTAGCCAAATGAACATCAAACCAACACACGCAAACTTCCAGATGCCCGTCAAGAGCACGTCGGGTTCAGGGGCTTATGATTTGTTTATGCCTCAAAATGGCGAGTATGTTCCCGGCCACTTTCAGACCCTCTACACCCTTGGGTTCTCCGCTGAGGTGCCAGAGAACCACGTTGCGCTGATACTGCCTCGTTCCGGCGTAGGGATGAAAGCCAATGTCGAAATAAACAACACCTGCGGGGTAATTGACAGTGATTATCGCGGAGAGTGGTTTGCAAAGATCAGAACCAAGAATGGCTCGCCGTGGAATTGGAAGGCTGGCGACCGCCTATTGCAAATGCTGATCGTTCCTGTGGCGAGTCCTGAGCTAATCCTTGTCGATGAACTGAGTGACACGGATCGCGGAGCTGGTGGTATTGGCTCAACTGGCATGGGTTCGCTCGACAAAGCCGCAGCAGCTCGGAGGGATGAGGCGTGAGCGCAGATCAATGGGATGAGAAGTTACGCGGCGAAAAAATGTCCAGCACCACAGGCAGGACGATATTCAAATATCAGATGCCTGTTCTGGAGCAGTTCACCATGCAGCTTCCAGCAGGCGCTGAGATTCTTCGTGTCGAAGATCAAGGCGGCATGTTCTGGATGTGGGCGGTAGTTGATACAAACGCACCAGATGAAGAGCGGAATTTTGTAGCCGTTAAAACTGGCGCACCCGTTCCTGATGGCAACCTGGAGTACATAGGCTTCTGCGCAATCTACGTGCAGATGGAATTGGGCTTGTACATATTCGAGGTGACCTCATGAGCTACGGACAAGCGCCAGAAGTAATCGGAAATTACCCGCTCGAAGTCGATGAAATGATGCTGTACTTGTACATGCCGGTTTGGACCCCCGAGCCTCACGGCTACAAGTTCATGGCTGATTTTGTCCCTGAGCAGTTAAGCCCATTCAAATCGATGATGAATGCCGCGCTCAGCGACAGCTATGTCAAAGGCGAGCGATTCGACTACTGGTACATCACGGCCAAACGCATGTACGTCACGCCGGGAAACATGGGCAATCGTCCCGGCTGGCACTGCGATGGTTACGGCACTAATGATGTTAATTATGTCTGGTGCGATTGTGTTCCCACTGAATTCGCCTTGCAGGAATTCACCGACTTGTCGCCCGACCACAATGTCTCTATGGCTCAGATGCACGAGCAGATTGACGATGTGAGTTGCATCGTTGCATGCAAGGCGAATGATCTACTGAGGCTTGATCAGCATGTCGTCCACAGGGTTGCGCGAGGCGATTACAGAGGCATGCGCACGTTCTTCAAGCTGACAGGCTCAAACAGTCGATTCAATCTGAAGGGCAATACTCACAACTACCTCATGGATTACGACTGGCCGATGTTTGATAGGCAGTCAGAGCGCAATATGGAGTCAGCATCATGAACTACACCCTAACCCCAGAACGACTACACCAGCAATGCGTCCAGCGTATCAAGGACC
>NZ_CAKZKO010000066.1 GCF_937123705.1 uncultured Paraglaciecola sp. | reverse complement strand
CGTTAAATACCATGGCTGAGCAGCTAGATCCCAAGTCTTTAACCGCTAAACAAATAGCAGATTGGGTAATGGACGTACGTAATAGTAAATTACCTGACCCGAATAAAATTCCCAATGCAGGCTCTTTTTTTACCAATCCAATCATTCCAAAATCTCAAGCAGATGAGTTGTTAACTCAGTTTCCTAATCTACCCGCGTACCCGGTAGCAAATAATGATTCAGTTTTAAAAATTGCAGCAGGTTGGTTAATTGATCAATGTGGCTGGAGAGGTAAATCGTTAGGCTTAGCAAAAATGCACGACCAACAAGCACTGGTTTTAACGTTAAAGCCCGGCGCGAGTCAGCAAGACTTAATTGCTATTCAACACGCTGTCCAAATGGACGTGAAAAATAAGTTTGGTATTTTGCTGCAACCAGAGCCACAAGCATTTTATTAAACGATTAATTAACTAGGTATCTAGAAAGAGCCTTCATTATGACAGATGGTATACCAGATCGTTTATTAGATTGTGCGTGTGAATTGTTTCTAGAGAAAGATTTTCATAGTGTAAGCATTCGAACCTTAGCAAAACACGCTGGTACTAGTAGCGGTATGATCAAGTATTACTTCAATAATAAGCAAGGCTTGTTCGAAGCAATGATCAAGCGCGAATATGGGCGTATATTAGATATCTTGCAGGGCGTTATTATGCAAGAAGAACTTTTGGATTTTACGCATATTATAAATCAGGTCATGTCGATTTATGAAGATAACCCTAACATGCCGAAGTTTATAGCCAAAACTTACTTGTTAAGACAAGGTCCTGGCAGCCACTTTCTTCACGAGATGTTTGAGTATGAACAGCGCACCATTAAAGACTGGGTAGTGCAGGTGATAAAAGAAGGAAAAATAGATCGAAGTACCAACGCGGAAGTTGTTCGCATGGCCTTTATGTCGATCACTTTATTGCCTGGCATGATGCAAGATACGCTAAAGCATAGTTATGGTGAGGAGGGCTATCAGGACTTTCGTCAGAAATATGCTGCTTTTACCGGTGGGATGATTCTGAACGCACTAATACCTAATTCAGCAGCTGGACTTAAATCAAAGGCCGAACCTCAATCAAATCTCAGTTCTAAGCCTAAATCAAAAACGCAAAATTGATTTACGATCATACTTTAACTAATCGACGTCATCAGTGACTATGGCTTTATACATTTTAGAGTCATTTGATTAGGAATAGTAATATGCAAGCTGTATTTCAAACCCGAAACGGCAAACCCGATGTATTGCTACGAGGAGAGTTGCCAGCACCTACCTGTGGCACTAACGACGTATTAGTGAGTAACCTTGCAACTAGCGTGAACCCACGCGACTGTTTGATTAGAGCAGGACGGTATCAATTACAGTTTCTAGTGCCAAAGTTTCCATTAGTACTGGGCAGTGATTGTTATGGCCGAATTGTATCTACAGGGGCTGGTGTTAGTGGATTTAAAAAAGGAGATCTTGTTTATGGTCTTAAGAATCCTTCTCATGGTTTAGGCACCTATTCTAATCAAGTGAGTATTCCTGCTGAGAACATAGCGTTAGCACCGAATACCATTTCTACCGACCAAGCTGCTGGGGTTCCATTATGTGCACTTACCGCGTGGCAAGCATTGGTCGACCATGCTGAACTAACTACTGCATCAAGTTCTCACGCTAAGCGAGTGCTGGTTATTGGTGCCAGTGGTGGTGTCGGCAGCTTTGCAGTACAAATCGCAAAAGCGCTTTCTTCAAAAAATAGAACGGTATACGTCGATGGCATTTGCAGCACGGCGAATATTTCCCTTGTTCAGTCCCTTGGGGCTAATCGTGTATTTGATTATAAAACTCAAGATATAAAAAAACTAAATGGGGAATACGACATTATTTTCGATACCGTTGGCCGTAACTCCCCAACAACTTGTCGACACTTACTTTCATTGGATGCAACTTTTGTGACAACGCTACCTACGCCCGGCTTTATATTCAAACACTGGGTTAGTAAGTTTATGTCTCTGCTTTCAATTTCTCATATTCGTAATCGTGTGGTAATGGTTAAGCCAAACCAAGTGCAGCTAAGAGAAATAACTCGTTTAATTGAACAAGAAGCTATCCGGCCAATAGTCGATTCTGTCTACTCGATGGCAGAGGCTTCCAAGGCTCATGAGCGCAGTCAGAGTAAACGCGCTGTGGGTAAAATTATTATTCGCACTCAGACATGAATAAGGAATCACTTGAGTCGAGAATATGGCGCTGGTTTGGCAATTGGTTTCCAGCTTATCGTGGAAGTGGTGCTAAGGTCACTTATGTCTCTTCCAACTTTCAGGATGTATGTATTAAGCTGCCCTGTAACTGGAAAACTAAAAATCACATGGGAATTACTTGGGGTGGAAGCTTGTATGCGGCGTTGGACCCTATCTATGGTGTAATGTTATATAAAATACTAGAGCGACAATATAAGGTAATCGATAGTCAAGCTAGTATATGCTTTTTAAAACCAAGTAAAGGAACATTGTACGCTCACTTTCAAATTACAGATGATGAATTGCTTACTCTCAAAAAGCAATTGACCCACAATAATAAAGCGCGGATGTGCCTAGAGGTGAGGCTTACAAATAAACAGGGCGTAGTGCATGTGGTGTGTGAAAAACACATTCATATTAGAAATTCTATCTAGCCCTATACGTATAGTTCGTAGGCGATAGACTTAGTATTTACTGGCTTTTTAGGATTTGTATGCGTTCGATTAAGCATGAGTAAAGCGATTAACATTAATATCGAGTAATGGAGTTCAAAATACGTATGAAAGTTAAAATTTTTACTAGAGTCCTAAAACCAAAATTCAGCTTCTGGATGAAACCTATAGAGCAAGCTGATTTTGGTCTGGAAAGTGAAATCAACTTATGGTTTGCTAAAGAACCAACCATAGAAATCAAAGATATTAAGCAGACGCAAAGCGGCGGTTCATTTCAACCAGCTACTTTAACGGTTACGATTTGGTATCAGTAAGTCAGTGTTACGTAATTTATATGGGGCTGTTACTCGATCTAGTGAGGCAGTAGAGGGGTCGTTGAAATGAGACGGTTTTCATCAATGTCGCTTAGCTGAGGGTTATGAATAGCGCGAGATCCTATCAATTGAATGAATGTTTAATTGATGGCATATAAAGAGGAGGGGAAGTTCGACTATTTCTGATTTTAAGATAAGAGGCAAAAATTAAGATAGTGTCATGCCCGTTTGTCCGAAAGAATCAGTAAGCTATCAATATGGATTGCTGACATAACGAGCCCCTCGTTATTTAGGTAAATGCGCACGCGTGAATTCCCTGATGGAAAGTTGGGCCTTAGAAATAGATTTTGAAAGATACCGAATGAAATCAAATATCTGCCACGAGTTGTTGAAACTTTTTCAACAAAGACGAGGTTATTGTGCATTCAGATAAAGGGTGTTAATACACAAATTATGATTGGTAGAGCATGCTTAAAGCGAATATATTTGTCGCCAATGGAATATGAAAAGAACTATTTTTTGAAACAAGGTAGTGCCTAGAAAATTTAGGGGCGATTCAGTCTACGTAGTTACTGCTTGGCCAGAGTACTGCTTTTAATCTTGGGCTCTCTTAGTATCAATTTCACCCACCTGGGTGAAGATGTATCTTTTAAATCGATGTTTAATTTTCCTTTATAAGAAAATAAAAGGATTAATTAATGATTAAGCCAAAATCTCAGCATAGATTGTTGTTAGCAGGACTAATTTCGCTATCGTTGACGGCGTGTGGCGGTGATTCCTCGAATAAGGACGATACAAATAATGGTGGGCCAGGGGGAGTTATTGATACTACCCCGGATGCTTTCAGCTTTATAGGATTGCCTAATGCCGAACCCGGTGTTTCTATTGAAAGTGATAGCGTGACGGTTGGAGGCTTCGACGGTCAGCTGAATATTTCGACCAGCGAAGGCGAATTTCAGATTAATGGTGGTAACTGGGTAACTTCTGCCAGCATCTCGGCAGGCGATACTCTAAAAGCACGACTGACAGCCCCCAGCGACTTTGCCACGACAGCCAGTGTGACGATCGACATTAACGATGTATCGGCTACTTTCAGCATTACCACTCGTGCTCAGGATACCGAGCCGGATACGTTTGCATTTACAAGCCTTACCGGCCGAGAGTTGGAACAGAACATCTGTAGTGATGAGGCGACCTTAAACGGATTTGACGGCCCGCTGTCTTCCAGCGTCAATAATGGCTGGGTACTGCTCAATAATGCTCAGCAACCCACCACTGGGTCGTTCAACGTTAATTCAGGCGATACCATCAAGGTATGCCAGCAAGCTGCCAATGCGTTTATGACCGATAACGTCACCACACTGACTCTCGGAACAAACCCGGGTAATGCGGTTACTTTCACTACCACCACTCGCGCAGCTGATACCACACCAGATGCGCTGAGTTTTGCGGCTCAAACTGATGTCGAGCCAGGACAGGTTATTCAGAGTAACGTATTGACGGTTGGCGGTTTTGATGGACCATTGACCATCAGTGTCACCAATGGTGAACTGCAATTAAATAACGGCAACTGGGCAGCCAGTGGCGCGATTAATTCAAGTGATACCTTACGTCTGCGCCACACATCTTCGGCAGATTTTGAAACTGCAATCATAACCATAGTGAATATTAATGGCACTCAGGCCAGTTTTTCTTCCACCACTCGTGCCAAAGACGTTACCCCAAACACAATCGGCTTTAGTGCCAACAGCGATGTCGAGCCATCGACCCAAGTAGAAAGTAACGAAATTATACTGGCAGGCTTTGATGGTCAGCTGCCATTAAGTGCCAACAACGGTGCGATTTTAATCGTTAACGGTACATCATCTGCCGCCGGTGCCACCGCCAATGTCAGCAGTGGCGACCTAGTTAAAATCCGCCTGACCAGTCCTCCCAGCTTTGGCAGCCAGACCTCAACGGTTGTCACCCTGGGAAATAAACAAGCCGTGTTTGCTATCACCGTCCGCGATCAGGACAGCACACCGGATGCGGTCACCTTTACCTCACTCAGCGATGCAAATCCGGGCGAGACCCAGACAAGTAACGCCGTCACGCTGACAGGTTTTGAAGGCAGTCAGCCGGTTACCGTGAGTGGTGGCGAACTGCAAATTAATAATGGTAGCTGGGTCAGCAGTGGCTCAGTGAGCAGTGGTGACAGTGTACGTTTACGTCATACCGCCTCGTCGGATTTTAATACCAGCAGAGTGACCAATATGACGGTTGCCGGTGCCGCATTTGCCGACTTCAGCAGCACTACCCGTGAAAGGGATGTGACACCCGATGGCATTGCATTTACCAGTCTGAGCGATCAGGATACGGCCACCGTAGTGACCAGTAATGCCGTCACCGCCGATAGTTTTGAAGGCAGCCTGACAGCGAGCGTCAGCAATGGTGAAATGCAGGTCGGTTCCGACGCTTGGGCAACCAGTGCGATCATTCAGCCAGGGGATACCCTGCGTCTGCGTCAAACCACGGCTGGCGATTATGAAACGGATACCATCACCACTCTGATGGTCAATAGTGAGAGCTATACCTTTACCACCACCACCAAAGTCGAGGACACCACACCGGATAGCTTCACCTTTACTGCCTTAACCGATGTTGAGCCCGATACACTGCAAACCAGTAATGCCGTGACTCTGACAGGTTTTGATGGCACGCTGACGTTAAGCGTTCGCGGCGGTACCATTCGCCTCAATGGCACGGATTACCCCACCAGCGTACAAGTACAAGCTGGCGAGAGCTTTACTGTATCGCACACCAGTTCGGAGGATTTTTCGGATTCCGAAGGAGTGGAAGTGACGCTGGGCAGCTACGTCACCATCTTTAATTCCACCACCCGTGCCGCCAGCACCACCCCCACGCCAGTCACATTTACTGTGCAAACCGACGTCTCTCCAGGTCTTTATGCAACCAGTGATTCTGTCGTCCTGACTGGCTTTGATGGCAACGCCACACTCAGCGTCAGTGGTGGGGAATATGAACTGAATGGCACAGGCAACTGGTCGAATACCGCGGCCAGCAATATCACTGCGGGCGACAGTATTAAACTGCGTACACAAGCCAGCAGTGGTTATTACCAAACCACCGATGTGGTGCTGACGGTCAACTCCTCAACATTCACCTTCTCCGTCACCACTCTGGCCGCACCAGATCCGGTGATTGGCAACCTTAACAGCTACAATATTGATGGCACTGTAATTCTGCCGAATGACCTGGGCTCACAGTTGAACGCTGCCCCTCAGAGCGTGGCGATTGAAAGCCGTTACACCCTTGATTCTGCCGTTAATGGCACCCCAATCAATGTTTATAACGGCGACTATAAAATTAACTACGGCAACTGGGTAACCGGCACTGCAACGTCAGCCACGGATATCGGCAACTACAGCCATACCGTGACAACCGATGACATTGTTAGTGTTCGTCACACTTCCGGCAGCAGTGACCGTGAAACCGTCACCAGTACGCTGATGATAGGTGGTGCTAATGGCGCCAACCTGGTCACTCGTGAATTAACCAGCCGTACCTTTGATAAAGACTTCTTTAAGGTAGCCATCAGCGATACCGGCTGGAGCGCCGGCCAAGATCAATTGCTGGGTATGGAAGTACCACTCGGTTACCAGCGTGCCGAGCTGACCGAAGACTTCCCGCTGTACAGTGTTAAAGCGACGGCCACGGGTTCGGAAATTTTGAAAGCCCAACTGACCAGCAATACGGGTTCAATCGATGTGACCAGCGTAATCTCACTGGCGAACGGTGATATCGCTGATCTGACTGCGATCAATGTCGCTGACGGCGAAGACCTGTTAATCCATTGCGATAACAGCACAACACCGGCCAAAGCCGTATTACGCCTGGCTTCCGCAGCCACTGACATTGTTGAACTGCCGCTGCAACAGGCCAGCAGCTGGAGCATCAACAGCTGTCAGGATGTTGCGTTAACCGATGTCACCCGCAATGCTAATAGCGTTGAATTTAACCTGGCCATCGGCGGTAACGGCGTCAGCGGTACGGATAGTGGCTACCTGATTACCATGGCCAACCTGACGTTTGACAGCAGTATCAGTGGTAACCTCAGTACCACACTGGCAAGCAATAGCCACAATCTGTTGACCCGGGTTGATACCAGTAACAGTCGTACCGTACAGGCAATGGCCGCATTAACCGCCAGCCAGGTGGTGTATGCGGTTTCTCAACCGAATGAAACGTTAAACGGCACCAGTGCCTTGTATCGCTACAACAGTGCAGCCAATCATACCGATCAGATTATTGGTGATTTTTTTGAGCCATTCCTTAGCTACAATCCAAATGCAGTGTGGGACGTGGCGGACATCATTGTCTGGCATAAACGAAATACCAATACTAGCGCTGACTACAATGCAGAGCTGTATCTGGTATCGGAGAATAAAGGCATGGTAAAAGTGAACCCTGATAATAGCAACCTAGGCGACTTCACCACAATCACCAGCGGAGGTGGTCAGAATTGTACTGGAGCAGTATCGATTCTCAGCTGGTACAACAGTGCTTACAACAACAATCAGGGGCGCGATGAAGCAACCCTTTGGTGTCAGGATAACGACAACCTGAATAGCCTGATGACTATGGAGGCGCCTTAATTAATCGTCTAATTACGAGTCAATAAAAAGGCTCGTTACAATATCCATGACAATGCCTGTCACCAAACGGTGGCGGGCATTTTTTTGTTTGGTTTTTTTATGCCCAGCGTGTTATTCAAGTAGGATTCACCCATAAGGGGGAAGATGAATACTCAAAATAGAGCTAGTATTTCATA
>NZ_CAKZKO010000065.1 GCF_937123705.1 uncultured Paraglaciecola sp. | reverse complement strand
ATTTTAATTTACTGTTTTAGTTTAACCATCAATGACACTTCGTCAACGTTTTTGTTGTAAAAATGTCACACTTATTTGTAAGGGTCATAATCATGCCCCTGAGCGCGATGAATGTTAGGGCTTTGCCTGTTTATTGCCTCTTGCTCTTCCTTACTTCTAAACTGAATCTCAACTTTCGGATATAACTCACCTTCATCTGGGCCTTCTCTGAATTTTGCCCCGCTCTGCTTCATCTTTGCTATAGCTGCTGATGTTCTATGCGTATGGGTCATAATCACCACCTTGTACTTGTGACACATCGGGATGATGTATGCTTGTGACGCCAACCCTAGGGGCTACTGGCAATGCATATGTCAAAGCAAGTGCGTCACCAAAGTCAGGGGATGACAGGCCACGCTTCTTCATATCTTCTTTCTTCTCAAGCTGGATTAGGTTTTCTTTCTGATAACCGTATTCGATACCAGTTAAATCTGTCTTGATCTCGACCTGATTAGGGATCGCGACGCCATCCTTGATTGCCGCCTTCATTGTTCCCCACATCTCAGCCCTCCAATTGACGTACACAGCAGGGTTTACTGCTCGCCCTCCGAATTGCACCTCAATAACGTTCTTCGCACTGAGTTGGTTTAAGCGGTCTACTACACCACCACCTACGCCACCACCATCGACAAAGATTGCATCGCAATCAAACTCGATAGCCAACTCATGAACTTTTGCAGCCAATGTCATTGTGTCAATGCCTGAATAGCTACTCATATGAATATCGCGAGCGTTACGACCACGACGAATAAGGATCACAGACTTATCTGAACCAAAGCGAGCCACATCAACCCCCATGATGACGGGCTGCGTCATGATTACATCTGGCGTATCCATCTCAGCGCAGCGATCCACATCCTCAGACGATATGAACTGCATTGATCCGGCGCGAGGAAATACACCCCGCACACGCACACGCACGAAGTCACTATCTTCACCGTAATCTTCTACCCACTGATTGAGCTTCTTCTTGTTAGTGATATTCACGTTACGGCTGTCAATCACAATAGACTTCCAGCGATGCCTAAACCGATTGAAGCATTCAAAGAATGATCCTGTATTCTTAGTAGGGTTTCCCCACACAAAACGCATGGGTTCACCATCGGTTAAACCACCCTCGGACACTTCCCAAATTTTATTAGGAACGGCACTGGCCTCATCAAAGATGTAGAATGGTGTACTGTTGGCGGCATGGAGGCCAGCAAAACTTTCGCTATTCTCTTCACGACAAGTCTGTGCGTCACAGCGCCAACTCTCCGGCGACGAAACGCTGTAAAGGTTCATATTACCTTTACCGTTGTTATAGGTAAACCATTCTTGAGTGATGCACTTCTTCCACCACTTGCCAAGCTCTGACCATGTTTTTGTTTTTAGCTGCTCGCCAGTATTCGCTGTCACAACGCCCTTGGCAAATGGTCGAGTTGTCATGATGAATAAGATCAGCCATGCTGTCAGCGTAGACTTGCCGATACCATGCCCTGATACTGTAGCCATCTGAATAGGATCAACGGCATTCTTGCCATCAAATCCTCTGTCTTTAATTTCTGCGCCAAGATCATCAAGCCACTCACACGCCCACTTGTCAGGCCCGAACTCACTATTGTATTTGGAAGCCCACGGCTCCTCAAGCTCAACCATCTGAATTGAAGGATCAATATCCCAAGGGAAAGCGTACATCACAAAACCCATTGGATCGTCGTAGAACTTCGCAATATCGTCAATGAGCATTTGCTCGTGATCAATCTCTCGTTGAGCCAAGACGCTTCCTTGATTGCATTAGACGCTCGCCCAAACTTCCTTTGACGTTCACGTCAACAGTTTCCTTAAAGGCGTTTACCGCTACGTGCTGACCAAGCATATGAAGGATACGTGTGCGATCCATGAGCTTCACACGTTTCGTGTAACCAATTAATGTTTTGTCTTTTCCTGAGCCATCATATTCTTCAAAAACATCTATCCCTACAACCATTCGCTGCCACACATCGGGCCACTCGCTAATATCTTTTAGACCACCATCGTCATTCAGTATCTCTGAGATCATCGCCTTTTGCATATCGCCCAACTGAAGAAGAACAAAGTCAGCATCAATCTTTGTGCGTTCTGATCTTTCTATCTTCGCCTTATTGATGAGGTCTTTTACCGCAGGCATATTGAGCATTTTATTTGCTGTTACTTTTGAACCATTAGGTGAGTATCCAGCCCGAACAGCAGCTGCCGCTCCATTGTTGTCAATGAGATATTCATCAACAAACTTTGCCTGCCTTATGTTCAATTCCTTAGCCATCATATGCCCTCATCACTGATGATATTGGATCAGACAATACGGATTGCAAGAACCGATATTCGGATGGTTGAGAAGGCGCAACACCACCAATTAAAGTACAGACAAGCGGCCCTGTTGTGTAGAAATTATCATTGTTGGCAGCATTGGCAAGCGTAGTTGCTAGATTAGCATCATCAGGGAATGTGACAGCATTATCCACCAAGTCGCTGCCATAAGCTTCGTCTGCCGCTGGTTGCACTTGATCAGCGTTTACTTTGCGGATATAGAGCGTTTCCGCCGCTATGGCAGATAGGCTTGGATGTAGATATTCAAAATCAATTGTTCCTGCATTGATATCAAAATCGATTATCTTTGCGGGTATTCTTGTGATGTCTGTAAATGGATAAGCCTTATGAACTTCGATGTTGCCACCAGCATTTGCAGCAGAACTTGAACCACCATCAAAGAAACCAGCAGGAACATGAACCGTTCTCGCTGGTAAAGGGATATGCTGGAATGTCGTTACGCCAGCAACCTGAACATGATCAGTAACAAGTGTAAAGTAGCAATCTTGATATGTTGCTTCGACCCTGCCCTTTATTGGGCCTACACCCGCACTTGTTTCTACCTCGTTATTACCTTCACCATCCGTAAAGCTAATGCGTGATTTTATTGTTGTCCCTACGTCAAATGCAGTTAAAAGGTATGTGTCATTTGTCGCACCTGATATCACAACATCATCACGTAGCCATGCGTAAGTAAAAGAGCCAAGCCCGTCTGCATCTGCAAGAGTATTCGTACTTGTAAGTGTCTGGCCTTGTACGGACGAGCCAGTAATAACAACAGAACCTGTGGGTTCATTATTGCTTATTGTTCCTTCTGGCGTTCCGGCTGTAGCAAATGTAGCAGGCGTATTGATATTGCTAGCCTCTGCCGCCAACCAATCCGCGCTAAGTTTGACTTTACTTGCGCGACATTCGCCCACGCGTCCATCATAACTGAATGAGCCGTTATAGTAAGTTCCAATTCTAAAACTACTAACAGATGTTATTCCTGTGGTTACTGCAATGGTATTATCGGTATCTGTAGCAACACCATTATTATAAAAAACCATTGATGCATCATCATGGGTTATGGTCTGTAGGAAATTTACCCCCGTTGTTAGTCCACCACCAGCGTCAACAACATCTTCACCGCCATTAGCTTTCGCCATACCGCGATTTGAAGCTATCAACTGTATCCAGTTACTATCAGGCCCAGCATGTCTATTACCAAAAATACCATCAGTACCGCTACTAACATCAGCATTAATCCATGCCTGTATTGACATAGCACCACCGTTAACCAATGTAGTAGATGAAGTAAGGGTTAATGCCTCCGCTGTTGTGAAGTCCAACCAGTTATCATCAAATGGATGATTTACCTCTGTGTTGGCAACGCTTACCCCCGTTGTTAATGTTGCGTTATGTCCATTTCCTGTACTATCCACCCAAGGGCCAGTAGTGCCACCATCATTTAGATGTAAAACAGCCTCGTATGCTGACCATACGGCATTACGCCCATATGGGTCTGATACAGCGGGCTGTGTTTCTCCTGATTTTTTATACCATATCCAAATATCTGTATCTGATGATGAAGAAACACTTGGAACCTTCACCCAAATAATACAGCGCCTTGTCCCTGCTGTGGCATTAGTAACAACCCGCTGAACCTCACAAGCAAGCTGTGTTGTGCCGTCAACATCACTTGAAAAGCGGATATCACCACCACCATTTAAAGCGGAATTTGACCCCGCATCAACTATCTCTGAATTAAGGTGGTCTAAAGTAATAGCAACAGGGAAATTTGTTAAGGTTGCATCAATCTCTGACGCCTTAATTGTTATCTTCTGCTTTCTGCCCCAACCTGTTGGAAAAGCCATATTCTACTCCACCGTATTAAGTGTGCTTGGTGTAAGTGATGAACCCTCAAGACAAATATTATTTATCTGAGTAAGCTCACCAGCTTTACTGACTGTGCAAGCTATTCCTGAACTGTCACCGAATAATGTATGATTGCCCTTAGCTACAACATCATTCGTGTTCGGGAATTCCATTCCGGCAGATGTTGCTATAGCCGCGCCACTATCATCTACAACCGTAATATTATTGTATTGAAGCAGGACATCATTGCTTATCAATCCGGCGTCCGCTGGATTTGTGTGATCATGAAACCCTTGGAAGTGTGAATTGCTATTATCGTGGTAAAGAGTGTTGAAATTATACTCAATAGATTGGGAGTTAGTCATTCCAAAATAAACGTTTCCGAGGTTATACAGCCTATTATTCTCAACCGTCATGTCTGTAAATTCTTCTTCACCATAACTAGGAGGATAGCCAGCATCCCACGCTAAACCCCAACATGCTACTACCGCTTTATCTGGTTCCTCATATATATGATTATTGCCAAAATATATTTCGCGGCCTATCCCATGCCCCACAATGATAGAGCTATTACACGCACCGCTATCTTTCTTGGCGTTGCCTGTTACAAAGGTATTAAAGCTTGTGCTGTTTACACCATCTAATTCAAATGTGTTAGCGTCAAGAACCGTGATTTGATATCGGCGGTCGTTAAGCTCCCACATGTCGCGGCTGCTTTCTATGTAAACATAATCGCCCGTTGTGTATCCGTGTGAAGGAACAGTAACAACAGCAGTGCTTGCTTTGCTGATTGAGGTAATAGCCTTTGCTTCACCTCCATTATTACTGTGATAGAATTTATTATCGGTAATGCGCCCACGGTTCCAATAATACCAGTAAATAGCGTGGTAGCTGTATCCGTTCCAGCCGTTGTAATTAAATACGTTGTTATGAATAGTGTAATCGTTACCGCCACCACCTAATATCCCAACAATACTAATATAATTAAACGTTGAGTTCTTAATTGTTATTCTGTCAACGTTATTAGCATCGTCAAAGTCAAACTTCTCACCTGCTATATGAACACCATGAGTACAGTTGTTGTATGTTACATTGTCCACATACACGTCTTCCGTGCCGAGATAAAAGAACATCGCCCACGTATATTCAGCAGAACCTCGATAACAGGTTATTTCAAAATTCTTTAACGTCCATCCGTCTGAGTTGTCCAGATACATAAACACACCATGATTTTCACCAGAGTATAAGTGAGGATCGTCACCAGTGCCGTACGCATCAAGTGTACAACCACCACAAGGGCCGCTTATGTTTTCTCTTGTTGATGGCTCCCAAACGTCACCGCGCTTGAGTAGAGCAATATCGCCAGCGGTCATATCATTCATGATGTCGAACAACTTACCGCTTGTTTTGAATGGTGAGGCCTCAGACAATCCATCATTGCTGTCGTTGCCCTCAGAGAATGAGAAGTAATAAGTCTCAGCGCTAGAGTTTGCAGACGACAACATGGTGGAGGCCATTAAAACAGGTGCTAAGAGTTTTCTCATCACTTGGTGATCCTCACTGTTGCTGTGCCATCAATTGCAGTGCAGTTAAAACGATACTTGTTGCCGTACACTGGATCATGTCCAATTTTAGATACATCTTCAGTGATTGTCTCAACAGGTATGTATTCCACACCACCCTCAACCATGCGCTCAAGGTTTATTGAACCCGTATTAGAAAAGACCACTTCAACATTGAAGTGACCTTGAACCTTCTCGCCATCAGTAGCGCCAACGCTAGAGAACGCCTCATTTATTATTGCTGACATGAAATCCCCCCAAGGAATTTTTGAAAATAGTTAGTTAAAGTTAATTAAGTATCATTACCACTGACACTCGTGTCAATGACAAAATGTCAACGATCAGAAAAAAAGTGTTTTGCATAACTATCGTTCGCGAGATATCCGCATCGTGGTTGATTTTTGTTCAAGAAATATTCACGCTGTTCTATGTCTTCAAAGATAATGGTAATACCATCTACTCTCATTCTAAGAGGTTCATCTTCAAATGTGTAGCACTCAACAATATGCCAGCGCGGAGGTTCACATGGCAGCGGGTCTTGGTGTGTTATTACCGCAGCAGCAAGTAAACTAAAAATGATAACGCTTATTTGTAAATCGCTCATTGCTTAACCTCTCCAATCCAAGATTGTCACATCATCTAAATTACAATTAAGAGCCTCGTGATCTATATCGTGAATTATAATTGTGCATTTGTTGCCATCCTGAATAAGTTTTGATGTTGACTTTGGAAAGTCTTCCAGACGGTCTAATCTAACCTCATGAAGAAATAACAACGCCAATATAGACGGCATCACAATAACCAAGTAAAAAACCGTCTTACTCACAACACCTCCTCCTTTCCGCAATGATCACAGGTCATAACCGTGTACCCATAATCATTATCATCACAATCAATCACCCAATTAACAGGAACCATTGAATGAAACCCAAGCCAACAGAATATTTTCCTAATCAAGAGCATACTCCTCATCTTCAATATCCATCTGCCTACCATCAACATCACCCTGAGAGCCATGAACCTCAGCGACTTCGACAATTGCCTCAAGCATCTCTGCTTCAGTCACATCGCCCTCACCTAGTCCACCAAGCGAGCGTAAGATAGTGTTCATCTGCGCGAAAGCATCGTCAGGACAGTCAGATATAATCACATACACAAAGAAATTAAGCTCTTTGAGCATATTGATACGATCATGCTGTTTCTTGGAGATCACACCACCTTTTTTCTTCACCCTCTTCATCTCGAAGAAGATTGTACGACCACCAAGGAAGTACAGACGAAGATCAGGCTCACCAGCCTCCATACCACACGCTCTACGCTTCGCACCGTCCTGCCATGAGCGTTTACCAGCATTCTG
>NZ_CAKZKO010000064.1 GCF_937123705.1 uncultured Paraglaciecola sp. | reverse complement strand
CAGAAGTGGCTAAGGTTAAATTGGCTACGGCTTTGCCATTTGGGGTGTAGCGAACTTCGGGATCTTTGCCCAAGTTACCCACTAAAATTACTTTGTTTACGCCTTTGCTTGCCATTTTTCCTCCTAATTAATCTTTTATATTCAGTACAAGCTTGGCTTGTTGAATATCAAAATGTTGTTCTGCCTTTAAATATAAGACTTGTTCGTTTGGCACAACGGTTATGTCAATTACGCCTGCTAATTCTGAAAGTTGTTGCAGCGTTAGAGTTGTGATTTGTTGCTTGCTATTAAGTGTATAACGTTTGAATCGATTCGTCGCCTGTAAACCGCTAATCAATAACAACCAAATACAGCATACAATTGCGGCTAGAATAAATACCCATTGAATCCCCAGTAATTCGCCGATGCTGCCAGACAACACCCCACCGATAAAGGCGCCAAAAAACTGAAAACTAGCATAAAATCCCATAGCAGAACCTTTTTTACCCGCTGGCGCGATATTCGAAACCATGGCAGGAAAATTGGCCTCTAAATAGTTAAAACAAGTAAAAAACAAGCTAACTAAAACCAACAAATAAATAATGGAATGTTGGCCAAATATTAGCAAGGTAAATACCACTGCCAATCCGGCCACGCTGCCTTGCAACACTCTATGTTGATATTTTGCAGCTAGCGCCATCAACACAACTAATCCTAAAACCGATGCAAACAACACTATTGAATATGCTTGCCAGTGCGTGTTTAGTGGCCACTGTAAATCGATTAAAAATACGGGTATTTGTACAAATAGTAGGGTGATCAACATATGTAACAGCAATACGCTGATGTTAAGGCGCAATAATTGCGGTTGTATAAATAGGCTTTTTAAATCTTCAACTACCGGCAGGGTATCGCCTCTTGGTGCGATATTGGTAGCGCTTGGCACTACAAACAAGATTAATAAAATACAAAAGCAAGCTAACACACCTGTGATTAGGAAAATGCCACTTAAGCCGTATTTTGCAGCGATGATTGGCCCAAGCAACAATGCTAAATAAAACGAAAAACCGATAGAGATACCAATGATAGCCATCACTTTGGGACGTTGTTTTTCACGGCTTAAATCGCCGGCCAAAGCCATGATGGCACCCGCAATGGCACCTGCTCCTTGTAAAAATCGCCCTACCACAACCCAAGCTAAGCTGTCGGCAGTCGCGGCTACTAAACTGCCTATTGCAAATACTACGAGTCCGCCAGCAATAACTGGCTTGCGTCCGATTTTATCGGATAACACACCCATAGGTATTTGTAATAATGCTTGCGTTAATCCATAGCCACCAATGGCTAAGCCAATCAAAAAAGCAGAATAATCAGGATAGTGTTTAGCGCCAATGGCGATAACGGGCATCACCATAAATAAGCCCAGCATACGAAGTACATACACAAAGGCGAGAGAGAAAGCGCTGCGAAGTTCGGTTGAGTTCAAGGTGTAGTCTGTTAGTGAAAAATGAAAAGGAGGACTCTAAATCGGCACTCAGTTTACCATAGAATTTTGTTTGAAAAAGCCCTTATGCGCTTTAATCCCATTGCAAACAAAGCAGCAAATTGACGACTATCAATTTGCTGCATGTTTTTCCTAATTTAGGTAGCTATTCTAAACGCTCAAGAGGCGGTAATTCCCAACTGCCATCGGTGAAAGCTGTGGTTGTGTCGTACAATCTTAACAATACCGTAAACTCTTCGGCTGGCGCGGGTAGCCAGTTAGATACCTTGTCAGTGGGCTGCTGATGCTGGATCACAATAGTTAACGAGCCATCGTCATTCAATTGTAAATCGTCTGAGCTGTTAACAAGATAACGGTTAATTGGACTTTCAATCAAATAACCTTCGGTGTTGTACATAGTCAGCGACCAAAACGCATTAACGGGTGGCATCTGCCCTGCTTTAAATCGCAACTGATACTTGTTACTGCCATGTAATTTTTCACCGTTAATATCGGTATCTGCGCTTGGATAGGCGGCTTCTTGAGCCGATAATGCCCCTAGTCCACCTAAAGTGACGCCGGCACGCACCGTATAATTAGTGCCATATTCACCGAGCGGATCTCGCCACACATTCCAGTCGTTTTCTTTAGGTGATGTGCCTTTGGATTGCAAAGCAGAATGCAATTTATCGTTTGCCAATTTTGCACCGGTGGAAATCAAAAATTGTTTGAACGGATTCAGGTCTGCCAAGTTAAATTGGTTTTCTTTGGTCAGGCCCAACTCAGCAAAATTGTCGAATTCGGCTTTATCGCGGGCATGAGCAGGTTGTTTTTCTAGTA
>NZ_CAKZKO010000063.1 GCF_937123705.1 uncultured Paraglaciecola sp. | reverse complement strand
GTTGTGCAGATCGCCGAAGATGTTCTGGCCCAATCCGCCCTCCCCGAGCAAGGCCAAAGCGCAAACCCGTTGACGCGCGGCTGGCAGCAACAGGTGTTTCCGCTCTGCCGCGACACTGTAAGCCGCTATCCTTTCAATGATGGCACCGATGCCAGCCCCGCAGATTTGGCCGCACTGCTCGGGCCGCAGGGCGCGCTCAGCATCTTTGTGCGCCAAACCGCAGCGCCGTTTCTTGAAACATCGGAAACCCCTTGGCGCTGGAAGCCGGAAGCCCGCTTCGCCGGAACGACACCCGAAAGTGCAGCCTTTCTGGAGCGGGCCATGCAGATTGGCGAAGGTGAACTGGAGTTATCAGATTTCGTTATCCTAGACGGTGAAGTCCTAACGCCGCAAGAAATGATCAACTACCGAACCCAGACCGTTCCCTTTGGTAACAATGTGATCACCACGACCAAGAAGTTCACGACAGAGGGGCAGCAGGAAAGGTTTTTTAACTGGGCTAAAAATAACTCAGGAGCTTCCGGCCCTATGCTAAGTAACGAAGGGCAAACAGTGAGTAGCGGAACTGTGGCGTGGAGAACATTACATACGCCTATCTTATTTGAGAATGGTAAGTATCAAATTGAGATGGCTGTTGGATCTAATTCGTCATACCTTTCTGCAGGAACACAGAAAGCAAGTTTCAACACTAACACTGTGAACCAAAGTTTTTATGATTACGCTGCAACAGGCGGAACGGGCGTTTATTATGCCCGAAGTGGAAACCCTCAATTAAGTCATAATAATAATCAATCTGTAGATCGAGCACTCACAGAGTTTTCTGCAGCCAAAATTGGTGATCGAGATTCGTTCTACATTGATATAGCTAATCGTAAAATGTACTACGCCTTCAACGGCGTGTTAGCCACTGGGCACGATCCAATATCTGGCACAGGAGGTTGGACCATTACTGACGGTGATGTGAGATTTTATTCTAGCTACTACGACGCTAGTTCTGAAATGGAGCTGAACATTGGTAAAACCGACTATGAATACCCTGTAGCTGGATATGGCCCCCTTAAGGAATCCGCGAAGTCTAACCTTAAGCGGTGTAATTTCTACGAACTCCAAAACGGCGCTATGTGCGATAATGTAAACGATAAAGTGTTTACGACAGGTGCTGCATGGTACACAGCAATCTCCAACTTCGTAATGCCAACTGGTAAGTTTTATATGGAATGGGAAGTCAGTGACCTTACGCACCAAATTGTAGGTGCAGGTAATCATGATCTTTCTAGCGCCAATACATACTTAAGTTTGGCTGCGAATGGAGATAGTGCTGGGATGTACTTCTACAATTCCACAACGACTATCTATAAAGATAATACTTCCACTCTAGTAACTACACCTGGCCTATCTGGGGCAACAGTCATTGGTGATATCCTTCAGGTGGCTGTTGACGCAGACACTGGCAAGTTGTGGATTGGCCGTAATAATGTCTGGGAAGGCGATCCGGCAGCGGGTATAGGAGAAGTAGATACTCTTGGCATAGATGGTCTTCGGTTTGCTATCTCTGTTAACGCTAATACGGGTTGTTATTATAATTTCGGTGATAGCCCATGGAAGATGACAGCACCGACAGGATTTAAAGGCCCTGCCGAAGTTGATTTTGACGGTTTACGACTTTCTCAAGACGACAGAAATTATGAATATGGCGCCAATGGTTGCCAGCTTTTGTTCGAGAATGGGGGAGCGTTAGGGGAGGTAACTGAGGGTAATCTCCAAAACTGGACGTTGACGGGGATTACACCTGACGATCAGCTAACGGATACGCCGGGTGATCCTTACGCGGTTCTGAGTTCTATGCATACGTATGGAACAAATGTGGCTATTAGTGGGGGAGGGTTACGTACAACTGTCTCTAGTACAGCCACTGATAGAGGGGCATTGACCAACATCTCTGCCGGCTTCCCGATTTACTTTGAATTCACAGTGGGGAATACGTTGGCTGATAATAACTTAGGTCTACAAATGTGTCCCAATAACTGGGACACAGGCCCTTACCCCACTGGTGGTTTTCGTTGGCAGGATACTGGTAACATTAATCAGAATGGTGGTTCAGCGGGGTCTACTCCGGCGTGGTCCAACGGTAACGTTATGATGGTTGCTTACAGTCCTGCTGACGGTATGGCATGGGTTGGACGTAATGGTTCTTGGCAGGGGAATGCACCTACGATAGGCGGTGTAGGGGATATTTCAGGACTTGCAGGAAAATTGTTTGTTGCAACGAATCATTATGGAACATCACGATACTTAACTCTTAATTTTGGGCAGCGACCATTCGAGTTCACCCCACCTGAAGGTTTCCTTGAGTTAAAATCATCAAGCCTACCAACTCCACAATACCACGGACGAGACAAATTCGATGTTGCCGTCTCTGTTGGGACGGGAGCACCCCGAGATATCTATACGTCCTTTGATCAAATCGGATTAGTCTGGGGTAAAGCAAGATCATCAGCCTATAGTCATCGATTAGAAGACCGATTACGTGGTGCGGGAAAAGGATTGTTTTCTAACACTACTGCTGCAGAAGAGATCCGCACGGATAGTATCACTGACTTTAGTCCGGGAGGTTTTTCCTTCGGTGTCGATGCTGGTTCTGGGTATAACCAGAACGATGTCAGCTATGCCTATTGGATATTCGGGAACGACGGAACAGAAGTCACGAACAATGACGGAACTATTCCTTCTCAAGTGATTGCTGATAGTTCTGGGTATTTTTCGATAGTCACTATTATAGGAAACCAAACAGATAATCAGACCTTTGGTCACGGATTAGATCGCGTACCTGAAATGGTTATTGGGAAGTCCCTTGCTTCCGGCATGGGTTGGCCCGTGTGGCATAAAGGCTTAACGAGTGATAGATACGGAATTTTCTTAAACTCGTATGCTGCGGAGAACAACCCAAGTACTGATTATTGGCGTCCTGAGTTAGTAACCAATTTTATTATGGGCCTGGGGGCGAATGACGATGCTAACGATAACGGACAGACTGTATTGTTTCTTTGTTTCGCGTCTATAGAGGGGCTGTCAAAAGTATTTACCTATAAAGGTAACGGATCGTCTTACGGCCCTTATGTGGGGTGTGGATTTAAACCGCGTTGGATTTTACTGAAACGAATTGATGGTATAGGCAATTGGGTTCTCCATGATGCTACACGGGACGAAGAAAACCCATCTGACGCTTTATTGAATCCTAATACATCCAGTGCGGAATCAAGTTTTTCTGGGCTGGATATTATCGCAAACGGCTTCAAGATCAGAACTACTGATTCTGGTTATAACACAAGCGGGGATACTTACATAGGCCTTGCCATCGCAGACGTTGCTGGTGGGGGGAATCTTCCGGCTATTTTGGGGAATTAATCATGAAATATGTAATCGAAAAAAATGGAATTCTTGTTTCTTCGATCAGTGCTTGGACGCCGGGGGTGGCTAAAAAATGTAATTTGGTCGGGAATAATCAACCACCCCAATCCTTGCCGTTTGATCTAGGTGAAGGGGCTACACTTAGGACCGTCAGGATAGTTCGGGTAAGCCCAACCCCTTATCAATTAGTTATAGATAATGGGGGGGAATTGGTCGGTGGTGAATGGGTTATCACGCAGTCTTTACAGGATAAAACTGTTGAACAAATTGCGGCTCAGAAACGAGATAAGGTAAATGCTGAAGCGGCGCGTCGCATTGAAGACATCGCGCCACTTTGGAAGCAAGTACGCGGGAGCGAGCGCGCAATTGAGCTAATCGAAATCAAAAGTGCTCGACCTTGGAGTACTGTCGAGAGTAATGAAGCAACTTTTCTTAGACAAAAGAGACATAAAATCGAGGCTATTCGCCAACGATCAAACCTTTTGGTTTCCCTATCAGATCGCGATTTGGCTAATACAGATATTTTTGATGACGGTCATTGGAGTACGCCATGATTGATACGGTTTTAAGAGGAGAAAACGTAGATAAATTTATTGGCGTTACGGCAATTTCTACTCCGTTGTGGTTTCATTACTTCAACACAGGTGTCGCCGTCTGTCTCGGGATCGGTGGTCTTGCTTTGCTCGCGTTTCGCATCGCCAAGGCTCGGCAGGAATACCTGAAGGCAAAAGAGGAAAGGGCGCAGTTATGACAAGGCTTAACTGGTCAGATTACCCCAACTTCTCTGCATCCGAGTTTGCTTGTAAATGCGGCTGTGGTCGCGCGGATATGAAGCCTGAGTTTATGGCAAAGCTGCAAGAGTTACGTAATCAGGTTGGGCCTTTGGAAATCACAAGCGGATTTCGATGCAGGAACCACCCCGTCGAGAAAAACAAGAAGCGACCGGGCGCGCATTCCGTTGGACTTGCGGCAGATATCGTTCCGCTGAAATCAAGGCGATACGATTTACTCACCACCATTAGCGACATGCGTTTTAGAGGTATCGGGGTTGCTAAGACTTTCATCCACATAGACGAGGGCCACCCATACGCATATCGCCCCGCGTCTTGGAGTTATTAGGAAAGCTACCATGAAAAGCATATTGATGACGGTCGCTCTTGTAGCGGCTTTTTTTGTGTCTGCTTGTACGACACCGGGCGGTAATCCCCTGAGTGCTGAACAGCAAGTGCAGATTACCTGCGAGGGCATTATCTCTACTGTTCGCATCCTTTCTGGATATCGAGCAGCCGGTGAACTTTCAGACGAAACGATCAAGACAGTTTCTGACCTGATGCCATCCACTGTGAAGCTCTGTTCTGGTGAGGTGACGGATTATCAATCTGCCCTGACAACTTTGCAGGAAACGGCTTTTATTCTTCTGACTGTTAAGAAAGGTGTTGAATCATGAACCCGGCAACAATCGCAACGGTAAACGCGCTTATTGAAATCGGTGTGTTTGCTTTTAAGTCTATTCGGGCCGTTCAAAATGGCGACAAGACACCTGAGCAAATTCGTGCTGAATGGCCCGCGATTTCTGCCAAGCTGGATGACGCATGGGCAGCTTGGAAAGCGGC
>NZ_CAKZKO010000062.1 GCF_937123705.1 uncultured Paraglaciecola sp. | reverse complement strand
CCTCCACCACATCAACTGTACCCACAGAATACGTATTCTGTGGGTACAGTTGATGTGGTGGAGGTGGGTACAGGTATCAAGTGTGGAGGTGGGTACAGTTGATGCGGTGGAACACGGTACAGTTATAGTGATTAACGTCACCTTGATTCGGGTTCACTTATTTTTCGTATTACATTAAAGGTGGGTACAGTTGTTTTGTTGATGGTAGATTTGACGCAGGTATTAACTAAACAGTTGATGCATGGGTATCACAACGCTTACTAGATCGCCCTAGTAATTAGGTTTGCTCACGCACCAAATAGGCTCAGGGTTGATTGCAGTAGCCCAAGCGCAGGGCTTACAAGAGGTGTGTACAGTTAAGTCCTTTGCGTATTAAAGAAAGGATTCAATAGATTAAACTATTGTTATATATGAATATTTCCTTGTTTATGTAAGGAGTTAACCCTACCGTAGCTATAACCAATGGTCACAAAAATATAAAAATACATTTGTACAAATGTAAAAATGGTCTTATTATCTTCGAACACTAACCGACTAAGGAGCTTAACAAATGGCAAAGATAGTCTCTTTCTTGAACCAAAAAGGCGGGGTGGGTAAAACCACTACTGCTGTCAACGTGGCAAGCCAACTGCACGCAGATGGTGATGCTGTTCTACTGGTAGACCTTGACCCACAAAGCAGTGCTACAGACTGGTCTGCAGCTCAAACCGACGAAAATACATTCCCTGTAATTCAAATGGGTAAGAACCTGGTTCGTGACCTTCCACGCGTATCTCATGGATATGACTGGGTAATCATCGACGGCGCACCACAAGTGGCTGAATTAGCTGCTCTAGCGGTAAAAGCAAGTGATGTAGTGCTTATACCTTGCCAACCATCACCGTTTGATGTGTGGGCGTGTGGTGACCTTGTTGACGTGATCAAAGTTCGACAGGAAGTAACTGATGGCAAACCAAAGGCTGCGTTCGTGGTATCGATGGCCATCAAAAACACCCGACTTAGCACCGAAGTAAAAGGTGCTCTAAGTGAATATGAGTTACCTGTATTTGATGCGGGAACAACTCGAAGTGTGGTGTATGCAGAAACAGCTAAGAATGGTGGTAGCGTTCTAGACTTATCACCTGACCACCAAGCTTCATTTGAGATCCGTAAACTGGCTAAAGAACTGCGAGGCTTCGTAAATGTCTAATTCATTAAGTGCTAAACGCCCAAGCCGACCTACAAACAAAGGCAAAGAAGACGCCCTGAAAGCAGCTGCTCAAGCAGATGACTATCTAAATGGGCCGACAACATCAGCACGTTATGATCTAGACAAGCGCCTAAAGCGTGGACTTAAAAACCTAAGTTCTTGCGCTGTAAACCAATTTGGAACAACGGATAAAGTTACAGAAAGAATGCTGATTCATGAAGCTATTGAAGACTTATTGAAGAAGTATGAATCTGGTGACGGGCGTTATGCTCTAGAGGAAGAGTTTGAATTTAAGCGATAGTAAGAAGTAAAGCTTGTGGGGCTGGCTGCAACCAAACCCCACTTGTGACACAACCAAAACCGACTAAGGAGATAATTATGTCTGATGCTGATTATATGCGTATTCACCGCTGCCGTCTAATCGACTTGGAAAAGATGGATAAAAACCAGTTATTTCTCTATATCGAGCTTCAGCCCGATTTTCTAAGAAACCTGCTTATGCGCTCATTTGGCTATCTATTTTCGGGGGTTTAAATGTCTGAGGCAATCAAAGCTGCTGAACGCGCTCCCAATGCAATTGAGCATCTGATAAGGGAAATGCTAGAAGCTAAAGCAACTGATAATGTGATTGGATTAGGTGAGTTGGAACTGGAAGGGAAACCACTGCAGATACAGCTGGTGGTAACTATGAACCAAGAAGATTTTCTTGATGACGATTCAATTATAAGTGATGACGATTAATTAAGAGCCCCGAAAGGGGCTCTTTCATTGTGTGGCTAACATCCTTGACCGGATTATCAGACAGGCGATAATAACTAACTGTTTTAATAGGAGGTTTATTATGGCTTTAAAACCATGCAGAGAATGCAAAAAAGAAGTGGCCACTGATGCTACTACATGCCCTCATTGTGGCTGTAAATCACCAGTGGCTAATGTTGAAGTAATATTGAAAGGTGTTGGTGTTCTGGTGGTGCTTGCGGTGTTTGCTTACGTTTGGATCACGAACTAACTTGCGCCATGGTCACCAGAAAGACGCAGCTGTAAACCTGACTCGCTGAGTGACCATTCCACTGACTTCAAGCGCCAATTACCATCTTCTACATCACCAAACCCATCAAGACTAACATGACCCTCAGCAACCAATGCCATCAATGATGAACGTGCTGGCATCGTAATATCCAAAGTATCACTGCCTGACTTAACACTTTTTGCCCTGGCTACAACCGCAGCTTTAGCTTCTTCATAGTTGGGATATTTGAACACAATCTTAAATTCTGGCTCTCCGGTACCTGTAGATACCTCTTTAATGTCACCAGATTCAAGATCATGATAGGTTGCAACCACACGACGAACATCATTGCGGCTGCTGAACCGGCACTGCCACGTTGTCACTTGGTGCGGTTGAATTGTGATGTTGGTAAGCGCCTTGCCAGACGCTGATTTTCCTTCTCCCTCTTTAAGAAATAGCCAATAACCATTAGCAGGCTTGCTCACTGCACCATAACGTTTAGCTAGGCGAGTCAAAAGGTTCATATCACTTTCACCCACCTGATCAACGTGGGTAATCTTGATGCTATCTAGCTCACTGTTGATTCGAGGCACTAAACCATGATCTGAGGCCACGGTTTTAACCAAATCACCCAAGGTTACATCATCAAAACTTCGAGTTTTCTGAGTCTGTAAACTTCCTGGTTGTTTCCGGTTATCCATAGGAGCTGCGTTAGCCACTATTTGTACTCGTCTTGGTGGGCCACTAGATGTAACCTCATCAACAACATATTGCCCTTTATCTATCAACTCACCATTGAACCCCAAACCAAGACGCAGAACGGCGCCTTTTTTCGGGGTAGCAACAGAATCCGGCAAACTGACAGTAATTGCTAAGCGGTCTGACTCACTGCCTGCGTTATCCGTCAGAGTTAAGCTAATAAGATTTCTTTGAATGACGGCAGTAATATCATTCCCATCGGCAGAAAGAGAAAAGTCTGGGCGGTAATCTAATCCCATAAACTGGCTGACTCCTTAGCAACTGGTGTCGGCAAGTCCGGCAATGTTATTTGAATACCACTTGGAAGAACGGCGCCACGATCAGCTAAACCAGGATTGGCTTTTAATACTTCCGTAACGGCACTTTCTCGACCATAGTGACGCCAACAAATAGCATCAATCATATCGCCCTCACGGGTTCTGTAAGTCGTCGCCATAAAATGATAACTCCAAAGTAAAAGACTGATGCCTCGGCAGGCCACCCTTGATGAACTTGGTGTTAGTTTCGGTTAAATCAGTCATAACCCAGTAACCCATTACATCGCCAAGACCGCTAACAAGCAGCTGAGGCTTGTATTCGTTCCCCATATCCGCCAATTTTTCCACTTGATGAGTACCAACATCACGGAAAGTAGTAGCAATTTGCCCATTAAGTGAAATTTTAACGGGCGCCTTGCCTGTGTATTGAAGAAGATCAGACTGGCCTATACGTGATTGCGAATTCCACCGCCACTGCCACGTTCTGACCAGTTCATTATAAGCGGCGGAATCAATATTGAACTTGAAACCGCCAAGAGAAAGCATAACTTGAGCCATCAACCAGCCTCCGGTAAGTCATAAAGCGCACTATCTTGATAACCACCAAGTTTTGAATGCACTGATTGAGCAACTTCTGCAGGGGATTGACCAGGGGCTGCATAGACTTTGATTTCACCTACCTGCTGATGAACTGTATTGCCTTGGCTGGCAGGGTAAGACCCATTAATAGCCGTTACAGCTCGGCTTTGTGCTGCATCTTGTTGGATCTGATGATAAGACTTCACTTCTGGTGCCGGCGAATCACTATCCCAGAACTTCAAAGAGTCCATCCAACCACTAACGGTATCCCAAATGCCTGAGACTTTAGCTAAACCAGCATCAAAAATACCTGTAATACCGCCCCACATATCAGAGAAGAATCCGGTTATCGGTTCCCAGTTGTTAATGACCATCCCAAGCGGTGACCAATCAAACAAAGTTTTGATGAAATTGAACGTTGCAGGAAACTCAGTTTTAAACCAGGTAAGTGTTTCACTAAACCAAGCTGTTACCGCATCCCAATTTTGATAGAGCTCAATACCAGCGAAGATCAATGCACCAACAGCCGCAACGGCTAAGCCTATCGGGTTTGCAGCCATAACAGCGTTAAAACCTGCCATACCGACTTTCATTGCTCCAATCGCTTTCACTGCTTGGTAACCAGTGGCAATCATACTGCCTAAACCCATGACCAACTTGCCAGCCAGTAATGACGCAACAGCCATGCCTACGGTTTCCCAACCGCCAAATATCTGCACCACCCTATTAACCATGGCGCCTACATTCCAAACGGCAACAGCAAAATCTTTAGCGCCATAAACCATGCTTTTTAAGGTGCCAACCACCTCTTCTTTATTTTCTTTGACGTACTTGCTGACTGTGGAGCCCAGTTCTTGAATATCTCCGGCCATCTCACCGCCAACAATGCCAGATATTTCCTGCCATGCTGAACTGATAACCGATTTAAGGTTTTTGAATGACTGACCATAAGCCACCGCACCACTGGCACCTTCATCAGTGAGAAGGTTAAACTCGCGCTGCTCATCCAACAGTTCATTTAAGCCTTTACCTGTATTGCGAATATAGGTAGTGATTTTGTTACCTTCACCACCAAAAAGCATATCAGCCAAAGATGCAGCTTGATCTTTATCACCTACACCTTCAAGGCGCTTCATGATGAATTCAAACTGCTCTGCAGCAGCCATGCCCTCCATCATTGATGCATCTATTCCTAGAGCACCAAATACATCAGAGACAGAAGACTGCTCACCAAGGGCTTTAAATTCACCAAACTTATTCCTTAGCTCTTCAATCATGTCACCGACATGCTCACCGTCTAAGCCTGCTTGCTGAGCTACACCACTCCAAGCTTTGAAGCTATCAACAGTCATGTCATAGGACTTGGCCATACCTGCCATTGTGGCGGTATTTTCATTGGTCACGGTCATTAAGCCTGCCATAGCTGTAGATGTGGCCCATATACCACCAACAGCAACAGCACTTGCGGTACCGATACCGCGCAAGCGGTTACCAATACCTGACGCTTCTTCAAAAGCCTCTGCTTTCTCTCTAGCATCATCAAGTTCATCACCCAGCTGCTTATAACGCCGTGTTAATAAGCTAACATCAGCACCTGCTAGCTTAGATTTACGAATTTCCTTAGTAAGCTTGCCTTGTTCACGCTCAAGTTCTTTGACCGTTTTGGTCGCTTTCCCCATTGACTCATTAAATGCAGAACCAATCTTATTGAAGCTGCCATCAACGGTACCGCCAAGGGTGACAACCGTTTTAAGATTTTGGGTTACCATTTGATTTTTCCTTCTTCGGCAGCAGTTCAATGAACTCTATAAAGGTACTAACTGGCAAATCCAACAACTCAGAGAGTGACCAGCCTGTATGACTGGCCAACACGATTAAGCCTCGTTGGAGGTCTCGTTCTCTGAGCGCTTCTTGCGAAAACCCACGATGACTTTTTGCACCTCGGTATAGTCATCAAGATCCAATTCCTGAATAACTGCAGTCTCAACTTCAGCCAACAACGACATCAAATGCACTTCTTTATCTGCATCAGATTTATTCTGCTTATCCGCAATCAGCTGATCACGAACTTTAGGGCGACGAATGTTAAGTACTTCAATCTTTTGACCACCTAACTCTACTGGGTAGGCAAGTTTTACTTCTTTCTTCTCAACTGGGTATGTCATGGCTTTTATCCAATAAAAAAGGCCGCATCATTGCGGCCTATAAGGTTTAACGGGAAATTAAGAGAGCTGCAGAATAGCGCGGATGCCTTCAAGGACATCGATGCCACCAAGCTTACGAACGTGGTTAACTGGATCGACTTCGATAAGAACCACACCTGCACGAACCACTTTGTAATAGTCCAGCTTCATGGTTACTTTCATGGCTTTATCACGCTGGCTTCCAGTATCCTGAGTATCACGCTCAATCTTAGTGATCATGCCGCCCAGTTCTTCAACTAGGTCATAACTACCACCTGAGAGATCGGTGTAAGTCGAGCGAACCGATACCGCAGTGCGGGTCCCTTGGCGCAAACCAAACAGAGGAAGAACCGTGACATCGACACCAAACAAAGAAAAACTGGCTTCCATACCAGCC
Source organism: uncultured Paraglaciecola sp. (assembly GCF_937123705.1). Classification (GTDB taxonomy): domain Bacteria; phylum Pseudomonadota; class Gammaproteobacteria; order Enterobacterales; family Alteromonadaceae; genus Paraglaciecola. The sequence goes on along the minus strand of NZ_CAKZKO010000062.1, from coordinate 30,785 downwards.
ATGCCTTCATCAACTGGGATAGGCATATCCATATCGCCAGCTTGAAAATCAGAGGTCAAAACCTCAAGAACGGGTGGCGTGTACTCTTTGGCATTACCGGCTTTACCGATACCATCCACCCAGATAGCCCAGCGGCTAAGTAAGTTGTCACCTGCCATTAGCTAAATACCTCTTCCAGATAATCATTGTTTAAGCGGCTACGGAACACGATGTGCTCAGCCGGATACGGTGGACAGAAATCGAAATCAAAGTACACCAGACCTTTTTGAATGGTCGCTGGCGTGTTCAGCTCTTTATCAGCCCAGCACTCACCGCCCAGAATAGCCCCTAGCGCCTTTAATTCACGCAGATAAGCATTCACCCCTGCAATTACGTCATCGACGTAGGTCTTGGTGATGTTGCGGTCTACAGCCCACATGTGAGAGCGCTGTACGCTGTCATTGATGATGTCAGCGGTTCGGCGAGTCTGTTCAAACGTCCACTTAGGATCCACACTACAGGTACGGTTACCCCAGTGACGGAAACCACCTTCACGAATGATGGTGCTCACCTTGTTTTCGTTCAGCATGTTAGCCGTGGTGTTCGGATCACCAAGCGACCAATCCACTGGCTGAGACGTACCCACAATGCCATAAACCTGCTGGTTCGATTTCGACCACCAGAAACCTTTCTCTGCATCAATACGCGCACGCAAACCTGCAGCACGAGCTGAGTAAGGACGATCAATTTCTTTGGCCTGCTCAGTGTCAAACACTCGCACCCATGGCCAAGTTACTTCAACACGCTCACCAAACTGACGAGCACGCTTGATAGCATCGGTATAGCTGGCAACACGTTCACAATCTGAGTAGAAGATGGCACGGAGGCGCTTGGCTTTCGCTTCACCCTCACTCGATACCGCATCAACCTGGCTGAACTCCGGTGCGATCAGAATGCGCGGGGTGTATCCGGTTTCAGTTTGGCTATCAAGCCAGCCTTGCATAGCCTTAATGACGTTTGCCTGGGTAGTGGCATCATCCGCACCTTCTTCGGCACGAACCACAATGACCAAAGCACCTGTTTGATCAAAAATGTCATCAATTGCGGCGGGTAGCGTACCTCCAACACCTAAGCCTTCAGCACGTTTACGGCTACCTGCAACAGCAACCGGCTTATACAGGGGGAAAGGCTCATTCTCACCGCCAGTGAGATAAGTGCGAGGGGCAGGAGCCACATCACCACTACCATCACCAAGCACAGCAACACCAACCAAAGCAGTAGCATCAACATCGGCTTCAATGGCGGCTTTAATTTCGACTGCAGTCGAAGTGATCACCTTGCTGGCATCCGTTGCCAGCGTGACTTTTACTTTGTTGCCATCAACAGTAACGACCAAAGCTTCATCTGCTGCAGCTGGGTCAACCACTTCAATACTGATTGCATTGCCTTCGGTACCTGCCTTTTTAGCAGTAAACACCATGCCATCATTCAAAATGGCACTGCCAAGCGTTAGCGTTGCCGCAATAGCAGAAGCTGCACCAGGCGCAGTGCCAACCAGACCGATAACGGCTGATTTTACGGTTTGGATAGGGCGCGAACCGTCATCAATTTCGATAACTTCCACACCATGGAGAAATTGCGTCATAGCTAATTCCTATTCGTTGGGTAATAAAAAACCCCGCCGAAGCGGGGTTTATGATTAAAGACTATGTCATAGCGGCTGCACTGGTTCATGAAGGCCTGTATCAGCAAGATAACCATAAAATAACTGACTAGGTGACACACCTCCTGAGACAGAACCAACCTCGCATCGAACACCAATCGCGCTCTGAAGATTGGTAGTTACATATGGTGCAGCTGTTTTAATAATTTGCGCATTATTTAAGTGCATGTGTCCAAATTCAGCTTTCCCATTAACTCTATGAGGAAGCGGTATTATTTGAGTACCAAAGAACCAACCAATTGCATCGGTAGGTAAACCACCCTCATATGTATCATAAGCAATGCATGAACCACCATGAGACTCTAAATAATGGTCTACTGTGATTTCCACGTCGTACATGGTGCATTTACTGATTATCAGACGAATTTTAATTCGGTCATCACCAGTATTTCTTTCTTCTGGAATTTGACCATATTGAATTAACGATTGCTTGAAATCATAGTTCCCCTCATCATACAACGGGTTTTTAGTTGCATTAAAAATGTTTGACAATGACCAGACTGAGTTATGATCACCCTTAGACGCTAAGGATAAAGTAGCTGGCATCTTTACGTACAAATCATTAGGTCCAACTACTGCCGATATATATGCCTTCGTATTTTCACTCTCATAGTTAACATTATCAATGTTTATCCTTGAAGGAATACGGGTGCCTGTCGTTATCGCCCTTCCACCGTAATCAACAATTATCACTCCAAATTTATCACTATCTAGGTGTGACCTCGGTGCTGCAATCACAATATCTTTTATAGTGATACTCTTCCCCCAATCAACAATATCTGCTGCTCCATAATCGCCATTACAGTTAAATGAAACGATTTTAATCGTTTCATCGACGGGAATTTGAGGATCAACTTCTAATCGAAGCCCTGATATATCAATATCTCCTCTCCATTCACTACCGTAATCCGGACGGAACTGAACAATATCATAATGAGCAAAATCACCTTGATTCAGCTTTGTTGAACGACTAAAGAACTTGGTGCAATTTTTAATTCTTAAGTAACCACCGCCTGAGCCAATTAATATGCCCCACTCTTTTATATAGCAATTTCGCATCTCAATGTCATAAATGCCGTAATGACCATCAAGCCGGTTAACTTTACTGTTAACCATTGTAATGCCATTTACTTGCTTTAAACCTGAGAATCCATAACCACAATAAGCGTTCAAGTTATCTAAATATAAATCAACAACGCCTTCCCCGTATAACCCATACGTTCCATCTGTTCCCTCCAAGCGCGTGTGTGCCTCTGCGTTAATATCAACTAACCTAATATCAGCAGCCATGCTTATTTTCATTGTTGCGCGGATGTTCTTCTCATCAGTGCTTACGCAATCTTTAAAGCCGATCAGATTCCAAATAACATTATTTCTGGCTATATCAATAAAGGTATGTGATGGACTGTTATTCTCATCAAGAAAGCCACCTTTTATTGTTATGTATGATTTTTCCATGTCGCGATATTTAACGGTAAGATTGGACGCAGAACTATAATCAAATCTAAGCGGCTTGTTTAACTCACCGTTTTTGCTAACCCTATTTACCTCTGACTTATATATATGGTTACTATCGCTCTTATATCGTTTGATTAACGGTAAATCTGTCTCAATAGAAATCATTGAATTATGCAATGAAGAAAGTGAAGAAAGATGACTGGACGACTTATAAAACTCTGTTTTATCAATGGGCAAGCTAAATTCGTTTAATGGATTACCCTCCGCACGAAATAAAACAGGTATATCCCAAGTAGCAGGACGGCCAACATCTGGATGAACTCGGAACTCTGTCATTCCCCAGTCAACATTCGTATTGATGATAGGCATAAAACTATCATCAATTAACGCAATACCATCTTCATTTACAACAGAAACTTGCTTCAAATTTGCACAGTCATGGCAGTCTTTAATGCTCTCCATGACTATGGATTGTCCATCCAATACCGCGCCGAACTGACGATAATTTAGCGGGCTGCTAATGATTTCAAACTCTCGACCTACTTTGTCATAAGTTAAGCCTATATTTAAATAACTTTTACCAGCTTCTGATGGATTAACCTGACCTGTATAGGTAAATTCCGCGTTACCTTTATCTCCTGGTGTGTAATAGCCCCTAGTAATTAGATGCGTAGCATTTAGATCCAACGTACCTATATCAACAAATGATGATACCGTTTCGGTTCGAGTTAAAACTGTTTTATTAACCCACTCACGACTTGCCGTAACCACATTAGGATCCATTTCAACGATCGGTTCGGCAGAGGTTATAACGAAAATCATCTCTAATGTGACTGGCGTGTTCACATTGCCGTTATTCACTGGCGGCGGAACATAAATCCGCGCATTGTTGCCTACCGCATGGAAATAGGTATTACCATCAAACGTAGCTACGGCGGCAAATTCACGAATTACAAGGTCATTCACATCATCTGGAAGAATTGCTTCTACCTTCAACATTGGCACACTATCTGGTGTTGGTTGAAGAATATCCACTGAATTCACCGGAATACGGGCTAATTCGTTCACTAAAGCAGTTTGTTTTCGGTCTGGCTGCACATATTCATCATTCGCATCACCAATAGCCATATGGGTAAAAGTGATTTGTTTATTCTGCAGCTTACCGTTCTGTTCTGCATTCTCACCGAGAATAGTCAGAATGGAACCATATTGTTGCTGGCTCTCTGGGGGTTGAGTCATGTTTTGTTACTCCAACACTAACGGTAATGGGCCGGACTTAATCTGTATGCCTTGGCGCGAGATGCAAGCCATGCCGTTATTTGATGAACTCACCATTGAGGAAATAATCCATGGCCCCGCCTTCATCTGCATAGCCTGCCGACTCACGGCAACATGCTTTTCTGGCGCTTCTACACGGCTAGTTATGGTGATTTTGGTTAAATTGCTGCGAACATTCTTCGCAGAGTTAATTGCAGGAACCAGATTATTGATTTCAGAACCATCGACAGGAGTTCCTGTTGATACGTAATCAACGCGAAACTCACCAGGTGCTAAATTGTCTTTATCTTCAAACCATTCCGTCACTTTGGTGTCATCACCACGAATGGCACTAACTACCCGCTCTACAGCATCACGGGTACCCTTTTTTCGATGGATATAGATGCTGTCTTTGATCACCTGCCGCTTTCGCTCAACAGGCCACGTTGAATCCCAGTTATCTACCGATAAAGCCCATGCCAAGTGCGGCAATAGGTGTTCAGGGCATTTTTCTGGGTTCCAGATGTCACGGTTTGGAAAAGAAAGAGGCGGTGAAATCACCGCCTCTAAGTCTCGTTCATGTTTGCTGGCATTGGGTGGCAGCAGGCTATTCACCGTCATGTTGTCACCCTCGCTGTCAGCGTAATGCCAGTAGCATAACCAGCACTAAACTGATCATTAATAATGTCTGCAGTAGGCGAGGTTAAATGCACCTTATAAACACCAGGCACGCGCAACGAAGCATAGAAACCATCAAGGGTTAAATCCATGCCTTGACGATGTGAATCAGCCAGCCACTTATCCAGCTGCTCACGCGACGTCTTGAGCACTTCGGATTCATCCGGCCCTGAGAACAACTCCAACTCAGCAATAACAGCAAATTCATTAATTGTGGCACTTTGCACCACCACTTCATCACTGAGTGGACGAGTCCCTTTCGGGGTTAACGTGTCTTCAACTAACTTAATCAGCTCTGCGCTGGCTGCACCGTTACCCTCATGAGAAAGCACTGAAACCGTTACGGTTAACGTGCCTTGCGGGGAGTCAGTCGCAATACTTTTTACTCGACCATCCGCCGATAGTGCCCAGAACTCATAATCATCAGCGCTGCCTGCCGTATTCTTAGCTCGGTTCGATAACTGGATCCGATAACGAAACGCATCATCCGATTCCATTATCTTTTCTCGCGGAGGAACCGCATTAGGATCCCCTTCGTCAATGACCAACCGCTCAACATCAAAATCAGCACCACGCACATCCAAATCTTCTTTGGTTGCGTAGGCTAACATGGTGGCATGAGCACCATCATTGACGCGCTGACGAAGCACAACCTCACGAAAAGCGGCGACTTCCAGAAGCTTGTAAACAGGGTCTGATTCAATGACATCTTGGTAATCAGGGTCTAATTCCTTATAACGCTGGATCCATTCCTGCAGGATTTGTTCATAGTCCAACTGCTCTATCACCGCAGGCTTAGGCAGTTGGCTCATGTCTACGTTCACCGTGGCCATCAATTCACCTCTATGCCTTCCAGTGTTATTTGCTGTCCATTGGGCTTATATTTGCCTTCTATGGTCAGCATTACCGCACCAGGTTGGGCGGATGTAACGATAACCCGTGATACTTCTATCCGCTTTTCCCACTTTTTCAGGGCTTGGGCGCTTTCTGCCACAATGTCTGCCACTGTTTCGGGATTGCCTGGGTTATCAATCAAATCAAACAGTCGGCTACCATAATCACGGCGCATAACGCGTGAGCCTATGGGTGTGGTGAGGATGTCACGCACCGACTGCTTCAAGTGGTCGACGCCACTGAGAGCTCGACCTGTGTTGGCATCCATACCACGCATGGTAGTTATCCCCCTGCAAATACATTTGATGAGCCAGCTGCTACCACTGAGCCACAATCCACCGCATCACCGACACGCCCCAAAGGCTTGCCGTTAACGAAGACGGACGATGAACCACCGGATAAGCTGCCAGCATGACAAGACGGTGAAGGGTCGCAATGCACACCCCAAGCATCACCTTGTCGGTGTACCAGAGCGCCATTGCAAAACACATCGCCACTGCCTGCTGTGCTGGTTCTAGGAGGGAACGCGCCGTGGCCTGTCCCTCCGTCACCTTGTCGGGTTACGGCTGGCATTGCATGTACTCCAGTAATTTCTGCTTACCTGAGCTGTAATCGTGCAAAATCACCATTGTCCAGCTGTTGCTGTGCTCAGTTTCCAATTCTTGGCTTGTGTCTGGGTCGGTTGATTTCACAGTAACGGTAACCGTGATGGTGTAATCCAGTTGGCTAATACTGCTCGGTTTGAACTCCACCAAGTCTTTGCAAGGTGGCAGATCTGGCCAGTCAGATACCCTTAGCACCTGATCACCATCCCGATAATCAAGGAAATCCGGCTTAAACAGACCAGCTAAACTCGCTGCCTGCAGCCGAACACCGCTTAAATCTGCAGAGATAGTGAACGGGTTTGGTTCATCCGGTGACAACGACCAGGTATAACTCAGAACCGTTTCCCCCTCTTCTGCCTGATATGACATCAGATAATCAAGGTTTACCGCCGTATCTGGCAGCTGAAACAGTTGTGGAGCGCTAGGATTCCAACTCATTAGTTCCAATCAATCCGTGTGCCGGTGACTTTCACATTACCGCCTGCCTTAATATCAACATTGCCCGAAGCATCCAGCACCATATTGGTACTGGTTTTGATGTTGAGGTCTTTGGCTGCTTCCACATTCAATGTGGCATCGGTTTTCACCGTGGTCGCTTTCGCCACGGTCACATCAGCAGTGCCATCCACCTGAGCAGTAACGTTGCCTTCAGTATGGACATCTGCATTGCCTTCGATATGTGCAGTCACGTTGCCAGTGGTATGCAAATTCGCATCACCTTGAACATCGATGCTCAAAGTGTGCGTTTTGCGGTTATAGGTAAAAGTGGTGCCGTCCTCATAGCGACTTACGTGTTCATCTGGTGAGGTGCTAGGTACTGGGCTTGTGGCATCCGGCAGGGATGGAAGCACTACGCCTGCAGATAACTCACCGGACTCTGACAAGATGATCACCTGCTCACCAATGGCAAGCGGTTCCCAGTCGGTGCGGTGCTTGTTTGACTCTCGCCCTGAAATCCAAGGAAGCCAGCCCGTTACCGCACCTTTTTCATATTCAACTTTCACCCGAGGTGGTGACTGCTCGAAGTCCACACTATGCACTCGACCACGGCGAATCATGTTCGCCATTCGCCGCTGCAGATCACGGACGATGTAAGGCAAATCACTCATCCGATACCACCTGTTCATATTTGTCTGAATTAGCCTGACCAATGTCTGGTGAGTATCCGACTTTAACCATGGTTGGCGTTAACCCTTCCGGCTTGAACGCATCCTCTCCCACTTCAACATCTTGATTGAAGCGAATAGACCACACTGCGTACTCATCCAATTCAGGGTTAAACGCATCAGGCTCAGCACTGACAAAAACAGCAGGCTCAATCGCCATACCAAAGCGCGACTCTTCCACTTTCAAACCGATAGCCATAGCAGCATTGCGAATTTCAAGCTGATATTGCGCCTCTGCCATCCCGAGAACGGCGAGGATTTCACAGTTCAGCGTGACGGCCAGTTGGCCATTCATAGGTTGGGTTTCTGACCGTTCCCAGTCCATCACCCCAAAGAACGCGCATGGCGCTTTAAGTGCGGTCTGGGTTTCTGGGTAGAAGTCCACTGAATTAAGCCAGGGCAAGTTATCTGCCAGCCATTGCTTCACCGCTTGGTGATAGTCGGTTAAATGAATTCCGTCACTCATCGTTGTGCAATCCGCCCTTTTAAGTCAGTGATAAAGTGCTTGAGAAAAATCTCTGGTATTTGGTCAAAGATTTCATCTTCGATTTTGACGTGAATTGCATCGTTAATCGGGATAGTTTCTTCTCGTACCGGATAACGGGCTTGGCCCTTGCGGGTGAAGATGGACTTTCTTTTTCCCAACCTTGCCACAAAAGAATCAGAATACATCTGAGAGCTTAGCGATGAAGATGACGGTTTAAATTCTGCACCTAATGGTGACTTCTTCGTACCTAATCGCCTTACCCTGCCTTTAAGCTTACTTATTGGCATGTCATTCAAGCCGAACCAAAGCTTCAACTCGTCAAGAGCCTTACCGCTTTTTCTTAAGCGAAATTTTTGAAGACGCTTGCGAATTGCCTTCATGTTTCTTGCTTGCAATTCATCTCGCAATAAACGACGGCCCAACATGTTCAACGTTACGGCCGTTCGTGATAATGCTCGGTTATAGGCTTGGCGAAACTCTTTCTCAGTTCCACCAAGCATTTGTTTAACGGCTTCTAACTCTTCTAAATCAATATCGAATAGAAGGTTTTGAGGATTGCTGGCCATTGTGATGCCCTAACGTCAATTTGGTCATTCCAGTGCCGTCTGGTTCTGGTGGTCTAACTACCAGCCACTGCTTGCCTGCCACCGTAACTAAATGACGATGGTTAATACCATTGGCATCTTTATCCTGCAGATAAAGCTCAGGCTCAGAGTCGGCAATATACCCACCGCCCGAAACAGTGCTTAAACTGGCAGGATTATCAAATATCCCCTGAACGGGTCGATCACCGGTACTCAAATGAATGATAACTGGAATGGAAAACTCTGCCATTAAGGCGGAATCCATCTCTGCAACACCTTGAGCCCAATTACTCATCTTCGTCTTCTTCCACTTCAAGCTCGTCTTCTGGAATCCAAACTGCTTTCTTTTGACCAACTAAAGATCGGGCTTCTGAAGGTGTAATGTCGCAGCCCTGACCAACTTCAAGCGCGGTTTCTGGTTTCATTAATCGACCACGACAACGAAATGGTTTTGTAACTAAAATTGCTTTAACTGACATTTCATTTGCTCCAAATAAAAAGCCACTCAATAAGAGTGGCTTCAATAATGATTTAATTTACTTACGCTGTAGGTTTTTTACCCAAGCAGAACGCTGCAGGATGACGAACAGCAATATCAGCATCTTGGAAAGCTACAATACGAAGACGACCTTTCGCACTATGAGTGTATGGGTCAATCGTTAGATCCAGACCGCCCCACATACCAATCAATAGCTCAGACCAAACACCAAACCAGTAATCACCATCAGTGATCTGGTTGCTAACATGGGTGTTATAACCGTTAACAGTATTGCCCTGCTCCCAAATTGGGCTTCCGTTAGTACCATCAAACTTTTGAGATGTCTTACAGTGACCGCGACCTTTGGCATTCATCAGGTACAGCATAGAACCAATATCGGCATTATCTGCAGCAATCTCCGTTTCCATACCTACGATTTCGTTATAGGTTGGATTAATTGCAGCAAAGTCTTGACCGTTTACACCAGTAATGCCTGCTAGGCCAAGTGGTTGATCACCACCTGTACCATAAAGAGCTGCTTTATCGATTGTCAGAGCCACAGCTTTAGCGATGTCACGACGAGCAAGCATTTCAACATCTGGAGAGCCCTGCATTAACATCTTACGAGTCATTTCAACCATTGCCGCACAAGTGCGGTTCTGCAATTGACGCTCACCAAAGGTGATTTCTGACAGAGTTGCATCAGCATCTTCACCAAGCCAGTAACCTGTTGCACCACCTTCTTGGGTCGGGATAGCAAGATCACCAACAAGACCAGTCAGCGTAGTAGCATATGGCATTACAGCTGATGTGTTGTACAACATATCAATAAAGCTGCCTGACATATGTTCCGTTGCAACCAGATTGCCACCGGTGCCAGATTTCGAAATTGGCCCAGCTGCACGAAGTACATCATTAGGGACGATGATACCTTGAGCTTCACGCTTCATTTTGTCTGCTGCAACTTCTGACGCTTCAAGCTCAAATGCAGCTGCTTGACGATATTTCTCGTTCGTTGGGTTAGACAGGTAACGCAACACATTCAAGAATGAGTAACCACGAATTTCAGAATCAGACAAACCAATATCTGGGCTATCTGCTGCTGAAGGAGTTGCGGCGCGTTTACCAGAACCACCGCCATCTTTAGCACCAGCATCTAGTAGTGCTCGCTGGAAGTCTGCAGCTGTTTTGGTTTTATCACGCAGATAACTGTAAGGGCTAACACCACGGTTACCGTAGGTTTCTGCGAGCTCAAGGATCTCACGTACACGGGTTTGTTCAGCGTCTACGCCAAGATTACGTTCAGTATTGGCTTCTTCGATAACTTCAAGGATTTCAACAATAGCGTCTTTGTCATCGACCTTTGCACGTACCAGACGGCCAGTGGCATCACGAAGGATTTTTTCTTTCATAGTTGGATTGCTCCGTTCTTCAGGTTCAAATTCTGCGCCGTCCGGCAATAGTCCCATTTCACGCAGTTTAGTTTGGTATTTATCAGAAATGTCCAGGCTACGCCCTACACCTACGGTGGGGTCAGCTGGCACGGTAACGAATGAAAGCTCAAACGGCTCCCAGTCGGTGACTCGGTATGTGCGAACATCATCTTCATCTTTCTCAAGCACCATGGCGTGAACCATGTACCCAATGGAAATATGTTTTCGGATCCCCGATTTAACGTCTTGCCAAATTTCTTCAGCTCGGTCGCTGGTACCGAAACGAACCTTGGCTCGACCTGTTTTGTTTTCAATTCTGGCTTCATCTATAACCCCAACTAGGTCATCCCAGTCATGGTTTACTAATGCAGAGGCTCCATTCTCAAATCGCTCCATGCGAACTGAGCCAGAACCATGATCCAGAACTTCAAAACCAAACCAACGAGGAACGGCATGTTCACTGGAAAATGACAACTCAACTGTACGGTCATCTTCATTCACCGATTCAACCGTATAGTTTCGGTAAATCGGCTGACCTGAGACTTGGCGCAACAGTTCGCTAGCGCTCAGGTTATTCTTCTTCTTGTTCGGCTTCGGCATTGCTTGAAACTCCTGTCCCGTTGACCTTTATGCCAAGGATTTTCATGATCATGTCTTCAGGTATTCCCTCATCACGCATAGCTTGTATGTCTGCCGCATAGGCTTTCCATACTTCTGCTGGGTCACGCCCTGACTCTCGGATAGCTTCACCTGGAGACTTGCGGCCATTTGTTGAGGCTTCAGTAATGGCTTTTTCTTCCTTGAGAGGATCAACCCACTCCCAACGGCGTGCTTGCCACTCCACAGCCAAAAACTTCTCATAGCGTGATGCAGGTAGCGGGGTTCCGTTAGTGTTTAGGATTTGTCCAGACAGTAAGGAGTATTCAAGCCAACGCTCATAAACCCGTTGGCATACAGCTTCAATGAACCACTCTTGCAGTTCTTTCCAGCCGTCACGTTCATCAAGTTTTCCTTGTCGAATGGAACTAAAGTTCACACCTTCAAGGTCATTGGCAAAGGTGTTGTAAGCGGCGCCCTGACCAGTAGCCATACCTCGAAGCATGTGTTTAGAAAAAGCTGCAGTATCTGACGAAGGGAAGTCTGGAGAATAATCAACGGGCTCATAACCCACAGGCAAGGTAACTACCGTGTTAGCTTCAAGCTCAATATCAGGCTCTTCAACTTCACCATCATCATCTACTTCAAATACATCAGGATCCGCTTTTAGCACCATTGTTTTACTGGCACCGGCACGAGCATTAATAACTGATGCCTCTTCAAAACCTGCTAGATTACGCATCCGACTTAAAGAGGTATGATTCCAAGGTATCCCTCGAAACTGTTCTGGATGCTCTTGGTCAAAGATGTGAAGCATGTTTTCAGCAAGTACACGCTCAAATTCTTTACCATCATGACGGTACGCATCAGCCAGAACGCCAGCTTTGGTTTCAACCATATAGGCAACTATTCGCCCGTAAGGCGTCATTTCAATGCCATGACGGATGATATTTCCGTTAGCTAAGCGTGAATCATTCAGGCTAATTGGTACCCGTAATGGATCCAGTAACTGGATAGCAAAGCCCCAAGGGCCAGCTGCTGAACCTTCTACCAATCGAACAAAGGATTCACCACTACCGACAACAGTATTCAAGATCACTCGTTTAGCTCGGCGCCAATCCAAGCGACCATCAACTGTGCAGTTCTCTCGTCGAGACCACTTTTTGAAAGCTTTCTCTACTGCAGCATTACCGTAAGTGTCTAAACCACCAGACGGTTCTCTAGCTCGCACTTGAAGAATTATGCCTTTGTGGCCAAGCACGTTCTTTCTAACTTCACGCACAAACCCACGGGCATAATCGTTATTGCTGATTTGTTCCCTAGAACGAGCAACCAACACCGAAAGCTTTTGATCAATCATCTTGCCTATCGGCACGGGCGATGAATCCCAAGTAGCGTTATTTCTATCTGGATCAGCTGCAGCAAATAAGCTTCTTGATGATGAATTAAGTCGAATGGTTGGCGCTTTGCGGCGCTTCCTAGAAGTATCTTGAGGCGCTATCTGCGGTGACCGTTTAAATGGATTCCACATTACCGCATCCTCACTTTGTTAATTTTGAACAGGCTTCGGCCAGCTTTCTTTCTGCGCTCATTGTTCACCTGCCGGATAAATCTCGCTTCGAGTTTTAACAAATCACTAAGCGGGGTTTTTTCCAGGCTGCGACCTCCAAACGACAGCTTGAGCTGATCGGAAGTTGCCCGATTAGCCAATGTTGCCTGAATGGCAAATAACGCTTTTTCAGCATCACTGCGCGGGTCATGGCTATCCATTGCTGCTAGGTTTGGCAGCACTGTCAGCCGCTCGCTCACTGGCTGGTGAACATCCTCTCCTTTAGTCACCCGTATCAAGGCACTGTACTTCTCTGCTGACCATTGAGCGGTTTCTGCTGCAGTAGCAGAAAACACAAAATCATCACCGTCATTTGTGGCAGTGATTTCAACTTTGTTGTTCAGCGAAACTAGATAGAGGTTGGCACCCCACTCACTGGCAGGGTAATCAAGGAGAGAAACACGGAAGCTAACCGACAGACCTGAAACGATCTCTGTCGGGATTACCATGATTTTGCAAAGTTTCCTTTTTTACGCCGGATTATTCGGCGCTTACGTTTCTTTAATTTAACAGGCTTAATTTCATCTTCGTCCTGCTCATCGTCTTCAGCCTCATCGGCTACCGTGTCCGGTTCGGTTTCATCCTCATCGTCCTTCGGTTTTTTCTTTGTCCGGTCAATACGGAGCATTCTGGCACACATGTAGTTCATGCCCTCACAGTCAAGAAAGTGGTTATCTTTACTGACTCGGTTCCACTCGCCTTTTTCCTCATCAAACTCTTCAGCAACAATCTGCTTACAGTAGTCTTCAGAAACATCGGCTGGCAGCAACCAATCACCGGTTCGACCACGATCCCAACGAACACGGTTATGAACCCAAGCTTTGGCTAAACTGGCATCAAAGTCCCAACGCTTATCACCACGCTTACGAACCTTACCTTGTTTATCTACTTCAACCCGGGTCATTCGGAATGGTTTGGGTAGATGCTTCCATCCCATCAGGGCGCGTGCGCGTGATTTGTTACGACGAACCCACGCATAAACCTCATCAGTTCGGTAACCAGCATCAACACCACAAAGGCGGATGCGATGATCACCAAACTCCTGATCCATTAAAGTATCAAGGTCAGCCCATACTTCAGGCTTGTCCGTATCACCCCATAACTCACCAAACTCAATAAGCCTTGATGACATTCCATTCATCCAGCCTCGAACGGTATAAACCAAACGGTTTTTCTGTACGTCGACCGTGCAAATCAGCGTGTGAACACCATCAGGAATATCACCGGATGAGTAGGTAGAACGAAGTTTATAAACTTCTTCCCATTCGGGAGCGTCACCAACTACGGCATAAATCTCACCAAAGCCCGTGTTGTATACAGATAACAACTTATTCGGGTCACCACTTTTTAATGCTTGCAGTAATTTTCTGGCTAAGTATCCATAGCTCTTCTTTGAAGAGAATGAACACAACCCACTAACCCAAATACTGAAATGACTGTTTTCCTCGACGGGGTGAATCATTGAATGAAAAGGCATAACCAGCTTCTGGCCATCCTGTTCAAACTCCACATGCTGATCATCATAAGGGCGAGCAATTTGCCCTGGAGCAATAGCAACACCCTTAGCATTCATAAGCTTTCGCTTATTATCTTCAATCTGTGAACCACAGTGAGGACAAATCAGCCTAGCCTCTTTTGCGGCTTTAGCTGGCGTACATTCATCTTCAGTACCCTTACCAGGCCACCAAAGCAATTCACTTCGAGGTATGAAATATTCATCACAGTCTGGACAAGGTACTGACCATTCATGACGCGTTCCTTGCTCCCACTGCAACCAGATAGGGCTTGAAACTTTACCTTTAGTTGCAACAGCCCAGTGCGTCATTCCTGTGTCGGGATGAACTGTCGTGGATACTTTCCCGTGAGTTGGTGTACTTGTCAGCCCAAGTTTTGAATCTGTATAAGCATCACCACGCGCCTCTGCAATTTCATCCAATGAACCTTCGCCAGTGGCGTTTTCATCTGGACGGTCAAGCTCATCAACTAAGGTGATCACGGCGGAATCTGATGCCAACTCAGTGGCTGAACCCGCCCACGCAAAACGCAAAGAAACACCTGCGATGCGCTTTTTATGTTTTGAACTTTTCTTGTCGAACTTCACCCATAAGCTTTTTGCCTCGGTAAACATTTCAACAATTTTCGGCTCAACCACATTATTTATGTTTGATTCTGTAGGGCCGACATAAATGATCGGGGCAGGTTCGTCATCGAGACGCCAACCGATAACATTTTGCATGGTGGCAGATTTACCCATCTGCGTACCCATGACGAATGTGATTTTATTGAATACTGGATCGGCAAACGCGATACAGACTGGAATCATGTACGGTGTTGATGTTGTATCGAATGGCCCAGGTATCGGAGAACCTGGAGGCATGATTCTATTTTGCGTGGCCCACTCAGCTGCGTTCCTCATCGGTGGAGCTTCCACCATCTCCGCCGCGCTTAGCACGATATTCAGTAACGAATTCACGGATGCGGTCAGCGGTGGCAGCTCGGACACGTCGACACTCAACGTCGATAATGTGCTTACATTTTGCTGGTTCATCTACTGGCGCAACCTCGGGAGCTAGCCGAGCACCAAGGCCGTTGCATTCGTTCCCGAACAAGGTGCTGATGGCATATAAAAACTGGCCTACGTCCTGAAGGTCAATCACTGACTCTTCAGCTTTCTTGGCTTCAACCTCGGCCTTCCTACGTTTGGCTTTTGTCAGCAACAACTCTTCACCATCTTTGGTGCCAGCTTTTGGAGTGTTGTCCTCGGATTCAGTCTCTCCCAGTTGCTTTTTAACTTCTCGTTCGATGAGCCACTTAATGGCAGATTCAGTATCAATGATCAAAGGCTTGCCTCGACCACCGCCACCTTCATGCGGCATACCTTCATCAATGAACGTACCGATCCATTTTGGCGAGTAGCCAACCAGTTCAGCGAATTCGTTTCGATTTACTTTGGACATAAGTACAAATGTTCATTTGTGAGAAAGGACAAAAGATAAATTGTGATTTTGTACGGAAGTCCTTTGTTTTAGAAGCTGCTCCCAACTCATAAAACAAAGAAAACCCACGCCAGTTCTGGGCTGGCAAGAACAGTCCTTTCTTTTTATCAAGGGAAGAAAGGACTGGATTTTCGATCATAAAACGGGGCAAACAGGGCGAGTCTCAGCCCCGTGGTGTTCCCAACTCTGGGGAAGTACCTAAACCTTTTTGGGTGCTTGCGATAGCACACGCAGCACTGCTAAGGCGATGCCAAGCAAAGCATTGACCAGTGCATACACTGTGATGCTCAGCTCTTGCTGCAGCAATGGTAGCAATGAGATAGCAACGTTCACCAAGGCCATGAAGAATGCACACTGCACAGACCAAAGCTGCCAGGCTTTCTTCCAGTTCTCTATTAGTTTCATGTTGTGTCCTTACGTTAAGCCCAAAAGAAAAGGGGGCAGCCATGCCCCCTGAGTACTGCCGTTACAGCTACTCAATACTGTTTGCCACTGACTTTCCTTGTCTCTCTTCTGGGCGGTTTTGCTTGCGCTTCTCAATACGTGTTTGAACGTAATTGATAATCACGATGGCACTACATACCAGCGTGATGATGTCTGATAACTGCCAGTAAAACTGACCATTGATAACCTGCTCAAAGGATGCGCTGAGCAGCGATTTGGCAAACCCACTCTCAGATACACCGTTCGCTATGACGATGGCAGCGGATGTGTTTGCTAAGGTGTTTGTTGTTGGTTCTGCCATTGTCGGATGCTCTTCTTATCTATATTGCAATCTTTCAGTGCGGTTTCCATCCTGACCATGTACTCAGTCAGTGGGTCATTTGAACTGCCCTCTGCAGGTATTTCCGGCAAAGGGCAATCACGGGCTAGGTGTTCTGGAACGGTTTCTTTTTCAATCACCGTCTTCACTATCACTTTCGCCGGTTCGGGTGTGGCGGAGCAGCCGGATAACAGCATCAGGAACACGAGCTTGAGACCACGTTTTGTACTCATCATCATTTTTCCTCAGTCCTCTCAGCGTATTCGACAACTCCGCCAGTTCTTGCTTACTCTTCTGCAGAGCAGCATCACGTTTAGCTAATACAGCATCACGATGTTTTAAATCAGCAATGAGCGCTTGCTTGGATGCCTCTGAATCTCTCAGACTGGCAGCAACCTCATCACGGTTTTTGTTGGCTTGTTCAGTTTTGTCGTTGGCCAAGGCAACTTCAGCATTCAATGCCTTGATCATCATTCCTTGATAACCAATCGTGCCAATAGCCAACAACGCTGCTACAACGCCTATAACTAATCTATTCATAAACCAATCGCTTATAGATGCGCCTTATCCGTGGTGCATAACCCATGGTCTCTTTTGCGTGCTTACCTGTTACATCAGGCAAGCACTGCATAATCGGTTCATAGCGCGAAGGGTTACCACAAAGCCTTTGAGCCTTGAGGATGTTTCCACAGCCTGCGTTATAACAAGCCATTGCCAAGTTGTGACGGTCTTCTTCTGGGCGCGGCCACTTCCAAATGTTCCTGAGTTTTGCCATGTAATAAGCGCCAGCTGGAATAGCTAGCTCTGCATCAGTAGGCGAACCCAGCAGCCCTAACTCACGCGAAACATCAGACCAAGTACCAGGCATGAACTGTGCAACGCCCTCAGCACCAACTGGGCTGATAGCATTAGGGTTCAATGATGATTCTTGGATCAGTTGCGCTTTATAGAGTTGCCAAGGAACGGCAGGAAGATAGTGACGTGCAGCCTTTTTTATTTGCCAGTCATATTTGTTATGCCATGCAAATGCTGAAGGCGAGGAACACAGCGAAACAACGAGC
Organism: uncultured Paraglaciecola sp.; assembly: GCF_937123705.1. Taxonomy (GTDB): domain Bacteria; phylum Pseudomonadota; class Gammaproteobacteria; order Enterobacterales; family Alteromonadaceae; genus Paraglaciecola. The sequence continues at coordinate 13,017 of NZ_CAKZKO010000062.1, read as the reverse complement.
AGCCAAATAATATGCCTTAGCTTTGTCATCTGCTTCTTTCCACCAATCTGCGAACACGAATCCCATACGCTTATCTAGCTGACGTAGTGTGAACCACGCCAACATGACTACGGTGAATGTTCGAATAAGGGAGAGAGCAAAGGCAAAGAAGGCAATCAGGTATTGATCCATGATTAACCTCATATTTCAGGTATAAAAAAAGCCACCTGATTAGGTGGCTTTGCGTACACTTTTCCAATGTAGTAAATATGATAATACTACCGTGTCATTTTGTCCATTTGTATTTTTGGTAAAATGTGACTTTGTTCATAAATACAATTGTTGTTACTTCTCTTATAGAATCTACAGCCAGTACTCATTATTCTTTGAAGACTCTGATGTATATTTATTTCTTATACAGACCCCATCTTCCTGATATGAATCTACCCAAACGCAAACAGCTGAATCGCACTCTTTACCATATAGTCTTGAAAAGTCATTGCCAAAGTAGGTTGTACTTTTCCATCTTTTAACCAACTCACGGCATGTGTCTGATGGGTTCAAAAAGGCTGTAAATTCACCATCTTCAAAATCATGATTAAGTCTTGCTACCAACAGAATTACGGTTCCATCCGTGACTTCAATATTTGACTCTAAATAAGTTTCTGTTGGCTTTCCATTTTCATGACGGCGGATTGTTTTCAATGAAGCTTCAAAGATTGGGAGGCAGTAGGCTGCCAAGCGTTCATGTAACTTATTTCCCGTAATTTGTTGTAATTTTATAGCCATTGCTTTATCCCACTACTTTATATCTGTTAACTGGCAAAACCAGCCTGTTGCATTAAACCAATGAAAGTGACCTGTATCGAGGTTCTTAACTGCGTACCATTCAGGGCCACGAAGATGTTCTGGTAACGGCTCATACTTTTCACCAAAGCCATCATCTACATAGACCATCTCAGGCTTAGGTAAAACCTTCAGGTTTTTATCTTGAGCAGGAATAACTACATCTTTGCCGTCTAAGTCATCAAAAACCACTTCAGGATGATGAGCTTTATATTGTTTGCCGATAACTAACTGTTCCATGAAACTCTCCTTTAGTGCTGAACTTGCCGATTCAGCACGCTTTTTATGCGAATACATTTAACAAGCAACGGGTAATGCACCATCTACTATTTTTTCAATCTGGTCTTCCATAACGATATTCATGCCTAGCTTATAAGCCAGGTGATACTCAGTAACCGCACCTGGACTATGTTGCCAACCATCTAACAGGCAAAGAACATCGGCTGAGCGCAACATTGCAAGGTCAATATCCATGTATTGTGACTGGGATAAACCCTGTGGTAGCACTGCTGGATTCAGGACAATAAAACCACTGGCTTTTAATTTGCTCTCCATGGCAAAGAATGACTCACGATTTTCATTGACCATTCCACTCATTGGCCCTGCAACGTAAATCACCGTTTTAGTTCGACGCTGCAAGTCTTGATTGAACTCATCAGCTTTTTTCGCTAACTGCTCAGCTCTCATCAATAGATCATTCACCTTCAGCAACCTCTTCACTTTCTTGTTCTGGTTCATCTTCCTTTGGTGCCGGTTCTGGTAACTGTGATGGCGCCATATCATTCTCATGGCGGTAAAACTCAAAGGTCTTATCAAAATCAGTAATCAGTGCATTAATTTCACCAACGGCCAGAGCAAAGTCAGCATCAAATCGAGCTGCCTTGTCTTCTCGATCAATATCGTCATTTTGGTCTTTTAGTTCATCACTGAACTTCATAGAGGTTATTGATAGGTCTTCTTTAATGGTGAAAGTGATACGTTCCTGCCAGTCCAATGACAGCTGAACAACCATTTTGTCATTCTCAATATGCTTTAGAACTTCATCACTGGCTAAATCCTGATTCTTACAACGAATCACACCGCCTTCTTCAAGTACCGACTTCAGAACAGCATTGGTACCCAAAGTGAAACCTGCAGGCATTTCTCCAGACTTAACCCACTCAGTCATCACTGTTTCAGCAGCGCTCTTAGTGCATTCAATTGGAGTGACTGGAAGTGAACCAATTGCTTTACGAAGCAAGGCAGTAAAATCTTCAGCTGCTTTGTGGGTGGCGGCATCAATAACCAAATACTGAGCATTATTGATAATGTAGGCATTGGTGCGTTTATCGACAGGCAGAACTGACGGAAGAAGATCAATTAACAACTCATCTTTTAAGTTATCAATCTCTCGTTTGTTTAGTGGTCGCTGCTCACGCTCTTCAACTTCTTTCTGTTTTGCTCGAAGCTTTTTGTTAAAGGCTGCAGGTGAAATGGTTTTAGTTTGCTTCATGACGCTGATCATCATGTTGCCATCTGCAGAGTGAACCAGAAGTTCTGATTCCTCACCCATTGGTTGGGTAAAGCCAAACTTTACTTTGTCAGTACCGCCACAAGGTTGAAATTTAAATTCAGCCAGAAGCTTTTCCAACTTATCAGCGGTATCGGGTTGGGTTAGACCAATATCACGGCTAAAGGTGTAAATGATCAGGCTCTTAGGAAAAACACTCATTATTGGTTCCTTATTTTGTTTTAGCTTCGGCGGGGCGAACTACAAAAACGTTTCCATTTACCCAAGCCGTTAATTCTTGTCCACGCATTGAGCGAGGAAAATCTACTGGTAAGGAATTAACCTTTCCACTATGGGCCAAGCTCAAAGCCTCAACTTGATTTCGAGCTGTAGTTAAATCCCAAAAATTACCATTCTTTGTAACTCTGAATACTTCGGTCATATGGCTGAAAACTCTTGCTCATTCATGACCATGAAGCCACCAAGACCGTAGCCCTTGGTAATAACACCACGATGAACATGCTGACATTCAAGCTGTTCACAAGCATTTTGAATGGCTTCATCATCACCATCAAACTCACCTAGTTGGTGGTTTAACGGTTCGTGAGTCTTTTTATCGACGAGCAAAGCGCCATTACCACCTAAATACACAGCTAAATACATCATGCAGCTTGTTCCTCTTGTGCTTTTTGCTTCTCTCGCTGCTCAATCCATCGGTCAGCGTAAAACTCATTACCTGGTGTGTTCGTTGTATGCCAACCGCTAATTGCAGCAATAATGTCGTTCACGGTGTGAGACTTAAAGCCACAGCTAGGACAGTAAAAAGTAAACTCTTCAAAATTGAACTGTCTTTCTTCACCGTTAACCACTTTGGTTTCTTTGCCGTAGTTATAACCAAGCTTTGGCGCAACTTTGCATGACAGGCACGGGTTCATCCCTTCCTTATGCGACTTCACGATCTTTGCGATGTGAAGCTTTCGCTCTTCTCGGTTGATTTCGATACACATTTGTAAGCATCTCCCTATCAATACCAGCCATTAGCGCACCCATCTTGCGCCAGAACGGCAACCAATCACGGCGCCAATTTGCTTCACTTACGCTAAGCAGCTGCTGAACCTTACCTGGAGCATGAAGCTCTTTTTCAAACAGCACTTGGTTTCGCCACTCTTGCACGGCCAAGAACGCCATGCCTTTCAATGTTTCAAGCTTCTTCTTTCTGAACTTGGTGGTTTCGCTGGCTAGGAATTCCTGCCAAAGTTCGTGAGTGACCGCTTGAACAGCACTCCACTCTTGTTTCGGGCCATAGGCATACAACGCCCAAGCCTGAAGATTATCTGGCAGCATACAAACCACTCTTGTTATCTGGCTGAGCTGGAAAGCGTTTGGTGGTAAAGGGCAGCTACTACGCTTAAACGTCACACTGCAGCCATTACCTGAAACCGCACTACCTTCACTAACTCGATCAAGCAAGGGAGCACCCAGCGCTTCAATAAGCTCTGTCCTTATAACGCTAAGTGTTTGTTCGTTAATCACGGTGCCTCCTTGCCATTTGTACAAAATTACAAAAAGCTACTTGAACATTTTTACAACCACGGACGCTCGGCCCGTCAATGGTGTAACTTGGTGAATACTCATCATCTCGCAAAGACAGAGCTCAACCACATCCAGTAATTCATCAGCAGTGCGCTGCAGCTGCTTAGGATCATCATCACTGTCATAGTGACCATCAGCACACACCTCTGCAGAAGCATCCAATACTTCAGCTGTCTCACGTAGCAATGCAGGAAGGTTTGAACGTTGGGTCACTCTGCCTGCCAAAAGGGAGAGGTTAATATCCATCACACCGAATACAGCAAGCATGTCAGAGCGTGCTGCAGAACCATAAGGCTCCGGTAAGCACTTAGCCCAAACTAAAGCCCACTTTGCAGGAACGTTAGTGTGGCCATTCATAATGCTGCTCAGTTGACGGCGCTTTGCAGATTCCCATTTACCGTAATCATCAGCGGTCAGTATGTCGGTTGGCTTCTCTACACCAGATTGCGTTAAAGCCGGAAACAATAGCTCACAGATGAATGAGGTTTGACTCATTGAGCTATTAGCTATCAGTTGGCTTGTATGGTGCAGCAACACATCTTCAAGCGTCTTATGCAGCATCGTCTTCACCTTCAGTCATATATTTTTCGGGATTCAGGATCTCGTCCTGGCTTAACGCCCCCTCAAAAACCTCTACTAAAGCCAGTACAACCTCTTTACTTGGCCAGTACTGATTTCGCTCAAGCCGACTAAGGTACGCCACTGTTCTATCTAGGCCTTTTTCTTGCAAGGCATCTTGCAACGCTTCAAGCGTTCCAAACTTTTTCTGCCTTTTAACTCGGAGGGGTGTAAGCATTGTGAGATTCCCAAATACAGTAATTAGGATAGATTATTCCATAATAAAGTTTTTAACTCAAAAGTAATTCGTTTTATTGGATAATGTAAGTTAGATAGTCGTGAAATCCATCACATAGCACAGCAGGAAGCCAAGGAATGCAGCAGACGTAACCTGCGATTAGAGAAGAGATGAGAAGATGGAAATAGGTAAGATTCTGCGAGAAGCAAGAAAGAAAGCGAAAATGACCATGCGAACGGTCGCTGAGGAAACTGGCGTAAAGGTCACCACGCAATCAAATATTGAACTTGGAGAAGTCAGCGAGCCAAGTTTTAACACTATTGGTAAATTGGCTCAGCTGTATGGCATAAGCCTCGATAAGCTATTTGACGCATCTCAAGATAAGGGCTCTGACAGGCTCACAGCGGCGAAAACTCAAGATGTTTACCCTATACCAGTATTAAGCTCGGTTCAGGCTGGGAGATGGAGTGAATCGCTGTTAGACGATGATTTTGAGGTGATTTTCAGCCCATACCCATGTTCGAGCAATTGTTTTGCCCTAAATGTAGTGGGTGACAGTATGACGGCACCATCAGGATCCGCTTACTCGTTCCCTGATGGCAGCAAGATTATCGTGAACCCAGAACGTGAAGCCAGGAACAAAGATTTTGTTGTGGTTAGACTTTCTGGCACGGATGAGTGTACCTTTAAAAAATTAGTGGTCGACTCAGGTAGAACCTTCTTGGCTCCCTTGAACCCACAATACCCAATTTTACCCGTGGATAGAGAGATGCAGATAATCGGTGTGGCGGTCACGAAAATTCAGGATGTAGAACAGTGATCTGTACTTTCCATATTTCCGAAGATCGGTTATTCTTATTCGCACAAGCTTAACAGCTGGTTAAAAAGTGAAAAGCCCCACCCGAGGGTGAGGCTCCAGATTCAACAACGTTGAATTGTATTCGCATAAAAAACCAAAGGTTTTCCAAGAATCGAACAATACTAACTTGCGGCAAACAAGTAACAGTATTGAAAACCAGTCGGCAAACTGGTGAGAACAATCTGACTCTACTACCCAAAAAAACAAAGTTCTGACGTAATAGAACAAACTGTAACGGCAATGGGTAGTTTAGTCAGATTCTTGGAATTCCTCAATGGTTTTTTGTTCGTTTGTCAATTTATACATTTGTTGAAATGTATTTTTGTACAAATTGAAACGCAGGAACATTGATGAACAACTCGCCACTACTCAGCTTCTATCGTGACCGCTTCAACAGCGGCTATGACCTGTACGATTACTTTCTATCTGATATTTCTAGCGATGCAGCCTCTATCGGTGTTGATTGGGCTAAGATTGCTGACCGCATCACTTGGCAAAATGGCGCTGCAGGTAAAGTCAATGCAACTGGCAAACACCTTCTAAAAGGCTTCAAAAACTCTGTTGGTATCTATGCCAGCATGGAGCACAAAGACGGCATCACATACCCACTTATCACCCTAAAGAACAAGGGTGGTGCTGGTGACTCTGTTGTTATCAACGGTTTCATGATGCTGGTTGAGCTATACCGTGATGAGAAAGACAATCACTTTGCAAGTGCCGAGGTTGATACCTGGAAGGCGAAGAAAGCAGAACGGGAGAAAGACAGAGCCCGCAAGCAAGAAGCCGCACGCGCCGAGCAGGAAAGAGAAGAGGCGCGCAAAGCGGCTCACGTACAAAAAGAACTTTCCCAACACCGCCAGCTACCAGTAGCTGGTTCTTTCGTATATGCAGCAAAGAAAAAAATCGAAGATATTCTGAATATTGTTGATGCTCGTTCTGGTTCAGACAAGCACGGAAACTTCATTTCTTTACTACTTCAAAACGTTGATGGCCAAGCTGTTGGTGTTCAGCGTATCTATGACCGCCACATCACAAAACAAGACGGTTCTACAACAAATAAAGATTTCACTTGGGGTATGGCCAAAGATGGCGCTCATCTTGTTATCGGTAATTTGAACACTGCAGAGCTTGTTTATGTTGTGGAAGGTTTTGCAACCGGCGCATCCATCTTCAAGGCTTGGCAATCAATTCACCGCAATGTTGCTGTCATCGTTGCTATCGATGCTGGTAACAAACTAAAAGTTATTGCGGATTACAAGCGCACCCGCCCACACCTTGATTTGGTTGATGCTGCAGATAACGACTTATGGAAGTGCAAACAGGGTAAAGGCAATAAAGGTATGCTGATTGCCTTTGAATTGTTAGGCACCTATGACGGCATTAAGTCAGTAGCTCCATCATTCGATAAAGTGGATCCTGCATACCAACCAACGGACTGGAATGACTTACATATTCACGCTGGTCTTCGTGAAGTACTGAAGCAACTGAAAAGTAAAGCTGCCACTGTCAAACTGGATGGTGACCTATTTGAGAACGCACTAACCAAACTCGCATACATCAGCCATGAAAAAGCTGAAATCTCAAAAATGGCTAAGGCTGCAGCGAATGCAGGTATGGCTATGTTCCCTAAATACACTCCGAGAGATGTGATTAATATGATCCGTCTTTCTCTAGAACATGCCAAAGGCCGTTATGACCTAACTGGTGTGAAGCGTCACATTGAAAAAACATGGCGTGCAAAAGTTCGTTCAGCTCAGGCTCCACGTTCTTTTTCTTCTCGCATCACAGATAAAAAAGTACGCCCTGAGCACATTACTTACACTCATTACAATCAAACCCGCATTGATGCCAAGGTTCGTGAACACATCCAAAGCCTAAACGGTTTCGTTGTCGTTCGTGCAGGTAAAGGTTCTGGTAAAACCAAGGAGCTAATCACTCCTGGAATGTGGGCCATGGACAAAACAGCTTTCTTTGCTCACCGTGTATCACTTATCGGTGGTGCTGAAGCCACAATCAACAAGAATAAACCACAGCTAACAGATAACGCTGGCAACTTAATCCCAGACACACGTTCACCAGTTCTGAACTATCAGGATGATATGATCAACGTGATGGCTCAATATGCGACTAAATTAGCGTGTTGTATTAACAGCTGCCTAAAGGGGAAATTCAATCCAATTCTGAATGACCTTGATGCCTTGTTTGTAGATGAAGCGTGTCAAACGCTACGCCACATCACTTGTGGTGGTGCAATTGCTTACCCTGTTGCCGTATTCAATCGCTTGATCGATATGATGGTGAACACCAAGAACCAAGTATTACTTGCTGATGCTGATGCCAATGATACGTTGGTTGAGTTCTGCGAACTTGCCCTACATAAACGCAATGCGAAACGAGCAGAGCAGGGTTTACCACCAGAACAAATCCACGTTGTTGAGCTAGATTCAGACAGCAGCTACATCAATGTAAAATATGCTGACTCTGATTCAGTATTCCAAAAAGCTCTTGATGATCTGGCAGCTGGGCAGCGCGTTCTTGTTGCTACTGATTCATCAAACGAAGCTGAAAACCTATTTGCTCGAATGAAAGAGCTACACCCAAACAAAAAAGGCTTGTTGATTAACGCTACTGAAAAGGTAACGAGCAAAGAAGCCGAAGCGTTCTGTGATAAGCCAGATGTAGAACAGCTAAAATATGATTACTTGATCTACTCTCCAGCAATCTCATCAGGTGTATCACTGGAAACCAAGCACTTTACTCGCCATTACGGTTTATTCCGTGGCGTGGTTGCCCCATCAGATGCACTGCAGATGATGCACCGTGACCGTAATGCCCGTGATTTCATCATTGGCCTAGCAACAATGCATAACAAGCGCGAAGAATCCGTTATTAATATGTGGCTTGGTTTGTTACTGGCTAACGATAACCAACTGAACATCAACTTAAATAAAGATACTGGTCTAATTGAAGTGTCTACTGACGATCAGCAATTCGACCGTTTCCGCATCGAGCTCAGCACTCAAGAAAACGCAGCTAAGAATGATTTTGCTAGCAACCTAATTTGCATCATGTGTGATGAGGGTTACAAGGTAAGCCGTTTGGATGTGTCTGACCTAGATATTGAGAAAGGTAAGTCTGAGAAAGAAGCGGCTCGTGAGCTCGTGAAGGCTCAAGAAATGGCACGCCATTTAGACCAAACCACACCAGATAAGCCTGAGTATGACGATCTAAAAAACAAGCAAACTATTAGTGTTGAAGAAAAAGCACGCTTAAATCGTTATGACATCGAAAATCAGCTTCAAATGGAAGTCAATGAAGACTCGGTTAACTTCCTTCGCCAGGGCGGTATTCGCAAAGCAAACAACTTTGAATTGCTGCAGGCTAAACCAAGTGACTTACGCCAGCTGGATGACACTGAAAAAAGCTATGGTGTTCAGCCAACTGACCGTCATTACTTCCTAAAACGTCAACGTGTACTTCGTGACTTCTTTGAGATCACTGGTCTAAACCTTAAAACTGGTGAAGGCTATGTGACACCAGAGAAACTACAAGAAGCAATGGATCACATCACTAGTGGTGACAACATCCACTTCTTCAACAACTGGGCTAAGCTTGGCGGCTATATCGACCCTGTAAGCCGCAAGAAGTCACTGAAAGGTTTTATGGATGGATTACTAGCTGTATTAGGCTTAAAGGTTGAGAAAGTGCAACTGGGCCGCAAGAATGCTGAATCTGACAGCCGCCTCCGCTACGGCATCAAATCTGACAGCTGGGCGCTAATGTCCGGCATTCATACCCGCCGCCAACAAGCCAGCGTAACCGCCCTGAAAGTTGAATTACTGGGTGGTGAGGTGATCCACGTTTCTCCTGTTAATTATATACATAACGTGAAAAACGAGGATCAACCGGAAACCAAGCAAGACAAGGCTTCACGCTGGGTAAGTCTTCTTAAATCATCACTGAATGGACTGCGTATCCCGATGGAATACGCGAAAAATCTATTCAATGGGGGCCAATGGGAGGCAGTTCTGGACGGTGTAGACAAAGGTGACGTCTCAATTAGTGGTTTAGCGGATAAGATCAATAAGAATTTCTTATCTGACTATGGTCACCTTTACGGAAAATCGTAAAAGAAACCGCCAAAACTACCATCTTCCATGAATCAGCGCATTGGCTGAGGGTTCACTGTATCAATATTTCGAGCATATCCTCCGCATCATGTAACAGGGCCAATAAATCGTCATTAATGTGATGGTCTTTGGCTACCTGGTTCCTTAATTTTTCCCTAGCGTCCTTTAGTTGCAACATAAGAACTAACGCCTGGCTTCGCTTATCGTTTTTATTTTGGTGCATTCCAACTCCATGGCGAACGTCAATATGCAAATCATTTGCAAAATGTGTTCGCAATATAAAAAACCTACCAACTTTTTCTTTGCACTCTTCTATACGTCAATAATTCATAACATTTTTTTAACGCACTCTATTTGGCACGCTTATTGAAACTTGGAGCATAAACCGAAAAATCAGATAAAAAACTGATACATGCACGCAAGACGTCAGAACTGGCGTGAACTATTAAAATTAGCGACAGAAGTGACGTGTATTTATATGAAATATGATCCGATTGTTTCAGTGTTACGGCACTGCAGAGAAGCTAAGGGTATGACTCAAAAGGATTTAGCGGGTTATACGGGATTGAGTTACCGAACTATCCAGAGAATGGAGTCCGGTGAGACCGATATGAAGCTTGGCCAGTACAGAAGAATTCTCGATGCTTTAGAACTTTCTGATATGGATGTTAGCGTGGCGTTATTGAGCCATGAATTTACGAAAGCGGATGATGTAGCCAGTGCAGCTAAGTTGTTACCACTCCAGGTAAGGGAAGTGCTGGTTCAGTTCTTAATGTCTTTGGCTGATGCCATTAAAAAAAGCCCCAAGTAGGGGCTCTTTATCATGCTAGCATCTGGATGAGGTCAGCGGCTTCATGCAGTAAGGAGCGAATCTCCTTTACTTCCTGATCACTTAGTCGTTTAGCTTCAGGGGAAAGCCTTTCCTGAGTCTTTACTAAGTCTTGTACGCATTGTTTCACTTGCTGCTGCATCAACGTCTTTTTCATCTACATTTCCTACGGGTTTCATTCATATACCTCTAGTCATGTTTTCTCCTTATGATTTTCACGCTGATGAAAGTGTAAGCGATTGAGCAAGCAGTCAACCGCAACCACCTGTATATAATAACAGTATTATATATAAAGAAAACCCCCTCTATTTGAGGGGGTTATCGTTAGCTTGTCTGTTTCTTGTAACTGTCTTTGAGAGACTTGATAGCACCACCACGAGCACCGGCACACCACACTTCGAAAACATGATCATTCACGATGGCTTTCGCCCAGTAACCCTTACCATCTTTTCTTGTCGAGACCTTTATATCTTTGACATCAGGCCACGGCACTCCACCAGCATCAAGCTTTTCATCTTGCTCCTGATTTTCAGTATGTTCTTCACTATCTTCTTCTGATTCAGGTTCGACATCAGTACCACTGTCATCGTCTTCGTCATCAGGCTCATCTTCCAGTTCTTCGAGACGTTCACGAAGTTCAGATTCTTCCCATTCAAGTTCTTCGTGTTCCGACTCCAGCTCTTGCTTCTCTTCCTTGATTTCACGCATTCGCTCTTTTAGCGATTCAAGCTCATCGTCCAGTTCATCCTGGTCATTGGTGATCTCTTCCTGACGTTCTTCAATCGCTTCAAGGCGCTCTTCAATCTCGAAACGTTCACGAGCTTTTTTACCATCCGGTTTTTTAGCTTTTTTCTTCGGAGGTTCGTATTCACTAAGCTTGATGAACTCATCAACGTATTTTTTGATGGTGTTCAGGTTCAACTGCTTACCATCAATTAAGCAGTGCCTGCGAATATATGACGGAGTAATTTGATCAAGCTGCAAGCCGTTTTTCACTTCATCTTTCAGCCATTCATGCATGATGGCTACCTTTGGCGCCCGAAGATACATCTCAACAGCGGTATCAGCTTTCTCCAGGTATTCAATCAAGTGCTCTTGTTGATTGGTATCAATATCCTTGTCACCATCAGTTTTATAGGCAACTTTTTCAATTGAGCTATCAACTTTGAATGCATCATAGTGAAGTTGGGTTTCAATCAAGCTGTGGCCAAGAACGCGGTGACGATAGGCCGAACGAGTTTCACCGCTTTTGGCATGTTCTTCATAGGTCACTTCGGTGTACATGGCACGAGTATCTTTAAAAGTAAATCGACCATCCCCAAGCAATGATCTGATTGCTCGGTTAAGTGTACTAGTGAAGTATTTTTGAACAGCTTGGTTGTGATAATAGTCTTTTGGATCGCCACCTTTGATTTTGGCTTTTACTTCCTGACCAAGTACATCCTTAAAGGATAACTCTATCTTTCCTGACTCCTTTCTCAGGCGCTGCAAGGCTTTCACTACAATATCGGCATCAACCATAGAAGGGATTCGATAAGGGGCAACTTCCTCAAACAGACGTCTATTCTTTGTTTTTAGCTGACCTGCAAACATTAGCGTCTTGTCATCAACTTTAGTTAGTTTTGCGGTCTTCATAACCTCGGTTACACGGCGCCCAGTAGCCAGAGCAAGACCAATAGCTAAATCAGACAAAGTAGATGACTTATTCACCAAAAGATCGTGAGCTGTTTGCTTAACCCATTCTGGATTTACCAATATTTGATTGTTCAGCTTTTCACGCAAACTCTTATCTGAGTCGTCGCGTATCCAGTCTTTAACTGCACCTTTAGGGTTGAACATATAGAAAGCATGATGCTCAAACTTCAACGAAGTGAAGTCTCGTTTCATCTGGGAGCCACTAACCAGTTCTGAACGAATCTTGATGTAATTGTCTCGCAAGGTCTCAATTGGTAGTGACGGGTCTAGCAGATCAACTATATCCGGTCTTTTGTCCTGATACTTACGAATAAAGGCGTTAACGTGGTATTCAATAGCATGATGCTTATAGCCAAGAGCCTTAACTGCAGCACGGTACCGTTCCATAATTTGGGCGTACCACCGATAAGAACACTTAGGCTCGGAAAGCATCTCTCCTGTTTTTGGATCGACATCTACACCTAAATCACTATGTACATCACGGGCGATCTTGTTACATCGGTCTGTAATGTACTTACCTGCATTCTTACCTTTTTTCTCAGCTTCCTCCTGGATATGAACAATCTTACTGACTATCTCGGGAGTCTTATCTAATGAACCACTCATGTTAACCACCTTGTTTAATTGCTGCGCTTTAACTGTACCCACAACATTAATACACAATCAAAAAGCTGTCAAGTGTACCCACTTCAATAATTAAGGTAAGTGTACCCACTTCAAATTACAACTGTACCCACCTCCACACTTGATACCTGTACCCACCTCCACCACATCAACTGTACCCACAGAATACGTATTCTG
>NZ_CAKZKO010000061.1 GCF_937123705.1 uncultured Paraglaciecola sp. | reverse complement strand
TTGTCAGCCTCACTAAGCGCACCTAAAAGTGCCGCCTCGGCCCCTTCCGCCAGAACTGCCGGATCAGTTTTTAACGCTTTCGCAATCGCATCCAGCAGACTGTCCCCAACACGACGGCGGTTATGCTCGATCAAGTTCAAATATGCGGCAGAAATACCAACCGTTTTGGCCAGCGCCGCCTGCTTTTGTCCCAGCACAAGCCTGCGCTCGCGAATTCGGCTTCCTGCAAGTCTGGAGTGCGGCATCAGAAGTCAGCATCCTTTACGTTGATAGGCGCTTTCACTGCGTTCAAAATAAACAACGCCGAAAGGTTGCAGTTTACAAAAAGGTTTTGAGTTTATAACCTGGGTTCAGCCGAAGAGAGCGAAGCGACCGGAGACGACGCCCGCATGGGCGGTCCCGCAGGGATTCGCAGCGCAGCTGAGAACCAATCCCCCGGCTCTACCAAATTTAGATCCAATGAAACACAAGAAAATCCTGGGGCCTAGGTAATAGCGGGCTTTTTCGTTTTAACCCCTTCATTGCCGCCTTTTAAGAACCCTGCACATCTAGGCCTAAATAATGGGTTTTGTGATGGGTCTTCAGGGCCCATCATTTTTAGGACCCAACGAACTGCATAGGTGTCTAGGGTTCATGAGTTAATCAGATAGCAAAATACGCTCACTCAAACCCGCCGATGAAAAGGGCCCAGCTAATAGTCACTATTTCGATGCCATGAAGGCTGCTCTGAGGGAAAAAGATTGACTCGTGTTTTGAATGATGGGGATTGCCTTAATGATCCAGCAGGAACAATGAGGTGGGTATTACTTTTGTTTACAAATGGCAAACCAGACCCACATTGCGAGCAAAATACTTTAGTAAAATCTCTCTCTGGGTCATCGTAGCGGATTAATTTTTCTTTACCTCTCAGCCATATAATATTATCTAGATCGGTAAGTAAATTCGATGCTTGAGAAGAGCCTGTAATCTGCTGGCATTGTGTGCAATGGCAAACAATAAGCTTCGAAAAATTATCCTCAACAACATATTCGACAGACCGAAAAAAGCAACCGCCTTCCAATTTATTTTCCATAATTTAACTCAATTGACCAAAGAAAATTTTTATAAATGAAAAAATACTGATCGAAAATTTAGTCGAAAAAATGCAAGCCGACGGCTTTCATTGGCCTTTGTACTAACGAGCCAGATAAAAATTAAATCAATAACCAAAGTTAAGTTTCATCTGACCCCCACCAATACTGTGCTAACCCCCCCCTATCGCACATAGCCAAGCACCGCAATGAAGTGGGCTAAAGAGCCTGCTAACACAAAAAAATGCCAGACCCCATGCGCATGATTCAGCCGCTTTAATTTGTCGAGCACATAAAAAATCACTCCGACGGTGTAGGCAAGACCGCCAATCAAAAGCCAGCTAAAACCGGCTGGTGGCAGTGTTTGTTTGAGGTTATTCCATTCAAAAGAACAGGCCCAACCCATGCTTAGATAGATAACCAACTGGCATACTTTTATCACTCGCCCCGCCAAAAAAATCTCTGACATAATACCAACAATCGCCAGCCCCCAAACTATTTTCAAGATCAGCCAGCCGGCCGGTGTGTCCAGCGTCACGATGATAAAAGGGGTATAACTACCGGCAATCAGCAGGTAGATAGAAATGTGGTCTAACAGCTTGAAATACTTTTTTAATGGTGGATGTTGAAAGCTGTGATAAAGAGTAGACATGGTATACAGCAACACCAGCGCAAACCCGAAAATTGAAAAACCCCAAAGGATATTCGGCTGACCACTTTGAACGCCTACCGTTAACAGTGCGCCGAAACCGACAAGTGATAACACTGCACCGACTAAGTGACTGATACTGTTGAGTCTTTCACCGATATACATAACTGATTCGCCGTTAGTTTAAAAAGCAACAATAATACTTGCTGGCAATCAGGGATGACAGCGTTGTTGTATGTCGTTGCGACGATCAACACGCCTAAATAGAAGCAGGTTAATTTTTTATCACTCCATCCTTATTGCTAGCAGGGTCAATGGTAACTTAAGTCTATGACCGAAATTAAGTTTCATCTGACCCCAGTTATCCTCTCCCCCCTTATTAATTTCTATTAATTTGAGCCATTGCTAGCGCATCGCCTAAACTGGTGATTGCGTTTACCTTGTATGGAGAAAACTATGGCCCTGTCACGCCGAGAATTGATTCAACGCAGTGCCCTTTTATCAGCAGGTTCACTGCTGGCTAGCAGCCACCTCAGCGCCAGCACTGCACTGAAATACAGCGAATACCTTAGCTATGATGGTTTGGGCTTGGCGGGATTGGTGCGTAGCAAGCAAGCAAGCCCGCTTGAGCTGTTAGAGATCGCTATCGCCCGCACTGAGGCGGTTAACCCGGAAATCAATGCGGTCGTGTTAAAGCACTATGACTTGGCGCGTGAGGTGGCTCGCCAAAGTGCACCTAATGGTGTTTTCGGTGGGGTGCCGTTTTTGCTCAAGGATTTGGGTATTGCCATGGCGAACACCGTCACCACAGAAGGTTCGGTATTTTTTAAAGATCAGCGCTTTACTTATGACTCGACCTTGGTAGAGCGATATCGCCGTGCAGGGTTGGTTATTTTTGGCAAGACCCACAGCCCCGAGTTTGGCAGCACACCCAGCTCAGAGAGCCGGTTGTTTGGCGCCACTCACAACCCTTGGAATTTAGAGCATAGCGCCGGCGGCTCATCAGGTGGCGCGGCAGCGGCTGTTGCAGCGGGTATTATACCGGCCGCTCATGCCAGTGATGGCGGCGGCTCTATCCGTATACCTGCAGCTGCTTGTGGCGTATTTGGTTTAAAACCGACACGTGGACGGGTGCCGATGGGGCCAAATGCCTATGAAACACGTGATGGTTTAAGTGCCATGCATGTGGTTAGTCGAACAGTGCGTGACAGTGCGGCTTTATTGGATATCAGCCAAGGAGCTGGGCTTGGAGATGCTTATGCTACGCCCGTTAGAGAACGACCTTATTTAGATGAAATCCAGCGCGCACCAGGAAAATTGCGTATCGCGCTTATACGCCATCCCATGCTAGATATCCCAGTGGCAGACGACTGTATCAAAGCGGTAGATCACGTGGCACAACTTTGCGCTTCACTGGGGCATCATGTTGAAGAAGCGCAACCACAAATCAACGCCATGGCGCTATGGCAAGCACTAGGTACCTTGAGTAACACCTTAGTAGCAAGCAAAGTCACCGCACGTGAGAAAGCACTCGGTCGCAAACTTAAAGATCACGAGCTCGAACCTATCAGCCTAAACTCCTTCAGAGATGGGCTAAAAATAGATGCTGTCGCGCATCATGAAGCACGCCATGCTGCACACCAAGCAAGCCGCACTCTCGGTGCGTTTATGCAGCAATATGATTTAATTCTAAGCCCTACGATGGCAATGCCCCCAGCCAAACTGGGTGCGCTGTCGATGGAACAATCCTACGAATCGTTTATTGGCCCGGCCGCTGCGGCATCGGCTTATACGGGGATTTATAATATGACAGGCCAGCCGGCAATGTCGGTACCGCTGTATTGGAATGCTCAGAACTTGCCTATTGGTGTTATGTTTGCTGGGCGCTTTGGTGATGAAGCCACATTGTATCGCCTAGCCGCGCAGCTAGAACAAGCTCAGCCGTGGCTGCCGCGCCTGCAAAAACTGGCGATGTCACTGCACGGCTCGGTGTGATTTGCTGAGGGCGGTGAACAGCCCCGAACTCCTTTATGCTGAGGAGGAACAAACAGGCATGGAGTTATTTTTTATCCCGCCCCCCGTCC
>NZ_CAKZKO010000060.1 GCF_937123705.1 uncultured Paraglaciecola sp. | reverse complement strand
TAACCTTGTGAACAGCGGCAAGTTTACTTGTCCGGCTGCTTTACGTTGTTATGTTGCACTGGCACAAACTAGGAGGATGAATTGATTAATTTAATAAATGATGACTGCCTTAAAGCTATGGCAGAAATGGATGATTGCTGTATTGATTTAACAGTGACTTCACCACCATACGATAACTTGAGAACATACAAAGACAGCCTAGAATGGGGCGAGCATGTTTGGAAGCCTATTTTAGAGCAGCTTTATAGAGTGACTAAAAAAGGGGGTGTTGTAGTTTGGGTGGTTGGCGATGCGACTATCAAAGGTAGCGAGACAGGAACAAGTTTTAGACAGGCATTATACGCTGTGGAATGCGGGTTTAATGTGGAAACCATGATATGGGAGAAAACGGGGAGTGGATGCCTTGGCAGCAACAAGTATTATGGTCAGAATTTTGAGTATATGTTTATATTTGCTAAAGGTCAGCCAAAAACAACTAACTTAATAAAAGACCGAGAGAATAAAGTTAAGTCTGGTACTGTTAAAGTCAATGGTGGATTAGACAAAGAAGGGAAAGGGAAAACCAGAACAGTGGAGCGTAAACCGTTAGGTAAGCGCAACAATATATGGAGATTCGACACTCAAAAGAATAGCGACCATCCCGCACCTTTCCCATCGGCTATGGTAAACGACCATATCATATCTTGGAGCAACGAAGGAGATACAGTGCTTGACCCTTTCATGGGTAGTGGCACTACTGGCAAGATGGCGAAGATGAACAATCGTGATTTTATCGGAATTGAGAAGGTTGAAGAATACTTTAAGATTGCACAAGATAGAATTAGTGCAACATAACCAGGTGTTATACGGCTTCTCGTAGTTCATCGCGAATTTTCATAATGATGATCCCTAAGTGATTACTGCCTTTCCCTTTGCAAATACCCCAGAAAGTGTCGCCCCAAGTGTTCCCTTCTTGTATCTCTCTGTCACCAGTACCTAGCAGTTTTGACTTTAATGGTTCTTGTGCATACTTCTGACGGGTTAAATCTTCCATTACTTCTAATTTAACCTCGTCCCAATCGTTCCTAGTTGTCACCTTCTTGCCAGCTCGTTTTGCCTGCCCCGCCGTCATGCTAACAAAAGGCTTACGCTCATCTGCAATAACAGTTTTGGCCGCTTGGTATGCGTTCTCAGTAGAGGGGTATGCCACACCATCCAAAAATACTTCGCAACGAGTGAAGTTGCTCAACCATCGTTTGTTGCCCTGAAATTCTTTAATCATTGTAGCTCTCCATAAAAGCCGTATAACAACGCCATTAAAATCGGACTTCGTTTCACTCGCCGCTTATGGCAAGGGTTATGCGGCCCCTAGCGGGGCGGCTTTAGTTTGTAAAATTTAATCAGTAGCGCGGGTAGTTTCTTTCGATGCCGCGTATGCAGCGATCCGCTTCGTCAACTTTGCTCATGGCTGTTCTCCGCGTAATGCTTTTCGAGGCGCTTTAGCGCGTGGCTGATGCCGGAGCGGGAAAACGACAGGTCAGTTATATAAAACATAACGACCGCCTGTTCTGCTTGCTGGTAGTCATCAAAATCGCCGGTACTGATGGCCGTGAATATACGATCACTGTCTCTATTTTGCTGCTCTAATGTTTCACTCATGGTTGTTCTCCGGTGGTGATAAATCTGCATAGAGGTGTTGCGCCAACTCTATATCCTCTCTGCCTAACTGGTATTCTCCCTCCCCGAAATCAACACCAACATGGCCGACTGCTTGCAGCAGACTCAACAGTTTATCCCTGTGAGCTATCCACCCATCATCTGTGGAGCGGGGAATTACTACTTCTAGCATTGCATGACACGTTGCAACCATGAGGCGACCGTTCGGGCTTTCAGGGTCGAACTCTTTGGTATCTTCCCGCGTTGCATAGCCATGCTCAGGCGCTAGAAGCTCGTAAGTATCGTGGAACTGTTTGGCTAGATTTAGGGCTTGCAGTAGCTTGTCACTATCGCTGGTCATTGGGTGGTTCCTCAATCAGAGCCTTTACCATGTTAGCTAGAGCCGCTATCGAAGCGCCGTGGTTGCCAAAATACTCTGCTACGTTTTTTCCATTAAACTCTTTGCCGTCGAACTCTGTGGCATCGTGTTTTGCGTCTGCCGCTATATCTGAGCAGACTTCGATCATCTTTTGCTTGTTCACTCTCCCGCCTCCTGTTGTTGGGTGTTGGCTGGCACGAATATCATTTCGCACTTAAAACCTCTCGCTTCACACTTTTCCTTTCCGTCATAGTATTGACTGATGATTGAGTTAGGGCTGGCCAAAACAAATGCGAGCAACGCTAGAGTTACAAATAACATGACGTTCGGATTCACCCCTCACCCTCCTGTGTAGTATCCATCGCTGGCATATCTGCATTATTCATATCTATTCTCCTAATGGGTGGCCTATCCCCGCTCTAGTACAAAACCATTTGCGCCGTTTCGTTTCTAAACCGGGTCTTAGCTATCTCGCAATATTCCATATCTATTTCACAGCCAACAAAACTGCAATTATGTTTGTGTGCTGATATTGCCGTAGTCCCTGTCCCTAAAAACGGGTCGAAAACCATATCGCCAGCCTTGCTAAAATTGCTCAATATCCTGTCGGTAAGCGCGACAGGAAAACCAGCTCTATGGCTGCCTGTAGCCGATACGTTTTTGCCTATCTGCCAAATATTATCCAGCGTACCTCGTTCAAAATTGCACTCTGTAAACTGCCTTGTCTTTGCTTGCTTGCTCAATACAACAATAAGCTCATACCTGCTGTTCAGCGTATTTTCGCCTATGGCTGGTTGTGCTGGCCCTTTATCCCAAACAATAAGCTCCTTAATAATCTCGGCGCAGTCTCCAAGCATTTTAAATAACGCGGGCTTGTTGCCGGTTATCATCTGGATATTAAAAAACGCGATCGTGCTTACTCTGGCCAGTTCTAGCGCGACTTCCGTTATAAATTGTCGATATTCATCCATCGGCAAGTTGTCTGCATAGCGCTCATATTTTGTGGATAGCTCTTTAACAATTTGCCTACTGCAATACTCGCCATTTCGTACACGAAGATTCATATTGTAGGGAGGGCTTGTTATTGCAATATCGAAAGCACCATCCGCTTGCTCTCGCATATATTCCCTGCAATCAATATTTAAAAACTCTGCGCTCATTCCAGCTCCTTTAATGGGTGGCTCACCCCAACCACACTAGGCTCTCGTTAGAAAGCCCAGCCAAGTGCTACGATGGTTCGCGGCAGAGCCATAAACTTTTCTTGTTGCCATCAATACTCGATCCGCACTCGATCCAAGTGGCCTTCTGAGATAGCCAGGACAATCGCTGCTGCTGTTTCCAGATCAACATTGCAGGTCATTTCAAGCTGGTTAGCAACGTGCGCATTGACCATAGCGCGGTGTTTTTCATCGGCTTGGCGTGCAGCCTCGGCTTCTGCCTTTTCCCGCTGCTCCCGCTCGATTTTTTCGCGCTCTTCACGCGCAGCCTGCTCAACTGCCAGTTTTTCGGCTTCTACAGCTTCCTGTGCAGCTTGCTCCCGGCGCTCTGCCTCTTCGGCTGCTTCCCGTTCACGACGGTCAGATTCTTCCTGCGCGCGCTGTTCAGCCAGCTTTTGAGCCTCTTCTGCGGCTGCTTTCTCCCGCTCTGCTTTGGCTATGGCTACCTGAGCATCCTTCTCGGCGCGTTCGTTGGCCTCACGCTGCATTCTTTCGTGCTGTTCCTGCTGGCGCTTGGCCTCGGCTTCTCGGCGCTCCTGCTCTTCACGCTCGGCTTTTTCGGCGCGCAACTGCTCCAACTCAGCCTGTGCCTCTTCGTACAATTTTCGCTCTTCGACCAATTTTGTCAGTATCGCCAGCGTTTCTTGGTAGCGCTCTTCGGCCATTTCCGCAAATTCTTCCCATTTCCACTCGTCACGATGCTTTGCCAGCTCTCCAAGGCGCAATACCAGCGTTTTGTGGTCGTAGACAACACCATCGTGGTCGCTGGCATCAGTGAACACAGAAAACAGCTCCATGCGCTCTGCGTGGCGAGCTATGCGCTGATCTTCTGCTGCTTCCCATTCCACAACCGGCGCTTTGGCTTGGTCGCGTAGCGCGTCCAGCGTGTCACGCCAGCACTTGCGATGGCTATCAACAGCTCTGGCTTTGGCCTTCCAGTCGGAAACCAGCTCTTTGCCCTTGTCGTCCAAAAAGGTTTTGGTGCGCGATACCTGATAGGCCAGACTTTTCATTGTGGCTCGATCTTCTTCGTTCGCAACGTCCAGTCCATGACTGCCATCTTCAACAATCTTTTCAACTTCGGTAATCATTACCGCCAATAATGCCCTGTCGGCAAAGACTTCGGCGGGATCAGCTTTCTGGATCGCTGCCGGTAGTGTGTTTGTGCTTTCGATTGTTTCGGTTTCCATATTCACTCTCTCATTTAAGGTTGTATTGCTCGCGCAACTGTTGGTGTTTCTCGCTTAGTTGTGCGTTGAATTTTTGCAGCATCATCGCCAGCGTTAAAATAAATTTTTCATCACGCTCTACGCGCACACACACTGGCGGTAGGTCTGGATGATAGGAAAGAAAATCACACCACTTGCGACCAGTCACATAAAGCTGGCCCTGCACTTGTGGCAGGTAGGTGCTCGGCAATGCTGCCTTTTCCATGTAGCTGATGTGCGTGGAATCTTTCGGGCATTTGATTTCCAGTGATCCATCATCGCCAACCAATCCGTCTGGACTCGCGCCTTCTTCGCGTTGTTCGTTGCGATAGCACAAGCCTGGCACTTCAATCAAAACGCCTTTGGCCATTTCATACCAAGATCGCGCTTCTGGCTCCAACTCTTTGCCGCGTTCGATGTAGTGCATTCCATCCAATGCGTTTTCGCGGGGGCCAGCAATGCGTTCGGCCAGCAGTGTGCGCATATACGTCATGCGCTGATCGGATGATTTGCCGGTGCTGGTGATAATTTTGTTGAAGGCGCTGGCTGTGGGAATCCCACTACGAGCAGCGAACCAGCCTTCGCTACCTTGTGGGCTGCTATCGACTATCATGAGCCAGCGCTCGCAGCAGCAGCCTGTTCCAACTTGTCCATGACGAAATCAATTTTGCTCGCCGGTATCTCTTCGATCGATTCAATGCCTTTGGTTTTCAGGTAATTCAGAAAAGCATCCTGCGACAATTCGTGCTTGACCATGTAGCCGCGCAGGCCTTCTGCCTGCAACTCGCTGATGGGCGCATCCTCAACATCGGGAATGATGCCATCGTTATCTTCGCCTGCCGACAATCCCAGTAAGGCTTTTAGCGTGTAGCGCTGCAAGTAAGTCACAGTCGATCCGATCTGCTGGATAGGGTTCTTCTTGCCGCTACTGTCCGGCGCAGAACTCATACTGGTTTCTTCAAAATGGCCAGCGCTGTGCGTTACGCGACAAGTCACAGTAACCATCGCGTTTTCTTGCACGACATTAAATGTCGGGGCCAGCTCGCAACCGCCTAGCGCTGCGGAAATTGTCAGCATAATTCCATCCAGCGATTCATGGTCATACGATGTTGTGCTGCCATCATTGTTTTTGAATAGAACGGCTTGGTCTTTCTTGATCGCCGGAACTATGGCGCGGAAATGAGCGATCGCGGCGGCATATGATTTGCGCGCTTCGTTCTCTTCCCATTTAAGCTGCACCTGTAACAGTTGATCAAGTTGCGCAGGATCGATCTGCTGGCCGCTCGACATGGCCATTGCCACCATTGGGTGCATTGCTGCTGGTACTGGTGCTGGTGCTGGCAATGACTGTTCAGGGTCAATCATTACGATCCTTCCTGTCTCGGCAAACTCATGGCTTGGTGGTTTGTTGTCGGTTTCTACGTCTACGGGTTTTTCATCACTCATGGTTCTCTCTCCAAACTATCTGCTAATGCCATCAAGGGCATGATTAAACAAACGGCCAGCGTGATACAGATCATGCCGGAATTAAAATGCTGCGCGACCAGTGAGGCCAGCAGCGCAGCACAAAGGATTGCGTATTTCATGGTTGCTTCTTCCTGAATTTATAAATGTTGCTTTGTCGTCGCTCATTGCAGAAAGGCCTGTTTTCTGTAGCCATCCGCTCGATGTATTCGCCAATCAGCATTTGTTTAAGTGCGATCGTTTTCTTGATCCGCTCGATCTGCTTTTCCAACATCTGCACTGAGCTCAATTCTCGATCCAAATCGAAATTAGGTATCTTGTTGGACACGTTTAACAGGCTCCACTTTGGCAGTGCATTCAACGGAACATGACCAGAAACATTTAGTAGCCTTCCGAACAAGCTTTTTGATTTTGATGAAATGGTTAGCCTTCTTTCCGCATCCAGCGCAGATAGGCTTTCCGGATTGGATTTCTAAACTTTGTGCTGGCATCGTGATACTCCAAGTAGTCGGCCATAGCGATCGCGTTCGCCAGTAGGGCAAACGCAACAGCTAGGCAGTAAAATAATTCAAACATTAGTAACCCTTTGCATTTGTTGTATAGTTATACTAGACTCTGAATATACAGTTTGCAAGCCAATTACAGGTTTTATTTGGTAGGCATGATAAACAACTAGACACACACTCGGACTACATAGGACACATCGAATCACATGACTAAACGCAAACCGCCCAGGATCACGGAAGAAATATCGCTGGAAGATTACGTCAATCAGTACAGCCATAGCTCTGCTGCTCGCGTGATTGGTTGTCATCGATCAGCTATCGGACAAATGCTTAAAGCACAGCGCAAAATCTGGTTTGAGTTGTACGACGATGGATCACACGACTGCTACGAAATCAGCAGGCCTGGCAGGAATCGCCAGCCAGTCGATCTATCACAGGAAGTTTCTTAGGCTGCTTATGCCTTTTTACCCGCTTCGGCGGGTTTTTTATTATCCAGCTTAGAGAGAGTCAAGATCGATGCACCACTATCGCTGGAACATCGGCAGCTATCGCCGCGACACAATGCACTTGTCACTGCTCGAACATGGCGTTTACCGCCAGTTGATCGATAGTTATTACATGAATGAAGGGCCGCTCACGCAGGACATTGAAGAGCTGGCGCGCAAGCACATGGTTCGCACTGATGAAGAAATGACCGCGTTGCATTCCATACTTGATGAGTTTTTCACCAGATCAGAAAACGGATATTGGCATCATGGCTGCAATAAAGAGCTGGAAAAGCTGTTCGCTAGGTCTACAAAGGCCAGAGAGAGTGCTGCTAAACGCTGGAAAGATAAGGTAAATCATGCGAACGCATTGCAAACGCATTGCGAACGCAATACAAACGCATAGCGAACGCAATGCGAACGGTATGCTACCCAGTAACCCAGTAACCCAGTAACCCAGTAACCCAGTAACTAAATACAGTAACTAGCACGCTGCCTGTGGATAACTTTGAGGTTTATTTAAAAAATGCCAGCAAAACATGGACACGGTAGAAAAGAACCTGGAGTCACTCGAAGGGAAATATTAGATATTCTAGAGAAAAGCGAAAAAGGCGTGCTTACAAAACAAGTTGCTGATGCTCTTGATATGACTGCATCGACAATAGCGCGAGAGCTTTGCTGGCTACGCGATGAATATGGTTGGACCTTTGAAGATCGAAGCATTGAGCCGCCGCGTTGGCGTTTAACTTACGAGTACAAACTGCGCAAGGGAAAGAAAAAACATCCGCTGCGCTGTCAATTATCAAAATATGGTCGCGAACTATCGATGCAGATAGAGCGCAAGAGAATCGAGGCACTTCACGATGATGAAAGCGAAAGACGCGATGGAATCGATTACGATTCAATTCCCCAGTTTATCCAGTGTCGATAACATCGACTGGGATGATATTAACGATGTGCGCGCTACTGCTGCGGCACTCAAAGCCGAACTGGAACTGCTACAAGAAGATAAAAAAGTTGTACTGGCTAGATTGATGCACATTCATTCCAGCAAGCCAGACTGCAAATCGGCTGCAATGCAGGAGCGAGAAGCAAGGCGCGATCCAAAGTATGCTGATTGCCTGGCTGAAATCAGGATTGTTTCTGAAAAGCTGTATCAGGTGCAGGGCTGGCTAACTGATCTGCGCGTTCGCGTGGATATTTGGCAAACAAAGCAGGCAACATTGCGCGAAGCAAAGCGCATTGATTCATTTCAAAACCGAGGGAATCCTGCCTGATGCGCAAAGAACGAAACTGGTTCAACAGTGACAGGAAAAGCCCCAGCAAATACGGCAATGTGCGCACCGAGTACAACGGCTACCGCTATGACTCGAAGTTTGAGGCTGAGGTGGCCGCTTCGCTCGACTGGCAGAAAGAGGCCGGACAAATTACCGACTGGGAGCGTCAGTACAAACTGGAAATGTGGGCATACGATTGCAACGGCGATCGAGCGATGAAAAAAACCCACAAAGTAGATTTTCGAGTGCATGAGGTTGATGGCAGTTTCACACTGCTAGAAGCCAAAGGCGCAGAAACACAGGATTACCGGGATCGCCGCAACTGGCTTGAAAAGCTATGGCTCCCTGAACATCCTGATCACGTTTACGAAGTAGTGCGTTGCCCACCCGGCAAGGCCGCTCGTCGTAGACCCAACTTCAAAGCAATTCATAGAGGCAAACCATGAATCTGACCAGCAATTGAAAGACAAACTGTTCCGCCTGACTGTTAAATCCATGCTCTCACCATTATTGTTTCACGTGAAACAATTGGCCGCTATTTGCACAAGCATTCCGTTTCGATTGAGGCCGTGTGAGAATAGCGGACACAAACCGCACAAATTACTCCACGCGCGCGAGAGGTAGGGAATATTTTAATTTATGGCTTGCCTTTAATGATATTATAGTACATACTGTATTCAAGCGCTGAGGGAATGGCCCGAAGGCTAAAACAGAAAGGCATCTAAAATGAAATTATTTAACAGAGACAACACTGAGGGCTACACAGCCGAAGAATTGGCCGGTCTTAATTCGGAGTGGGAGAAAATTGTAGAGAGCGAAGGATTAGAGGAATTCACCGAAGAGTACGATTTTGCTGCCAAGACATTTAGCGACAAAGTAGCAAATCGTTAATGGCTGGGGGCAAGCGTGAGGGGGCTGGACGCCCCCCAATTGCGCCAGAGTTAAAAAAAATTCCCAGCACAGTAAAATTGTCGAGATGGGTAACAGAATGGCTAAATGAGCAGCCAGAGGCCAAAGCGGTTTTGATAGAACGGGCTGTTATAAAAGCCTACAAGCTGAATCCGCCCCGCTAGGGGCCGCATAACCCCAAGCTCACTGCGCGAACGAAGCGCCAGCGTAGTGAGTCCAGTGCAGCGTGTTGTTATGCGCTTTTACACAAATAATTTAAAATAATGCTTGTTTTATTTAAATAGTTGGATATAATGATTACATCAATTAAGAAAACGGAGCAAAGAAAATGGTTACAGTAACTTACAAAGTTTATTCAAAAATCCTAAACAAAGAATTTATAAACACTAAAGAAGTAAAAAGCATGGATGATTTCAGACTTTTCGCTTTAAGCCTAAACCTAGACTACGAAATTATAGAGGCCGCGTGAGCGGCCATAGGGTTTTCTATGGATAACTATGAGTATGTAGATATTGAGTCTACCAAAAAACAGTTTGATGCATGGCTGAGTGAAAACAATATTGACAGCGCACTCAAGAACCCAGATATACACCAGATGATGTTGCGAGCGTTTAGGGCTGGCTATGAATCTGGATACGACGAAGGAATGTGGGATCACATTTCAGGCTAAAAACGGGGTGACTATGAGCACAGATCAAAGCGTAGACACGGTTCAATATTATCGCTCAACAATAATTAGGCATGAGCCGGGAACTACTGTTTGTTGGGCTGAAGATAATATAGGAAGGCAGTGGGATGTTGATTGCGATTTACTGCCAGAAGGCGCGTCCGTGATAGACGTTACGGATGACCACACTCCAGAGCCAAATCCTGAATTTATAGTTAGAAATGGGATTTTGGAGAAAGTGGCATGACCCCTTCACAGCAAGCCAAAAGCGTAGGGCTGAAAAGCCTTACGCAAGTAAGCCAGATAACCGGCGTATCACTAAACACGCTCACGAACTGGCACCGAGATAAACCAGAATTATTTAGAATTGTGCTGCTTGGATGTGTAGCTGAGATTAGCGCATAACCC
>NZ_CAKZKO010000059.1 GCF_937123705.1 uncultured Paraglaciecola sp. | reverse complement strand
TAACTTAAGGGGCAAAAATTATATTATTACTGACCTGTTAAGCCACTTTCCCCTCGGTAGATCACACGATCGTTACCGCGGTAGATGCCAAATGTGACGACGGTTGAGGGATCTTCATCGCCTAGCTGTCTCCAGTTATAGCGCAACCATGGCTGTTCTTGATCACTACCTGAACATGTAATGGGGTTTTCACCCGTTTTAGCGGTTGGTGCTGAATCATCCATTCTTAACCACAGGCGAACTTGTTCACGTGGTGCGTCAGTCCCTGAAGGCGTATTTTGATTTGCAGTGACTTCTTCCTCTCCATCATCCACATTTCCACTACCATTAAGTGATGCCAATGTAGTTTTCACCTCATTACTGGTCCAAATAACTTGCTTACAAATATTTGAGCTGCTGAAGGTGCTGCGATCATCATCATCGTTAACAACAAATTCGCTCCCATCCCAGAACTCAGCACGAAGTGGAATCGTTAGGGTAGTATCGGAATTACCACCAATATCATCTAGCGCCATTCGGCCATAACGAGCAGGAGGTTGAACAGGAAACGCCGCTGAGTTTGTTAAAGTATCAGAATCAGTAAATGACACAGGATCAGTTCCTTCAATCGTTAAACCAAAGTTTGTAGCAGTAGAGTTGGCATCTGACGTATTAAACGGTGTATCTCTTCGGCTAACATCATCAGAATCCGTAACTCGCTGAAGAACTGCGGCACTGTCATTCAACACCCAATGCTTACGCTCAACAGACCAAGATCCAGCCCCCGTATCTAACAAGAAACCATTTTCTACACTGGCATCATCCAAAATACCAAAACTAGCTTGCAGATCTGAACTGAAGAACCTGTAGTTATTGAGCGCATTATCCGTATCGCTCTCACCTGATGCCATTGGATACACTTGGTGAACTGCAGAATCATAAGGTTGACTTAGGTATGCAATATCATTTTGATTAGCGACATTCCATTCAGGAGTACCTTGCACAAAATATTTAGGGTAGAAACGACCAACAGATTTACTACCAGTTAAACCACCTAATATTGAGCTATAGAAGCTTCCGGTTTCAGTTGCAACAAAGTTAAAACTACCCACATCTGAGTATTTTAAACTTTCAAATTTATAGCCTTTGTTAGACTGATCATTCGATGAAATTTGTTTAATTAGCTGAGTCTTAGGGGTTAAATCACCTAAATTAGCGTCAGGATAAGCCGTAATTAGAGGTGTATCTAAAGTCGTTGTAACTTCCACGCCTGCTGTTGACTTAAAGTAATTATTCGTCAACAAGTTATCATCGCTACAAACAGAAGGTGAGTTAGTATATTTTATTGGACGAGCGTACACGTCAAACGCCTCACCGGCGGCAACAAATGCTGCACCACTACTGCTGTTACCATCAGAGTTATTATCCGTACAGATCGCAAATTGCCACGGGCGAGAATTAATTAAGAAACTTCCAGAGAGTTTGTCAACGCCACTTTCAGGGCAACCTGATATTTCACTACAGTCAAAACTACTGTCAATCAGCGTTACTTTAAACTGGCCAGCCTCTTGAATAGAAAGAGTATCGGTGGTCTCTCCGTCATCACTCGCTTCAAAATCTGGTTTGTAATCGAGCAAGCTTATCGCATCATCGCCGTTCACTGGTTGAACGATATCTAGACTCACAGTAGGCGTACCCACATAATCTTGTGACAGCGACGAATCTTGAGTATTACAAGAAGACACTTTTGCCGTCACTGAGTAATCCATCCCAGCAACAACAAACTGCTCATCTACATCGAACTTATAAGGTACAAAGTTAATCTTTGATGCTGTAGTTTCAGTTTCACCATTCCAATTTCCGCTTACACCGTAGCTTTCCAATTTCGAAGACGATAAATACAACGTCTTTTGTCCATTTACAAAGTTGCTTTGATAGTCCCCAGTGAATGTAGAACAACTGCTTTCATTCTCATCTTCACACCACTTCCCAGTAGAGTTTGGTGTATGTGATGCAGTGAAACTATCTTGAACCGTATTAATCACATTGCCATCATCATCTACGACTTTAAACTCAACCTCAGCGACCTCACAAGTCAAAACGTGCAAGTATTTTGGGGTTACAACAAGCTTACCATTTTCAATAGGAGGGAGTTTACACTCATAATTTGGTTTTCTAATAACAACTTTTCCTGTGAACTTTGTTGTTCTAACAGTTGCAGCACCATCCAATGTCGAACCGTTCATCATTAATTTATCTGCGAGGATAAAACCTTTAAAGTGTGAACCCTCCACTGGAAATTTAACTTCTCCTTGGGGAGCATTAATTATTGGATAATAATCATAGTTAGAAATATTTAGAGCGAGCGCAAACTCCATTCTACTCAATACATTTATTTTTGAATTAGAGCCAAACACATAATTAGAATTGCTAGATTGATGATGATAGTCATCAAATGTAACTGTAGAGTTTTCGGGAAAAACAAACTCCACATCATCTCCTCTGCTTATTACTGTTTTAGAAACATAGAGACCGTCAGTAAAAACAACCCTAACAACATCATAGTCAGAACCAACTTTGTTTACTTTAAGCTCAGCAAGATCTTTCTCTATGACAACATCAACATTCCTACCATTAACTTGATAGGAGCATAATTCCGAACTTTCACCACAATTTAATGAGATATCATTATTTTGAGCGCTGATAGTTAAAGACCCTGTCGGGCTTCTAGGAGCAATAGGAGTCACTTGGCTACCCGCGATTTTTCTTAATGATAATTGGCCATCATTATTCCCCACATCACAACCATAAGTATCAGTACAAACTGGATGGTTATATAATTTATCACCTGTATCACGAACCATCGTATCAAAACCTAACAATAAGAAGCTTCTCATATCTGGTTTATACCATTCAGTATAATTAAACTCGTCAGCTAAATAGAGTTCGTAAGAATCTGGCTCTAAACTAAACTCCTTTTCATATCGAGATTTATAATCCGGAGACCATCCTTCAAATCTAACGATATCATTTGAGACTACTAGCTCACTTACAACCCCACTCCAGCTTTGAATTGGTTCCGGGAACAAGTCACAGACGTTGTTCGGAATGACCACATCAGGAAGTTCATACGCAAAGTACCCTACTTGTTCCGCTGTACCGTGCTTGCGTTTAGTAAGGTCATCAATATCTTCATCAAAAGCAAATGTAAATGTTGATTCTGTACTATCGCTAGACTGCTTACAGTAGCGTAGCCAACCGCCATCACTACCCTTGCGTGTCTGCTTATTTGCTATGACGCCAAATTTATCAAAAACAGTAGAGTCCGGGAAAATGATTTCATTGTTAGTACACGACCATTGTAATGAGTTATTGGGGTTTTCTTTTTGCTTATACTCGCCAGGAGCTCTCGCAAAAATGACCTTGGACTCACCGGCAAGGTCCGTGCCTACAAAGGAATCTATCGCAAAATAAGCAATATTCTTTGACGAATTTGGAGACTCTTGCCGACCAACTTCAAGAGCAATATCAAAACTAGTGGAGGATAAATTTCGCAATGCAGTCGTAGCCCAATCGCCGTTTTTACCCTGAACTTGAGCCATAACCACAGGAGTTTTTAACTCGCTTAATTCACTGTTGTAACTAACGTTTTCCCAGCCTTTCTTACTTGCATCACAAGCAGTTCCTTTACATTGAACTTTGTCCGTATTGATAATGCCAGCCTCGCCAAAAACTGAACTTCCATTATTATCTTTAAACTCTAATTTGCCAGGTTCAGTTACAAAATAATAAATAGGTGACATTTGATCTGCAGGAGAAATTCCTGGTGGAGACTCACTCAATATGGTCGCACCTTTTTTATTGGACCAGACTTCAGAAACACTTGATTTAGTGGGCTTTGTTGAGTCATTGCTAATCCCATCAGGAATTATTGTCGACATAAGAAAGACCATCGGGTTTTTATATTCTTCTTTGAAAAGTAAGCTGCATCCATTCGTGCAATCTAAACCTTCAATGGTACCGAACTCGTAGGAAACCTTTTCTAAACCAAGGGTCTGGTCAGACTCTTTCTCTTCACCCGCTAAAACGAAAGAAACGTGACACAAGATAACCGTGACCACACTCAACTTCAAAAAACTAAAATAACAACGAGCATTACTTTTAAAAGCTCTAAAAAGAACAATCCAAAATGCCATAACTACTCCCTCACCCAAACTTCTTGAATACGCTGTACTTGGTTGATACCTGAACCACAAATGGCTGTTGATTCAATTTTG
>NZ_CAKZKO010000058.1 GCF_937123705.1 uncultured Paraglaciecola sp. | reverse complement strand
CCACCCTCCTGCGAGAGTAGCACATTGCCAGACTCCCATTCAGAAGAAGGGCTATCCATTTGGATAGCCCTTTTTTGCTTTTGTTGATTTAGAAATGATAGATACAAAAAAGACGTTCAAGAGAACGCCTTTATCGTGCATATTCTAAAGACTAGTGTGTTGTATGTTCACAGCCGCCTTCTGTATGTGGGTGGCCATGAGCGATTTCTTCTTCTGTTGCTTCTCTCACCTCTAGTACTTCAACATCAAAGTTAAGTGTAAGACCTGACAGTGGGTGGTTGCCATCAACAATCACATCATCATCGGTGACATCGATGATCATCACTGATTGCTCTCCATCATCGGTTGTAGCTCTAAATGTCATGCCAGGTTCAACTTCCATATCTTCAAACATTGACTTAGGAACGGCTTGAACTAATTCTTCATGGCGTTCGCCATAAGCAAGGTTTGGCGCAATGTCGATAACGAATTTGTCACCGACGGTTTTGCCTTCTAATTCATCTTCTAAACCTTGGATTAAAAAGTGGCTGCCTTGTAAGAAAACCATAGGTTCGCTATTTCTAGATGAATCAATCTGTGTGCCGTCTGATGAGCAAACAGTAAAATGGATAGTAGCGATGGTATTATTGGTTATATTCATGTGATTCCAGTTTAATTGTTATCATTTATTATAAGGGATAGGGAAGAGCTTGAGTAGTGAAGACCGTACTTGGCGATGTTTTGACTCTAAATGTAGCGCCCACTTCTGTGTCATTGGCTAAAACTGCAAATATCCATGTTTGTTCTTGAGATGAAGCACTTCGAAGTATTTTCCCTCCTGGACGCCAATTTTCACCAATTTGATATTCTAGATGTTCACCATCTAAATTACCGCTGTTTACATCTGACTTTAAGATAAATCCGGCCCGCTTGTTACGACCTAAGTATTTTGTTCGTGCTACGACTTCTTGGCCCATATAACAGCCCTTCTCGAAGTCTATCGCATTTAACTGCTGTAAATTTAGCATTTGTGGGACATATTCGTTTATTGTTGTTTCGCGAATATCACCGAAACCAGCCTTTATGTCCGCCATTTCCCATTGATCGTTGTCTGTTACTTCACAATTTAACTGCTGCGGAGCATTACGTGGCTGTAATACTAAGTAACGTTGATGGGGCTGTGCTATCGACATAACCAGGCCAGAAGAATTAGATATAACCTGTCGGTCGCCAGTAGGTAATTCATCAAATAACGCCTTAATTGCCTTTTCAAAAACTGGGCCTGAGCCGCCAGTTTTGTGCCAATTATCGGTTTGATTGGTAATTTCTACTTTGGCAAAAACGCCGTATTTATTTAATTCGGATAGGGATTTTTCTAAGACCGATAGGTGTGGTATGAGCAAAATAGAGTCTTGCCACGCCAGAGTGTAGAAAACACTCCATAGTTTGCCTTTAAAGTCACAGTGGCAGGCTAAAACAGCCTTGTTGTCAGTCAATTGCAGAGTATCTGCCGTAATTTGCCCCTGCAAGTAACTGGTTTTCTCCTCACCGGTGAGTTGTATGACACCGAGATTTTTAAGTGACGCGGTGTACTGTGTCTTCTCGGAAAGGTTTGTAGATGATGTCGACATATATTTCTTCTTTTTCGAAAAATAGCGTTAAGTTTAATATGGGGTACGAGTTTGATTTAGCAAGGAAACTTCTTAAAACAACTGGTTATTACTGGTATTATTATTATCTTAAATTACTTGGTTACTCTGTTCGCGCCAGAAACCTATTTTAATAAGAGGTTATAGATGTTTGACAAAAAACGATATGGTCGTTTGAAATGGGCGTGTCGCCGCGGAATGCTTGAGCTAGATGTGCTTTTTATTCCTTTTGCAGAAAGCGGGTTTAATGAGTTATCGTTGCAGCAACAAGAGGTGTTTGAACGTTTGTTGGTTTGTGATGACCCAGACTTGTACGCATGGTTTATGGGGCATCAAGAATGTGAAGATCCTGAGCTAAGAGGTATGGTTGAACATATCTTGAGTCGTGTCAAAGTATAGAGTTGAGTTTACATCCTCACGATTGCAGCTGATCTTGCAATTGTTAACTTATGTGGTCTTGGTTGTATCTGTGTTTATTTGGCAACCAAACATCTTTCCGTTTCAGATTGTTCTACAAGTAATCGCAGTGATTATCCTTTCTTTTTTTGTCTTTAAAGAGATATTACACAGTATTAAAAAGACACAAGCTCCCGCAATATTATCAGAACAAGGTGAGTGGTTAGAGGTAAAAGGTCACAACCAAACCAGTTGGAAGTTAACAGATAAATCTAGAATTAGTAGCCTGTTACTATTTATTCACTTAGTTTCTACAGTAAATGCTAGGCACTCAAAATGGCGTTTAGTCTATAAAGATCAGGTTACAGAGAGAGATTTTCGTCGCCTTTGCCGAGCCGTTATTTTCCAGCAACAAAGATTGAGAGATAATTGAAGTATGGAAATATCTGATTTAGATACCACTAAACTTGCCAGTATCCCCAACATTAAAGGGTTATTGATCAAGGCTGCATTTAAACAGTTCAGTAAAACACCGCATATTTCTTCAGAAGTGATATTGCCTAATACTCGTTTTGACGTTGAAGATATTAAGTTGGAAACGTCTAGGTGTCAGGGATTTCATCAAGTTGTCGGATGGGGGGGGGAGAGTAACATTGTTCACCCTTGCTATTTACATTCGCTAGTATTTCCACTGCATTTAAAATTGCTGTTGTCTAAAAACTTTCCTTTTCCATTATTAGGCTTGGTACATATTAGTAATCAGATAAGGCAACTAAGACCCATAAAGAAAGACGAGACATTGAGTGTTTCAAGCTGTGTAGGGGAATTGGAGTTACATTCAAAAGGGTGGTTGTTTTCAATTGAAGTGGCTTTTTATAGTGGCTCTGAGCTTGTCTGGCAAAGTGTTAGTACTAATCTGTTTCGCACTAAGCATGGTCAAGAAGTAAAGTCAAGGAACAAGTCGTTAGCAGATGAATTTGTCGATCCGACTATTGTCAATTGGGATCTTAAAAGCAATCTAGGAAGACGATATGCAAAAGTATCAGGAGACT
Organism: uncultured Paraglaciecola sp.; assembly: GCF_937123705.1. Classification (GTDB taxonomy): domain Bacteria; phylum Pseudomonadota; class Gammaproteobacteria; order Enterobacterales; family Alteromonadaceae; genus Paraglaciecola. Next base: position 18,638 of record NZ_CAKZKO010000058.1, on the reverse strand, counting down.
ATAACCTTATACATTTAAACAAGTGGCTTGCTAAACTTTTTGGTTTTAAACAGCATATTATTCATGGAATGTGTACTAAGTCCTATTGTATTTCAGCGTTGCAGCAGCTTAATCCAATTCTGTTTTCCCAAGCTTTTGAAATTAATACTAATTTTAGGCAGCCTGTTTATTTACCCAATCAGGTGAGTTTTGCGGTTCAGACTGCCCAAGTCGAACAAACAGACAATAGGGTGGCATTTAAAGTTTTAAATGTTCCTGTGATGAATAAACAGCCCATATTGCATCTTGAAGGATACGTTCAGACTATTTAACCCGAATTTTGGATAATTGTGGGCTTAGGATCATCAAGCTTGAATGGAAAGTCCAAATTGAAATGTAATCCTCGACTTTCCTTTCGCAGTTTGGCACATTTTACTATTAGTTCGGCAACAGTGAGTAAGTTTCTAAGCTCAAGTAAGTTATTACTGACCTTAAAATTGGAATAGTATTCATTTACTTCTTGTTGTAACAACTCAATCCTATGATGAGCGCGTTCAAGTCTTTTATTGGTACGTACAATGCCTACGTAATCCCACATAAAAAGGCGTAGCTCATGCCAGTTATGTTGAATAATAACTTCTTCGTCAGAATCACTTACTTTACTTTCATCCCACGCTCTAATCGATTCAATGGTTGGGCTTTCACTTAATCTGGTGGTGATATGTTGCGCGGCAGAATGGGCGTAAACAATACATTCCAAAAGAGAATTACTCGCCATGCGGTTTGCACCATGTAGACCCGTATAGGCGACTTCTCCAATGGCATATAAATTGTCTAAATCGGTTTTTGCATGAGTGTTAGTGACAACGCCACCGCAACTATAATGTGCGGCGGGCACAACTGGTATAGGTTGCTGGGTGATATCTATCCCAATGGAGCGACACTTTCGATAAATATTGGGAAAGTGCTTAACAATAAAATCACTGGATTGATGGCTAATATCTAAATACATGCAATCAGCGCCAAGCCGCTTCATTTCAAAATCTATGGCTCGGGCGACAATATCTCGTGATGCCAAATCACCCCTGTCATCAAATTTATGCATAAAAGGTGTGCCATCAGGGTGGCAAAGTTTCGCTCCTTCTCCTCGTAGAGCTTCTGTGATTAAAAAGTTACCTGCTTCTGGGTGATATAAACAGGTTGGATGAAATTGGTTAAATTCCATATTGGCAACACGACAGCCAGCCCGCCAAGCCATAGCAATGCCATCACCACTAGAAACGTCAGGATTTGAGGTGTATTGATAGACTTTACTTGCGCCACCTGTTGCCAGAGTCACAAACTTGCTACGAATCACTTCTACTCTCTCGCGTTTTCTATTCCACACATAAGCGCCCAATACATGGTTGTTTGTTTGCCGGCTTTTAATTAAGTCTACTGCGTTATAACGCTGAAATAAATGAATGTTAGGATGTTGCTGCACAGCTTCAATAAGAGTGACTTGCACCGCAGCGCCTGTGGCGTCAGCCGCATGTAAAATGCGCCTGTGGCTATGGCCGCCTTCTCGAGTTAGATGGAATCTCGCTTCGCCATTTTCAGTTGCTTCTTGATCAAAAGGCATCCCAAAATCTATTAACCATTGCATACAGGTTTTGGCCTGAGAGGCGGTAAACTCGACCGTTTCTTGGTCGCACAATCCATCACCTGCCAACAGGGTATCTTCTACATGAGATGCAACAGAGTCATTTTCATCAAAAACCGCAGCTATGCCGCCTTGAGCATACTTAGTCGAACCTTCAGATATATCACTTTTACTAAGTACTATAACTTGGCAATGATCGGCCAATTTTAAAGCGTGACTCAAACCAGCGGCGCCACTGCCAATAATAAGTACGTCACACTGGTGTTCAATTGTTGCATGCATAAGGTAAACTAAGTAAATGAGAAAATTTGTTGGGCAATACTAGTTTACAGGTTATAAATTACAATGCTTTTCATAGGTGGACTTTGGTAAATTTTTTAAGACTTTTGGTTAATTAATTATACGCAATTGATTTTTTTTAAAAAAAATTGATTAAATTCGAACTTTTCAAACATCATTGAGTCAATAGTAGTGCTTGCATGAGCCGTAGTATATTTTCGAACAGGAGTAAGGGCTCGAAATGAGCGAGCAGATAATAGACCAACAAATTGTTGAGAAAGTGCAGCGTGGAGACAAAAACGCTTATGGGTTGTTGGTAACTAAGTACCAACACAAAGTGGCTTATTTAGTTTCTAGGTATGTCAAAAACTCTGGTGATGTGGCTGATGTAACGCAAGAGGCGTTTATCAAAGCTTACAGAGCTTTGCCAAATTTTAGAGGGGATAGTGCCTTTTATACTTGGCTATACAGAATCGCTGTGAATAGTGCTAAGAATTATTTGGTGTCGCAAGGACGAAAACCGCCAGCAAGTGATGTGGATGCAGAAGAAGCGGATTTTTACGATGGTAGTGATGCTTTAAAGGAAAATAATTCACCTGAAAAAAATTTAATGTCAGACCAAATGGAAAAATTGTTGTTTGACGCTATGGAAAGACTACCCGAAGATTTACGAATGGCAATTAGTCTGCGTGAACTAGAGGGGTTAAGCTATGAAGACATTGCTAATGTCATGGATTGTCCTGTTGGTACTGTAAGGTCGAGGATTTTTAGGGCCAGAGAAGCGTTAGATAAAATTATTCAACCACTTTTAATGAATGATTAATGACTTATATAAGTAAAACTAGATTAGCGGGAACGAAATTGTATGTCGCAGAAATTTGAAAATTTGTCAGCTTTAGTCGATGGAGAGCAGCATGAATCATCTTTATCGGGCAGTGATATTTTAGATGCGGTTAAGAATGATACTGACTTTCAGTTGAAGTGGAAAAGTTACCATCTAATACGCGATGGATTACGTCAGGAACTACCGACAGAAATTAACTTTGATATTGCTGCTAAAGTAGCGCTAGCTTTAGAGTCTGAACCTGCAATATTAGCGCCTAAGAAAACTTGGCGCGATCTACCTTTAATGGGTAATGTGGTTCCTTTTGCTAAGCAAGGTGGCCAAATGGCAATCGCTGCTTCGGTGGCTGTCGCTATGATTATTGGTGTTCAGCAGGTTAATCAGGCTGATGTAGAGCAACCTTTTAATGCCGCACCACCTATTCCAGGAATTAAGGGAGGATTATCGCCGGTGAGTTTTGACCAAACACGTGCGATACCTAACTCTAACGATATACAACAAAGACGCCGAATCAATGCTTATATGACAGATCATAAACAGCAACTTCGCTTCAAAACCATTCAACCTAATAACGATAAATCTGTAGTATTAGAACCAATCAATACAGAAAAGGCGCAATCAGACTTTGTTGAAGACACCCCGCAATAAATTTAACAGCAGAGTTATGTTAACTCTGCTGGTTGCTCTTTTTGTTTCATGGCAAGTCCAAGCACAACAAGAGCCTGTCCCCGATACAAATGTCAGGGTTTTTCCATCCGATAGTGCGCAAGCATGGCTTAATAAGATGTCAGAAGCTGTTAAGTCACTCAACTACACGATTTCTTTTGTTTTATTAAAGCCAGGAGTCGATGCCCAACCTTATCTTTGGCGTCATGGTGTAAATGAAGCGGGTGTGGAAATGGAACAACTGAATCTACTAAATGGCCCAGGACGCGAAGTTGTGCGTATTGGCAATAGAGTCAGTTATTTTGAACCTAACATTCCTCCATACAGCCTAGAGTCATCTATCATCAATGGACCTTTTCCTAGCGAGTTTTTACAGCGCCCGGAAAAACTCATGTTGGCATATGAGTTTATTTTGGTGGGTAGAAGTCGAATTGCAGGTCGTGCGGCTCAGCAAATTCGTATGATAAGCAAAGACAAAAGTCGCTTTGGATTAAATGTTTGGCTTGATCAAGAATCAGGCTTGCTATTGAAAATGAATTTAATCGGCAAGGAAGCAGAGCTTTTAGAGCAAATTCAAATTACAGGACTACAGATAACAGAGGAGCCTGATCCTTTTTTCACCAAAATTGAGCCTGAGATGTTGCCGCAGGTGGTGAGCTTTAGGCCTAGTGCCCCTTTCAATACTAAATGGAAAATTAATTTCTTACCTAAAGGTATGACAATAATAAAAAGAGACATGCGAAGAGTTTCTGGTTTAGATGAAAAGGTTGAATACATCATGCTAAGTGATGGTCTAGTTGACGTCTCTGTGTATTTAAGTGACAAGAAAAACGGTCAGGTGCAAAGTAATCTAGTGGGTACATTGCAGTCAGATACTTTGTTAAATATTGAACATAACGAGCTCAACATAACAGTAATTGGTAAGCTTCCAGCAGCAACAGCCAATGCTATTGCCAAATCGATTCAAAGAATAAATTAAATGATCGAAGAAATTGGCGTAATTAGCGCGATACAAGAGTCAGGCTCTGAACAGGTGGTTCTAATTGAAACCCAAATAAAGTCAACCTGTGGTAGTTGTGAAGCTCAATCAAATTGTGGTACCGGCGCCATTGCAAAAGTGTTTGCACGTAAGCGTGAAACATTAAAGTTTAAGTTAAATGATTCGGTGAAAGTAGGGCAAAAGGTCAGTTTAGGTATCCCTGAAGAAAGTCTACTTAAGGCTTCAGCGATAGTGTATTGCTTGCCTTTGTTAGCCATTATTTTTTCAGCATTGATTGCTCAAATGCTCTTTCCTTTTATGGGGTTAGTTGCGGAAGCTTGGTTGATCTTATTCTGTGCAATGAATGCCTATTTGACTTTTATTTTTGTGCGTCGCTATTTAAATCGAAATGATCAAGGGGACTTTCATCCTCGCATATTGAAAGTTTTCCCTGTAGAGAATGAAAATATTCCCGTTAAACAAGTCTGAGTTGAAAATTCTGATACAAAAAGCACAAACAATGTAGTTGTTATGTCGCAAAGTGTCCGATAAAACGGTAAAATTCCCGCCTATTTAATTTTTTGTCCCATACTCTAGCGACCTGTTTAATTAACGAGTCGTTTGGAAACAAAACCACTTGGTAATTTTCTAAAATTTTATGCAACATAAGCACATACGTAACTTCTCAATTATTGCCCATATAGATCACGGTAAATCTACACTTTCTGACCGCCTTATCCAACATTGTGGGGGACTGAGCAACAGAGAAATGTCTGAGCAAGTTCTCGATTCGATGGATATCGAAAAGGAGCGTGGTATCACCATAAAAGCGCAAAGTGTTACCTTAAATTATACAGCTAAAGATGGTGAAACCTATCAGCTTAACTTTATAGATACTCCTGGACATGTGGATTTTACTTATGAAGTGTCACGTTCACTGGCGGCCTGTGAAGGGGCTTTGTTAGTGGTGGATGCTGGGCAGGGCGTTGAAGCGCAAACCTTGGCAAATTGTTACACGGCAATTGATATGGATATGGAAGTGGTGCCTATTCTTAATAAAATTGATTTGCCCCAAGCAGAACCCGATCGCGTGGCTGAAGAAATAGAAGATATAGTAGGTATCGATGCTATTGATGCGGTGCGTTGCTCTGCAAAATCAGGCATTGGCATTGAAGATGTTTTAGAAGTGATTGTAAAACAAGTTCCGCCACCAGAAGGTGAAATTGATGCACCTCTAAAAGCGCTCATTGTTGATTCATGGTTTGATAATTATCAAGGTGTTGTATCTCTGGTTCGCATTATGCAAGGTGAAATGCGTAAGGGTGATAAAATTAAAATCATGTCTACCGAAGGCATCCATCAAGCTGATAAAGTGGGGATTTTCACCCCTAAAGCGACAGATACAGGTGTGCTAAAAGCAGGGGAAGTAGGTTTTGTCATAGCCGGTATTAAAGAGATCCACGGTGCGCCAGTAGGTGACACTATTACACTCGCCAGACAGCCAGCAGCCGAAGCCTTGCCGGGCTTTCAAAAGGTTAAACCTCAAGTGTACGCGGGTATGTTCCCGATAAGCTCAGATGATTACGAAGATTTCCGTGATGCTTTGGCAAAGCTTAGTCTTAATGATGCGTCGTTGTTTTTCGAGCCAGAAAGTTCATCTGCACTAGGATTTGGATTTCGTATTGGATTCCTAGGCATGTTGCACATGGAAATCATTCAAGAACGTTTAGAGCGTGAGTATGATTTAGATTTGATCACCACAGCGCCTACAGTGGTGTACGAAGTAATCGACAAAAACGGTGAAACCTTATATGTAGACAACCCATCGAAATTGCCAGCAGTGAATGACATTGAAGAAATTCGCGAACCAATAGTCGAAGCACATATTTTGGTACCTCAAGACTATCTAGGAAATGTTATCACTCTTTGTGTTGAAAAGCGTGGAATGCAAACCAGCATGACTTACCACGGCAAACAAGTTGCTGTTGTTTACGATATGCCAATGGCTGAAGTAGTGATGGACTTCTTCGATAAGTTAAAATCAACTAGTCGAGGATTTGCTTCACTAGATTACAATTTCAAACGCTTTGAAGCGGCTGAAATGTCGCGATTAGACATCTTGATTAATGCAGAGCGGGTTGACGCACTAGCCATGATTACTCACAAAGATAATGCTGTTACGAGAGGGCGTCAGTTGGTAGACAAACTTCGTGAACTTATCCCTAGGCAAATGTTTGATATCGCTATTCAAGCGGCAATAGGTAATCAAATTGTTGCCCGAAGTACCATTAAGCAGTTACGTAAAAACGTTACCGCAAAGTGTTACGGTGGTGATATTAGTCGGAAGAAAAAATTGTTGCAGAAACAAAAGGAAGGAAAGAAGCGTATGAAGTCAGTGGGTAATGTTGAACTACCACAAGAAGCATTTTTAGCACTTTTGAAGGTAGGTAAATAAATGGCCAATTATTTTTCAATTTTTTTGGTGGCACTTACCGTCGCCTCAGGTTTAATTTGGTTAGTCGATAGTTTAATGTTTGCCGCTAAACGCCGAGAGAGAATGGCAATATCCAGTGGTGCTGGCGATACACATTCCTCTTTAGGTCAAGATGTACAATTGCCTTGGCTGGTGGATACCGCGCAACAAATATTTCCGGTTATTGCTTTTGTTATGGTGTTACGTTCTTTTTTATATGAACCCTTTCAAATTCCTTCTGGCTCTATGATGCCCACCTTATTAGTTGGGGATTTTATACTAGTTGAAAAGTTTACCTACGGGCTGAAGGATCCTGTAATGCGCAATAAATTTGTTGAAGTTGGAGCACCAGAAAGAGGTGATGTAGTGGTGTTTAAATTTCCACCCAATCCACATTTAGACTATATAAAGCGTGTTGTGGGTTTGCCCGGTGATACTGTGATTTACCGTAATAAGCAGCTTCAAGTGAAACCCGCCTGTGATAAAGCTGAAGATTGTCCCCCATTTCAAACTATGGACCTAAAGTTTGAGAGCAGAGGGGAAGCCTACCAGCAATTTGCTCCTCTAGAAAAATACACCGAACAATTAGGTGAAGTAAGTCACCAAATATACCGCACTAAAGGCAGAGCAAGTTCCAGCCGCTATTATCCGCAACCTGGTACTCAAGCGGATGAATGGATAGTGCCAGAAGGACACTATTTTGTGTTGGGTGACAATCGCGATAATAGTGAAGACGGTAGGTTTTGGGGCTTTGTTCCAGAAGCCAACTTAGTCGGTAAGGCCGTAGCCATTTGGATTAGCTTTGAGTTTGATCGTGTACCTAGCAGTTGGGTGCCTGCATGGATCCCAACAGGTGTAAGATTTGAACGAGTGGGCGGCATCCAATAAATGCCTTTAGTTAATCCCTATTTACCTTTGTATAAGCGTTTGGGTTATACGTTTTCAGACGATGCAAATATTGAAGAAGCCTTAACCCATAGAAGTGCTAACAAAAAGCACAATGAGCGTCTAGAGTTTTTAGGTGATGCCATATTGGGTATGGTCATTGCTAAAGTCTTGTATCAGCGATTTCCAAAACAACCCGAAGGTAAACTTACGCGGATGCGTTCAAGCTTAGTTAAAGGGGATACTTTGGCCGAAATGGCAAGAGAGTTTAAGCTTGGTGAACTATTGTTATTAGGACCCGGTGAGCTTAAAAGTGGTGGTTTTCGACGAGATTCAATATTAGCGGATGCGGTCGAAGCTATTATTGGCGCAATTTATTTAGAAGCAGGCATGGATATATGTGAAGCGCTAATTTTGGGTTGGTTTGCGCCAAGAATTAAAGCCTTGGATCCCGAGGCAGTGTCAAAAGACGATAAAACACGTTTGCAAGAATATCTGCAAGCCAATAAACATCCTTTACCTCTATACGAAGTCACGGCAATTAAAGGAAAATCACACGATCAAACATTTTATGTTGAGTGCAAAGTGGCGGGGTTAGCGAAACCAGTGCAAGGCAAAGGAAATAGCCGACGTAGAGCAGAGCAAAAAGCGGCAAAACAAGCATTTGAGACATTAATTAATGAATGATAATAACAGCGACTCGGTTGCTAACACTCACTGTGGCATGATTGCTATTGTAGGGCGCCCCAATGTAGGCAAGTCTACGTTACTGAACAAATTGCTTGGGCAAAAAGTGAGTATCACTTCTCGTAAACCTCAGACCACTCGTCATCGCATTATGGGGATTGATACCTTAGATAACCGCCAAGCGGTGTATGTGGATACCCCAGGTTTACATATTGAAGAAAAACGCGCCATCAATAGATTTATGAACCGCGCCGCTTCGAGCTCTATCGGCGACGTTGGATTAATACTTTTTTTAGTAGAAGGCACTAAATGGACCGATGATGATCAAATGGTGCTTAACAAAGTGCAACAGTCGGGCTCACCTTGTTGGTTGATTGTGAATAAATCGGACAACGTAAAAGACAAAGAAACCATGCTTCCTCATCTTAAATGGCTGGGAGAGCAACATAGTTTTCAGAGGATCATGCCGATTTCTGCTAAAACTGGAAAGAATGTCGATGAATTACGTGGCTTAGTGTTAGACACCTTACCGGAAAGTGAGTTTTACTTTCCTGAAGATTACATCACAGATCGCTCTAGCCGTTTTATGGCATCAGAAATCGTTCGTGAAAAACTAATGCGTTTTACCGGTGACGAACTGCCTTATTCAATCACTGTGGAAATTGAACAGTTCTTACTAGCTGAAAACGGGGTCTACCGTATTAATGGCTTGATATTAGTTGAGCGCGACACTCAAAAAAGTATGGTGATCGGTAAAGGTGGGCAGCGTCTTAAAACAATAGGTATGGAAGCCCGTAAAGATTTAGAAGTGTTGTTTGACGCAAAAGTATTTTTAGAACTTTGGGTAAAAGTAAAATCCGGCTGGGCAGACGACGAGAGAGCCTTGCGAAGTTTAGGTTATGGATTAGACAACTAATTTGATTCATGGTCCTTCAATAAGGAGATATATACATGCAAGCAATCAGTGATATTAGGCGTGAATATACCCAAGCAGGATTGGATGTTAATGATTTGACACCCGAGCCATATGCCCTGTTCGAGCGTTGGTTACAAAATGCAATAGATGCGAAATTAGTGGACCCCACTGCCATGACAATTGCTACTGTGGATAGTGCAGGGCAGCCGTCTCAGCGTATAGTGCTTTTAAAAGATTTCGATAACACAGGTTTTATTTTTTACACTAATACGGGCAGTAAAAAAGCTCAAGACTTAGACCAAAACAACAAAATATCGTTGCACTTTCCATGGCATGCATTAGAGCGTCAAGTGAAAGTGTGCGGTATTGCACAGCCATTAAGCAAGGTAGCAGTGGCGAAATATTTTATGTCTCGTCCTAAACCTAGTCAGATTGCCGCTTGGGCATCGGCTCAAAGTCACCCGATCAACAGCAAGCAAATGCTGATGCAAAAATTTTCAGAGGCCAAAGTAAAATTTGCCAAAGGTGAGGTTCCACTGCCATCCTTTTGGGGCGGTTATCGCGTGGTTCCCCATGAAATTGAGTTTTGGCAAGGGGGTGATCATCGTCTTCACGATCGTTTTTTGTATACTAAAACCTCATCAAATCATTGGCAGACGCAGCGGTTGATGCCTTAAAGTCATAGGTGAGCCTGTGTTAATTGATAGCCATTGTCACCTAGATTTTAGTTGTTTTGACCATGATCGTAGTGACGTCATCAAGCGCTGCTCACATTTGGGTGTTGAAATCATAGTGATCCCCGGTACCCAAGATAGCAGCTGGCAGAAACAAATTGATTTGTGCGATGTCTATCCGCAGCTGAGGTTTGCTTTAGGTCTGCATCCTTATTTTTTGGAAAACGTAAAACCTGCCCATTTAACTCACCTGTCTACATTATTGCAGAGGCATCAAAGTAAGGTCCTAGCGTTAGGAGAGATTGGGCTTGACTCTCACATTGATGTTGACTGGCAACTACAAGTCCAGATATTTGAACAGCAACTGATTCTAGCCAATGAGCACCACTTGCCGATTATTTTGCATCATAGAAACTCACATAACGAATTGATACGCCTACTTAAGGTCCACAAGTTTATACATGGTGGCATAATCCATGGATTTTCTGGGAGTTTGCAAACAGCAAAAAGTTATATCGATTTAGGCTTTAAAATTGGTGTGGGCGGTACAATCACTTATGCAAGAGCAACTAAAACCCGTCATGTTATAGGGCAACTGCCTCTTGATAGTTTAGTACTTGAAACGGATGCACCCGACATGCCACTAGAAGGCAAGCAAGGACAACGAAATAGTCCGGAGTATTTACCTGAAGTATTAGAGACACTGCTATCACTGCGTTCTGAAACTAAACAACAAATCTTGTTGGCATGTTTGAATAACGTGAAAGTGGCATTACCAAAACTTTAAGGTTTTGAGCTGCGAATAAGCTGCCGGTATCGAATTTTATAAAATGCCCGCGTAACTAATATGCCTGCAATGGCTGCCAATATCATTAACATTTGAACTTGCTGATTGAGTTGATGTTGATATTCACTATGGTATGCCATCACTTCTTTCTCTTTAAGAATAATACTCAAATAACCTATAACTTGCTGTTCATGCATAATGTTTTGAACGAAAACTAATGGCGAAATTTCATTTAATTTATAGGTTGCCACCACAGAAGATGCTGAGTTATTAACGGCTAACATTCTACCTTTACTATCGAATATAGAGACGCCTGCTACGTGAGGATCCGCCATTATATAATCCAGTTGTTGGCTTAATACTTCTGAATTATTTTCAAGCAATGAACTAATGAGTATATTGCCAGACAAAGTAGATAAGCTTTCACCTAGCTGATTTGCCTGTTTAGTGTGCCAATTGAGGGAATCCTCAGAGCTAATTAGCCATAAGTTGATGCAGGCAATACATCCTACAATCACCAATACCAGATTCGCGATCCGTTTAAATATAGAATAACGGCTAGGTTGCTGAAAAGAACTAATAAAAGTGGAGGTGTTTGATTGTTGCATGTCCAGACAATAAGGTAAATTTGTTAAGATGCCAAGTGAATAGATTATAGCTTGCTAAAAAAACTCATGACATAAGTGTAAGCTAAGTATTTGATGACAAATTTATCATCAAATACAAGCTAGTGTATTGAAAAAAAACGGACTAACACCATATCAATTGCGCATTCGATATTGGTCATTACAGGATTATTATGATCTCAGTCAAGAATTTAATTAAGTCATTTAATGGTATGCACGCGGTTGACGATCTCTCGTTTGAAATTGCGCCGGGTGAAGTGGTGGGGTTTTTAGGGCCAAACGGCGCAGGTAAGTCAACCACAATGAAGATGTTAACGGGTTTTTTACTGCCAACAAGTGGTGAAATTCATATATGCAATTTGTCCCTGTCGCAATCAGCTAAACAAATAAAAGAGATGATTGGGTACCTACCCGAAGGTGCGCCTGGGTATGACGACATGACACCCATGCAATTTCTAAATTTTATTGCGCAAATTAGGGGCTATAAAGGTGCCGAAAAAATCGCAAGAATTACTGAGGTTGTTAATCAAGTTGAGTTGCAAGAGGTTTTAGATAAACCAATCGAAAATCTCTCTAAAGGATTTAAACGCCGGGTTGGGTTAGCCCAGGCGTTGCTCCATGATCCCAAAATATTGATCCTCGATGAGCCAACCGATGGGCTCGATCCTAACCAGAAACATCAAGTGCGCGAACTGATCAAAAATTTGTCTAAAGATAAAATCGTCATTATCTCTACCCATATATTGGAAGAAGTTACAGCCGTGTGTAATCGAGTAATGATCATTGCAAAAGGTAAACTGTTGTTTGATGACACGCCTAACACGCTAAACCGTCAATCTAAATATTATGGCGCCGTGACCTTACATTTTAGTTATCGCGCAGATGTCTCTGAACTAGGGGAGTTAGAAGGTGTAGCTACTATGGAAGAAGACTTAAACACCGGGCGTGTAACTTTGTTCCCTAAAGAAGGCGCAGAAATATTGCATTTAGTTACCGCTCACGCTCAAAGATGCAAATTACCCGTCGACAGCTTATATGTTGAACAGGGGCGTTTAGATCAAGTGTTTAGGCAAATTACTCAAGAGGTGAATGCGTAATGGGTCATATTAGTGTTTTATTTAAACGAGAATTCTCTAGTTTTTTTGCGACCCCAGTAGCCTATGTGTTTATTGGTATATTCTTGGTTTTGTCGGGTGTATTTACATTTTTTGTTGGCGGCTTTTATGAGCGCGGCCAAGCAGATTTGTTACCCTTTTTTAACTTTCATCCTTGGCTGTATTTATTTTTGGTACCTGCAATCGCTATGCGTACTTGGTCTGAAGAACGCAAAAGCGGCACTATTGAGTTGTTAATGACATTGCCAATTAGCACTTGGCAGGCAATGTTGGCCAAACACCTTGCGGCATGGGCTGTTTTAGGGTTGTCGTTATTGCTGACTTTTCCACTCTGGTTAACGGTTAATTATTTAGGTGATCCTGATAATGGCATTATTGTCGCGGCATACTTAGGAAGTTGGTTAATGGCAGGGGCATTTCTGTCTATCGGTATATGTATGTCGGCACTAAGTAAAAATCAGGTTATTGCGTTTATTTTGTCGATAGTGGTGTGCTTTATTTTTGTGGTAAGCGGTAGCGACATTGTTTTAGGGGCCTTTAAAAATTGGGCGCCTAGTTTGGTCATTGACCTGGTCGCTTCATTTAGTTTTTTGACACATTTTGAGGCAATGGCGAAAGGAGTCATTGCATTAGATGACGTATTGTATTTCTTGCTTGTGACCCTTAGTTGGTTGTTTGCTGGTTTAGTATTGATTGAACAAAAGAAGGCAGATTAATAATGCAACAAAAATTAACCTCTTCTGTGAATTTACTTTTAATAGCGCTAGTGTTTATCGCCCTAGTGATTGTTAATAACCAAGCACTAACTTCATTAAGACTCGACTTAACTGCAAACCAAGTGTATTCCTTATCTGATGGTAGCAAGCAAGTTTTGCAAGAAATAGACGAGCCAATCAACCTGTATTTTTTCTTTTCTGACAAAGCCTCTAAAAATATGACAAGTCTAAGAAACTATGCCAATCGCGTAGAAAGTCTTCTCAAAGAATATGAAACTTTTTCAAAGGGCAAGCTAAAGCTGCAGGTATTAGATCCACAAGCATTCTCAGAGCAAGAAGATCAAGCAGACCAGTTTGGTTTAACCGCTGCTAATATTGGCGCAGTTGGTGAGGCCATTTATATGGGCTTGGCGGCAACCAATGCGGTGGGCGAACAACACAGCATTGCATTTTTTGACCCCCAGAAAGAGGGCTTTTTAGAATACGAAATCAGTAAATTGATTTATCAGCTTAGTGAGCCCGAGCCTGTTAATGTTACCTTAGTCACCGATCTTGCCATTAAAGGTGGGCAAAATCCTATGACAGGACAAGCTGTAGCGCCTTGGACATTTCTTACCCAACTTGAGCAGTTATACACAGTGCAGCAGCTTGGTAGTGATATCAAGAGTCTGCCAGACAACACAGATGTACTGGTGTTGGTGCACCCTAAAAAGTATAGCGATGAATTACTATTTGCTATTGATCAATACGCACTAGCAGGTGGTAAAGCCTTAGTTTTTGTCGATCCCCATAATGAATCTGATCAATTGGCTATGATGGCAGGTGCCAGCCAAGGGGCCAACAGCTCTAATTTGCACACTCTTTTTAGCGCTTGGGGGGTGCAGTTTGATAGCCACAATGTGCTGCTTGACGCCATGGCGGGTTTAGATATTCGCACTCAAACAGGTGGTGTAACTCGGCATTTTGGTTTTGTAGGTTTGACCACAGAGCAGCTAGATGCTGAAGATGTGCTAACAGCAAATCTAGAGGTTATTAACGGCGCATCTTTTGGGGTCTTTAGTCAGACTGAGGATACCAAAACATCATGGTTGCCTTTAATTCAGTCGACCCAAAATTCTGATTTAATGGATGCCGCTAACTACGCCGGTATTCAAGATCCCGATGTACTAGCTAAAGCCTATCAAAGTCGTGACAAAGCCCATGTTTTATCTGCAAGGTTAACCGGTACTGCCAATAGTGCCTTTACAGAGATACCAGAAAAAATACAGCAGTCGGAAATGCTCACATCCACAAATAGCTTAAACGTGATAGTAGTAGGCGACACAGACTTGCTTGCGGATCGTTTTTGGGTGCAACAATCTAACTTTTTTGGGCAGACTATCTTCACCCCTTTTGCCAATAACGGCGATTTTATTAACAATGCTGTGGAAAACTTAGGAGGAAGTGACGCACTAATCGGCATCAGAAGTAGAGGTGTATTGACTCGCTCTTTTAGTAAGGTTGACGAACTGACTGTGATTGCAGAACAAAAATTTCGAGATCAAGAGCAAATCCTACAACAACAGCTTGAAGAAACCGAGCAGCAATTATTGCAATTGCAAAATCAACAAATTGAAGGTGGTGCTCTGGTTATTACTCCAGAGCAGCAAGTAGCTATAGATGAATTTATGCAGAAAAAAATCACTATTCGTAAATCTTTACGTGATGTGAGGCATCAGCTTGATAAAGACATCGAAAGCTTGGGGGATCGTTTAAAGATGCTCAATATTGCCCTTGCACCTCTGCTCCTGATTTTGTTATTGATGGTAATCGCGAGGCTTTTAAGAACTAAGGCACCGCAAACTATGGTAACAAAGGAAGTACTTTAATGAATAAATTCCTAGCTACTTTGTTAGTTATGGCTACTGTGTCGGTAGGGTTAGTTGTGTGGTTAACTCAGCCTAGTTTTAAAGACAATTTTGAAACTAAACTGTTGTTTGATGACCTGCAAACACTCGCCCATCAAGTTGATAGTGTCGAAATAGCTAATGCCCAAGGCATAGTGTTTAGTGCAAAAAGAATAGGTGAACGCTGGTTAGGCACTTTCGATATTGAACAAAATGTTTATCCCATTTCTCGTACTAAACTCGCCAGTTTTGTTGACACTATCATGCATGCTAAATTGCTTGAGGCCAAAACTAGGAAGCCAAAAAACTACAGGCGCTTGGGTTTACAGCCAATAAGCAATGAAGACAGTATGGCGTCTTTTGTAACCATTAAGGCTGGAAGTCACGTTTGGCAAGTATTAGTGGGTAACAAAGTGACTAATGGACAAGGCCAGTATGTTCTTATTGCGAATGACCCACAAAGTTGGAGAATAGATAAAACCATTCGTTTGCCTATCGACAAATATTCTTGGTTAAAACAACCTATTTTGCCTTATGAACCACAGAATATTGCTTCAATATCAAGGGTTGATAACAATAGATGGCAAATCGAGAGATCAGTTAGCGGTGATTTTCAGCTGCTTAACAAGCCAAAAAACAAAGAGCTAGCATACCAAGGCATTCTCAACTCAATTGTTGATAGCTTAACGAGTGTTAACTTTGAAAAACTGCTGTCTGTAGATGAAAGTGTTATCCAGTCCATAAAAATATTAACGCAATTAGAAGTCACCACAGCCGAAGACCAATTGTTTAAGCTAGTGGTAAGCGAAAAGGATGGGCAATACTTCGTGAATTTTAGCTCTGATAACCAACTTGAGTATTGGCATATGTGGCACTATCAAATATCTCACTTTTCGGCGCAACAGTTGATAAAAACCTTAGATGACTTTTTGGCAAAACCTAACACCGCTTCAAGCGATGATACTTCCCAACCTGATGTTGTTGAGGAAGGTGATAGCCCCTATTAATTGAATACAGACTAATTTAATAAAGCCTGTAAATAAGTTGCACCTAGCTCTCTTGCTTTAGCAATATTATTTTCAGGGATAGTTTCTGGTTGGGGGTAACGTTTTAGAACGGCCGCTACGCTGCTTTCTCTTAAAATATGCAATATAGGGTAGGGGGAGCGGTTTGTATAATTAGCGGGATCGTCATTGTCTTCACCTTCAAAGCAGTAATCAGGGTGAAAACTCGCAATTTGGTAGATGCCCTTATAGCCACCTTGTTCTAGTAATACATTAGCTAATTCAAGCAAATCCAGATATTGCTCAAAATCCTTAAATCCCTGTGGAAAAATCAGTAAGCTGGTTTGAATTTCTGGGCTTTGGCTAAGCAAGGCTAACTCATCGAGCAAATCATCTAACCCTTCACTTATCTCTGTATGAGTAGAAATAGCGTAGCGCACCGTATTACGCTCCATTTCTTTCTTAGCGAATGGACAGAAATTCAGCCCAACAATTACTTTGTCTATCCACGATTTGACCGTTGTTATAACCTCATCGTCGGATAATTGGGCAGATATAGTCATTTTTACGAATGGTACTTTACGTAAGCTTCTAACGTGTTCTCAATTAGACTGGCGACTGTCATTGGTCCTACACCACCAGGAACAGGGGTTATCCAACCCGCTTTTTCAGATGCGCTGCTGTACTCAATATCGCCACCTAGACTACCATCTGGATTGCGGTTAATGCCTACATCTATCACTATTGCCCCGGGCTTTATCCATTCGCCAGGAATAAAATCTGGCTTGCCTACAGCGACTACCAATAAATCGGCTCGCTCGACATGAGATTTCAAATCTTGTGTGAATTTATGACAGCTAGTAACAGTACAACCCGCTAAAAGCAGCTCTAAAAACATAGGACGCCCCACAATATTAGAAGCGCCTACTATTACCGCGTCTAAGCCTTTTACAGGACGTTTAGTGGATTCAATTAAACTCATAATTCCCTTTGGAGTACAGGGGCGAAGCGCCGGAATACGTTGCGCTAATCTACCTATATTGTAGGGATGAAAACCGTCCACATCTTTATGTGGATTAATTCGCTCTAAAATTTGTTCTTTGTTTAAACCTGCAGGCAGAGGCAACTGTACTAAGATCCCATCAATTTCTGGATCTAGATTTAATTGGTCGATAATATCCAGCAACGCCTGTTGAGAAGTGGTAGAAGGTAAATCGAAAGATTTTGAGACAAATCCTACTTCTTCACAGGCTTTGCGCTTCTTATCAACGTAAACGTGGGATGCGGCGTCACTACCAACTAATACCACAGCTAAACCAGGAGCCCTTCGACCTGATGATGTAATGGACTCAACTTGTGATGCCACATGTTGTCTAATTTGTTTGGCAATTAAAACACCATCAATTTTTCGAGCTGTCATATAATATTTAGAACCTAAGATTTAGTAAATATATTGTCACATATCACTAGGGCTACTAGCAATTAGCATCCACCGAAAATGCCCAATCCAAGCATAATGTTTAAGTCATTATGTGTTGTTAATAATATAAGATGTGATTAAATTACTTGATATTTTCGGGATAAAATATGAATGCCGGATTCGAAGTAAAATAATCAATGTGAGATATAAATGAAAAAAATTCCTAATGAAACCCAACTGTTGAAAAAAGCTTTAGTTGTAGGGGAGGCTTATGCTAAAAATCGTGGCTTTAAAACGTTTTCTGCAACCGATTCATCAAAAGAAAAAGTGGAATGCATTTATCGATTATTAGTGAATGACAAACTGATCACGCCTTTACCATCAGATGGTGAAGACTTACTGAGTATGAAACATAAACTCGCGGTTTGGCTTAAAAATAAGTTACCCAAAGATCATCCACTTTTGCAATAACAGAAGTAGAATCTCCATGTTTTGGCCCGCTAACTTAACAAAAAGCATCCATCTTGGATTAAAATTAATCAATCAAAAGAATTGCTTGAAAAAGTGTTTGACGAGGATAAGTTAGCTATGTAACATGCGCCTCCCGTATCGAGATGAACACACGGTAACGGGTTAAGTCGGTGAGTAGCGCAGCTTGGTAGCGCACTTGGTTTGGGTCCAAGGGGTCGCAGGTTCGAATCCTGTCTCACCGACCATTTTCTCAAATATTACCTTAGGTTCCATAGCTCAGCTGGATAGAGCAACGCCCTTCTAAGGCGTGGGTCGAAGGTTCGAATCCTTCTGGGACCACCATTTGGTTCGAATTCTAACGGGCATACCGATAGAATATGTAGGTGAGAAAATAGTTCAATAAGTAAAAGTTCAGTTACTGCAGTTTATTGTGGTGAGCGTAGCTCAGTTGGTAGAGCCCCGGATTGTGATTCCGGTTGTCGCGGGTTCGAGCCCCGTCGCCCACCCCACTCGCGGGAGTGGTGGAATTGGTAGACACGCTGGATTTAGGTTCCAGTGCTTCACGGCGTGAGAGTTCGAGTCTCTCCTT
>NZ_CAKZKO010000057.1 GCF_937123705.1 uncultured Paraglaciecola sp. | reverse complement strand
ACATAACAACCGCATCAACTCGGACTCACTACAATTCGCTTCGCTCATTTCCGTTCTCCGGTTATGCGAGGGTTATGCGTCAACAGTGATGCAGGTTTTTAGTTTTAGCACCTTGTGACAATCATCCCGTTGTAGAAGCAAACCATCCTTTAGATTGGCAATCTGTGTACGCCCCTCTTTTCCTCCCGCCACCACAAAGTAAATAGCATCTTCCTTTAGAGCATCTTCAAAGCTAACGGCGCTGAAGTGAAAGCAATCACCGCCCGCCAAGCTCTTGAGAACTACGCTTGTATCTTTCTTTTCTGATTTCCGTTTTTCAATATTCATATTAGTCTCCAAATCCAACTATATTAAACGCATAACAACAAAGTTATGTCGTTTCACTCGGACGGCTTCGCCGCCGCATACTTGAGGGGTTATGAATTACACGTACGCAGCAAATGATGTCCACCCAATTGCCAGCGCAAGAAGGGCTAGCTGCATCATGAATGTAAATATCATTCGATCAAGTCTCGCGGCTTGCAAAGCGTTCTCGTTACTGTTCTTTTTCTTTGCTTCACAGGTATCGGCAAGAAAATTACAGTATGCCGTATCAATGTCTTGGCCTATGTACGACTCATATAAAACATCAATGTCGGTGCTACCGGAAATCGCGGTTACACCTCCTTTCCAGACCAGCGCTGCCAGCCAATATATTGCTATTGAACAAGTGCAAACAAGCGCCAAGAGTATGTATTCAAAACCCTCATTTGCAGCGCCGCTCGGCAGGTACTTTGCTGCCGTAATTATCCCAACCACAGCCGTTGATGCACCAGTAATAAAATTTGCTCGGCCTTTTATTGCCTCGTTTGCCGTAAGTACCTTTTCATTACCTACGTTTATGCGCTCAATAACAACTTTTTGCTGGTATGTTAATTCACTCATAGGAGTCTCCAGTGTCCGATAAAGATAATGCACCTAAGTCTAAGCCACCTGCGTCTGATTCTCATCAGCCACAAACAACCTCGGTACGCAATTCTGTTACACGCAACTCTTCAAAAGGCGGCGGTAGCAATGGTAAGTCAAAATAATTCATAACAAGTCAAGGCAGCATTGCCCTGCGGGCTGGACTCGCTACGCGAGCCGCTGCTTGAGGGGTTATGCCCTTACGCCATATTCAAACAACTGTTTAGCAATTAGGCTAGGCCGCTCAAATTTATCAAGGTTATGTAAGTCCCATACCCATTCCGGTAACTCAGGATTTTTAAAGGTTGATCTTACTGCTGGCCCGATAACGGCGAGCTGCTCTGAGGTAGGCCACTCATCATCTTCGTTCCAAGCGCAACCAGACGCGCCGCAATAAATATCACTAATACGCTGCGTAAGCGCTGCCAACTGCTGTGCATCACGCTGGGCTTTTGTTTGTCGTTTTTTCGTCGCCATATTTCTAACTCCTTGCCTCATTGGGCATAACAAATTGCTGTTGTCGTTCGTTCCTCACTCGGATGCGCTACGCGCACCGCAAAGCAAGGGGTTATACACCCTACTCATCTATACGCTGTAGCAGGGTTTCTAGTGCGCTAACTGCGTGGCTGTGCTGGTCTGCATATTCGATAGCGTTAGCCTTGCTCCACCGTACATATTGTTTCTTGTGGTCGTCAATCATATTCCGCCCCACATCCTCTATCCGCTCGCGCTCTTTGCCGATCTCATATTCATATTCTGTTGGCAGTCCGGTATTGTTGTCCCACAAAGTCAGCACAAATCGAAACGCTCCTGCGGTAGCGTCATGCCTCAACTCAGACATTTTATAAGCCTCAAAATCTCTGCTTGAAAAAAACCCCAGCCTTTTCGTGTCAGTATATTCAGCCATCACTCCCCTCCATCGCTACTAACGAAGCCACCGCTTCTTTATCAATTCTCCAACTACACCACGCGCAATAACCATCGAGTACAGCCATGTGATAATTTTCTTTTCTGCACATAGGGCAATGTAAGAGAGCTGCCCTTTTTGATTTCTTTCCAACAAACCCAATGAATTTTTCATCCAGAAATAGGTCATGGGAACCATCATCGACGAGCGATAGACGCAAACTGTAAACTGGATTTTTCATGTCACTCATACTCAATAGGGGCGGTAGGCCACCCGTTACATACTGTCAGACGCTTACCGATGGCTGGATGCTAGCTGCGCCTGCGCTACCGCTTAAACTGTTAATCCTGTTCTGCATCGTTACTGATTAGTATCTGCCTCGCTAAATTCCAGCAATGCCTCACTGCCCAGTGTTAGTTGTGCTAGTGGGAAAATCGCCGTTAATTTTTTTGTATATTTCTTCTCGATGAACGGCGACCGACTTCGGCGCGCTAACACCAACGCGAACTTGGTTTCCTTTGACGCCAAGAACCTGAACGGTCACGTCGTCACCAATCATTAGCGTTTCGCCAATTCGTCTAGTTAGTACCAACATGATTATTCACTCCGAATAACATCGTTAAAATATAGCCGCTTGGCGTCCTTCACTTTCTCGGCATAACTTGCCGCGTCTCTGCTGTTCAGCTGATGCAGGCGCTTCCATGCAGCGTAAACATCAGACCATAAGCAAGAAAAATCGCCGTTATATGCAATTGACGTGTCAACGCGCCTGCCTTCCGATAGAATCTGAACCCGAACACAAATCGTATTTCTGCGTCGATCTATTTTGACTCTAAACCCCTTCAATCGTCCGCATCGAGAAAATACTGGCCGAGAAAGCAACCGGGCAAAACTATCAAGCTCCGCTTGTTTTTTTTCTGCGAGACATCTACTGGCAAAATAGAACTGGCGCTCTCGCCCCCTGATCTTTTTGTATGCCCTAAACTTACCCGGCGCGTACTCGGTAACAGCCATTTGACTAGCTATAGCTGATCGTTATATGGGGGACTGCGCCCTTATGGATAGCCGATATTATTTGCTTGAAAATATCCT
Source organism: uncultured Paraglaciecola sp. (assembly GCF_937123705.1). Classification (GTDB taxonomy): domain Bacteria; phylum Pseudomonadota; class Gammaproteobacteria; order Enterobacterales; family Alteromonadaceae; genus Paraglaciecola. The sequence goes on along the minus strand of NZ_CAKZKO010000057.1, from coordinate 9,371 downwards.
CGCGGGTTGCGTCCTCTGGCAAGTTGAACGCCATCATTGCGGCCAGCGCCTCACGGCGTCGCTGTGCGGCATCTTCTGGCAGCACATCAGCTATTGCAGCTATTGCAGCTGTACCGGTCGGTGGAATAGCGCCCATTGACTCGGCCATGATGTCGCTGACCGACTGAGCTTCGTTTCTGCCACTTCGTTGGTTATCAGGGGCTGGGTTAGTGGGCCCGTTGTTTATATCGAGATCGCCCACATCTTCACGCAGCGGGGATACGTTCGCCAAGTGCTCGGCCGCTGCAATGCCATTCTGCACACTGCGCAAAGCGATGGCTTTTGCTTGTTCGGCATCGTTAATCATCACGCCAAAATCAGCGTCACTAATCTCGAGCGCTTCAATAGCAGACTTGTTGGCTATGAGCTCGTCTTTCGATAGCTCCCGTCCATCAACGATGGGATCGCCCATTGCTCGAATAGCGTTGATTCTGTCCCGCAGCACGTTGGCCCTATTGGCCTCTTCTGTGGCTTTGTTTTCCCACTCCAAATAAGGGCCTTTCAATTGTTCTTGGAACGCCTCGAATTGTTTTTTGATGCGCGCTCTTTCTGCTCGCATGGGAACAATAGATTTTTCAAGCTCGTCGATTGTTGACTTGAATTTTTCGTCGATTCTCAGCTTCACGCTACCAACGCGCTTGACCAGCCCCTTCAGGTTTTTGCGGCCCTTCTCGGTTTCGATGTCGAAAATCTGCGGTTCAGCATACTCGCGCACCTGCTGGTAAATGCGTTCGGCTGACTCGGCGCCTTTCTTCGCCAGCAAAGTGGCGTCTGGCATGTCTTGCACCATGACAACGACCTGATCCAGATCGAGGGATGGTGCGGCTTGTTCTGCTGTGGTGTCCATGTCTTTTCTCCGATTTATTTACAGTATGTTGCTAGAATTCAACGTCAGAAGAGAAATCATCGACCGCCGTTTTAGCATCAGGCTTGCGTGCCTCGATCTCGTTATTGACCTCGCTGACTGCTGCCGGCGCCTCTTCAGTAACACCATCAAAAAAATCTGCGGGCTTCGCCATGCCATCAGCCAGTGATTTGTATATTCTGCGTAGCTGCAAAACCTGTCCCGGCTGAATGGCATCAATGCGTCGCTGGATACGCGCCTCGATTTGATCTTTGCCAACTTTGTACTTGTCCTGAAACGCTGCCAGCATCGCTTTGATTGCTTCGGGGCTGGCATCGACATCAGACTGCTGCGTGAGCATGCACTGATTAACAGCGGCCTCGATAACATCACCGGGGATAACGCCGAGAATGCAGGCGCGCAATCTGCGCGCACCCTGATTGGCGATCAGCTCGTAGATGTCGCGTTGATCTTTCAACGCATAACCGCCTTTCTTGGTGTCGCGCCAGTGCTTAACCTGAAATTGTTTGGTCTGACGGGTGTTGGTTTCAACGTCCCACGCAAACGCCTCGACCGTACTGACGCCGTTTTCTTGGCTAAGCTCCCTGATGCCAAATTGCATGTTGCCCCATTGCTGAGCAACGGCCTCGGCCAGACGAATCGACGGGCCAGTGATTGCCGTGCCACCTCTGGCGTATTCATATAGCGCGGCATTCGCCAGCGTGGGACGCGCGCAGGTGTTGATAATGCGGTCCACGGCTTGAATGGGGTCGCGCGGACACTGCTTGGCGATCATTAGCGCCGCTGTCACCTCTTGAATGGCGCGCGCTTGATCTGATGTAGCCGCTGCATTTCCCGGTGCAGTAGGGCTGGCTGATTGCGGCGACGATGCGCTGAATGGATTGACTGCCTTGTTTTCTGACATTACGGTTTTCCTCGGTGAATTAAATGACTAGACATTTTTCATTGTGGGCGGGCCAGTCGTTTTTTCTTGCCCAGCACAGCCGGCTTAGTGATTCGCTCAGCTGCAAATTCCCGTGGCCTCTCGATTCCAACCCCATTTCATACCACGCCACGCTATACGGCGGCTTGTTTTCGACCACGATGAAAATAAACGTGTCTCTCTGCGCAAAGCCGGTCGCCCGCATCAGCTCGCTGCATTGGTTGGCGATCCGAGAATACAAACATGCCGACAGGTAATACTCGAAGCGATGACACGCATCACGAAATCCATCAGGACTGGCTACAGCCGCGCTCTTCAGGTCGACAAGATAGGGCGCATTGCTGGGCATCCAATCGATTCGACACTTCGCGAATTCGGTTTGTGTGCAGCCGCTTTTCTCGTCATAAAATTCAATATCCTGCCACACGCTGACCTCTGCAATGCCGTTTTGCATCAACTGGCTAACGTAGGGATGGCCAAGCACGTTGTCGCGCATACGCTGAGCGGCATCGTATTGGCTGGGTGTGATGATGTTCATTTCAGGATAGGTGTCTCGGGCGGTCTTGAGCGCTGACCAATGATCGCTAGCCGTTACAAAATTATCGTGTTCGAAGTTGTGCGGCTCCAAAACTAGACTATGAACCGCCGTACCCAGCCGCATAGCAGCACTGGCAGGCTCAGGGTTTAGCCAATAATGGCGGGCTCTTGCGTCAGTTTCGTGCTCAAAAAACAGTTTCAGCTTGCTCGAGCTAGTGCCATGGCTAACGTGGTGGTAGTAATGATTGCTCACGTCTGCGTAATAGCCGGGCGCGATCAGGCCATCAGGGTAGAGCTGTTCCGCTGATGCTGTAGAAAGCGCGCTAGACATCTAAAAATCGCTCGTCTGCCGGCCGCTGCAACAGGCTGTCAATCTCGTCTTGCGACAATATCGACGTATTGGCCAGCTCGCTCTCTGCGGCTTTCATTTCGCGGTGCACCTCGACCGGCGTCGGGTTTTCTTTGAGCGCCAGTATCTGCTTGCGTGTCAGTGGGGGCGGGCGAAAACGGTTTTTGTCGGCGTTGGGCATAGGGTGGAACTTCAGGCTTCCAAGCGCTGTATGGCCAATAGAGTAGCCATTGCGGGCAGCCAGATCGCATACCGCGACAATGGGCAGGCTGTCGGGAAAGTTTGCGAACTCGTCTACGCGCTGAATGGTCACGCTCCACGCCGAACAAAAATCATCGATAGCCTGACTAGGGAAATCCGTTGGAATTTTGACGAACATAAAAAACCTCGCTAAAAATAAAATAGAACCAGTAGCGGCCAACCCAAAGCCATGCACCAACGAATCGGCTTGGTCGACTTGACGCCGGTTAAATACATCACGTTATCGGCCAGCTTCAGGTGCATGCACACACCGAGAACGTAGAACAGCACTGCCAGAAACACGCTAATGCTCATTGCAGGCGCCCTCTTTGATGCCGCCACAGTCGGCGGGGTTGTTTATCAGCGCCCTGACCCTAGCAACACCCCGAACAGCGACGCACTCATTACTGCGCGAGGTGTTTTCCATCCGTGGCCAGCGATAGCCATCGAGATAAACCAAATACCAACCGCGACCCTCACCAGTAAGTTTTCGGCACCGGCCTATATCTTCGCCGGCTCTATAAATTCTGGCGGTCTTGTCTGCGCCCTTGAACGCGCCGACCTCGGCCGTTGGCGTTGCTGTGTTATTCATTCATCACCCCAATCGGCGGGCAGATCACCATTCTCGTCAGTGTCGCAGTCTGCGCAGTAGGGCAGCGCAACGATTTCGCCCTGCCCACCACAAGCCGCACACACCGACTCTGTTACTGCGCCCTCACCAGACCCACCGCACGGCCTGCAATGAATCTTATCGACCATTCGGTGATTGCAAGATGGGCAGTTGAAACGGAGCGGGAGTTCGGATTTGCGCATAGCTATGCTATAGCCAAACCATCACGAACCAATTGCTCACCCAGATCAATAGCCTCTTTCTCGGTATCGCAAGGATAGACGCCCTGACTATCTGATCTTTTTGCTGGTGCGACATTGGGCGTCCAATATCCGGGGATATTCGCATAAGCGTTTTCGTTGAAGTGTGGCTCTACAAAACGGGCCGTAATTTCCATAATTCTTTCCTCGCTGTTCGTGATTTAACGTGCCGCTATCACTCGACACAGATTCAGAATAGTGATCTCTTTGCAGCATTGCAAGTATTTTTTTGCAAAAACAGCACAAAAAATTGCGTTAATGGGAGGTGTTGGTTACAGTACGCGAAATCCAGTTAATTAGGGCTCAATAATGCTGAACCACCTAAAAGCCGTTCGAAAACAGCACCGATTTACCGCAGCAATGCTCGCTGATGCGTGCGGTGTTGCCTCGAATACGATGCTGTATTGGGAGAAAACATCGCCCAGTTTGAGGGGCATAGAGCGGCTGCTGCTGTTCTACCAGAGCCATGGCTACCCGGTAAAATTCACCGACCTGATCACGCTGGAAATCACCAGTGACGCCAGCGTTGCCGAAGTTGGATAATTTGGCGTATAGTTCAATTTAGCGTTTGATAGCGCTTTCGAAACGCGGGGGTTTGTGTGATTCAGACCCTTTTTATGTGGCCTCTTGTCGGAGGCTCCAGACTGTCAAAGTCGACCTCGCTGCCTACTATCAACCGGCGAGAGGTCACTTAAAAGGGGTTTGATCTCTATGGCTGAGCATTGGATAAAGATCGAAAAAACCACGCCTGATAAGCCAGAAATATTCGAAATTGCAGCGAAACTTAGCCTCACACCTGATGATGTAGTAGGCAAATTGGTGAGAATATGGTCATGGATGGACTCGCATTTCGATAAAGATTCCGCGTTTTGTCACAAATTAAGTGTGACACTTGTCCAGATTGATAGGGTCGCAGGGGCGACAAATTTCGGACAAGCCATGCTCGAGGTCGATTGGCTCTCTGAGTCAGGCATACCGCACTTTGATCGACATTTGGGCGAATCGGCCAAGAAGCGAGCAAAAGACGCCGAAAGGAAGCGAATGTCACGCCAAAAAGCGGACAACTGTCACAAAAATAATGGACAAAAAGTGGGACCAGAGGAAGAGGAAGAGGAAGAGGAAGAAAGAGAAGTAAAACATAGTCCCGTTTCCAAACATGCCAGTAGAGACCTAGAGGCAGCCAAGCAAATCTACCGGCACGTCATCGAGGCAGTCCCCGGCACCAAAACACCCAACTTCGAGAAGTGGGCAGACACCATCCGACTGATGCGTGAACGCGATAATCTGACCTACGAAGAAATTTGGAAGGTTTTCAGTTGGGCCAATGCCGATTCATTCTGGCGAACCAATATTCGATCACCTGACAAACTCAGGGAAAAACTACCGGTGCTTCGAGCCAAGATGATCCAAGGAGATTCAACTAGCAAATCCCAGCAGGCCATCGATGCGTCCAAGGTAGCGGCTGAACAATTTTTAACCTCAAGAGGGGTCAACACATGACTGAACAGGAATTGGTCAAGGCGCTCATGCCAGCCGCCGCGTTTTACAACCTGAAATTCACCAAGGAACAATACGCGCTCTGGTTCGAGCTGTTCGAGTGGTGCCCAGCAAAAAAATTCTCAATGGCACTCAAGGCTCACCTGATGTGCCCGGAGCGTGGCCACTTCCAGCCAGTACCCGGTTCGTTGATGCGGTTTCTTGTCCACTCAGACACCAAGATCAAAGCCATGGCCGCCGAAGAATTTGACTCAAACCCCGGTATCGATGGCACCGACAGCCACACCTTGCAGCACGAGTCGTTTTTTGATCGCAACCAACGAAAACGCCAGTACGTCACGCACGATCTGGAGCAGTGGCGAGACTGGTCGACACCTCGAAAACTCGCATTCTCCGGGGCTATCTCTCGAGACGATGCCCAGCGGATCGAAAACTCAACACAGGGAATCGAACATGCTGGATGACACCCCTAAAAAACCACGCACGATGCAAGACCTGCCGCCAATCCCTGATCGCTGTACCGGCTCGCAGTGTTTCGAGCGACCACGTAAAACATCGCTCGTCCTGATGGAGGTCGAAGATGAGCATTACCAAAAACAAATCGTTCCAGCGAGCCGGGCTATGCCGCAAGACAATGGCTCAGCTCGGCGGCAACTCAGGTTTGGCATCGACTTCGTGCAGTGGCACTCCCGGTGCGTTGAATGCGCTTACAGCGATCCGATGGATGTGAAGCGCACGTGGTCAGGACAATGACTATCCGCACACCCTAAAAAACTATCAGAGGCGTGTGGCATACTCGATGGAGAAAAAATACTGGTGACAGGAATGCGGAATTGGTGACGTACAAAAAAAATCGAACGAAGCTCCGCGACAGTGGCTACATCGAACGGCGCGACAAAAACTGGCGAAAGCGCGTCAGGCGATACCTACGAAAACGCTACGGTGACGATTGTCACTGGTGCGGCGATAGCATGATATTCAAAGCAAACCCGGATAATTTTATGGACATGGCCACGATTGAGCACTTGGAACCGATCAGCAATGGCGGGACGAATGACCTGTCAAATTTGAGACTGGCACACAAGCGGTGCAATCGGTGAGCAGCCCCACTTACGACGAACTAAGCGACTTGCTCACGACCTATGAGTTATTGATTCTGTGCTTGATCAAGCAAACCGGCGTAGAGTCGGCCATAGTGACGCGGGACGAGCTTGATAAATTTATCGAAAGCGACAGGCGATATGTGGTGATTGACTACAGCAACGACCATGTGATTTCTATCAATCTCGCAGACAAACAACAAGCCGAAGCGATCAATGATCGCGAATCTAACACATTGCAATAGCGAATATGATGATAGCGCGAAAAGGTTTTATTGAGTTTGTCGTACCGGGTAAGCCGCGCGGCAAGGCGAGAGTCTGGACGGACGGACGAAGCGGCCGAAAGTTCGTTGATAAAAAAACCAGAGACTACATGGAGCAAATCGTCTGGTGCCTGAAGCAGGTGCAGCGGGGTTACGTGAGCCCGACTAGCCGGCCGACGAACATTCAGGTCGATGCGGTGTTCCCCGTCCCTGTATCGTGGCCGCAGTGGAAGCGAGTCGCTGCACTGGCGGGAGACATCGCGCCAACGGTCAAGCCAGACGATGACAATATCGCCAAAATCGTTCGCGATGCGCTTAATGGCGTGCTGTTCAAGGACGACCAACAAGTGATCAGCTCGACCGACCAAAAACGCTATGGCGAGACACCGCACATTCGAATCACGGTATCGGTTTCTGACAAACTGCCGGCACAATGCACAAAATCTGAGTGGGAAGCCCACCAGAGCCGGACGGTTGACCTGTATGCCTGAATGGAATCGGTCAGATTTTTGGTGTAGTCTCCGCGACAAAGCCATCCACGAACCATGCCATGCTTCAAATCGCACGCCTACAACCACCGATTCGCAACGACATCGCCGGGGGCGGTGAGTTTCTAGCCTCCCGAGGCGATCGGCTGCACTACGGGATCGATTACCAAATTGCAGCAGGCTCTCACGTACTGGTCGCCAAAACGTGCGAGTTCGTCAAAGTCGGCCAAGCCTATGGCGATACGCCCGAATTCAAATACATCGAGGTCCGAGACGGTGACGTTTTCGTTCGGTATTTCTACGTCCAGCCTAACCCTGCGCTATCCAGTGGCACTCAGCTATTCGAGGCTGAGTGGATTGGCTGCGCCCAGCCCATAGGCCAGCACTACGCCAACGGCATGCAAGATCACGTTCACGTCGAGGTTTTCTACACTGGCGAAAAAGCGCTGCGGATCCCCAATGGCGTGAAATTTATCTACCGGCCCGACAAGGACCGCACGTATGTCGACCCTGCCGCGTATTTCCGTGGCGAAATCATTGCCTAACCTCGGAGCGATTCGCATGCCAACGTGGAAACAACTAAAAATCACACTGCTGGCTATCTCGCTAGCGTTTTTGTTCGGCTGCGCAAGCAACGGCACAGGCACTATCGGCAACGGCCAGATTGATATTGATCTTGGCGACCAAAAACTATTCGGCAGCGCTGCAGCGTATGATATTGGCGTGTCGCTGGCGCAGGTGGCGTTGTTCGAGAAACCGGCACTGGCGCAGTCGGCGCTGACCAAACTCCACAACGTGAAACATCGCGTGGCTGATGTCGAGGCGACATACTCGGTCGAGCAGGGGTTGGATATTGTCTCGGCTATGCTGGCCTCAGAGTGTGGCGTGTGGTGCCAGACGATTGCTGGCCAGAAATACATGGCGTTAGTCGGCGCGCAGCTCACAGCACTGAAAGCGGTCGATACCGATGATGTGACGGTGACGCTCGATCAGGTGGTGAGTGAGCTGATTCTGGCCGTGCAGAGCGTGCAGGTTATCCAGTGAGGGGTATCGCTCTCAGGGAGTATTGCCACAAACTCTCGACCGTCGCCTATCGGGATGACGTAGAAATTCACTCGTTTGGCGGTATTGATATTTACCGCGAGTATCACGACGATACCGACACCACGTTTCTCGCGTTTGCCGGCAGCAATGAAACATTCGACTGGTTTCGCGGGTTTCATTTTTTCCCCAAACGGACAGCTTTTGGCAAAGCACATCGCGGGTATTACAACAAGATCAAGGCGCACAGACTATCGATCATGGCGCTGGTCAAACCGGAATCTAGGCTAGTGCTCACCGGCCACTCGAAAGGGGGTGCCGAAGCGCAGCTGTTTGCGGCGATGATGCCGCACCTGAATATCGCAGCAGTGGTGACATTCGGCGCACCGAAGCCAATTAAAAAATTGTTTAGCCCGCTGCACGAGCAGCAATTGCGCGACCGCACGACCAACTATGTCAACCCTAACGACGGGTTTACGCGCGTGCCGTTAGGCTGGGATCGCATCGGAAAGGACATTATCAAATCATTTACGGTATACGGCAGCGAGCATCCGCTGGCCTGTTATGCCGAGTTCTTTGTAGATGTGTAGGAGTGGCCAGTGTGCTGTTGGCAAAAATTAAAGCATTTTCGGCGGCGGTGTATGCGCAGTTATTTCATGGACTGCCCGCTGGTTTGGAGGTGTTTTTGATCCTCACCCTCGGGCATGTAGGGCACGCGCTGGCAAAAGGGCACGAGGTGCATCAGCGTGAACTGATTGGCGTGTCGATACGGAATATCGCGGTAGCTGCGGGCGTTATCGGTGCCTGTAAAATGTTTGGGCTGGCCGAGGGCTCGAATCTGGTGCTCGCTAGTTTAATTGGCGTGTTCGGCGTGAATGCCGTGCTCGCTATCGTTAAAAAATACACAGGTGGCGCGTGATGGGATTATGGAAACAACGGGACGGCTATTACACACCAACGCCGCGAGGTCGCTTGGTTGGGCGGGTTATTCTCGCAATCAGCGCAGTATTACTGCTGACAGTGGCGCTCGCTGGGCAGGCACTCAGGGCATCGACCGGCATCAACACCTACACTGATGTTAAATCGTGTCTCACCCTCGAAACCGTGGACTGCGACGATGACGCTGGAACAGCGCTGCCGATGGAGCGAGAAAAACCGTA
>NZ_CAKZKO010000056.1 GCF_937123705.1 uncultured Paraglaciecola sp. | reverse complement strand
GATACTAAGCCAGGTCAAGACTTTTTCCCGTTGACGGTTAACTATCAAGAAAAAACTTACGCTGCAGGTAAAATTCCAGGTGGATTTTTCAAGCGTGAAGGTCGTCCTTCTGAGTACGAAACCCTTACATCACGTTTGATCGACCGTCCTATTCGTCCATTATTCCCTGATGGGTTTATGAATGAAGTACAAATTATCATCACTGTTGTATCAGCTAACCCTGAAATTCCAACGGATATCATCTCTTTAATTGGTACCTCTGCTGCGCTTGCTATCTCTGGTATGCCTTTTAACGGCCCAATTGGTGCAGCCCGAGTTGGTTACACCGACGAGCAATATGTTTTAAATACACGTAACTCTGAGCTTGAAACAAGCCAACTTGATTTGGTGGTTGCCGGTACAGAAAGTGCAGTTCTTATGGTTGAATCTGAAGCAGAAATTTTATCTGAAGAAGTGATGCTAGGTGCAGTTATGTACGGTCACGAGCAAATGCAAACTGTCATCAATGCCGTGAGCGAATTTGCTACTGAAGTCAATACGCCTAAGTGGGATTGGGCACCAGAAGCAGAAAACACTGAGCTTAAAGATAAAGTGAAAGCTTTGGCAGAAGCCGGTATTACCGATGCTTACCAAATTTCTGACAAGATGGAGCGTAAAGATGCCATCACAGCTTTGACCAACAAAACGGTCGAAGAGCTAGTAGCCGCCGACGAAAACCAAAATGCTAAAGAAGTATCTGAATTGGTTCACGAACTAGAAAGTGACGTAGTTCGTTCACGTATTCTTGCTGGTCAGCCTCGTATCGATGGTCGCGACCCTGCGATGATCCGTGCGCTTAATGTTGCTACTGGTTTGTTACCACGTACTCACGGTTCTGCATTGTTCACTCGTGGTGAAACTCAAGCCATCGTTGCTGCTACTTTAGGTACAGAGCGTGACGCACAAATGATTGACGGCCTTAGTGGTAAAACTGATAGCCGCTTTATGTTGCATTACAACTTCCCTCCTTACTGTGTAGGCGAAACTGGTTTTGTTGGTTCTCCTAAGCGCCGCGAAATCGGTCATGGTCGTTTGGCTAAACGTGGTATTCAAGCGGTTATGCCAACTGAAAAAGAATTCCCATATGTAGTACGTGTGGTTTCTGAAATCACTGAATCAAACGGTTCGTCTTCAATGGCCTCTGTTTGTGGTACTTCATTAGCATTGATGGATGCAGGTGTACCAATCAAAGCATCTGTAGCGGGTATTGCTATGGGCTTAGTGAAAAATGATGAAAACTTTGTAGTTCTTTCAGATATCTTAGGTGATGAAGATCACTTAGGCGATATGGACTTTAAAGTAGCCGGTACGACTGGTGGTATCACTGCACTGCAAATGGATATCAAAATCGAAGGTATCACTCAAGAAATCATGCAGGTTGCTTTAAAACAAGCTAAAGAAGCCCGTTTGCATATTCTTGGCGTGATGGATCAAGCGATTTCTGGTCACCGTGAAGAAATGTCTGAATTCGCGCCGCGTATTTATACTTTGAAAGTAGACAAAGATAAAATCCGTGACGTAATCGGTAAAGGTGGCGCGATGATCCGTGCAATCACCGAAGAGTCTGATTGTAATATCGAAATCGAAGACGACGGTACAGTGAAGATTTTTGCTACCGAACGCGCTAAAGCTGAAATTGCTATCGCTAAGATTGAGCAAGTCACAGCTGAAGTTGAGTCTGGTAAAACTTACTCAGGTAAAGTCACTCGCATCGTTGATTTTGGTGCTTTTGTTGAAATCCTGCCGGGCAAAGAAGGCCTAGTACATATTTCTCAAATCGCTCATGAACGTGTAAACAAAGTATCTGACCACTTAGAAGAAGGTCAAATCCTAGACGTTAAGGTAGTTGAAATTGACCGTCAAAACCGCGTACGTTTAAGCATCAAAGACTTGCTTGAAAAGCCAGCAGCACCAGAAGCACCAGCTGAAGGTAATGAATAAATATCTAAAGTCATTTAGGTAATTAAAAGGGAGCTTCGGCTTCCTTTTTTAATACCTTATTTTCGTGCTTGAACTTAATTGGTTATTTTTCTCACTTTTTGGCGATAAGGCGCATTAAGTACTATTTTTTAAAAGTTACCACAAAGTTTTTGTTCTTAACTCATTGATTTTATGAGGTAAAAATTCTGGCTCCATATTTGCTTTGCTTAATGTGACTTTAATAATTCACATAATTACATCGAGGAGAATTTTATGGACCAACAAACTAAGTCAAGTATAGGCAATGTAGATACCTGGAAACGTGGATTGTTTATGCTGGTGTTTGCACTAATTTCAGGCGTGACAAAATTACTAGTGACATTGGTAGCTATCTATCAGTTTTTAACATTATTAATTAAAGGGCAAACCAACACATCTGTTTTACCTTTTGGCCAAAATTTAAGTACCTATACCTATCAAATTACCTTGTTTTTGACCTTTAAAACCGAGGATATGCCTTTTCCATTTCAGGATTTCCCTAGTGACGTGCCCACTGCAAAAAATGATGTTGAGAATACTGACGTCGTAGTCGAAGAGTCAGCCGAATCAACAGAGCAGAATAGCTCTTCTAATCTAGCAGACGAGACACCTTAAAAAACCTATCTTCATGCAGTTGGGATAATAGCCAACTGCATGATGGGCAGACTTTTTGGCTGGTGTAGCAGAGTTTATCTGTAAATTTAATCAAGGACGTTGGCTCACTTTTAACTTTTCTTAATCTATGGGTTAGTTTTAGTTAAAGTGCTTAATGGATAAGTATTTTCAGAATCCTCACTTCGACTGTGCTTGCATATAGTTGAAGTAGATCTTCCGGTAAACCGCAAGATATTGGAAAATTGCCGTGTTTCTACAAAACCCAAAATCACAAAAGGCAAAAAAGTTAATATGTACAAGGGCTTAGTGGCTGTGATAAAAATGACGTATGTAGAAAGCCGGAAAACTTCCGTGTTTAAACACGGAAGTTTTCCGGCTATTAATATTGTTATGTGCCAAGGGAGTTGTATTTAGTTGAGTAGTAATCGATTTGCTTTTGCTTCGTCACTTTGGAGTTGCGTCCCTGGCATTCTAGTAGTGGTATTTTTTGCAATTTCTGATATTGATCTATACAAGTCTGTCTCTAAAGCTAATCAGGGGTATGAATTTCTATTTTTCATTGCTCCAATAATTTTGGTGCTTCTTATGCTGTACCACACAGTAATTGGATTTATCCAAAACAACTTAGAAAGACCAAAAATTTTGCTTACTATTATTGCTTCCATTCTTGCTGCGTTACCCTTTCCGGTACTTTTAGCATTTTCCAAACCTGATGCAGCAAGTGAGGATCGTGTAGCAATATTTTTAACAGCCGCGATAATTTTTGCAATTTTTTGGCTTTCTATATTTGTCGGTTCTTGTTTTCAGTTTTTCAAAATAAGGGATGGAGTAACAAGTGGCACATAACAAAAACATCAACTGGAAAATTACTCGCTGCCGCTCCGTATTTTCCAGTTATATTAAGCGTTAGCCATCTGAAGAGTCTGATTTATGAATTGGAATAAGTACTTATTAACTCTTTTTTTTGCTTTTATATCAAATCTAGTTACGGCAATTTCCTACGCAACAACGCAGGAAAAAGATTTGCTGGTTTATGAAGGCGCACGCTATTTTTCTAGATCATTACCTGCATTGGGCAGTGTTTTATCAGAAGCTTCACTTCCAGAATTTTCTTCAATTTCGACAGAAAATTGGAAAGGGTATCGAGCTACATGGGCAATTATACAGAATCAGTTGTTTCTTGTGGGTATAGAGGGTAGCGTTAAAAAAAATGACGGTAAAAAGCTTCTTAATAGCCAGGAGCTATTTCCCACAATTAGATTCCCTTATAAAGTAACCAACTTTAACGGTGTAGTAGAGCTAGAGGGTCGATCTTTCGACTACGAAATTATTAACGGGGATATAGTCGAAACGCTTGCGCTGAAAATTAAACTACGATCTGGGAAGGTAGAGGGCGTAACTGAGACTACGATTAACAGAAAAGAAATTGCACGCAATAAGGGTAAGTTGTTGTATGAGTCCAGTTCATTTAGGGCTTCCTATGAGCGGAAATTCGTCGTATCAGATATCCAAGCTGGAGAAGGTAAAACATATGGAGTTAATTTCGAAGAAGCTGAATGGAATGCCAAATTGTCTCCAAAAAGTAAGTGTCCTAACTCATGTGTCGTAAATGCCATTTTTCCAATAAACGAACAAAATGAGATAGATGCATCGTTGGAATCATTTGAAATTAGCGATACTCTTTTAAACGCTTTTAATCATCCGTTTGTTTTGGGTATGTTTAAAAATGCGGGAGCTACTGGAATCAGGCTTCGAGTGCTCGGTGATAGGCTACATTGGAATACGTCGGAATTGCAAGAATTACACAAAACACTAAAAGGTCAGCCTGCGGAACTAAAGGATGTTAGAGATTGGGCCTACATTATTATTGATGATGAGAAGCGAAAGTATACATCGATCTATTATAACAGAAAGACTGGTGAGGTTATGTTGGAAGATAATTATAGTAACAAAAGCACACCTAGGCTCATTCGAGAAATTAAAGAAGGCTATTAATATTGTTAGGTGCTACCGGAATAGTTCGCTGTGGGAGCCAATTCTAGCTAATTTAAGAGTCTCACTTTCAATCTTGTAAATTAAAACCAAGTCTGGTTTCACGTGGCAATCACGATAGTTTGACCAATTTCCAGCCAGTGCATGATCAACGTATTTTTCTGCTAATGATTTACCTTGTTGCAGAGTCGTAATAACGTGACCAACTTCAATCACATCAGGTATTGATAGCTTGGTTATTTTCTTAAAGTCCTTCTTGAACTGGGTCGAATATTCTAATTTATACATTTAAGTATTATTGGATCCCAACTCTTTAAATAGTTGTTCGACATCGTTGACGACTTTGCCATTTCCACCTTCTAGCTGCTGCATTGCTTCGAGTGTTTTAGAGTTAGGAGTTTTCGAGCGTAATTCAAATGGTATACCACCATAGTTAATTACTGCTTTCGCAAATAACTTTATTGCCTGCGAAGGGCTTAAGCCAACTTCGTCACAAACATGTGTAAAAGCCAATTTGGTATCATGATCAATGCGTGTACTCAACATTTCCGTCTTCATTTGATATCCTTTGTTATACATAGTAATACAATTATAGCAAATTGCACCTAACAATCAAATCAACTAGGACTAAAAATGTTTGGCTCGGCTCACTTCGTTCGCTAATATAGCCAAATATTTTTAGCCTGTTATTTGGGCGTTGGTATGACTCCCCCTGTCAATCAAAATTAGGAAAGAAATATGTCAGATTGCATCACAACATTTTTTGAGGCATGGCAAATTGAGGAAGCTGAGCCTCGACTTGCCAAATTATATAGTTCTGTGACAGAAGCAATACAGTACGATGACCCTCGTACACCCGAAACGGTAAATGGTATCGCAGCAATAAATAGCTACTTAGGTATGTTTAGCGAAAATGCTCCAGGTTGGTCAGCAAAAGTTATTAAAACTGACACGGTCGCTGGGGTCACTCGTGTCACCGTAGCGTTCGGTGGAGTAGGACCAGATGGCTCTGAACAAGTACAGCTCGGTCAGTATTTTGTAGAACATGACGGAGACCTAATATCCCGCATGGTGGGGTTCGTTGGTACTGGTGAGTAGAGTCAAATTCCCGCATCGCCTCACGCATAACAAGTGAAATATCGGGGTCAGAACAACGTTAAATAATGCATAGGCAACAACTGTAAATAGCTTAACTCAAAGATAAGGACATCCTATGAGGCGTTTGCGTTGTATTTGCCCAGTTGATATTGCCCATCATATATTTATTGCTGGAACTTTACTGGCGGCAGAACCTAATAGAGTCACCAAATCTGTTAAAGGTTGCACCGATGCTCTTTTCTTTTGATTTACCCTCGCACGTATGTTCGCCAAACGTGCTTTAGCTAACGACTTTGGTGGCTCCACCACATTGTTCCGCATGTAAAGTTTCAGCAGGAAATGGCTTGTTTTAGGGGCAAATGGCAAGGAAGCCATTTGAGTGAAATCCGTAGGGAACGATATTTCGCGACCCTAAAATTAGCCATTTTCTGCGGTTAAGAACTTTATTAGCGGCTGCGTCTTTTTGGTTACTTTTTCTTCGCTGTAGAAGAAAAAGTAACTGGCTCGAAGGGATTCGAGACAAAATCCATCATGGATGATGGCGCGCAGCGTGCTTTAAAAACAAACTAGATTTAAGGCAGGGCAATCATCTCGCCATATTCAACTCAAAGCTAAAGCAAGTGCCTTTACCCAATTGACTTTCGACCTGCAGATCTGATTCAAGCAATGCCATTAGTTTTCGACTAATGGCTAGCCCCAGCCCTGCATGAACACAGTTGTCGCGTTCGGTGTTAGTGGCTTGATAGCGCGCATCAAAAATAAAGGCAATTTCTTTATCGCTAATTCCAATACCTGAGTCTCGAATATCAACCCGTAACTTGTTTTTTCCTAAGTCGTTTACTTCAGATACATTAATTTGAATTTGTCCCTTTTCAGGTGTGTGGCGAATAGCGTTCTCTAGTAAATTTGTTAATACCCGTTCGAGTTTGCCAATGTCTGCAAATACTTGAAAACCAAATTGGTCGGGATTAACCACAAGGCTGATGTGTTTGTCTTTAGCTTTAAGGGCAAATTTTGCTGCCACGTCATGGAGTAGTTCGCCTAAGGGAAACGACTCTTGGTTTAAGGTGACTTGTCCACCTTCTAGGTATGCCAATTCAAAAATTTGATCGACTAAGTGTTTAAGGTTTTTGGCATTTTTAAGGGAGATATCCACAAAACGATTACGATCATCAGCACTTAACGAATCAGCATTTAATGCAAGAGTTTCGATGTAGCCTTGTAAATTAGCTAAGGGCGTCCGTAAATCATGGGATAAGTCCGCCAATAAAATGCGCCTTTTGCTATCAATTTGTTGTAGCTGTTCAAACTGATTGTCGATATGGCTTAGCATTTCGGTAAAAGTGTGACCTAAAATATGCACTTCGTTGCTACTGTTTTTATCCCATTTAGAGGTGTTTTGTGTGGTATTGCCCCGATGGAAATCCGCTGATTTGATGGTTTGCATATCATTGCTTAAGCGCCTAAGTGGTGCGGTAATAAATCTAAACAGCCCTAGTAGGGCCACCAAAAGGATCACTAATCCTGCCACTATAAACAACGCAAACTCTTGTAAGTTTTGACTGTTTTGTAATTCCGCTAATATTGAGTCATAGGCTTCACCACCTATGATGACGTATAGATACCCTTGCAGCTGCTCGCCGTTGTACACCGGTGCGGCGGAAAATATTTTTTGTTTACCTATATTCCTTGGGTCGTCACCTACAACTGGGAATGCATGGTTACCTTCAATCACATTTAATAGTGGCTGTAAGGTCACGCTTTCGCGTTTCACTTTGCCTTTTTCGGCGGAGTAGGTGAGGATTTTGCCTGTGGCATCTAAGTAGTAGAACTCAAAATTGGGTCCTAGGATCATTAACATATGAAACAGGTTTTTAAGGGCCTTGTAGTCATACACGCCTTCTTTTAACAGTGGATTGTCGTCTACTAAATGGGTGGCCAAATTAAGGTGTAGTTTTTGTTCGGCTTCGAGTTTGGTTTGCGATTGTAATTCTCCAGTTGCCCAAAAAAATACCGCCAACACCAACATAAATACCACCACAAGAGACAAAGCTAAGCGTTGATAGAATCGTAATTTCATATCTAATAATTCCTAAGCAGCCTCAACCCCATGAGGGTTAAATTTATAGCCTACGCCCCAAACGGTTTGCACAATTTGTGGTGAGGTGGCGTCTTGTTCTATTTTTGCGCGCAGTCGGTTGATGTGTGAATTCACTGTGTGCTCATAACCGCTGTGGTTATATCCCCAAACCGATTCCAATAATTGATTACGACTAAATACTTGGTGAGGGTGACTGGCTAAATGGTGTAATAATTCAAATTCTGTGGCGGTAAGTTCTAATAAAAGCTTGTTAAATATTGCTTGATGATTTTTCTGGTCGATACTCAAGTTGCCAATGACTAAAGGTTTACCTGCAACTTCCGTATTATTTACACTACTTTGTTGAATTAAATGAGCTTTTCGCAATTGGGAGCGCACACGGGCTTGTAATTCTCGCACACTGAAAGGTTTAGTCATGTAGTCGTCGGCACCCAACTCTAACCCCAACACTCTGTCGATTTCTGAGCTTTTTGCCGTCAGCATTATGATAGCTTGTTCTGGTTTTTGTTCGCGCACTTGTCGGCAAATATCTAAACCATTAGTACCGGGTAACATCACATCAAGCAACAGCAGCGAATATGGCTTAGTTAGGGCCTGTTGCAATGCTTGGTCGCCATTGTCTTGATGTTCGGTCTCAACACCTAGCTCAAGTAAATTAACCCGAATTAGGTTGGCTATATCATGATCATCTTCAACGATTAATACATTATCTGACATTCACATGACTCCATTTGGGGTATTTTTATTAACTAAAAGGCGCTCTTCGTATTACAAAGAACGCCTTACTTGCCATACTATTTCAAAAGATGTCACAGAAACCGCTGTAAGATGGTCTTTGTCTTTTATGATTTCTGTTTAACGTATTGAATTAAATGGATATTTATTCAGTTCGCGTGACCTTGATTCGAACCGCAGGATTGTCAAACTTGTGCTCAACAGTCAACACAGAGGCGTTTAATCCATCATCATTAGTGACCAACCCTGGGTGCATAGATACATATCCGGTGTCGTTGCGCATGGCGTTAAAACCTTCGCCGCCATCTGCAGGGCCAGGCATGGTACCAACGGCTTCAGAATTCACTTCTGATCCAGAGTCATACACACCTACGTTTTCTGACCAGCTTTCTCCCACTGCCAATTGACTTAGGTCAAAGGCATTGAGTCCACTAAACGCATCATTTGTATTCACTAACATAGTGGCGACAGTTAACTTTGCATCCATAACATCTTGAATGGTGACCGACACCGTTTCGTTGCCACCCGGGCCAATAATTCCCATACCCGATGCGGAAGCCATGCCCAAATTTAATAGCCCAGAGTTGTCACCACCTTCAGCTATTTTTTCTAATTCAACTGAGGGGACGCCACCAATAGTCCATAGTTTTCCCGAAGCGTGAAGTACTACTGCGACAGGAGATAATGGTTGAGAATTAGTTAAGTTGGTAACAGTGACCTCGTAACTGTAATCAACAGGGTCGGGTATTTCTGCCGGTACTTCTACAATCACCTCAACTTCTCTGATGACTTCCACTTCATCTTCGCCACAAGCACTGAGGCCAAGGGCCAGTAGCAAGGCCGCAGATATTTGAAGCTTTTTGGTTTTGATTGATGTAAACATAACAGCCTCCTTAGTTTACCGTTACTGTTACTTTAGCTACCGGATTCAACCAACGATGTACGCTGTTTTTCACATCACTTGCACCGTCTGTTGCTGAGTCGTCACCAATGTTGCCGGGGTGAATATGCACAGTGGTGTTGGCTTCAGAATTGGTAATGCCGCTACCTCCAGATCCTAAATCAGTCAGAAAGGGGGCTGGTGGGAAACCAGGCGTGCCAGGCGCGCCACCACCCACAATTTCGTCGTTTGCTTCGGTTCCTGCATCATAGGCATTGAGATAAACGGTATAAGTGCCAGCTTCAGTAGGAATAGTCCAGTTATCGAGGCCTACAAACCCATCATTCGAAGGTAACACCATGGCAACCACAGACAAAACGGTGTTGCCATCAGCTGTCATAAGGTTGCCAGAAACTGACTTAGTTGGCCCTAAAGGTCCAGCTGCAGATTCAGCTAACATATCCGCACCAACAGAGTCGGCAATAGTGGTAATGCCAGCAAGCGAGCCACCTTCAGCCATAGCTTGAATTTCTGGAGAAGCGGCTTCTCCTACTTCAAAAAGACTAGCATCAGGCGAATGCGCGACTACGCCTACTGGGGTGAAATATATGCCTTGTGTTAGGTTTTGCACTTCAATAGTTAAATCAGCAGCCATTGCTTGATGAGCAGCTATAGCGACTAACCCAAGGCTAAAAAGTGTATATAATTTCTTCATGGTATTTCCTTCGTTTTTAGGTTTATTTAAGTAACGAAAGAAATTGTGAGCGGAAGATGTCCCGAAAGTATCACGGAATTCATACGATTTTATCAAGGAATAGAATTTTTGAGAATGAATATAAATGTCAACTATTTTTACAAGTTGTATAAAAATTAAACCACTAAAAAAGTAATGTACTGAAAAATAACAATAAATTAACATTGGTATTAAAATTGCTTGTGTTGGCCTAGTTGTATGGATACCCCTGAAGTTCCAACAATCACTTCAACATTAAGGCTAAAATAAAATAGGAGTTTTATATTATGAAAACCAAGTTTACGAATAAATTATTACTATCTTCCATAGTGGTATCTTCCATGATGATAGTTAATATCGCCGCAGCAGGTATTTTAAAAGTATCTGATACTGATTTTAATGCCGGCGCAGGGCAAATTACATTCTCAGAATTTGCTGTTAATACTGTTAATCCATTCTATACACCAACAGACTATTCTGGGGATATTAGTGATCCTGATGTAAGTTTTGCTGGTTGGTTTAATGGGCAAATGTTAAGTTTAAACGCTGCAATTGATTGTCCTGGTGCAGCAGCATCTGCATGTATTGTTGGCTCTCCCACAGGAGCTTTAGGCTTAGATGCAAGTTCGACAGATACTTTTATTACGACTGATGGTGCCAATCCAACGAGTCCTGTTTTAAGCGGTACTCCAGAATATAATGGTGGGATTGCAATACTGTTTAGTTCTGATCAGTTTGGGGTAGGTTTTGATGGTGGCTTTTTTGATGCTATTGGATCAACGGCTATTACTGCTTTTGCTAGAGATGGCAGCCTAATTGGTTCTGTTGCTAATACTGTAACAGGCATAGAATTTTTAGGACTTGTAACCGACGATCAAACTGCCTCTATTGCCGGAGTATTTCTTGATTTGGTAGGCGCTGAGCCTGCTGGATTTGCTATTGATAATATTCGTTTTGGTGGAGTTGATGATATTGATGTGACTGGGATCCCAGAGCCGTCAACATTACTTTTACTTGTTCCCACATTACTGGGATTAAGGTTACTTAGAAAAAGTAAGTAAATAGTTTCGATTTATCGATGCTTGTCAATAAAAAGCCCAAATCACCAAGGTTTGGGCTTTTTACTTTTTGTTTTGATTTATTTTTAGTCGATTGTTTGTTCAAGAATATGGGTCGCTCTTGGTAAGACTATTTGCCCTTGAGTAACTGCGGTTTCAACGCATAACATAGTTAGATAACTTTGCTCTAGCATATCTTCCATTGTGGTTGATTTGTCTAACCATGGATTCCAAATCACTACGCTATCGTGTCCCGATGAGAATATTTGAGTTTTGATATGCCCATGGTTAATGGTAAGTCGTTCTGGTTTATGAAGGTGGACTCTATCGATTTCTTCGTTAAACTGGTAGGGGTGGGGCGTTTCAAATACTTTATTGTGCCTCGTTTTATCTAGATATTGCCCAGACAACCCCAATAATTTAGTTTCATTGATATCAGAAATTGCAAAGTAGCTGTGAAGTGCGCAATTAAAACTAAATGAAGTTTCACCTAGGTTAGAAGTGTGTAGTTGTACACTAAGCTGTTTTCCAACATGAACAATTAGGGTGAGTTGTGCTTTGCCTGTAAATCCTTGACCTGCACTTGTTTTGGGCATAAAGGTGATAGTTGTTCCGGAAGCGGTTTCTTCTGTCAGTTGAATTTTCCATATTTGGGTGCGTACATAGCCGTGTGCCGCGACATCTGCCTGGTTTGAATGTGCGCCAAACCATGGCCAACAAATGGGGATACCACCACGGATCGGCTTTTTACCATCAAATATAGCCCGTTGACTGACCCATAACCGGTCGCGGTTATCATGTTTTGGAATAAAACTTAAAACCTGTGCTCCAAATAACGAGATTTCTGTTTTAGCAAATGAGTTTTCAACCAGCAATATTTGCACTTTGTCTCGAGTGATTATCGAGGTAGAGTCAGTTAGATGCATTTATATTATCTCTCAAAAATCAAAAAAGGCGGAAAAGTATTGAAGCTCTAACCGCCTTTTTAACACATTGATTTGAAGGTGTTATTGACTTATATGAGCCACTAAATCTAATACTTTGTTTGAGTAACCGATTTCATTATCATACCAAGACACCAATTTTACAAAGGTATCGGTTAAGGCAATACCGGCAGTCGCATCGAATACAGAGGTGCGGACATCGCCGATAAAATCTTGAGATACCACTGCATCTTCGGTATACCCCAATACGCCTTGCATTTCGCCTTCAGCAGCGATTTTCATGGCAGTACAGATTTGCTCATAGGTCGCAGGTTTGGCTAGGTTAACGGTTAAATCAACTACTGATACGTTAGCGGTAGGCACACGAAATGCCATACCGGTTAATTTACCGTTTAATTCGGGAATAACTTTACCTACCGCTTTAGCGGCACCTGTTGAAGATGGGATAATGTTTTGAGAAGCGCCGCGCCCACCACGCCAATCCTTTGCAGAAGGTCCATCAACAGTTTTTTGGGTGGCGGTGGTGGCATGTACTGTTGTCATTAAACCATCAACAATGCCGAAGTTGTCGTTTAATACTTTCGC
This sequence comes from uncultured Paraglaciecola sp., assembly GCF_937123705.1. Classification (GTDB taxonomy): domain Bacteria; phylum Pseudomonadota; class Gammaproteobacteria; order Enterobacterales; family Alteromonadaceae; genus Paraglaciecola. The sequence continues at coordinate 118,602 of NZ_CAKZKO010000056.1, read as the reverse complement.
TAACGGTGCCAGGCAGTTAGTGGTACAGGATGCATTGGATACAATGTCTTGTCCCGCGTATTCTTGTTGGTTAACACCTATTACAAACATGGGAGTTGTATCTTTAGATGGCGCTGAAAGCACGACTTTCTTTGCACCTGCTGTTATGTGTTTTCGTGCAGTCTCGTCAGTCAAAAACAGCCCAGTCGCTTCAATTACTACTTCTGCGCCTATTGCGTCCCAGGCCAAGTCGGCTGGGTTGCGCTCAGAGGTTACGCGAACAGTTTTACCGTTTACAACTAACTGGCCATTAACAACTTCAACCGATCCGTTAAATTTGCCATGGGTAGAATCATATTTCAGCATGTAAGCCATATAGTCTGCATCGAGTAGATCGTTAATACCCACCACTTCTATGTCGTTACGTTCACATGCTGCACGAAATACAAATCGACCGATGCGGCCGAAGCCATTGATACCTACTTTTATTGTCATAAATAAATCCCCAAAGCAAACTAACTGTTCACATGCCTAATACGAAAGGTGGTCACACCCTTGTGAAATATAATTACAGAATTATGACCTAGATAGCTGAATAAGGCAAAATATTAGCTGAGGTTTGTTATTAAATTACATTTTTTGTCGGGAATTGGATTTGCAAACACTTCTGCAAGGTTTTCACTTTCTTGTCTGAAAACGTAAGCCGCGCTAGTCGGCACTAAGACAGCAAGATATAATTGCCCCACAACAGGTAGGTAATCATCAATATAGATTGGTTTGCTTCCTGAATATTTCAACTCATATATCCCATAGGAATGACACTTAATGACATCTTCGTTGCTCGACCAGTTAGCGGAATATCGTGGAATTGAATCAAGTTACAAGGACGCTTGGGGCACATCTATGACCATCACGCCAGAAACAAAAAGGAAGTTACTGGCTACAATGGGGTACCAGATGCATGATCCCGATTTGTTGCTCAAACAAGTTCAAGACAATAGCAACAATGCATGGTTGTCGGTGTTAAATCCTGTACAAGTTTTACGTATTGAAGACCCCTTTCAAGTGGTTGTGCGTCTACCTATTGAACTGGTGACTGATGAATATATCGCTCAGATTGATACTCAACAAGATGGCGTTCTCTCACATCAATTTGTACCTATTGAAGGTCAACTAACAAATGTGGTGCATATTGAAGATATGGAATTTCAAGAGTACATCATTGATATTCCAATAGAACTTCCATTGGGTTATCACTCGCTCTCATTAGTTATTGATCAGGATGTATTGGGGAGCATGAAAATTATTTTGGCGCCACCTAGTTGCTTTAGGTCTAAGGCGTTAACTAGAGGTGAGAAAGTCTGGGGCATCACCGCGCCTTTGAATTGCATCGACAGTGAAGACAATTGGGGAGTGGGAACTTTTACAGATTTAGGATTACTTACTGAAAAATTAGCGAAACAAGGTGCGCAATTTGTTGGATTTAGTGCTGATCATGCATTGGTTTCGGCACAGCCTAATGATTGCAGCCCTTTTGCTCCTTATTCGCGTCGCTGGTTAAACTCTATTTATATCGATGAAACAATGCTTGATGGTTATCAACATGCCAGTACTCAAGGCATAGTCAATGACAGTGCCTTTCAACTTAATTTACAAGAAGCTCGGACAGCGGACGTAACGGATTATGAGCGAGTATCGGCGCTCAAATTAAGGGTGCTCGAGTTTATTTTCGAATATCAAAACAGTCACTATCTGACGTCAAACACTGAGTTTACGTCCTTTGTTGCAGATGGTGGCAGTAGTTTACAATACTTCGCGTTATATCAAACTATACAAGAGAGTCTGCTGGCACAACAGGAGTCGTCTGAGGGGATATTTGAGTTTCCCAAGGAACTATCAGATGTTAACAATCCTGCTGTGAAAACTTTCGCAACAGAGCATGTCCAACGAGTGAGATTTTTTCTGTGGTTGCAATGGCAAGGTGCATCACAGCTAGAACAGGTTAATCAAATTGCCAAAAGCAATGATATGTTAATTGGTTTGTACCGTAATGTTGCGGTAGGAGTCAGTGATGGTAGGGCTGAGTTGTGGGGCAATGATACATTATATTGCTGCGACGCGAGTATAGGCGCACCGCCAGATGAACTAACACCCTTAGGAAACAATTGGAAAACCGCGCCTATGGATCCAGAAAAACTCTACCAACAGCAATATCAGCCGTTTATCGACATGCTAGATACCATTATGGGCGATACTGGAGCGCTAAGAATCGATCATGTGATGTCGTTATTGAAATTATGGTGGATGCCCAAAGATGATTACGCTAAAGAAGGTGCTTACCTGTATTACCCGCTAGATGATTTGTTGGCTATCTTGGCACTGCAGAGCCATAGACATCAATGTGTTGTGATGGCAGAAGATGTAAGCACTATACCTATGGATCTAAGAAAGAAACTGTCGGACTATGGGGTGATTTCACACCGAAATGTCCATGGGGAAGCAGATTCTACGCAATCAAGTTCGGTCTTAGCTAATGACATCACATCTTACCGAAAGCGATTATGGCAGTGTGATGAACAGGATTTGGGTGTAGAGTTAGGTTCCTATCCCAAAGAGCAAGTATCAGATACTTTTTTTGAAAATTGAACACATAGCTCGCTTAAAAATGATTAATAGAGATTTTTTTGTGAAAGTTAATTTCACAAACCTGCCTAATCTTGTGTATTTCTCGGGGAGATCTTGCAAAAACTGTCACTCAATGAAGCTTTCTTTTTGTCTGTATTTTGATTTGGTAATTAATTACCTAAAAATATCATTTTAATTATCGTTTCTTATGAAAATCGTAATTTTTAAACAATTTGGTTCTTGCTGCGTCCTTGATTAGAATGCCCGCCAATTTGGTATTACTCTCAGAAATTGGACGGGCATGTATGAATCAGCAGTTAGAGCAGGAACTATTAGGAAGTTGGCAAGAAAGGCAAGAGTTTGCTGAACAAATGCAACCCATTCTAGGTAAATTGTATCGTAATCGAGCTATTGAAATATCAGTGTATGGTCGGCCGTTACTAGGTGCCAGTGCCATCGAAATTATTAAAGCCCATCGCACAGTTAGGCTCAAAGAAAAGCAGAAATTACGCCTTAGAGAAAGTTGGCCATTGCTTGAAGCAATCAATAAAATGGAATTGGCACCTGCGCATATTGATCTAGGCAAATTAGCTTACGGTTATCATTATGACTCGGCATTCTCCAACCTTTCTATTGAAGAATATTTATCTGAGCAATTAAAAGACATAGTCAATGTGCGAGACCAGCAACAACCCCAAGATGTGGTGTTGTATGGATTTGGTCGAATAGGGCGATTGCTAGCCAGATTGTTAATTGAACGACAAGGCACCAACAACAAACTACGCCTAAAAGCCATAGTGGTGCGCGGTGGTAAAGAAGGCGACTTAGAAAAACGCGCCAGCCTGCTAAGACGTGATTCGGTACATGGGCCGTTTAATGGCAGTATCACCATAGATGAAGAGCGTAATGCCATTAAAGCCAATGGCTCTTATATTCAAGTGATTTATGCCAATGGCCCAACCGAAGTCGACTATACCCAATACGGGATTAAAGATGCGGTTGTGGTGGACAACACTGGCATGTGGCGTGACGAAGCTGGCTTAGGCCAACATTTACAATCTAAAGGCGTGAAAAAAGTATTATTAACGGCGCCCGGCAAAGGCAATATAAAAAATATTGTGTATGGCGTAAATGATCAAGATATCGCCTCAACCGATACCATTTTATCTGCCGCCAGCTGTACTACCAACGCCATTACACCCGTGCTGAAAGCATTGGATGAAAAATACGCGATTGAAAGTGGCCACGTTGAAACCGTGCATTCATACACTAATGATCAAAATCTCATTGATAATTTTCATAAAGGTGACCGCCGTGGTCGCAGTGCGCCACTGAATATGGTGATCACCGAAACCGGAGCTGCAACAGCTGTGGCCAAAGCCTATCCTATTTTGGAAGGTAAACTAACAGGTAGCTCTATTCGTGTACCTACCCCGAATGTATCTTTAGCGATCTTGAATTTACATCTAGGCGAGTCGACTGATAAAGCCGCGGTAAATGAATATTTGCGAGACATCGCGTTATTTTCGCCTTTGCAACAGCAAATTAATTTTACCGCATCGAAAGAGATAGTATCGACTGATTTAGTCGGCACCAGAGCGCCGTCGGTTGTAGACTCTCAGGCCACTATTGTGTCTGGTAGCCGAGCCACTTTGTATGTGTGGTACGACAATGAATTTGGTTACAGTTGCCAAGTCATGAAAGTATTGCAACATATGGCCGATTTGGTTTACCCAAGTTTGCCAATGGATATGCCTAAATAGGTGATAACATTGGGTCATTAACCAAAAAACTGATTTAAATTCCCGCTTAGGCGGGTTTTTATTGGAAGCAAACCAGTGAGTGAATTTCTATCTAGCATAGCTAACAAAATTAGGCCGCTTAAATGGCGTATTTTGCTTAGGGATGTGGTGCTAATCTGCGGCGTGTTTTTTGCCATTGATGCATGGCAATCTCGTAATTTACTTGCTTTGAACAGCCACGTTTTGGTGAAACAACAAAGACTGGTGGCACTAGATGGTGAAACTAAGCCATTATTAACACCAGGCAAACCTACGCTGATTTATTTTTTTGCCCCTTGGTGCACTGTCTGCTCCTTAAGTATCGGAAATTTAGAGTATTTAGATCCAGAAAAAGTCAATGTTGTGCGGGTGGCGCTGGATTATGCAGATGTACAAGCGGTACAAAGTTTTGCGGATAAACATAATATTACGAGCCAAGTTTTGTTAGGACATGCAGGATTAAAGCAGCAATTTAATATTCAAGGGTACCCCACTTATTACATTTTGGATGGTAATCATAAAGTGCTGGCCAAATCTTACGGTTATTCCACGGCCTTGGGTTTAAAACTAAGGCAGGTTTTTTCAGGATAAGTATTGCTACATAGTCCTTTTTTATTAGGACTATGGTAAATTACTCCGGTCAAATTTCCTTAGGAACAAAAAGTGAGAATCAGTAGCAATTTTGATAGCGGAAATATTCAAGTTATCCGTGCAGAAGATCCATTAAATATCCAACTTAGTATCCGTCATGACAACCAATCTGAGTTTTATCAGTGGTTTCATTTTAAGTTAGAAACTCAGTGTTTCATCTCCCATAAGATCACCATTGTCGATCTCAAAAAGTCCGCTTATCCAGCAGGGTGGGAGAATTATCAAGCGGTGGCCTCATATGACAGACAAGAGTGGTTTAGGGTCGATTGTGAGTTTGACGGTGATACCTTAACCATTGAGCATACGCCAGAATTCGAACATATTTATTACGCTTATTTTGCGCCTTATAGTTATGAGCGGCACTTAGACTTACTTAGTTGGGCACAAACCTCGGATGAATGCCGTCAAGAGTACTTGGGCAGCACCTTAGACGGCCGTGATATGTCTTTGTTGGTAATTGGGCAACCAGAAGTAGGTAAAAAGGCTATTTGGGTCACTGCCCGTCAGCATCCCGGCGAGACGATGGCCGAGTGGTTGATCGAAGGATTCCTAGAACGCTTGCTGGATGAAGACGATGGCCTATCTCGGTTGTTATTAAGCAAAGCGGTATTTTACGTGGTACCTAACATGAACCCTGATGGTTCGGTGCGTGGTCATTTACGTACCAATGCTAAAGGCGTGAATTTAAACCGCGAATGGCAATCTCCTAGCATGGAAAATAGCCCAGAAGTCTTTTTGGTTAAACAAAAAATGCAAGCTGTGGGTGTAGACATGTTGTTAGATGTACACGGTGATGAAGCCTTACCCTATAACTTTGTAGCCGGTTGTGAAGGCAACCCCAATTACGATGCCAGATTAAAAAATCTTGAAGATTCCTTTAAAACGGCATTACTAGCGGCCACACCAGAATTTCAAGACGAGTTTGGTTACGACAAAGATGAGCCCGGTAAAGGCAATCTAACAGTGGCGGCTAACGCCGTAGGCCATGAGTTTGATTGTTTGTCATATACGCTGGAAATGCCATTTAAAGATAATATCGAACTGCCAGACAGCGCTTATGGTTGGTCGCCGGCTCGATGTAAACAGCTTGGTGAAGATGTAATGATTGCGATGCGCGCCGTTGTTGATATGCTTCGTTAGAAAATTGACTATTAAAACAATAATAAACATTAAAAACACAATAATAATTAAGGGGAAAACCGTTGGAAGCTTTTCATAATTTACTAAAATCGATGGACGGCATGTTAGGGGGCGCTTGGTGGTTCCCTTATGTGTTGTTAGGGACAGGTTTGTTTTTCACTATTTACTTAAAATTTCCACAGGTACGTTATTTCAAACACGCCTGGAAAGTAGTAACAGGTAAGTACGATAAAGCCAATGCACCGGGCGATACCACACATTTTAGAGCCTTAACCACAGCACTATCAGGCACTGTGGGAACAGGTAATATTGGCGGTGTGGCATTTGCGCTATTTTTAGGTGGACCCGCAGCCTTGTTTTGGATGTGGGCTACGGCTTTCTTTGGCATGACCACAAAATTTGTGGAAGTCACACTGTCACACAAATATCGTGATAAAACCCCAGATGGCACTATGGCGGGGGGGCCCATGTATTACATGGACAAACGTTTAAATATGAAATGGTTAGCCGTAGCTTTTGCTGTGGCCACTGTTATTAGTTCTTTTGGTACAGGTAATTTGCCTCAAAGCAACAGTATCGCAACCAGTGTTGAAGCCACTTTTGGTTTCGACCCACTAGTAGTCGGAAGTGTACTGGGGGTGTTTTTAGCCTTGGTTATTTTAGGAGGCATTACACGTATTGCAGCAGTGACCTCGAAAGTGGTACCACTTATGGCATTAGTATACATAGTGGGTGCCTTTGCGGTTATTTTTGCGAATATTGAAAATGTTGGCCCTGCTTTTGTTTCTGTGTTGTCCGACGTATTTACCGGCTCAGCTGCCACAGGCGGATTTTTGGGTGCAACTATCGCCTATGCTTTTAACCGTGGTGTTAACCGTGGTTTATTCTCGAATGAAGCGGGGCAGGGGTCTGCTCCTATAGCTCACGCAGCGGCTAAAACGGATGAACCAGTATCTGAAGGTATGGTGTCTATTCTTGAGCCATTTATCGACACTATTATCATTTGTACTATTACTGGACTAGTGATCTTGTCTTCAGGAGTATGGAAAGAGAAACATTTAAATACCTTTGACCGCACCGATATGTATATTTTGGCAGGCGATTATGTCGAGACTAATGCTGCTGATAAACAAACTATGTATGCCTTCATCAATAATATTGAAGGCCATGGCGTCACAGAGTTTAGTGGTGAAATACAAGTAGTAGATGGCAAGGCCGTCAGTAAAGGTTTCACTATTTTTAACGCCCGTTCATTTGCTGAAAATGTGGTGTTCTCATTGGGCGACCCTGACGATAATTATACTGGTACCTTAAAAGTGGTTGATGGCAATTTAGTCAAAAACAATATTATCGTCAGAGGTGAGTCATTAATTCACTCTGCCAGCTTAACGGCCTTGGCGTTTACTAAAGGTTTCTTTGGTGAATCGGGTAAGTATATTGTTTCGGTTGGATTATTATTGTTTGCATTTTCAACTGCGATTGCATGGTCTTATTACGGCGACAGAGCCATGACCTATTTGTTTGGGCCACGTTCCGTTATGCCTTACCGAGTAGTATATGTAGCGGGGTTTGTTTGGGCAGCGGTATCTGATACCACACTAGTGTGGACTTTGTCTGCGGTGGCGATAGTGGTAATGACCTTACCCAACTTGTTTGGTATTTTTATGCTACGCAAGGAAATGAAAGACTCAGTGGCCGAGTACTGGGAAAAGTTTAATAAAGAACATAAATAAACTTTATGTAGGTTAAGTGTTTTAAGCGCGGCTTTTTGCCGCGCTTTTGTATGTCAGTTTGGAGTAAAAATATGGCGTTGATCGATTGTCCGTCTTGTAATAAAAAAATATCCGATAAGGCACAAAACTGCCAGCATTGTGGTTTTACCTTAGGGACAGCCAGTGCTGAGGATCTCGCCCGTAAGAAGAGCCTGAATTTGTATCTGAAAAATCAAAAGATTCAAACCCAATCCATGATTGCTATGTTGCTATTTGTGGCAGGTTTTGGCTTTATGTATTGGGGCGGCGCTTTGCCGGGTGATTTGCAACATAGCCTAGCGATAGGCGTAGCCATTATTGGGTTTGTTTGGTACATCATTAACCGCGTGCGCTTGATTATGTTAAAAAGGTCAAATTAACAATGGATAATACCGCGCTATTAAGTGCAATGACCGAGCCCGTCTATCAAAAATTACTGCAAGCCGTTGAAACCGGAAAGTGGCTTGATGGCTCACCCCTAAGCGAGCAGCAACGAGAAACCTCTATGCAAGCCGTGATGTATTATCAGGCAAAATTCCTGGACTCTGACCAGCATATGACTGTAGGTGCAGACGGTGAAATAGTGCATAGAAGTCGTCAATCATTGCAACAAGAGCTGAAGCAAGAATCTCATAACACTCAAACAATAGCGCGGTTTAAACAGGATGATATTTAAACATTTTTTTCGTTCTAAGCATCAAAACCCTGATCCTCAAGTTCGTCTTCAGGCAATCAAGAATCTAGATAAGCAAGATCCTCAGCACAAAACACTGTTGCATGAACTGGCTTTTAACGACGGCGATACCAATGTCAATTTAGCGGCTTTGCAAAGGCTGGATAGTTTTGCGCTGTGGTATAAAATGTCGCAGATTGGTAAAAACGAAAGAGTGCAAAAAAAGTCACTGCAGTTTGTTGAAAGCGCCTTATTGGATGCCAAAAACCAAGTGCTATCTGAACAACAAAAACGTGAGTTTATTTCAGAAACTGGTGATAAACCGCTTATTGAAAAATTACTGAGCCAAGCTTGGATCCAGCAAGATACTGAGCTGACCATGAGTTTGCTGCAAAAAGCAGACAAGCCACAACTGCAAGAAAAACTGCTACTAGACACTCAAAATGAGAGCTTACAAGTAGCCATAATCGCCACCTTAACCGACAGCGCACCTGCCCGTAAACTGTTGAATAAAATACTTAAAAAAACGTCATCAAGTACCTTAAAATCTTTGGCCGATAAAACCCTGCAAGCATGGTTGGTGGCGCAACAAGCGCCTATTGAAGTTGAGCAGCAAGTGACTATGGTGTTGTCTCGTATGCTAGCGTTGAAAGACCGCAGCGACTTTCCTCATATGCAACAACAGCAAATAGCCTTAAACGCTGAGTATGCCCAAATTACCGAACGTTTTTTATGCCTAACAGAGCAAAAACGTGCCGAAATAGAACAAAAATATACTGATATTTCTGCACGCATTGAGACATTAATCAAGTCTCTCAAACCCCAGTGGCAAGCACAGCAGGCTGAGCGGGCTTTAAGTCTCAGTATACAAACCTTAGTGGCAGACATTAAGCAAAGCTTAGCTCAGCAAGCTACACAACTTACCACCCAACTGAGTGACATCACCCCAGCCGAAGTACAACATTTTGCACAAGAGCTCACACAACACTTAGAAAAATTGCACAGTTTAACTAAACAGCTGCCCGCCACTGAACACACCGCCCATAAGACTTTAGAGCACGCTAACAATCAGTTGCAGACGCGCTTACATTCGCTCGAGCATATTCCAGAATTACAACAGGCTATTCAATTAGGGCAGGGGCTGGTGGAAAATTTTTCAAGCCTTGCACTGCCAAATGATGCCAGCCAAGTTGAGGCAGCAGAAGAATATTTTAAAGAGCAACAGCAAGAGTGGCGTAATATCACGGCTAGTCATCAAGCCCATATTCCTACTAGCCTAACCAAGCAGTGGGAGCAACAGGTAAAGGTGTGGCGTCAGGCCATTAAGTCTTTAAGAAGCCAAATAAACAGCGAAGTGTCTCGTTGTAGAAACAAAATAAAAGCGGTTGAAAGCCTGATCAGTCAAGGTAAATATAAAGCGGCCTTGCAGTTGTATCAGAAGGTGCAAAATTGGTTTAATGCCTTGCCAGAGAAACAACAAGGACAACTTGAGCGGCACTTTAATACAGCTAAAGAAAAAATAGAAAACCTAAAGGACTGGCAAGACTATATTGCCGCGCCTCGTAAACCAGCGTTACTGGCAGAAGCAGAGGCGTTAGTGGCACAGCCATTAGAGATTAACGCGCAATCTTCAGCTATCAAGTCGTTACGCAGCCAATGGAATAGCATGGGTAAAACAGATACCGAGTCTGACCAAGCATTAAACGAGGCATTTGAAACAGCTATTGAGAAAGCTTTTGCACCATGCCGCGAATATTACGATCAACAACAGCAACAGCGCGAACAAAACATGCTGGCTAAACAGCAGCTGTTGAGTGAAATCAAGGCACTAGATGAGCCAGACTGTGGCGGTGCTGAATTGGCTAAGAGGTTAAGAGCAATACAACAAAAATGGAAAAATATTGGCGAGGTTGACTACAAGCAGCGCCACGCCTTATTTGAAAGTTACCAGCAGTTACTTAACCCGCTCAGAGATAAAGTCAGCGCTTTTTATACAGACAATGCCGAGCAAAAACAGGCACTTTTAGGTAAGGCCGAGAAGTTACTAGAATTGGACGGGATAGATGAAGCCATAGAGCAAGCCAAAAAATTACAACAGACATGGAAAACCATCGAACATGCCGGCAAAAAAGCAGAAGCGAAGTTATGGCCTGCATTTAGGAAAGTAAACGACACTCTGTTTGCTAAAAAAGCCGCAACCCATCAACAGCAACAAGCACAGCTTAAACAGCAGGTCACAGCAGTTAAAGAACAAGTACTACAGCTCGAGTCCTTGATTGCTAACGCCAGTGATAAAACCAGCGTACAAAATGCCTTGCAAGATAAACAAAAGGTTATGGATGATATCTCAAGCTTACCTATGACCGAGCGCCGCACCCTAGAAAATCGTGTACAGAAAACGGTGGAGCTACAACAGGTGAAACTAACAGAGCTTGAAAAGTCCGCCCAAGGTCAAGTCTATATAGATTTGTTTGATGCTTTAAAAACGTGGCAAACAAATGGCGACATGCCCCAAGCTATCACCCAGTTAAGCAAGCCGTGGCAACAATGTTTTCGTGAGCCGATGGATAATGTAGATCGCCATGCACTCACCATTAAAATGGAAATTACCGCGCAGCAAGACTCGCCCAAAAAAGACGCAGAAAAACGAAAAACCATTCAGATGCAGCTTATGGCGCAGAAATTACAGTCTGGAGATAGCTTAGACTTACAAGCACTTCTCAAAGACTGGATTAAAGGTGGCCCTATAACAAAAGCCGATCTCACCTTACTTAAGCGCGTAGCGCCTTTGTTTCTAGGGTGATATATGCAAGATAAAGCCAGCTTAATTCGTTTAAACAAGTTTATCAGCGACTCAGGCTTCAGCTCTAGACGTGAAGCCGACAAACTGATTGAACAACAAAGAGTCAGAATAAACGGCGATATCCCCGAACTCGGCACTAAAGTCGCCCTAGGTGACGTAGTAACCATTGACGGCCAAGCTATTCACGCCAGCGCCACGGATAAAACAGACAGAGTCTATATTGCCTATCACAAGCCGGTTGGCATCACCTGCACCACGGAGCGACACATAAAAGGCAATATTGTTGATGCCATTGGTCACAAGCAAAGAATATTCCCCATTGGTCGCTTAGATAAGCCCTCTGAAGGTTTGATATTCTTAACCAGTGATGGCGATATAGTGAACAAAATTCTGCGGGCCGAAAACGCTCATGACAAAGAATATGTGGTAACAGTCAATCGCCCATTAACAGAACATTTCATAAAGAAAATGAGCAAAGGTATTCCTATCCTAGACACCATCACTAAGCCATGCCAAGTGACCATGCAAAGCAAGATGGTGTTTCGTATTGTATTAACGCAAGGTTTAAACCGGCAAATTCGCCGTATGTGTGAGTACTTGGGCTATGAAGTGGTCAAGCTCAAACGCACCCGCATTATGTCAGTACGCTTGGCTGGGTTAAAACCCGGACAATGGCGAGATTTGAGCGCTGCAGAGATGGTAGAAATCAATACTGCCGTAGCAGGGTCTAGCAAAACGGCTGTGTAGATGCTTGTTTATGCTCTTTATTCAGTTATTAGAGAGTTTTACGCAAGAAAACTAACAGCTTTAAAGCAACGGCTTCGCTACAAAGTGTGCTTTCAGTGGTCTTGACACCGCTGTTAATTTTCCCCTGTGAATTTCGTTAAAAGCTAAAAGGCATTTGATTTCCGATTAAAACATCTCCGGAACGATTGGGTTAGAGGGGAGCAATGTGTCATTCCCGAATGTTGTTATCGGGTATCTAGTGACTTACCCAGCCAAATTGGCTTGGATTAAAAGTCTAATTTCCTTTAGTCAGAGTTCTCCGTGGTCAGTATTCTTTTTGATAATCTTGACTGCTTAGGTGACCGCCTTTCGTCAATTTTTGATGACGAATGAATGGACGTTCGAGTGCTTGTCCATTAAAAGATGAGGGCTGATTGGACCTTTCAATGGTTAGTGTCTTTCCAGAATAATACTTTTCACTGAGTTTAATTGATATTTTGTCAAAGGTGGGGGTAAATAGGGCATAGTCCATATCGCCCGGTGCTACTGGGTAGATCCCCATCATCGCAAATAATAACCATGCCGATAGAGTGCCTGCATCGTCGTTACCGGGTATGCCATGAGGCGCATTAACATAGTGTTGGGCGATAAGTTGCTGCACTTTTTCTCCGGTACGCCATTCTTGTCCTTTGACATAATTAAACAAGAATGGATAGGTAATATCGGGCTCGTTTGCCATATCAAAATTATCGGTAGCAAAGCAGGCTATTAGCTGCTCTAAAAAGGCTTCTTCACCGCCTAATTGCTCGATTAAACCGGGCATATCATGGGGCACATAAAAGCGATAATTCCATGCATTGCCTTCAACATAGCCCGGTGCTGGTTCGAAGTTGCGGCCAAGTTCTGGATCATAAGGTGTCAGCCATTGGCCATTGGCAAATTTAGGGCGCAGCATGCCGGTGCTGGCGTCAAACAGCTTCTTGTAATTGGACGCTCGTTGGGAAAATAATTCTGCATCTTTTGTGTGACCTAGTGTGCTGGCAAGCTGGCTTAAATTCCAATCGGCAATATAATATTCGAGGCTAGTGGATACGCTGCCACCCCAGGTATCTTCTTTATCTACCGGTACATAGCCGTGCTCAATGTACTGGTGATTGTCTGGGCGTAGGAGATTATTCTCGGTCTGCAAGGCGGCTTTCTTGGCGGCGGTGTAGGCACTATTGATGTCAAAGTCTATGATCCCGCGCAAGTATGTATCGGCAATCACCACTGAGCCTGGATCGCCCACCATCACTTGGGTTTCCATGCCTAGGAGTTCCCATTTCGGCAGCCAGCCGCTTTCTTTGGCCATCTCGGTCATGGTATTAACCATTTGTGATTGTAACTCGGGGTAAACGAGGCTTAAGAATGGGTGTAAATTGCGGCTGGTATCCCACAGTGAGAATACCGAATAACGATTTTTGCCTTGAGTATTGCCTACACCATGGGAGCCCATTAAAGGATAATCGCCATTGCTGTCTTGAATAATATTGGGGTGAATGAGCACATGGTAAAGGGCCGAATAGAAGATAGATTTTTGCTGTTGTTTGCCTTCGACTTGAATGCGGCTGAGTAGGTCATTCCATTTTTGTTTAGCGTCGCTTTTAACCTGTTCAAAATTGAATGCTGGCTGCTCTGCCATTAAGTTTTCGCGGGCGTTTTCAATACTCACATAAGAAATGCCAACCTTAACTTCAATTTGTTGAGGTTTGTCTAAATCATAACTGAAATAGGCACCGATATTATCGCCTGCCATAGGCAAGGTATAACTAGGGTAGGGTTTGTAGCTGTTGTTGTATTTTACCCAATCGGCTTCTACGCCTTGGTATGTTGGCATCTTCTTCCAGCTTCCAAAGGTGTTAGCGGGTTTACTGAATTTCGCCACAAAATAAACCGGACGCACATCTTCAGGGTGATAACAAAAAGTGCCTATGGTTTTAAAGCCTTCTACTTCATCATTAGCCACAACCTTAAGCATGCTACCGCTTTCGTTGGTGAGTCCCAAGCCAAGGTTTAATAAAATATTGGCTTTGCCAGCGGGGAAGGTATAACGGCTAATGCCAGTGCGTAAGGTGCTGCCCAGCTCTGCTTGAATATTGTATTTTTGCAAGATGGAGCTGTAATAACCCGGTGTGGCCACTTCATCTCGGTAAGTACTGCCATATTGTTCGGGGTCGAGTTCTAAGTCGCCGCTGGTGGGCATCAGCAATATGCTGCCTAAGTCGGGGCAGCCTACACCGCTTAAATTGACATGGCTGTAACCCGTTAAGAACTTATTGTCGTGTACATAAGGCCGAGAATGCCAGCTGGCGTCTTTCTCGAAAGGGTTTTCCTCGCCTTGCTTAAAGGCCACATTAAATGGCACCACAGATGCCATACCATGAGGATATTGAGCGCCGGGATGGGTGGCGCCAAAATTCGAGGTGCCAATAAAGGGGTTCACCCAATCTACAGGCTGTTTTTTAACGCTTGCTTGTAGTGCAAAACTCGCCAAAAAAGTAACAGCTACAATAATTTTCATTTTGGACTCTCTGACATAGTAAATACTAGCTGGCCACCCTGCATGATTTCCTGATGGGTAATAGTGTATCGATTAAGTGGTTTGCCATTAAGGCTTACGGATTTTACGTAGACATTCTTAGGCGACTGATTATTAGCTATCACTGAAAATACCTTGCCATTGTCTAGTGTGATTTGCGCAGAATCCACTTCTGGACTGCCCAATACATAATCACCGGATGCCGGATTAACCGGATAAAAACCTAAGGCACTAAACATATACCAAGCCGACATTTGGCCGGCATCTTCATTGCCGCATAAACCGTTGGGTGTGGTGTTATATAGCTGATCCATGATTTGCCGCACGCGGGCTTGAGTCTTGTGGGGAGCGCCAGAAAATTGATACAAATAGGGCACATGGTGGGCAGGCTCATTGCCGTGCACATATTGGCCGATATAGCCGGAAATCCACTCCGGTAATTCATCTTCCCCTTGTAGGGTGCTAAACATCTTATCGAGTTTGGCATTGAACGGGTGATTTCCCCCCATTAAGCCAATCAGTCCATCGACATCATGGGGAACAAAGAAGTTATATTGCCAAGCATTGGCTTCGCAGTAATCTTCGCTATCGTAGGCTAGAGGATCAAAATGGGGCTTAAAATTACCATCACTTTGGCGAGCGCGCATAAATTGAGACGCTTTATCAAAGTGCTGTCGGTAATTTTGCGAACGTCCAAGAAAATACTGATAATCATCTTCTTTGCCAAGAGATTTGGCCATTTGGGCAATGGCCCAATCATCGAAGGCATATTCTAAGGTTTTGGATACATTCCACTTACCCGATTCGACCGGTACATAGCCAAGCTGCTTGTAGTCATCGATACTAAATGCATCCTGCATGGCACTTTTTTTCATAGCCTGATACAAGTATTCGGGATCGGCATCGGTTAATCCTTTGAAATAAGCATCTGCCAGTACAGGCACCGCATGGTAACCCATCATCATATCGGTCTCATTACCTTGGAAATTCCACACCGGCAACAAACCATATTCTTTATAGTGAGCCAAAAGGGATTGCATCATCTGTTTGCTGGCTTGTGGCTCGGTGATGGTTTTCCACGGATGCAGGGCGCGAAACGTATCCCACAACGAGAAGAATGAGTATCGGGGCATGCCCTGTGATTGATGAATATTGCCGTCTGGCCCTTTGTACTGACCATTGGCATCGGAAAATACTCTAGGGGCTAAAAATGAATGATAGAGGGCTGTATAAAATTGGGTCTTATTATCTTCACTGGCGCTAACTTGAACTTTGCCAAGGGCTTGTTGCCATGCGGTTGAGGCTTGTTGACGGATTTGTTCAAAGGATAAACTGGGATCATCATGGGCAAAGTTTTGCTTGGCATTGTCGATGCTGACCGAGCTAATGGCGGTTCTAACTTCTACGGTTTTATTTTCATCTAGCTCAAAAAAGAACAGTGATGCGATATCGGTACCGCTGGCCTGTTTGTGTGTGTTTTGCGCGCCCGATTGAGTGATTTTATGGGTGGCAAAGGGCTGTGAGAATTCAGTATAAAAATACACTCTTTGATCTTTAGCCCAGCCGGTGGATTTACGGTAACCGGCGATGCTGTGATCATCAATAATTTGGATATGACTATCTAAGGTTTTATCCCAATTGCGGGCATAGCCTAAGTCTAGTTTGACACGACCTTGGGTTGTGTTTGGCGAAAACTGGTAGCGTTGTAAACCTGTCCTTAATGCTGCGGTAAGTTCGACATTGATATCATAACTTTCTAAAAACACCTGATAATAACCGGGTGAGGCAGCTTCATTATCATGGCTAAAAGTAGAGTAGGTCGTGGCGGTTGTTTTTACGTCATCCAGTTTTTTGCTTTGCGGCTTACCTACAAGGGGCATAAAAGAAATATCATACAGATCGCCGGCGCCGGTGCCAGACAAGTGAGTGTGGCTGAATCCAGCAATCACATCATCGGGGTAAAAGTAGCCTGAGATCCAGTCCCAGCCATTACGCCCATTGTCTGGGCTTAATTGCACCATGCCGTAGGGTAGAGTAGCACCGGGATAGGTTTTGCCTTTGCCGTCGGTGCCGATAAAAGGATCGACATATTGGGTTACGTCTTTGCTCTGGGCGGAGGGGGCGGTACTTGTCTGTTGTCCAGCGCAGCCGATCAGTGTAAACAGCATGACACAGCCGAGCGCCGCTTTTAACAATCTGTTGTTCATTGATTTAGCCTAGTACTCGTAATACTTCAAAGCAGGCACCAAGATTATGATAATCACACTTGGCACCGGCGGCACTTTTTTGATTAGACAAAGCGTTATTTTGTCTGCCTAACACTCTAAACCATGCACCATGTTGATGGTCGACTAAATGCTCCCAGCAGTAGTGCCAGAGTTGTTGATATTGGGTCATATATTTTTGATCTTGGGTGACCTCAAACAACATGGCGGCCGCGGCAAATGATTCGGCTTGCACCCAGAAATATTTGTCGTCATCGCACCACTTGCCTTGTGGATCGAAGCCATAAATCAAACCGCCGTGTTCGCTGTCCCAAGCCGCTTCGAAGGCTCGGTCAAATAAGCTCTTGGCGGTATCGACCAACCATTGCGCTTTATTATGACGATAGATCATCAACAATAACTTAGTCCACTCGGTCTGATGTCCCGGTTGAAAGCCCCAAGGACGATATAAGTTTTTAGGATCGTCCTTGTTATATTCCCAATCGGGTTCAAAGTCGGTGGTGTAATGTTCCCAAACCAGACCATCGGTCATTGTGGCCTGACGCTGGGTAATATTTTTGGCAATAGTCATGGCGCGGTCGAGAAATTTGCTGTCGGCAGTGGCTTCATAAGCGGCAATCATGGCTTCGCATAAATGCATATTGGCATTTTGACCACGATAATCCGATAACACACCATCTGCACTAATCTCATCGGCATATAAACCGTGTTCTGCCTGCCAGAAACGTTGTTCTAACAGTGAATAAGTGTGCTGGATGATATCATCTGACTCAATCACACCGGTCTTTTTGCAAATAGAATAGGCCAATAACACAAAGGCATACCCATAGGCTTGCTGAGTCATATCATCGGGTTGATGATTGTTTAGGGTCCAAGCATAGGATTGACTTTCAGCTTGCCAATGATGGCTTTCAATATAATCGAGGCCATGCAGTGCCATTTTATGGTATTGCGGATTTTTTAATACCTTGCCCGCCATTGCATAATTGACCACAATCCTGGTGCTGCTAACTAATTGCCTAAATTCTGGCTCAAACAGCTCGCCATTATCTAAATAGTTTTGGAAAAAGCCGCCACTTGTGTCGACCACTCTAGGATCGTAAAAACCCATAATGCTTTGTGCGTGCTGTTGTAAAAATTCTGTGCTGTAAAAATTCATGTGGTTTCTCTTAATTTGTTTGTGTTGGCAATGCCATGTTTGCTGGCCACTGCTGTGCCACTTCATCAAATACAGGCAATGCGGGAAAAGCACCTAGCCGAGTAACGGCTAAGGCGCCACAGTGGGAAGCAAATTGAATCAACTGGCCTAAGGCTTGCTCATTTTGAATAATGCTATCTTGATTAACACTTAATCCAAACAACAGCGCACCGATAAAAGCATCGCCACCGGCTGTGGTATCAACTGCATGTACTGTGGGCGGGGTAACGGTGAATTGCCCTTGCTGGGTATGCACAAAAATATCCCCTTGGGCATCGGTGACTATGGCCAGCTTGACCCCAGAGGCTAAACATTGCTGCAAATATTGTTGCTGGTTATCCTCGGCTAAATAGGCCAATTCATCTTTAGAAAATTTAACGATATCTGATGCCATCACCAATTGATTGACTAAGGCAATATCGGCAGCGCCCGATGACCACAAATTATGCCGCAAGTTAACATCGAAACTGACCAAGGCATCGTTCTGCTTGGCTCGTTTCACCAGTGCAAGGGTGCAGTCTGCAATAGCACTTTCGGTTAAGGTATTACTACAAAAATGCACTATGGCCTGATGAGCAAACCAGCTGTTGTCAATCTGACTCTGAGCAAAGAGTAAGTCAGCGGTGTTCTGCCTAAAAAAGTTAAAGCTGCGATCGCCGCTTTCATCCAGCATCACAAAAGCCAGTGCCGTATTAGCAGTGGCGTGGCGGAGAAGCAAACTCGTATCTACGCCATATTGTTGTAAGGCATCTTCTAGAAAATCGCCAAAGCTATCGCTACCTACTTGCCCAGCAAACTGAGCCTTACCGCCCAATTTGGCTACGGCAACTGCGGCATTAGCCGGTGCGCCACCGGGATATTGGCGGAACTCTTTAAGCGTTAACAGACCATCTTGACTGTTATTGAAATTTAAAAAATCAATTAACGCTTCGCCAAAACAAATAACCGGCCTCATGGTGCTAAATCTGCCGTGTCTGCATCGTCTACGGATTTTTCTTTAGAGCCAACTAAGGCGTACCAACTTATATAAATGTAAGCAAAAGCCGGCACCATAAAGCTCATTTGTACTGAAGTCATATCGGCCACTACACCTTGCAATAAAGGCAATAGTGCGCCGCCAACTATGCCTTGCACCAATAGTCCCGAACCACGACTGGTGAGGCTACCAAGCCCGGTGATAGCCATAGCAAAAATGGTGGGAAACATAATAGAGTTAAATAAACCAACAGCCAAAATAGTCCACATAGCCATGGGTCCTTCGCTGAAGATAGATAGAAATATACAGCCTATGGCCAACGCGCCATTCACGGCAAGAATAATGTTCGGACGCACAAAGTAGGTTAACGCGGCCCCTAAAAAGCGGCCGATTAGAGCTGCGCCCCAGTAATAAGACACCATTTTTCCGGCTTCATAATTGTTCATGGCCATAATATGTGACTCGGCGAAGTAGTTAACCAAAAAGCTACCAACCGAGACTTCGGCACCCACATACATAAATATGGCGACTGCCCCTAATACCAAACGTTTATGTTTCCAGATAGAGTCTTGCGAAGACGCTGACTCTGCTTGACTGTGACTATGCTCTAAAGCGGGTAATTTTAAAAAGCCAAAACACCCCGCTGTCACTAAAGCCACGCCTACTAAGATCAAGTAAGGTAACTGCACGGCTTGAGCACTTACTGCTGTGGCTGCACCGCTAAATATCAGCATAGTGCCGAACATAGGGCCAACTGTATGCCCCAATGAATTAATGGCTTGAGCTAAGTTTAGACGGCTGGCGGCGGTGCGTTCTTCGCCTAAAACCACCACATAAGGATTGGCCGAGACTTGTAATACGGTGATCCCTGAAGCGAGTACAAATAAGGCGAATAAGAAAACACCATACACTTCAAGTTCAGCAGCTGGGTAAAAAATACCGCAACCACAAGCAATACCAAGTAATCCTATGATAATGCCTTTTTTATAGCCTGTTTTTTCAATAAGTCGACCAGCGAAAGGGGAGACAACAAAGTAAGCACCAAAGAAACAAAACTGCACTAAGGCCGCTTGAAAATAAGACAAGTCGAAGGCTGCTTTTAGATGAGGGATCAAAATATCATTTAGGGCGGTAATAAACCCCCAGATAAAAAATAATGAAGTCATAGCCACAAAAGCGAACTTGGAATTCATTTCGCCCTTTAACGCTACAGGTGGTTGAGTTGAAATATTGCCAGCCATTAGTTCACCTTGCTAGTTATGTTGTTGTAAGTCGACATTGAAAAAGGTCTTGCGTCTTTTGCCGTTGCCCAGTTCAAGTTTGGTTTGTTGTCCATTTTGAATAATAAAGTTCCACCCGCTTGTATTGCTTTGTGATCAATCCAAGACTTTTCATAAGTGGCACTGTTAAGTGCGGCGTGTTGAATGTAGGGTGTGTTGCTTGAATTCCCCTGAGCCTCAATCACAAATTTCTTGCCGTCTTCCATAGTCATAGTGATTTTTTCAAACAAAGGGCTCCCAAACACGTATTGAGTTGTACCCGGTGTGACCGGATAAAAGCCTAGCGCGCTAAATACATACCAAGCTGATGTTTGGCCGTTATCTTCATCACCACAGTAACCATCGGGTGTGGCGGAATAAAGCTTATCCATCACATTTCTTAATTTCTGTTGGGCTTTCCAAGACTGGCCGGCATGGTTATACAAGTAAATCATATGTTGGACGGGCTGATTACCGTGAGCATAGTTGCCCATATTCACTATCTGCATTTCACGAATTTCATGGATAGTGAAACCATAATAGGAATCATCGAATAAAGGCGGCATATCGAATACCGAGTCTAATTTATCGATAAAAGCTTGTTCACCACCCATTAGATTTTTTAGACCATCAATATCTTGAAACACTGACCATGAATAATGCAAGCTGTTACCTTCGGTGAAGGCATCACCCCATTTTAAAGGGTTAAACGGGGTTTGGAAGCTACCATCTTTATTTCTACCCCGCATCCATTTTGTTTCTGGATCGAGTAGATGTTGATAGTTGTAGGCTTTGTTAGCATATTTGGCGGCATCTTTGGTTTTACCCAGTTGGCTGGCAAGTTGCGCAATATTAAAGTCTGCAAAGGCATATTCGAGACTACGGGCAGCATTTTCGTGTATGCCTACATCGTATGGCACATAACCGAGTTTGTTATAATAATCGACCCCTTCGCGACCCACAGAGCTCACCGGCCGCCCTTCATTTACTGTGGCATTTTTAATTACCGCTTGGTATAAAGTATCGATATCGAAGCCGCGAATGCCCTTAATATAAGCATCGGCGATATTGATAGCGGAATTGGAGCCAATCATTACGCCTCTGTGTCCGGGGCTGGCCCATTCCGGCAACCAACCAGACTCTTTATATGTATTGGCCAAACCTTGCATAATTTGGGCATCAAGGCTGGGATACATCAAAGTGAAGAAAGGAAAAACTGCCCGAAAAGTGTCCCAAAATCCATTGTCAGTAAACATATAGCCCGGTAACACTTTGCCGTTATAGGGACTGTAATGCACCACTTCGTTGTCGGCGTTGTATTCATAGAACTTACGGGGGAATAATAAAACGCGGTATAAAGAGGAATAAAAGGTACGCACATTATCGATATTACTGTCTTCGATGCGTAAGCGACTTAATTCCTGCTGCCAAGCCCCGTGGGCTTTGGTGCGAGTTTGCTCGAAGCTATCTTTGCCAATTTCCCTGTCTAGATTTAACTGTGCTTGCTGGTGACTGATAAAAGAGGACGCCACTCGGACATTCACCTGTTCGCCCCGCTTGGTTTTAAAGCTGATGATCGCGCCAACATGATCGCCTTCGCTTTGAGTGGTGTTTTTAGATAGCTTCCACTCATCATGCCAAGTGTGAGTGAACTCAAAATCTTTGTCGAACTCAGCCACAAAATAATTATGGAAGTTGTCGGGCACGCCACCATGATTATTGCGTACATAGCCAATAATCTTACGTTGTTTGGGCAGGATTTTTACCATCGAACCTTTATCGAAGGCATCTATAATAATGTGTGCCGAGTTGGTTTCAGGGAAACTAAAACGAAAATGCGCGGCGCGCTCGGTTGGCGTGACTTCGGCAGTCACATCATAGTCGGCTAAATACACGCTGTAATAGTCAGGACTGGCTTGCTCGGCTTTATGGGAAAACCACGATGCACGTTCATCTTCTTTGTATTTTAATTCGCCGGTCACGGCCATCAAAGAAAACGCAGCATAGTCATTTAACCAAGGGCTGGGTTGATGGGTTTGTTTAATGCCACGGATCTTGTTTTCGTTATATTTGTAAGTCCAGCCGTCACCCATTTTCGAGGTCATCGGTGTCCAAAAATTCATCGCCCAAGGCGTGGCAATGGCGGGGTAAGTGTTGCCGTTGGACAGGCTAAACTTAGAATCGGTGCCCATCAGTGGGTTTACATATTGGACTAAGTCGTGTTCTACCAAGTTTACTGAACTTGTTGATTGAGGCGGTGCCGCCATACATGACAATGATAGAACACAAGAAAGAGCGATGTTTTTTATATATTTCATTTTATATTCAATAGTTTAAGTCCAAATTAAGCTGCTAAATCCATGCTTGGGAGCATTGTTTTTAATTAGATTTGGAGTGTTGTAATCGATTACATTTAGTCATAGTATAGTAAGGGTAAGAATTATTCAATATCTAAATTACTTTCGAGCTATTGCTATAAGATGTTGAATTGTAAGGTTATTTTGTTTTTTGTTGATGATGAAAGAAGAAGAAGCCTTTCGAGGGGGGTTAGTTATTGGATAGCTAATCAGAAAGTATTCTAGAAACTTGTTGTTTGCCATGTGGTGCATTACTTTTATCAGGATTTATGGCTATTTACCTATTTTTAACAATATAAGTATTTGGAAGTGATTTTACGATGACTACGATCAAAACAGTATGCAAATTGGCCGGAGTGTCGACCGCCACTGTGTCGCGGACATTAAAAAATCCTGAACAGGTGACCGCCAAGACCAAAGAGCGGGTTTTTAAAGCCATTGAGCAAGCAGGATATCGTCCGAACTCTTTGGCATCTAGTATTAAAACAGGTAAGTCTAATGCGTTAATGGTGTTAGTACCGAACTTAGTGAACCCGTTCTTTTTAAAGATTATTCAAGGCATAGAAATTGCGGCGCAAGAGCAAGGATATTCTGTGTTATTGGGAGATACTCAAGGTGATATCAAGCGCGAAAATGAATATGCCGCTATGGTGCTTTCAAACCGTGCTGACGGCTTAATTCATCTTGACCATTCTTTTCCTTTTTCCAAAAATGACGCTTATCTAGCTGAGCAAGTTGCTATGGTTAGTGTGTGTGAAAGGATAAAAAGCGAGCATGATTATCCCTTTATTGAATTGGATAATCATGCCGCAACCCGTGCCATTACAAATCATTTGGTTGGTTATGGGCACTCTCATTTTGGCGTGATAACAGGGCAAATTGAGAGTCGAATATATCAAGATCGTCTAGCAGGAATAAGAAGTGTATTGTCAGAAGAAGGTATCCCGTTAGATGACAATATGATCGTTGGGGGCGAGTACTCTATTGAGTTTGGGCAACAAGGGATTAGACAGTTGCTTGCACAAAACAACCCCCTCACGGCAGTCATTTGTTTTAACGATGATATTGCTATCGGTGCTATTCATGAGCTAAAAAAACATGGTTTACGGGTCCCGCAAGATATCTCAGTGGTAGGTTTCGATAACATAAAAGTATCGGCTTTTATTGATCCGCCGCTAACCACTATTGACCAGCCAACTTTGGAAATGGGTAAAAAGGCTGTTGAGGTAGTGATGCAACAAATTAAAGGTATACCCATGAGTCGAAATCGCTTCATTTTGCCTTATTCATTGCTTGAGCGAGACAGTAGTGGGCCAGTACGTTTACAAAACTAAAACTGTTACTAATTTGTTATAATATTATAAATACAAGTTGACAGAAAAATTGCACCCTACTAAGATTACCTTCTTGTAATCGATTACAAATGGCATTTTTTGTAGTTAATTTTATACTGATTTAGAGAGTTTTTATCAGTTTTTGTTTTGAATGGATGTAATCGATTACATTTGTGGTTGTACCTAACGAACAGTTTACCGTAACGGTTGTGATTGAATTATCTATTAAAGGATGATGACCGTATTGCTAAGGAATAGCCGCATTAAGTTTCAATAAATAGGGACGTTAAGAAAGTATAAAAATAAACATTCATTTACTTATAAGAAAAGGTTAGTAGAGGAAATATCATGAAAGCACGCACCATGGGTAAATCGGCGTTTTCGCCAACCTCGGCGGTCTTTAAACGATCGTTGCTCTGTATTGCGATTTTCTCGGCCATGGGTTCAGCCCATGCTCAAGAACAACAGCAAACAGCAGATAAGGAACAAGAAGAAGCAGAAGTCATTGAAGTTAGAGGGATCCGCGCCAGTGCCGCAGAAAACCTTGCGATGAAGAGATTGTCTAACTCAGTATTAGATGCGATTAACGCAGAAGATATTGGTAAATTCCCCGATAAAAACGTTGCCGATTCATTGCAGCGTATACCTGGTGTTGTTATCCAGCGAAGTGGTGGTGAAGGCTCTTCGGTGAGTATTCGTGGCCTTTCTTCGGATCTAACTTTTACTCAGCTTAATGGCAACTTTATTGCCTCATCACCTGGTGCGCCTTCCCGCTCATTTTCATACGAACTATTGCCGTCTAACTTAGTTGGGCGTGTTGAAGTCTACAAGTCTTCTGAAGCGCGCTTAGATGAGGGCGGCGTAGGTGGTACTGTTATAGTGCATAGTCGCAAACCATTGGATATGGAAAGTGGTTCGGGTGCAGTGAACTTAGAATATACCTATGCCGATGTAACCGATAAGTACGAGCCACAATTTAGTGGTATTTATTCTTGGAAAAATGAAGACGAAAATTTCGGTATGTTGGTCGGTTATACCCAACAGGATAGAACCAATCGAACTCAAACTTCTGCCATTAATATCATGAACCAGAATTACGAGTATTCTGAAATGAAAGATGGTCAATTGGTTGAAGGTGGAGCCGTCGGTTTTGCACCACAGAGTTTCCGTCAATTAGTGCTTGAAGAAGATCGTGAGCGTACTGGTGTTCAGTTTACTGCTCAATGGGCACCGACTGAAAACTTCGAAATGGGTATCAACTATTTCCGCTTTACCTTGGGTTTGAACTCAATCTTGCACCAGCTCGAATACCCAGAGTGGCACAACAATAGAAATTATTGGACCGACGTCAGAGTCGACGAAGCGGCAGAATTTGTTACCGGCATCGATTACTCTGTGGGTGCCAATGGTGCTGAAGCCATAGCCCAAATTCCTCGTATAAACGGCGAATTCGTTATCGAAGAATCCACCTCTGATACCTTCGATATTTTCGCTAAATATGAAGGTGATTCATATAGTCTCGATTTTGTTGCAGGCCATACTGAGTCTGAAGGTGGCCCCACCGAAAAATACCGTTCTGCCTACTATTCAGGTTCAAATAGTCAAGCCGTCAATGGTTCTGATTTTTGGGGTTGGGATTTTAGCGGCCAACAGTTGGAAACTTATATGGATCCAGCTATGTTCACAAATTTACAAAATGGCATCGGTGGTGAGCCAGATATAGGCGCAACAGATTCTAGTTTTGTAGGTGGTACTCAAGAAGAAGATTACGCCCAGTTAGACTTGGAATATCTTCCCGATTGGGATGGCGTGGATGCATTACGTTTTGGGGTTAAATACCGCAACGGCAGTATTCGCCGTGATACACGAAATACCTTCTACTTAGCAAAAGACTTTGATGTCGCCGCAGGCGAGGCCGCTCCTGGTGGCATCACTTTAGAGGATGATTACTCTCGTAACGATGGTATTCCTTTGATTACCGATGTATTGGCCGATGCGCCTTTAGGTAATTTATCTGATGTGATTAATACCAATCTTTTCCCCGCAGTAGACTGGCATAAATATCAAGCGAACCTTAACGCTAACTTCAAACCTTATACCCGCTTTGAACCGGATTATGTATATGAAGTGGAAGAGAAAATCTATGCCGCTTATGCCCAAGCAGATTATAGCTGGAACAAAGTACGTGGTAACTTTGGTGTACGTGTAGTGCAGACTACCACAACCAGTACGGCCAGCGACCGTTTTGAGTATCGCTTAGATAGAACTGACGACAATGGCGTCGATATTCCAAATGATACAGCGGTGCAAAAAGAAATTGTCATAGTACCAAAAGAGAGCAAAGACACTGAAGTGTTACCTAGCTTCAATATCGCGTGGGACATTAATGAAGATTGGGTGTTACGTGGTGCAGCGGCTAAATTAATTTCCAGACCAGGTTACAGTGATTTGGGGCAGTTCCAAACATTAACCTATCGTTCTGCGGAGTGGGCGTCTGATTCCAGTGCTCGTGATGATTTTAATCCTGAAAGAGATGGCGAAGGTTGGACCGGAAGTGGCGGTAACTCTACTCTCGAACCATTTAAATCGACTCAAATGGATATCTCTCTAGAATATTATTATGGCGAAGGCTCAGGTATCAGCTTAGCCGTATTCCATAAGAATATTGATAACTTTGTGGTGCCTTTGATCTTAGAAGTTGATCGCAATGTTCCAAGTAGGAACTTCACATTACCTAATGGGCAAGATGTATCACTAGGTGGTGATGTTGTAGTAAGGAATTTCTCTACTTCAGGAAATGGTTCTAATGCTATTTCCAAAGGTATGGAACTGGCTGCGCAGCACTTTTTCGACAATGGTTTTGGTATTTACGGTAACTTTACTCGTAACTTAACCAATGTTGCAGATGTTGAAGTGGATGGTACTAAAGTGGGTGAATCACCTCTTGCCGGAAGCTCTAAGTATCAAGGTAACTTCTCAGTTTTTTATGAAAATGACTTGTTTAGTGCACGGATCTCATACAATCAGCGTGGGCCAACAATAGGTGGCCTGAATTTGTCTTGGGAGAAAAACTATTACACCGACACCTATGAACAAATTGACATCAACGGTAGCTACAACATCACTGAAAATCTCACTCTGTCCGCCTCCGTTATTAACTTAACTGAATCAGACAATTACACCCATTTAGGAAACGACACTAAGAATCGTTTTATTTCAAATAGTTATAGCGGACGTCGTTTATATGCTGGGGTTAACTACAGATTTTAAGTATCTCCCAGAATATGAATGTATTTAAACAGATGACGTTAAACAGATTGAATAGAGGAAAAATGAATGAACAAGCTCTATAAAACATTTAAGCCTGCTGCCATTATTATTGCAATGGGCTCACTTTATGGATGTGGTAGCGGTAATGATCCCGTCGCCACAGATTTGCCCGCTCGAGCAGCGGTTAACACCATGACATCGGCAGATGTAATGGGGTCGGCGGTAAAAGGGACGTTAAGCGGTGCTAAAGTCGCGATTACTCAACTTAATGGTGCTGATATTGTTATCTCTTCTGGCAGCCAAACGGATAGCCATGGTGAGATTAATTTGCAGCTCGAAGCGAATCCAGGTTTTGGTATCGACAGCGCTGTTGTTGTAACTGTAACAGCTGATAGCGCAACCACTATGATGTGTGATGCTATCACTTGCGCCGGTGTCGATATGGGTATGGAACTCAGTGGTGCGCCGTTGACTGGCTCAACCTTAAAATCCTTGGCCTATGTTTCTGTGCCCTACGCAAGTAGTGCAGATGGGTCAGCTGATGCCAGTTTTGTGGCTAACTCTTTGACCACAATTGCATCCGATTTACTCGAAAACGCCGCAGCTGCCGGTAAGAATATTTCAGTTAGGCCTTTGTTTGAACTGGCTATGAGTGAGTTTTCTACCATTACTTTAAAAGCATTAGGCGTGTTTTCTCCCGGTAGCAATGTTTTTGACCTACCTTTGATCAGCGCTGAGTCTTACGATAACTTCGTTGTAGGTCAAGACTGTGAAACGCTACAAGCCGTGGATGAAAATGGCGACCCACTATTTGAAGAAAATGGTGATGCAACACCAGGTGAAGAAGTTTGTAGTGATGTGTTAGCTAACGCCAATGTTATCAAGTTGTCTCTAGTGAATGCAGCTTTTGCTCACATCAATGAGCTTGAGCAATTTAATACCTTGCTTGATGAAACCGTTTCATTGACCGAATTGGCCATGGGTGGCGAACCTTCGGTGTTGGCACCTATTCGTGAACGTTTATTAGCTTCTGTTAGTGCCGTACCTTTCTTGGCAGAACTCGGTATGACAGCCGACCAAGTTATCGATGTGGAATTACCTTTCCTCGATGACACGCCAAGCAGTGGCCCGGTACAGGAAGTGACTAACGACGTGAATTTGGCCAGCGCCATAATCACAGCTCGTAATCGCATCGGTGATGGAGAAGCTGAATCCTTTGCCTTTGATGGCAGTGCGGAAACTAAATGGTTGGATCACAATGACTGGAGTGGAGCGCCTAGCGTTGAAGATCCTTCATGGGTTCAAGTGCAGTTTGCCGAAGCTCAGGCGGTCAGCAGCTTGTTTATGACCAGTGCCAATGATGCACCGGGCCGTGATCCTGAGAACTTTACTTTAGTTGCCTCAAACGATGGCACCAATTGGGTGGCGTTGGCCAGTTTCATTGGCGAAACCTTTGATGAACGCTTTGAACGTAAAGAATTCAGATTCAGTAATGGACTCGAATACACTCATTACCGCTTGAACATTACCAAAAACAAGGGTGATGACACCTTAATGCAAGTGGCTGAAATTGAATTTGTAGGACCCATTCATGCAAGCGTCGATCATACCGACCCGGTAGGAACTGGGGTTATTACTGCTAGAAACCGTATCGGTGACGGTGAAGCAGAGTCTTTCGCTTTCGATAATAATGCTGAAACTAAATGGCTCGATCACAATGACTGGAGCGGCGCTCCAACTGTTGATAATCCGTCATGGGTTCAGGTTGATTTTCCGCAAGCAGTGGCCGTTGATGTATTAGGTATTACTAGTGCCAATGATGCGCCGGGCCGTGATCCTGAAAACTTCACTTTAGTGGGCTCCAATGACGGCGGCACAACTTGGGTGACTTTAGGTGAGTGGATTGGTGAGGCGTTCGATGAGCGTTTCGAGCGTAAGTTATTGCGGGTCGATAATGTACTGGCGTTCGAGACTTATCGCCTGAATATCACTAAAAACAAAGGTGATGATACCTTGATGCAGGTCGCTGAGTTTGAGCTGATTGGTCCAAAAGTCGCAGGCCTTAATCATGGTCAATCTGCAGGCGTGGTGATCACCGGTCGTAATCGCATCGGCGATGGCGAAGCGGAAATATTTGCCTTTGATGGCGATGCCAATACTAAATGGTTAGATCACAATGACTGGTCAGGTGCACCAACGGATGAAGATCCATCTTGGATACAAATTCAAACCCTTGATGCCGTGGCGGTTAATAAGTTGGCGCTTACCAGTGCTAATGATGCACCGGGGCGCGATCCTGAAAACTTCAATATTGCAGGTTCAATGGATGGTACTAACTGGATTGTCTTAGGCAGCTGGATAGGCGAGTCCTTTGATGACCGTTTTGAGCGTAAACAGTTTAGCTTCGGAAACGACTTGGCATTCACTTACTATCGCTTGAATATCACCAAGAACAAAGGTGATGACACGCTAATGCAAGTGGCTGAAATCGAGATGCTAGGGCCGCAATATGCAGCCGTTGACCATTCGTCTGCCGCCGATGCAGTATATACCGCTAGAAATCGCATAGGAGATGGTGAAGCCGAACAGTTTGTATTCGATGATAATGTCGAAACCAAATGGCTCGATCACAATGACTGGAGCGGCGCTCCTACGGTTGAAAATCCATCTTGGGTACAAGTAGACTTCGATACCGCCCGTATTGTAAGCAGTATAGCTATCACTAGTGCTAATGATGCCCCAGGCCGCGATCCAGAAAACTTCACCTTAGTTGGCTCTAACGATGGTGGGGTTACATGGACGCCAGTGGCGAGTTGGATTGGTGAATCATTCGATAATCGTTTCGAGCGTAAGTTGTTTGAAATGGGGAATGGTTTTGCCTATAGCAGTTATCGTTTGAATATTACCAAAAACAAAGGTGATGACACCTTAATGCAAGTGGCTGAAATTGAACTAATAGGTCCTGAACTTTAAGTTTTAATAAGCATATAAGTAATATCTCGTTGCGCCACGAATAAGGTGCAGCGAGAGTTATTATCGTATTTTAGGTCTTCATCCGTTTCTCGGATGATTGCTTTGTGGAATTCAACTTTATGAAACTATCCTTGTATGTCTTGAGCTTACTGGCGTTAACCTGTGCCTCTGGCCAAGCCGAGATTAACCAAGATCAGGTGCCTTTTTCCTTAACCTTAGATCAATTACAACAGTGGTCACCTCAGTCAAAACTTGCTGACAAACGCAATGTGTCTACTCAACCACTGGCTTCTCGATTCGTCGCTCCTCTACAAGGCAATAAAGACAGCAAGGTTAAAGTGTTAATAGCCCCCGATGGCATGAATAATTTTGCCAATTATCTTGAACCACAACAAAAATTTAATTTATATAATTTTACCCATTGGTCACAAATCGATGTGCTCAATTGGTTCGCTGGCACGGCCACCCAAACCATAAATATTCCCGCACGGCCTTGGGTAGAGGCTGCCCATAAAAACGGGGTCAAAGTCATTGGCTCGGTATTTTTGGGCATTGCTCGTTTTGGTGGTAGTGCCGATACTGTGGCGCAACTGCTACAACGGGATAAATCCGGTGGATTTCCTGCTGCCCATAAGCTAGTCGACATCGCTGAATTTTATGGTTTTGATGGCTGGTTAATGAATCAAGAAACCGATTTAACCAGAGTAAAAGACGAAAACAATGAGCTGCGTTTTTTTGCTCGTGATTATGACCGAGCGGCGAAGCTGGCTGCTGAGATGCAAGTTTTTATGGCTTACCTGACCAGTCTTGCCCCGCCCGAAATGGAGATCCATTGGTACGACTCCATGATTATGGATGGTCGGGTCAAATGGCAAAATGCGTTAAATGATAAGAATCAAGTGCTATTTCAGCAAGGGATTGGGGCCAAAGGCCGTGTTTCTGACGCTATCTTTTTAAATTATTGGTGGGATGAAGAAATGCTCAAAGCCACCAATCATAAAGCTACTTCATTGCAGCGTTCACCCTACGAGGTTTATTCTGGAATAGATTTATGGCCAGAGCGTAAAGCCCAAAGTATGTTTGTTGAAACCGATTGGCTAACCGATATTTTTCCGGGGCAAGGGGACAAAGCGCTTAGCTCGATTGCGCTATTTGCAAATAATGTAAACTTTAATTTTGATGGTAATGATAAATTGCCAATCCTCAGTGGTTATAGAACCGACAAGAATGATCATCGTAGATTTTATGCGGCCGAAACCCGTTTTTTTGCCGGTGATGACTTAAACCTTGCTATTGATGATGCCAATTGGCCAGGTCTAGGGCGCTATGTGCCAGCGAAGTCGAGTCTAACCAGCTTACCCTTCCTGACCCATTTCAATACCGGCCACGGGTTAATGCGTGCCGAAAAAGGCCAAGTTGAGGATGGTGAATGGCATAACATGGCTGAGCAGGACATATTGCCCACCTGGCAATTTGCAGTGGAAGGAAACGATAAAGTCTCAGTGTATTACAATTTTAACCAAGCCTATAACGGCGGCAGCTCATTAGCCATAGAAGCCGATTTACGCGCTGGGAATGCAATTATTCCACTGTACCAGACCCATTTCGAGATTCGCCCGCAAAGCCAATTAACCTTAGTAACCCAAACCGACTTGCCCGATGGCGTATTAAGCTTGTGGATGCAGACTAAGAGTGGGCAAGAGTTCAAATTCGATATTCCCAGCCAGCCTAAGCAATGGCAGAAATTTTCTCAAAGCTTAGAAAAATTGGCCGGTCAACAAGTCATAAGGATCGGGCTGAAACTGGCCCAAACTGATGTTGCCCAGTCAACCAGTCATATTGGCTTGATAGGAATACACTGATGCGCCCTGTTGAAGTCTGTATGTCCACCGATGATCTGCACTTGCTAGCCGATAATGTGCAGGTTGCCATCCAAGGTGGCGCCCAGCGGATAGAGCTATGCAGTGAGATGCATTTGGGCGGATTAACCCCAAGTATCGAAGCGGTTCAGTTGGCCTGTAAAACGGCGGCTAACAAGCTGGATGTGATGGTGATGCTAAGACCTCATAATCGAGACTTTCACTATAGCGCCGTCGAATTAGAACAAATGCAACAACAGATTGATTTTATAGCCGAGGCGGGGGCTAATGGCATTGTTTTTGGTGCGCTAGACCTATCTGGCTCACATATCGATCTTGATGCAACGGCGCAGGTTTTGGCTATTTGTCAGCGTGTTGGGATGTCTATGACCTTCCACCGTGCCATCGATATGTTGAGTTCTCGTGGCGATGCCATACAGCAATTGGTCGATCTCGGTATCGGTCGGGTGCTAACCAGTGGCACGCCTTGGCTCAGTAACCTTGGTGCTGACAAAGGTTTACCAGAATTAGTGCAAGTGGTTGAAAAGGCAAACAATCAACTCGAAGTTGTGATTGCGGGTAATGTCTCCCATCATAACGCGGACTTACTACTGGAAGCGGTCAATGGGCAGCACAACAACATCTCTTTGCACGCTTTCTCCGGGGTGCACACAGGTCAATTAACCGATTTAATGAAGTTGAAGGCGTTGGTATATGGACAATAATTTGGCTTCAACGAATGGAAAAATGATGTTGAATACTCGAACAGATAAAGCGGCCGAGCCGAGCCGCCAAAGCCTAAATGGCAAATGGCAGTTTCGGCAGGTGGGCACTCAGGAGTGGCTGCCAGCCA
This sequence comes from uncultured Paraglaciecola sp., assembly GCF_937123705.1. Taxonomy (GTDB): domain Bacteria; phylum Pseudomonadota; class Gammaproteobacteria; order Enterobacterales; family Alteromonadaceae; genus Paraglaciecola. The sequence continues at coordinate 85,591 of NZ_CAKZKO010000056.1, read as the reverse complement.
CTGTTCCTGGCTGTAATTTTACCGATTTACTGGCCAATGAGTTGATTGCTGACCCCTTTTACCGCTGCGAAGAAAATAACCTCCAGTGGATTGAGCAGCAAGACTGGGAATATAAACTTGAATTTAATGTGGAAGCCGAATTAATTGGGCAGCCACAAGTTGATTTAATCATGGATGGTTTAGATACCTATTGCGATGTCATGCTCAACGACAATGTGATTTTATCCAGCAGCAATATGTTCGTTGGTCATAGGGTGGATTGTAAACAACAGCTCAAGGCCGGTAATAATCAGTTGTTAGTTAGATTTAGATCGCCCATCAAAGAAGTGTATTCACAATATCTGGCCAATGGTTTTACCTATCCAGCTGAGAATGACAAGTCCGAGGAAAGGCTTAGTGTATATACCCGCAAGGCACCTTATCACTATGGTTGGGATTGGGGCCCGCGTTTTGTCACTAGTGGCATCTGGCGCGATATCTATATACAGGCCAGCGCTGATTGCCGTATTCAAGATGTGGCCTATCAGCAACTGGAGTTGAATGATAATCAAGCCAAACTGATATTAAATGTGAAACTTAATCAGGCCAGTGAATCTAATAGCCGTTTATCTATCCAGTGTGCACAGCTTCCCGAGTTAAATGTTGTTAGCTATTTTCAAACGGCGAGCAACAGAATTCAGGTAGCAATAGATATCGATAATCCACAACGCTGGTGGCCTAATGGCCTAGGTCAGGCTTTTTTATATCAATTTTCTGTGACCTTAATAACTGACAATGTTCAACGGGATCAAGCTGAGTTAGAAATTGGCTTAAGAAGCATAGAAGTGGTTAATCAGCCCGATGAAGAGGGTGAATGCTTTTATATTAAGGTCAATGGCCACCCTGTATTTATGAAGGGCGCCAATTATATCCCTTCCGATAGTTTTTTAAATCGAGTCGATAATAATAAATATCGCCAGATCTTCGAAGATGCCGTCGCCGCTAATATGAATATGTTACGAGTATGGGGCGGTGGTGTGTATGAAAGCGATGAATTTTATCGCTTAGCCGATGAATATGGCATATTAATCTGGCAAGATTTTATGTTTGCCTGCACTTTGTATCCCGCCGATGAGAGCTTTTTACAAGACGTGCAAGCCGAGGCAAAATATAATATTAAACGCCTGCGTAATCATCCCTGTATTGCCCTTTGGTGTGGCAATAATGAGGTTGAAATGGGCATTCAAGATTGGCAATGGCCAGAGAAGTTTGCTTATTCCGATGAATTGTATGAAAGATTAAAGCAAGACTATGCAGAACTGTTTAATACACTATTGCCAAGCATGGTAGCAACCTACGATCCTGATCGTTTCTATTTCCCCTCTTCACCTATTGGTTTCTGGGAGGATCCGCAAGACGATAAACGCGGTGATAACCATTATTGGGGGGTGTGGCATGGTGAGGAGCCCTTCGAAGAGTTTAGGCATAGGGTGCCGCGCTTTATGAGCGAATATGGCTTTCAGTCTTTCCCCATCATGGAGTCAGTGAAACAATATTCGGTTGAGCAGGATTGGCATATTGAATCCGATGTTATGGGCGTTCATCAAAAACATGGTCGCGGCAATCAACTGATTAAGCAGTATATGTTGCAAGAATATCGCCAGCCCAAAGACTTCGAGAGCTTCTTGTATATGAGCCAAGTCGTGCAGGCACAAGGCATGAAAATTGCCTTTGAATCCCATAGATTGGCCATGCCATTTTGTATGGGCACCTTGTACTGGCAATTTAATGATTGCTGGCCGGTGGCGTCATGGTCAAGTATCGACTATTTTGGCCGCTGGAAAGCTATGCATTATCAGGCCAAGCGTTCATTCGAGCATAAGGCCGTGTTTATCGAACAAAAACAGCAGGATCTTATTGTGAGTTTGGTGAGTGATGCACCTAGCGCAGATGAGTTGGACTTAGAATTAAAATTAATTAACTTTGCTGGCGATATTTTATGGGGCGATACAATGTCCGTGGGATCTGTGCCAAATAGCTGCATGCTTTTGTCTCATTTGAAGATAAATGATTTATTACAGCAATATGATCAGCAGCAAGTGGTACTGGTGGCCAACCTAAGAAGTAAAGATGCAGCGTTGCTGAGCCAAGCCTTACATTATTTTGATCAGACCAAGGCACTTAAACTTAAACCGGCCAAGATTGCTATCGCTAGCCGGATCCTGGCAGGCAAAATTGAACTGAAACTAAGCAGCGATACGTTGGTTAGGCAGTTATATTTGTCGATTGAAGGCGTTGTCGGAAATTTCAGCGATAATTTCTTCGATTTGCTGCCAATGACTGATAAAACGATTTCGATGCCATTGCCAGTTGGGGTTGAATTGACCGAAGATACGCTTCGACAAAAACTCACTCAGATGTCCATTGTGGACACCTACTAAAATACTAATAAAGGTGTGAGAATGACATTAGCGCATATTGATATTGCCATTATTGCCATCTATTTGGTGGCCACTATCGGCATAGGGTTTTACCTTTCAAAGCAGGCTTCCAAAGACTTAAATTCCTATTTTTTGGGCGGTAAAAAAATTCCATGGTGGGCCTTGGGCGTGTCTAATGCCTCGGGCATGTTCGATATCACCGGCACCATGTGGCTGGTGTCGATGTTATTCGTCTATGGATTAAAAAGCGCCTGGCTACCGTGGATCTGGCCCATATTCAACCAAGTGTTTTTGATGATTTATCTGTCGGCTTGGTTGCGCCGATCTAATGTGCTTACCGGTGCCGAGTGGCTTAAAACTCGTTTCGGCACTGGCCGCGGCGCTGAGTTGTCACACATGATAGTGGTGATATTCGCCTTGGTTAGCGCCATTGGGTTTATTGCCTATGCGTTTAAAGGTATTGGCAAATTTGCGGTGATCTTCTTCCCTTGGGAATTCTCAGCCGATACTTACGCCATAGTGATTTTTGCTATTACAACTTTATATGTTGTTAAAGGTGGCATGTTCAGTGTGGTCTTTACCGAGTTGTTGCAGTTTGTGATTATGGCCATTGCCTCTTTGGCGGTGGGTATCATTGCAATCAATATGGTCAGTCCCGAGGCGCTGAATGCGGTGATCCCACAAGGTTGGAAGTCATTGTGGTTTGGCTGGGAATTAGATTTGAACTGGAGCGGTGTTATCGACTCGGTTAACCTTAAAATGCAGCAAGATGATTTCTCGTTGTTTGGCCTGTTTTTTATGATGATGCTGTTTAAGGGCGTGCTGTTTAGCATGGCCGGGCCGGTGCCAAACTACGATATGCAGCGTATTCTCGCCACTCGCAATGCCAAAGAAGCGGCCAAGATGAGTGGCATAGTATCACTGGTGATGTTTTTCCCACGCTTTATGTTGGTGGCCGGCTTAACCGTTTTGGCCTTAGTGTATATGGGCCCTAAAATCCAAGCGAGTGGCCAGGCATTTGATTTCGAACAAATATTACCTTACGCCATTCAAAATTTTATGCCGGTAGGTTTAACCGGCTTGCTTATTGCCGGTCTATTGGCAGCCTTTATGTCGACCTATGCGGCGACAGTGAACGCGGCACCGGCCTATTTTGTTAACGATCTGTATAAGCGTTATATCAACCCTAATGCCCCGCAAAAGACCTATATTAAGATGAGTTATCTGGTGTCAGTGTTGCTAGTGGTGGTGGGTGTCGGCCTAGGTTTTGTGATCACTAGCATTAATGACATTATGCAGTGGATCTTTGGCGCCTTGTTTGGCGGTTATGCGGCGGCCAACCTACTGAAATGGCACTGGTGGCGCTTTAATGCTTATGGTTATTTCTGGGGCATGTTGTCGGGGCTGCTGGCTTCTTTGTTATTGCCATTGATTGCACCGGACATTCAACCTTTGTTTGCTTTCCCTTATTTATTATTAGCCGGTTTGCTCGGTAGCATTATCGGCACCTTATTGACTCCCGCCGAAGATGACAAAGTGCTGATGGACTTTTATCAAAATGTAAGGCCTTGGGGTGTATGGGGGCCTATTCGCGCTAAAGTCAAAGTACAGCATCCAGAGTTTGAACCCAACAGTCACTTTTCCCGCGATATGTTGAATGTGGGCGTTGGCATGATTTGGCAAATTTCCTTGGTGGTGATCCCGATTTATCTGGTGATCCAAGAGTTTGTGCCTATGCTGGCGGGGATCGGCATCATGCTTTTAACCTCCTACATTTTGAAGAAAAATTGGTATGACAAGCTGGAAGATTAGGCTTGTATAAATGCTCAACATGAATAATTACGGATATAAAAAATGAAAATACTTGGCTATTCCTTAGTCCTACCCATACTCTTAGCCGCGTGCAGCAGTTCTCAGCAGCCAGCGCAAACGACAGTAGCGGCAGCGCATACCCTTTCAACCACAGACAAGGCGTTGTTGCAATATGTTGACCCCTTAATTGGTACCGGTGGCCATGGGCATACCTTTCCGGGCGCCACAGTACCTTTTGGTATGGTGCAGCTAAGTCCTGATAATCCATCTAAAGGCTGGGACTGGACCTCAGGCTACAACTATTCTGACAATCAATTATTCGGCTTTAGCCATACCCATTTATCGGGCACCGGCGTGGGTGATCTACTCGATATTTTAGTGATGCCCTTTCGCGGAGACTATACACAACGGCTGGATAATGAATTAAACAGGGTGGTGACTACTTACAGTCACGATAATGAGCAAGCCCGTGCCGGCTATTACTCGCTGGAGCTTACAGATGAAAAAGTCACAGCCGAGCTTAGCGTGACCGAGCGCACTGGCGTACATCGTTATAGCTTTGCCGGCGAGGAATCGGCCAAGCTGTTGATCGACTTAGGTTATGCCCAGAACTACGATAAGCCGGTGGCGACCTTTATGCGCGTGGTTGATGACCGCACTGTGCAGGGATACAGGATTTCCACAGGTTGGACAGAGTATCAGCCGGTGTATTTTGTGGTGGAATTTAACCAACCTTTTAATCATCAGTTTTATGTAGAAGGCAAGGCCTTCGATGAAACCATCGCGCTAAAAGGCGATGTGATCAATACCGAAAAAAGTGAAGTGGTATTAGATTTTGGTGATATTGACGGTCAGCCTTTAGTGGCCAAGCTAGGCATGTCTTATACCAGCATCAATAATGCTAAACAGAATCTAGCGGCAGAAGTAAATGGCTTTGATTTTGAGCAAGTCAAACAGTCGGCCGCCAATAAATGGGCGGCGCAGTTAAGTAAGTTTAATGTTGAAGATGGCGATGAAGAGGCCAAAACCGTGTTCTACACCGCCCTGTATCATTCATTCTTAGCGCCTCAATTATTTAATGACCAAAACGGCAGCTATTTTGGTGCCGATGGCGCGACTCATCAAACCCAAGATTTTAACCGTTACACCTTATTTTCGCTGTGGGATACCTTCCGTGCCTTGCACCCGCTGTTAACCATCAGCGATGGTGACAAAATCAATGATATGGTCGAGTCTATGCTGGCCTTTTATGATGAAACGGGACTATTACCCACTTGGGATCTGATGTCGAATGAAACCGATGTGATGATTGGTTATCATGCGGTACCCGTGCTCGTCGATGCGTATTTTAAAGGGCTGACTAAGGTGGATCCTGAGCGTTTATATGCGGCCATTAAAGCCTCGGCCATGCAAGATCAGTTTGGTATCGACTTATACAAAAAACACGGTTATATCCCCTCAGAATTAGAACTCGAAGCGGTGTCCAAAACCTTAGAATATGCTTTCGATGACTGGGCCATCGCCCGCATGGCCAAGGCCTTAGGCAAAAGCGACGACGCCGCATATTTTAGTCAACGGGCCAACTCTTTTAAGACCTTATTCGATACATCCGTCGGCTTTATGCGCGGCAAAGATGCACAAGGCCAATGGGTCAAAGAGTTTAGCCCGACCCATGTGGATCATCGGGTAACCGATTATACCGAAGCCAATGCGTGGCAATACTCGTGGTTTGTACCTCATGATGTGCCCGCACTAATCGAACTATTTGGCGGTGAGTCGCCGTTCGTATCGAAATTAGATCAATTGTTTAGCGTCAGCTCGCATATGGAAGGCGATGTGTCGCCGGATATTTCCGGTCTGATTGGCCAGTACGCCCATGGTAACGAGCCGTGCCATCATATTCCTTATTTGTATGCCTTTACCCAGCAAAAGTGGAAAGGTGAACAGCAAATTCGCCAAATTCGCCAAACGATGTACCGCAATGGGCCCGATGGCTTGGCCGGCAATGATGATGTGGGCCAGATGTCGGCTTGGTATGTATTTAGTGCTCTTGGCTTTTATCCGGTAAATCCGGCCAGCGGTGAATATGTGTTTGGTACCCCATTGTTTGACCACGTCAGCATTAATGTGGGTAAGGGTAAGTTTCTTAAAGTCAGTCAAAGTGGCGACAAGCAAGGTTTTGTCAAACAGGTGCTGCTGAATGGCGAAGTGTTAACCGTGAATCATATTACGCATCAACAACTAAGTGCCGGTGGTGAGCTGCACTTTATTCTTGAAAATCGTTAGAAAAGATAAGGAATTTAAGGTGATCAATAAAAGACAGTTTCTTAAATTAGTGGCGGGCCTTGGCATGTCTTCGATGCTGCCCGGCGCGCAGGCCAAACAATCTTCGCAAGCAGAGCCTAGGTCAGTTAAAAAGCCTATTGTGGTATCCACGTGGGAGCATGGTATTCCAGCCAATAAAGCCGCTTGGAAAATACTAACAAACAAAGGCACTGCCCTCGATGCAGTTGAGCAAGGTGTCCGTGTACCAGAAGCCGATCCTGAAGTGACCACGGTTGGTTATGGTGGTTTTCCCGACCGCGAAGGTAAAGTTACGCTCGATGCCTGCATCATGGATCACAATCAGGATTGCGGCTCGGTAGCCTTTTTACAAAATATAAAACACCCCATATCTGTGGCACGCCAAGTGATGGAACAAACCCCCCATGTGATGTTGGTCGGTGAAGGAGCCGAGCAATTTGCGCTGAAACAAGGCTTTATACAAGAAAACCTATTAACCCCTAAAGCCAAGTCAGCTTGGCAACAGTGGCTTAAAAAGTCCAAGTATGCGCCGGTGATCAATGTGGAAAATCACGACACCATTGGCATGCTGGCCCTCGATGACCAGGGTAATTTGTCGGGTGCTTGTACCACTAGCGGCGCCGCATTTAAAATGTCGGGGCGAGTTGGCGATTCGCCGTTAATTGGGGCGGGGTTGTATGTCGATAACGAAGTGGGCGCGGCCACCGCTACCGGCATGGGTGAGTTGATGATTAAAACTGTCGGTTGTCACCTTGTTGTAGAGTTGATGCGTCAGGGGCGATCGCCAGAGCAGGCCTGCAAGGAAGCGGTTGAACGGATCGCCAAAAAGTTGGGTGATTATAAGCAATTCCAAGTGGGTTTCTTGGCCTTATCTAACACAGGTGAATACGGTTCTTATTGTATTCAGCCGGGATTTAACTATGCGGTCACCGATGCGAGTGGTAGTCGCATGATCGATGCGAACAGTTGGTTATAAACGGATGTTGAAGTGGCTGTGTTTGGCGGGCGGGTTATTGTGCTTAAGTGTGGCGCTGTCGGCCCATGCAAGCGTACAGGTAACCTTAGGCTCACCAGATAGCCGCGTTGAGTTACAAGTTAAAATAATTGATGGCATTGCTAAATATCAACTGAGTAAAGATAAACAGTTAATCATTGACGATTCGGCAATAGACTTTACCTTTAAACAGCAACCGGCATTAGGGTCTAACTTAGCTGTAATTGAGCAGGTCATCACCGAGGTCAATGCGCCTTGGCAACGACCTTGGGGCCAGACTAAACAGCTTGAAAACCACTACCGGCAGTTAGTCCTTACACTCAAAGAAAGCACCAAATTAGAAAGAACATTTCAGCTAATTTTCAGGGTATTTAATGATGGGATTGGGTTTCGCACGGTGTTGCCTAAACAGCCCAATTTAAATCGGTTTGAGATGACTGCAGAAAATACCGAGTTTGCGGTTGTAGGTAATCCTACGAGTTGGTGGATCCCCCAAGATTTCGATAGTTACGAAGCCGAATATCGGCATACACCCTATGCCGATGTCACTGCGGTGAATACGCCAATCACCTTCCAATCGCAGCAAGGCACCTTGCTCAGTATTCATGAGGCTGCCTTAACCGATTATGCCGGCATGACCTTAGTTAAACGAGGTAAAAAGTTAGTCAGTGAGTTGGTGCCATGGCCGGATGGGATCAAAGTACGGGGAGCAACGCCATTTAAAACCCCATGGCGAACGATTCAACTTGCCGATAATGCAGGTGAGCTGTTGATTTCAGATCTAATTGAAAATCTAAATGAACCCAATGTGTTAACCGATACCTCGTGGCTCCAGCCAATGAAATATGTGGGCATTTGGTGGGGTATGCATATGCGTGAGCATACATGGACGGCTGGCCCCAAACATGGTGCCACTACCGAGCGCACGAAAGCCTATATCGACTTTGCCGCCGCCAATGATTTCGGCGGTGTTTTAGTAGAAGGCTGGAATCAAGGCTGGGAAACTTGGCATACGGGCCATAATATCCAAGATTATACTCAGGCCTATGCCGATTTCGATTTAGCCGATATTGCCAAATATGCCGCGCAAAAGGGCGTGACTTTGATTGGCCACCATGAAACCGGTGGCAATATTCCGATGTATGAGCAACAAGCCGAACAAGCCTTCGCGCTCTATGCCAAATATGGGGTGCGCGCGGTAAAAACCGGTTATGCGGGCAAAATGACGCCAGCGGGTTCGTTTCATCATGGCCAGCAAATGGTTAATCATTATCGGCGTATTGTGGAGTTGGCCGCTAAATATAAGATCATGCTCAATGTCCATGAGCCGATTAAGGCCACAGGGATTCGCCGGACTTACCCGAATATGATGACCCGAGAAGGCGGGCGCGGGATGGAATGGAATGGTTGGAGTGAGGGCAATCCACCACAGCATACGCTAGTTCTGCCTTTTACTCGCCTGCTCGGTGGGCCGATGGACTACACCCCCGGTATATTTGATTTAAAGTTTGATCCGCAATCTCAGTACCGAGTGCATACTACCTTGGCTCGCCAGTTAGCCCATTACGTGACTTTGTATAGCCCGATGCAGATGGCCGCCGATATGATCAAAAATTATCGGCAACAACTGGCTTTTGAATTTATTCGACAGGTGCCTGTTGATTGGGATGAGACCCATGTTATCGAAGCAGACATTGGCCACCATCTGACCATGGCTCGTCGACATAAACAGCAGTGGTTTTTAGCCAGTATCACTGATGCAACACCACGGCAAATCGATATTCCATTGGATTTTCTTGCCCCCGAGACCCAATACCAATTAACCCTATTTGCCGACGGACCTGAATTAGATTTTGTCGATAACCCTACAGCCATCGAAATCAGCTGTTTTATGGTCAACAGTCAAACTCGTTTACCGGCAGTGTTGGCCAGCGGGGGCGGAATGGCGGCCATTATTACGCCGGTCAATCAACCAAAATCACAGTGTCCAAATATAGAGAGTTACCGGCAACAACTGGTTGGGCGGCTAGCCCAATTCCAACAGGGCAATCAGTATGGAAAAATCAAACGGGTTACCCATTTGGCCAAGAACCAATCAATAAAGCTAATTCATCAGCCTGACGCGAGTTATATGGCCGCTGGGCCTAACGCATTGGTGGATGGGGTGCGGGGCGGCGCCGATTATAAGCAGGGTTGGCAAGGTTTTAGGCAACAAGATCTTGATGCGGTGATTGATTTAGGTACGGCCCAATCGGCCAGCCGAATTGAGGTGGGATTTTTACAAAGTATTTTGCATTCCATTTTATTGCCGACAAAGATCGAATTTTCTGTTTCACGAGATGGGGTGCAATTTACTCAGGTGGGTCAAGCCCAATACCACACCCGTGAAGGTGAGCCCGATTATCAGCGTAAAGATTTTGCGGTCTCATTTAAGCCACAAAACGTGCGTTTTATTCGGGTGCAGGCGACAACACCGAAGACCTTGCCTGACTGGCATACTCGGCCGGGCCAAGAGGCCTTTATTTTTGCCGACGAAATTCAACTTCATTAATTTATTATGAGATATAAGATGAAATTTATTGTTTGTTTATTGTGCTGTGTCACCTTGTTGTCATGCCAAGTTAAATTGCCATCCCAAGGTAATAAGTCGTTGGTGGTGTTTGACGATACCCAGTTGTATTTCGATATGCAGTTAAAATCAGCGCCGCAAGACGGCACCATCATTCGGCTCGATGCGGGTCGGGTGTTGTTGAAAAAAGTGAGGTTACCGCGCTACGCAATTCAACCTAAGGTTAAGGTTTCGATGACGCTGAAATCTAATGGTGACCCTTGGGATAAATCCGGTTCGTTATTCGTTATTCCTAAAAGCAAAGGGGCAAATTTATTGGATTTTGAGCAAGGCCGTTTTGGTCTTAAAAGCTTAAATCAGCCTTACCCCGCAGTGAAAGCATCAGCCACAGCCGAATTTAACTATCTGCCCAATGTCGAATTATTACGCTTTATGACACCTTTTGGCGTGGGCTTTTTTAATCAACACGAGCGCACTCAAGATCGCAAGCCGCCGTATATTCCTGCTTGGAAAGATGAGGTCAGTTGGACCCAAGATATCAGCCAGTTATTGCCTTTATTGGAAGATGAAGTGTATATCGGGGTGTATATCGATACGTGGGACAACAAAGGTTATCGATTGTCAGTCAAGTTAGATTTCAACGAAAGCCGGTATCTACAACAAGAAAAGCGCACAACCAAGGTATTGCCCTTGGTCAACACGGTTAAATATGCCTCAGATCAACGCTTGTTCGATGGCTTTGCCCAAGGTGAATTAACCGCCAATTTTGAGCTACCCCAAGGGGCAAGCAATGCTATCTTGCACTACATCACTACCGGCCATGGTGGCCATGCCAGTGGCGATGAATTTACTAAAAAAGAAAATATCATCAGTTTGGATAGTGAAGTGTTAAAGCGGTTTATTCCTTGGCGCGATGATTGCGCCAGTTTTAGGCGGTTTAATCCCAGTTCTGGCACGTGGAAAGCCAAAGACGTATTCCTAGATTCCAGCTCCGACGAGCGTATTGCATCATCGGATTTGTCCCGCTCTAATTGGTGTCCCGGCAGTGATGTGACGCCACAAATAATTGAACTTGGCAATATCGGCTCAGGCGAACATCAGTTAAGTATCGCCATACCGCAAGCACAAGTGGCCAAAGATAATGAGCACAATTATTGGATGGTTTCGGCTTATCTTACCTATGAAATTAACTAAATTTAAGGATTTATCCATGAAGTATTGGCTTCCCCTATCGGTCATCTTTATTGCAGCTTGTTCCGGTGGAGATTCGGGCTCAAGCAGTGGTCCAACGACGCCAGCACCCACCGCAGATACCACTGCTCCTGTGATTACGTTAAATGGCGCTGGCAGTGTCGTTATCGTAGCTGGCGAGGTTTATCAAGATGCCGGTGCCACTGCAACCGATAACGTCGATGGTGAAATGGGTAGTCAAATCGTGGTTACTGGCAATGTCGATAACAATTTGCCAGGTGAATATAAACTGTTATTCAATGTGTCAGATCAAGCCGGTAATTCGGCAACAACCATGGAACGGCTAATAACAGTGCAGCCCAACCCAGTAATACAAGTCGATATTCAAACCCATGGTGTGGCGATTGTCGATGAGCCGAAGATAATGGCAAGCATGCTGATGACGGATAAAGATGAAATCTTGTATCAGGGAAATATCGGCATCGAATATCGCGGCTCTACGTCTCAGACCTTTGATAAAAAGTCTTATGGCTTTGAGACTTGGGATCAACATGGCGAAGACATGAAGGTTGAGTTAGCCGGGTTTCCCGAAGAAGAAGATTGGATCTTTTACGGCCCCTATAGCGATAAGTCGCTATTACGCAATGTGCTGATTTTTGATTTATCCAATCAAATGGGTCGCTACGCGGTAAGAACCCAGTTTGTTGAAGTGACGGTTAATGATGATTACAACGGCCTGTATGTGTTAATGGAGAAAATCAAACGCGACAGCGAGCGGGTGGATATCAGTAAACTTAAATCCGATGATATTAGCGGTGGCTATATCCTTAAAATTGACAAAACCACAGGGGAAGACTTTAGCCTCGATTTTTCATTTTCTTCGCAGTTTGATGGTTTTGGTGATGCTAATGGCAGTCAGAAGATCAAGTTCTTGTATGAATACCCTAAACCCAAAGATATTGAGCCGGCAGAGAAAGCCTATATCCAAGATTATATGGCAGATTTCGAACAGGCCTTAATGTCAGATGATTTTACCGACCCAGATTTGGGCTATCGGCAATATATTGATGTAGACAGCTTTATCGACTTTTTTATCCTTAATGAATTGACCCGCAATGTGGATGCATTTCGATTAAGCACTTTTATGCATAAAGATAAAGGCGAAAAATTGAATATGGGTCCGATTTGGGACTTTAATATTGCCTTTGGCAATGCCGATTATTGCCAAGGCGAGTCTACCGTCGATTGGGCCTATAAATTTAATCAGTACTGCCCTGATGATCCTTCTCGAGTGCCATTTTGGTGGGGTAAATTATTGCAAGATCCTCAGTTTGTGGCCCAACTTAAGGCGCGTTGGTCTGGCTTACGAACGGATATACTTAGTGAACAAAATATTGCCAAGGTGATCCAAGCTAAAGTGACCCGTCTTAAGCAAGGCGGCGTGATTAAAGCTAACTTCGAGCGTTATAACGTTTTGGGTGTGCATGTGTGGCCTAATTTCTATGTTGGCGCTAATTACGACGAAGAAGTGACCTACCTTAAACAATGGATCTCAGATCGTCTTAATTGGATGGACAGTGGTATCCAAGCACTTTAAAAAAGGACAGCTGACAATATCGTCAGTCACATTGGATAGGGCAGCTAAGTTAAATTTAATGATACAGAGAGACAGTAAGTGAAAAGGCAGCAGTATTTTATTGGGGTAGACGGCGGCGGTACTAAATGTAAGGCCAGAGTAGAGTCTGCCGATGGTCAAGTCATAGGTGAGGGCTTGTCAGGGCCAGCCAATCCAGTGCAAGGATTACAACCCGCCCTAGATTCTATTTTAGATGCGAGCCAACAGGCTATAGCCAATGCCGGATTAGCGGCTGATAGCATCGCTCTATGCCATGGAGTTTTGGGGTTAGCTGGGGTTAACTTGCCCTTTTACCGTCAACAGGTGCAACAATGGGCCCACCCTTTTGCCAGCTGTCATGTGACCACCGATTTATATATTGCATCTATGGGCGCCCATAACGGGCAGGATGGTGCCATCATCATCGCCGGTACAGGATTTAATGCTGGCATGATAAAGCAGCAACAATATATGGGGATAGGCGGTCATGGCTTTATCTTGGGCGATAATGGCAGTGGTGCAAGAATAGGGGTTGAGGCAATCCGTTCTACCTTGGAATATTTAGACGGTATTCGACAGGAAAGCCCCTTGTTGCTAGATATTATGGCTAAACTAAAGGCAAAGAATGCTAACGCTATTGTTGAACAAGCAATCGACCAATCACCGGGCTATTATGCCCAATTTGCACCTTTAGTGTTCGAACATGCCAAGGGGAACGACCCTGCGGCCTTGCAGATTATCACCGCAGTGGCACATTTTATTAGCCGAATTGTAAAGCGACTACAACAAGATGAACCCGCGCGTTGTGCCATGATTGGCGGCATTGCCGAACCGCTTTACCCATGGTTAGATAAGCAAACTCAGTCCTATTTATCTCAGCCTTTATATGGGCCTGAAATGGGCGCAGTGATACACGCACGGCAATTATTTGCTCATAAAACACCGGTTTAGTCATGGGTAAACTAAAAAGTTATCTGTGTCTTTTTCTAAGTCTAATCAGCATTTCGTTTGTTAGTGCAATTTATGCAAAAACTCTCGAACTTAAGCAAGTGGAACATGCCGTTGCTGAATTGAATTTCCAGATAACTGAAGGCCAAAACCTTAATCATTTCTACCGTCAAGGCAAAGTGGCCGCCCATAGCTTACTAACCTCGGGTTTGAGCCCCAGAATGATTTTTGCTTTCCCTGCGGGTAATAGTGGCGTGAGTTTATGGTTTGAAAAAACAGCTAAGGTGGTTGAGTGGTCGGCAATACAAAATCTACAGGGGATCTCACAACAAAACGATAAAGGCCAGTGGTTGTACGGAGTAGAAGGTGTCACTCAAGTCATGGCTGATGAGTTGGTGGTGAAAGACGCCATTTTAAGTAGTGTGCGGGTGTTAAGAGACTACATACATAGCCAATCACCTCGGGATGGCGTCGTTAATAAACAAAAAATAGAAAACAATAAGATAAGCTGGTTTCGTCAACGAGCTGACAATAAAAGTAGTTACAAATTAAGCGTTGAAGTGGTGCAAGGGCAATTAGTGGCAAACCTTGATGAGGCCGTCAAGTTTACGAGCATAGATGGTCAACCCATTAAGTTAAAATTTAAGGCATTAACAGGCGACAAGCCGCTAACGCCGATGCTACTAGAAAAAGTGTTTAAAACGCCACCTACCACTGCTTCGCTGGAAGCGAATATTTTGGCCTATTTAAGCTATGAGGAAAAGCTACTGGCTGGATCATGGCGCTTTAATACTTATTTTGGTCGCGATACCTTGATGTCTCTGCGTCTATTGATGCCCACGCTCTCTCCCTTGATGATTGAATCCGCCTTGGCCTCTGTGATTGAACGCATCAATCAAAAGGGTGAAGTGGCACACGAAGAGGACATTGGCGAGTTTGCAGTTTTCCGCCAGCAGGGTGATGGCAAGCCGACCAGCGACAAGCCGATTTACGATTATAAGATGATCGATGACAACTATATGTTAGCACCCGTGATTGCGTATTATTGGTTAGAGCAACTTTCTCAAGGGCAAGAGGTTGGCCAACAACGGATATCCCAATTCTTGCATAGAAAGACAGCCAATGGTCGGCGTTATGCTGAGGTTTTATTGGCTAATTTTGAGCATGTTGTTGATTCTGCTCTGCCTTATGCGCGCCAGCCTATTGCGCAAAATCTTATTCACCTAAAACCCAATCATCAGGTGGGGCAATGGCGAGATAGTTCAGAAGGCTTAGGGATGGGCAAAGTGCCCTATGATGTTAATGCAGTATTAGTGCCTGCGGCCCTAGGTGCTATTAGGCAAATGCTGGATAGTGGTATCTTTGAAAAAGAATTAAACAGTAAACCGTTTATGCAGCTAGCGCCAATCATTAGTGCATGGCAAAAAACGTCGAAGTATTTTGTGGTGTCACTGCCTATACAGCAGGCAGCGCGCCAGCAACAAAGGTATACCCAAAAATTGGGTTTACCCGGAGTCAGTCAAGCAGGACTCACTGGGGATCAGGATATCAGCTTTATAGCAGTGGCATTAGATCAAGACTATCAGCCGGTGCCAGTCATGCATTCAGATATTGGCTATCGATTGTTATTTGCAGATCCAGAGCCTGCCGAATTAGATCGATTGTTATGGCCGGTGTTACTGCCGTTTCCCCAAGGACTTGTGAGCCCTGTTGGCGTACTCGTCACTAACCCGATTTATGCCTCGGATGAGCTACAAAATAAATTAACTCAGCACAGTTATCACGGCACAGTAGTGTGGTCATGGCACCAGGCTCTATTAGTAGCTGGTTTACAGCGACAATCGCAACGTTTGGCGTTGCCATTGGTGATGCGAGATAAACTTAAAAGTGCCGAAAAGCGGCTATGGCCAATTATTAATCGCACCACTTTGCAGAGCACTGCGGAACTGTGGTCTTGGGCGATTAAAAATGGTGAATATCAATTAACCCCTTTTGGCCAACAAGCCGATGATAAAACAGAGTCTAATGCCGCTCAGTTATGGAGTACGGTGTATTTATCCACTCGTCTTAGCGCTCTATAGGGGCGATTGGTATAATTTGCTTCTCGAAATCAGTCACTTATCAAGTTTGGTATAAAAGCAGATGTTGAGCGCAAATTTTATTTTGTCTACAATAGCGCACTTTTATTTTATTAGGTTAGTGACATGAGTGATACTCAAACTTTACCCCCATTGCCCGATCGTCTTTCTCAAGACTCTCGTAGTCCGTTTCATGTGGCAGAAGTGTTTAATTATGATATTGGCATTCGTTTGAATGGCAAAGAGCGTATTAACGTGCAGGAATATTGTATCAGTGAAGGCTGGATCAAAATTTTGTCGCCTAAAGCGTTAGATCGTCGTGGTAACCCTATGCTGATCAAGCAAAAAGGTGTGGTTGAAGCTTTTTACAGCTAAGTGTTTGCCCTGCAAAGGGCTTATTATCCATCTCTGCTATTACAAGCCGTAAGAGTACTTCAGCAAGATCAACACTATGCTTGAGTAGCATAGTGATATGGGCAGCCCAAATTTAATAAAGTGTTTAAACCTATAGTTACTGGCGCTGAAGACTAGTAAGTTGGTTTGATAGCCGTAGGGCGATATAAAACTGGCACTGGCTGCAAAGGCTACGGCTAGTGCAAAGGGCATAATAGGCGCGTTTAATGTTTGCACTAGCCCGTAAGCCAAGGGAAACATCAACGCGGCGGCGGCGTTATTGGTGACAAGCTCGGTGAGTACTAAGGTGAGCAGGTAAACCATAATTAATGCCCAAATTGGACTGACGCTGCTAGCCCAAGGACCAATCAACAGCATGATCTGAGCAATCACCCCTGATTTTTCTAGAGCTGTGGCAAGGCTTAGTGCGCCTACTATCACCACTATTAAATTAATGGGAAGATTACGTTTAATTTCATTGCTACTGGTTACACCGGCGATAACCAGGGTGGCGATAAAAAATAATAAACCCGTGGCTAAGTTAATAACTGAGGTTGCCGCTAAAGCAACGGTAAGTAAAAAACCGCCTATGGTGATATAGTCTTGATAGCCACGCAGTTTGGTTTCTACCTTTTTTTCTGACAGGATAAAAAAGTTTTTAGCAAGATTATGTCTTTGCATAAAGTCAGGACCGGTGGCGAGTAATAAAAAGTCACCGGATTGTAATTTGATTTCGCCTAATTTACCCGATAATGGTTCACCGTCTCGCCTTATGGCGACTACGGCGGCGTCAAATAGTGCTCTAAATCCCAGGGCTTTTAAAGTTTGGCCGATTATTTGCGCGCGATTGGAGATGATCACTTCGGTAAGGTTTTCACGCAGTAGTCCCTTGGACTCAGCAAATAGTTTTAACCCTTTGATATGGTTTAAGTTGCCCACCTGTTTAATATTGCCTGAGAAGATTAACTTATCATTGGCTTGGATCACCATATCTGGGGTGACGGGTGAGATCAGCTTGCCGTTTCGAGCTATTTCAATTAAAAATAGCTCGGGTAAGTTTCTGAGGTGATTTTCTTCTACCGTTTTACCAATTAATTCACAATCTTGATCAACATCGGCTTCAAGAAAATAGCTGTTGTACTGCTTATTTTTATTGGCGATCTCTGGCAAAAAAGGAGTCATTAAAAACATTAAAAGGCCACAGCTTAATCCAGCAACTAAACCATACAAGGTAAAGTCCCAAAAATTAAAGCCTGGGTGGCCATGTTCGATTAAAAAACTGTCGACAATTAGGTTAGTAGAGGTACCTATTAGGGTCACTGTACCGCCCAAAATAGCGGAGTAAGACAGGGGAATAAGTAGTCGCGACGCGTGATGATACTGGTTTTGTTTTACCGGACCTATCAAGCTAGCTACTATAGCTGTGTTGTTTAAAAGAGCCGAGCTGAAAAATGTTAAGCCAAATAGGCGCCAATAACTACGGTTAAAATTTGCCGTGACTAAGGTTCGACCAAAGCGTTTTATCAATGAGGTTTTATCAATCGCTGAACTAACCAAAAGCAATAAAATTAGGGTAATTAACCCTTGATTGGTGAAGTTATTTATTACATCACCCATCACCAATTGTTGACAGGCAATCAAAGCTAAAAGCGCAGTAGAAAATATCAGGGAAGGGCGCTGATTAGTCGTAACAAGCGCCAATATAGTACAGGCAAAAATGGCTATTACCAAATACTGATTTATATCCATAGTGTCTATTTCTTAATGATTTAGCTAAGGATCATAGCTTACTAATATCCGTGGCATTCCAATGGGGAAAATGTTTTCTGACTAATTCATTAAATTCTAATTCGAATTCAGAAAACTGACCAGCACTGACATCTTCTGCAACATCGATGATCATACCTGCACCTACCGTACCATTAGTGACTCTATCTATGATAATAAAAGCCCCTGTGGTGCGATTTTTGGTATAAGGATCACAAGCCACAGGTTGGGTGAGTTTAATTTTACCTACGGCAATTTCATTTAATGCTAGACGTACAGCGTCTTTGTGCTCCATCGAATTTACATCAATTTGATATTCAACGTCTGTCACACTCCCAGATACAAATTTAGTGGCAAATTTAAACCCATATTGCTTATTAGGCATCATAGGCTCTTCATCCATCCACACTAAATTAGTTCTGTAGCTGTTGCTGTGCAGCGGCAAATTGTCCCGTTTGACTATCATATCGCCACGAGAAATATCAATTTCATCTTCTAAGGTGATAGTGGTAGTAAGCGGGGCATGGGCAAGCTGTTGTTCGCCTTCAAAGTTAACTAGGGCTTTTACCTTTGATTGTTTACCCGAGGGCAGGGCGGTGATCTTGTCGCCGGGCTTAATTTGCCCCGACACAACTGTGCCGGCAAAACCACGAAAGTTTAAGTTAGGTCGGTTGACATATTGCACCGGAAAACGAAAATCAGCGCTGTTGATTGCGTCATTAATTTCGACTTTTTCAAGCATAGACATCAAGGTATCACCTTTATACCACGGGGTATTGGCACTGGGATTAACCACGTTGTCGCCATCTAAGGCAGACAAAGGGATAAACTGGATATCAGGAATGTCGAGTTCTTTTGAGAAGTCTAAATAGTCTGCTTTAATCTCTTCATATACGCTTTCGCTGTAGTCTTTTAAGTCCATCTTGTTGACGGCCACAATCACGTGTTTGATGCCCAGCAAAGACACTAAAAACGAATGGCGACGGGTTTGGGTTTTAACGCCTGCTCTAGCATCGATTAAAATAATCGCCAAGTCACAGTTTGAGGCACCTGTGACCATATTACGGGTGTATTGCTCGTGTCCTGGGGTATCGGCAATTATAAACTTGCGTTTATCTGTTGAATAATAACGATAGGCCACGTCTATGGTAATGCCTTGTTCACGCTCAGACTGTAAACCATCTACCAATAAGGCTAAGTCGACTTTATCCCCTGTGGTGCCGACTTTTTTACTGTCTTGGGTGATGGCGGCCAACTGATCTTCAAAAATCATTTTCGAGTCGTGTAACAAACGCCCAATTAAGGTGCTTTTTCCGTCATCGACACTGCCGCAGGTTAAAAAGCGCAACATGTCTTTCTTTTCGTGTTGATCTAAGTAGCCCAAGATATCGGACTGTAATAATGTATTTTCGCTATTCATATTTAGCAACTCACCAAAAAATAAGGATTTAAGACGGACTCTTTTTGATTATATCTAAGGGGTTTGGCATCGTCTTTTAAGACATCTGTGGCGTCCTCTATAACAGTGACTTTGCCCCCTGCGGCTTCAACCACAGCTTGTGCGGCGCCGGTATCCCATTCGCAGGTTGGGCCTATCCGTGGGTAAAGGTGGGCCGCACCTTCTGCCACTAGGCATAACTTCAATGAACTCCCCATGGCGAGCAATTCAGTTTCGCCTTTTAGGGTATCTAGCAATGTTTGTATTTCGGGACTTTGGTGCGAGCGGCTGCCGACTATTTTCCAGATGTCGCCTTGGTCCCACGGTTTTGGCGATATCTGGGTTTTCACTCCGTCAGATATTTTAAAGGCCCCTTGGCCTAATTCGCCCACATAGGTATGTTTTAACACCGGCGCATACACCACGCCAAAAATCGGTACGCCGTTTTTGATTAGGGCAATATTAACGGTAAACTCACCATTTTTTTTGATAAATTCTTTGGTGCCATCGAGAGGGTCCACTAACCAGTAGCTATCCCAACTGCTGCGCTCTTGCCAACTAATATCGGCCGACTCTTCAGACAAAATGGGCAAATCTGATACTTGGCTTAAACCGGCCACAATACAGTGATGAGCCGCTAAGTCGGCCTCGGTGAGCGGGCTTTCATCGGCCTTTTCGTAAATAGCAAAATCTTTTTGGTAGATATCCATGATCTTGTCACCGGCTTGGTGACAGATATCCACAATACTTTGAATAAACTGTTCCGTTAACATTAAGCCACAATTCCTTTTTGTCTTAATAACTCAAAAAGTTGCTCGGCAGATTGTTCTGCTGTTTGCCCAGAGTAGGTCAAGGTGATCTCTGGGTTTTCAGGTGCTTCATAAGGTGAGTCTATACCAGTAAAGTCTTTAATATCTCCTTGCCGAGCTTTTTGATACAAGCCTTTAGTATCACGTTTTTCGCATTCTTCTATGGGGGTATCAACAAATATTTCCACAAATTCGCCATCGGCTAATAACTTACGGCAAAAGTCTCGTTCGGTTTTAAAAGGGGAGATAAAAGCAGTTAACACAATAGTGCCAGCGTCCACAAATAATTTGGATACTTCAGCTATGCGGCGGATATTTTCGACTCTGTCTTTATCGCTAAAGGTTAAGTCACCACATAAACCGTGGCGTACATTATCGCCATCTAACAAATAGGTATGTTTACCGTGCTCGGCGAGTTTTCTTTCTAATAAATTGGCGATAGTGGATTTACCCGAACCGCTCAACCCTGTTAGCCATAACACGCAAGGTTTCTGCTTTTTAGCTTGTGATCTGCGTGCTTTGTCTACGTCATGCTCATGCCACACTATATTATTTGTCATTAGAAATATCCTTCCATTTTTTTCTTCTCCATTGAACCTGAAGAATCATGATCAATCACGCG
The DNA here is from genome assembly GCF_937123705.1 of uncultured Paraglaciecola sp. Lineage (GTDB taxonomy): Bacteria > Pseudomonadota > Gammaproteobacteria > Enterobacterales > Alteromonadaceae > Paraglaciecola. The sequence continues at coordinate 64,631 of NZ_CAKZKO010000056.1, read as the reverse complement.
GCCTTGGCGCTCAGAGGTTTTGGTGAGTAGCATTTCTTGGATCACCTCGGGTAAGGTAGCGGCAGTGGATTCCACTGCGCCTGTGAGTGGATAACAACCTAAGGTTCTAAAGCGTACTGAACGCATTTCAGGTGTTTCACCTGCTTCAAGTGGCATACGCTCGTCGTCTACCATAAAATAAATGCCATCGCGTTTGACTACAGGGCGAGGTTTAGCCAGATACAGTGACGGAATTTCAATATTTTCCATATAAATGTATTGCCAGATATCCAGCTCAGTCCAGTTTGACATAGGGAATACCCTGATGCTCTCACCTTTGTTGATCTGTGAGTTATACATATTCCACAGCTCTGGACGTTGGTTTTTAGGATCCCAGCTGTGATTTTCGTCGCGGAATGAATATACCCGCTCTTTAGCCCGAGATTTTTCTTCATCGCGCCTCGCGCCCCCAAAAGCCGCATCGAATTTATAATGATTCAACGCTTGCTTTAAGCCTTGGGTTTTCATGATATCGGTATGCTTTGAACTACCATGGCTAAATGGGCCCACATTCATTTTTATGCCGTCTGGATTTATATGCACCAGCAGATTGAGATCATGTTTTTTGGCCATCTCATCACGAAACTTAATCATTTCTTGGAATTTCCAAGTGGTATCCACATGCAACAAAGGAAAGGGAATTTTACCTGGGGCAAAGGCTTTACGGGCTAAATGTAATAACACCGATGAGTCCTTGCCTACCGAATATAACATCACAGGATTGTCGAATTCAGCCGCCACTTCACGGAAGATATGTATACTTTCCGCTTCGAGTTGTTTTAAATGGGTAACAGTAGGGATCGAATCAGACATGGGGCTCTCACGCAAAGTTGTTTATATTAAATAGTTCTATTAATAGAACGATATCAAACTTTCATCTCAAAATGTATTCTTATTTGTACTATCACAGCACTAATTAAACTGACTTTAGAGGAGTTATTAGTGCTGTGATAGTTTCGATTTTTAAGTGAGCTGATCGAGGGTATGCGTGACTTTATCGAAGGTATCCGCTACTAATTGATCATCCTGTTTACCTAATAAACTAAATAGGATGATGGTTAGACTACAAACAATAAACCCAGGTACAATTTCATAAAGCCAGCTGCTTAAAGATTGTCCATTGATTGTGAGTGGTGCATAGATCCAAATTAAAACAGTAACCGCTCCTGACAACATGCCCAAAATGGCCGATATTCGAGTCATTTTTTTCCAAAATAAGCTAAATAACACAACTGGGCCAAAGGCGGCCCCGAAGCCTGCCCAAGCATTGCTGACTAAATCGAGAATGGTACTTTCACGATCATAGGCCAGATAAATAGCCACTGACGCAACCAGTGCAACCGAGATCCGGCCTGCTGTGACTAACTCTTTTTGGCTGGCATCTTTTCGTAGAAACGCTTGATAAAAATCTCCCGTTAGTGAGCTGGATGTCACCAACAATTGTGAAGAAATAGTACTCATTATCGCTGCCAGTATGGCACCTAATAAAAAGCCACTGATGAGTGGATGAAAAAGTATTTGAGAAAGGTAAATGAAGATTGTTTCAGGATCCTTTAAATCACCTTGGGTTTTGGTGACATAGGCCAATCCTAATATGCCGGTTGCCAAAGAACCCACTATAGATACCACCATCCAGCTAATACCAATTCTACGGGCAGTTTTAATATCTTTCACCGAATGAATTGCCATAAAACGCACAATGATATGAGGTTGGCCGAAGTAGCCGAGCCCCCAAGACAAGAGCGATATGATGCCTATAGCCGTCATGGCTTGGCCGGTAGAGGCGTTGATAAATAAATCTAAGAAATCGGCATCATAAGTAGAGAGTTGGCTGGCAGCACCGCTAAAACCTCCAAGGTCAAACAAGACTACAACAGGTACTAATACCAAAGAAAGAAACATGATACAGCCTTGTACAAAATCGGTAATACTCACGGCCATAAAGCCGCCTAATAAGGTGTAGGCAACCACCACACCAGCAGTGACATACAAGCCCATTTCGTAACTTAATCCAAAGGAGGACTCAAATAATTTGCCTCCGGCGACCACACCTGATGAGGTATATAAGGTGAAAAAAATCACGATAACAACTGAAGAAATAAGCCTTAAGCTATGACTGGTATCATTAAATCGGTTGGCAAAATAATCAGGAATTGTCAGGGCGTTTTTAGCCAGTTCTGTATACACTCTTAGCCGTGGGGCTATCCATAAATAATTTAGGTAGGCACCGATAATTAAACCTACCGCTATCCATCCGCTGGAAATACCAGATACATACATGGCACCAGGTAAACCCATCAACATCCAACCACTCATATCCGAGGCGCCAGCGGATAATGCAGTGACTTTGGGACTTAAACTACGCCCGCCTAACATATATCCTTCTACGTCTGTACTAGATTGCTTAAACGAATACAAACCAATCCCAAGCATGGCTAAAAAATATAGGCCAAGGGAAAAAAAAGTGAAGGGATCCATTGAGGTTTCCTTAATGCTGTGGGGATATGAATGTGGCTTTTTATGTTATCATATGCATACCATGTATGACCAATTCACTACTAATATCAAGTGCTTGTATGTACCGAAAATCCTTTGAAGAACTGACTAAAGCAGAAGTTTACGCTGTGGCGAAGCTGCGGCAGCAGGTGTTTATTGTGGAACAAAATAGTATTTATTCTGATCTAGATGACCATGACCAAAGTTCAACACATTATTTGGATGTTGATCAAACGGGTCAATTAAAGGTTTATGGGCGATTCCGGCACACTCAGAGTCAAAGTGAAGTCAAAATCGAACGAGTGGTGTTGGATAAAAGTGCTAGAGGTAAAGGTTTGGGTAAACAATTGATGAAACGTATGCTAAAAGACATTCTAGCTGAGTTTCCTAAGAATAAAATTGTTTTGTCAGCACAACTAGAGGTGCGTGAATTTTATGCTTCATTGGGTTTTATTGCACAGGGCACGCCTTACGATGATGGGGGGATTGATCATATACAGATGTTTTATCAGGGCTAAATGCCTTCAATATGAAAGCATTTTTTGATAGTTAAAGCCTTAGAGCTTAGGCTGAGAATTGCATTTTTTCAGATATTTGTTGTTTCATCTTACTGACATTTTCTCCTTTTTCTCCCACTACAATAATACTTGCACGTTTCAAGTCTATTGCTTGGCTGTTGTATTTTTCATCATGGGACGAACCTTTAGGCATATAGGCGCTATTATGGGGGACGACAAACACCGATATTTTGCCTTTTTCACCCGCCACTACCATATGTAAACTTCTTACATTTTCGAAATCACAGAAATTAGCGTAATAAACACGTCCAATATCGTCAGATAACTCACCACCATACTGGGCTAATTTGGCATTGACCTGTTGCAGGGAAATATTCTCTTGAGCACCAAGGGCGTAGTCGCCTTCTTGACGAACGTGTGCAATTGCCTGTTTCGATAAATCTAATAAGTTATTTTGTTGCCACAGGGTAAAACTCACACCCACTACAAAAGCAAGAGATGCCGCCATGGCTAGATGTAATCGCTGGCGCTGCTTGTTGGACTTATGTGATGCCATGGTTTGCCGTAAAATCAACTTGTGCACTAAATCATCGGGAACCTGAACTTGGCTGGCTTGATCCATACTTTTATCGAGTTGTTTGATTTCATTATAAAATGCTCGCTTTTTGGGATCACCCGCAATAGCTGCTTTTATATCGTCATCTGAACAATGAGGATCGGCATACAATTTACGACGAAATTCTAAATCATCCATTTTGGATCCCCCGTTTGATATTAGCTTTTTCTAAGGTTTCTTTGACTTGATTACGGGCTCTGAATAATCGCGTCATGACGGTATTTTTATTTAAATTGAGCTGCTGGGCAATTTCATCACCGCTAAAGCCAAATACTATTTGTAACATTAAAGGTTCTCGGTACTCGTCACTTAATGACGCCATAATGGTGCGTAATTCTCTATGTTCAATTGCCACTTCATTGCTTAATTGCTCGTCTATCACCGAGACGTCGTCAATATCCACTAAATCAAACTGCTTACGTTCGAAACGTCTGGCATTTTCGCGCCTTAGAATGGTGATTAACCAAGATTTGGCTGCTTTTTCATCTTTGAGTGAGTCCAAGGATTTCCAAGCGCGAAGAAAGGTTTCTTGCACAATATCTTCGGCCACCGTTTTATCTTTCACCAGCCAATAGGCATAACGGAATATGTCACCATGAAGGGCTAACACTAACACTTCATAACGCTTTTGCTTATTTGTCATGTCATTAGTGACCGAAGTTTGACTACTTTGCTTTCGCGACAACATGTTTAATTCCAGCTGAGCCTTGGCTAATGTTTCAGTAATTTAGAGATATCTTTTTACAAAGCTAAGATTACCCTAGAATGACAAAACCTGTCGACCTTGTCAGGTTAGTTTATGAAGTAGGATACATAGACCGCAAGTGATGCTCTGGAGATCCTTCAATCCTGCCGTTTTTGCGTAATCCTCGCAATATTTTCTGTAACTTTGAACTGTTCCAATCATATTGGTTTTTGCCATAACGCGATGCTAAAAGTGATTCAACCTCTTCTGTTAATGCAAGTTCATCAATCACTTTCAAACTGTGAGCTAAACTCGCCTGATTGTTTTGAGTATAGTGACCTAACCACAAAGGCAGATACTTTTGAATATCTACTAGGTTGTTTTTATGGAAGGATTTCTCCAAGGATTGCCACAACTGCTGCTCTTGTTGCGTGGTTCGTACTAATGAGTTGTTAGCTTTTTTAGCGGCGGATTTTAACAACGAAACCTGCTTCCACCAAAGTAGTAAGGTCAAAAGCCACAAAATAACTAAACCAAAGGTTAACCAGAGCCAATATTGCGGTAATGCTTGTTTCGAGCTGTTACTACTTGCGGGGAGAGGCGCAATTTCTTCTGCACTTTGCTGGGTTTCAACCCTTGGTGGTAACGGAATTGCACTGGGTAAGGTCGTTGTCGCTGGCACAATGCTTAATGTTTGTTCAGGCAATACGGCATATTCCGTTTTTTGAGTTAAGGTATTAAACCAAGGGATCCTAACTTCGGGCACAACTAACTGGCCTGCTTCGCTAGGTATAATAGCAATGCTTTCTTTACGTTGGGCGATTAAGGTTGCATCTTTTTCAACTGTGGCGGTTTCTGCTTGATCTGGGTATGTTTTTACCGAATCTGGATAGTGACTGATGATTTCTGGCAATTGTTCTTCGACTACGCCTACCGCAGTTAAGGTAATAGTGCGGGTGATTGGCTCGCCAGCAACGTATTCAGCTGAGTTGCCTTGCCATTCATCGTCTAATTGCACAAAGTCACTAGGTAACCAATGTTGGCTATAGTTACTTGGAATAGGTAATACAGTAATACTTTGGCTGGGGCCAACTCGATTAACGGTCTTACCGCGATTAAACAGGCCAAAACTTTGCCGAGAATTATCGATCACTTCGCCTTCAAACAAGGGACCCTCTATGGTGAAGGTACCACTTTGTTGAGCAATAATAGCAAATGAACGTTCAATAATACGGTAACGACGTCCTTCAACTATGTCGTTATATTCCTTATCTTTACCTATTTGCCTGATGTCGGCATTTGCTAATGTGGGGCTAGATAAACTGCCTCTTTGCAAATCCTTACCTAAGTGTAATTTCACTGTGTAACGAATTTGTTGTTGTAAATAGGCTTTTTCCACATCGACATGAGTGGTAATAAATAAATCGCGCCCGCCAGTGGCAGCGCTACTGGATGCGGGGATCACTAATACTTCTAGGGATTGGGTCTTGGCTCCGTCCACGTCGAAGGCTGGAATAGTAAAACGTCCCTTTTTCTGGGGGATTAACACAGTTGACCAAGTGGTGGTACGGGTAGTGTCAAAATTGACCATTTTTGTTTGTGAGCTTATCGAAGTACGGCCCACCACAAAGTCTTTCATTAAAAATGAAGGATCAAATGCATCTCTGGCAACGTCACCATTGGCGCTAACGGTTAGAATAAAAGACTCATCCACCATCACCGGATTTTTATCAACTGAGGCACTCACTTCTAGGGCCTGAGCCATATTTGTGAACACCAGCAAGGCGATGTAAATAAGTATTGCCGGTATATTATTCATATTCACTACTACCAGTTCCCCTGTCTATTTATTGGTAATCTTTCTCTTTTACGTTTTTGTGCTTCAATTTGCATTTTTCGTTTGAGCAAAAAGGCCGGATCATCTGGTACCCGATTAAGCAATTTTTGCATACGTTGCATCATCTCTTTCTGTTCATCGGTTAGTTCAGCTTCGCCTGCCGGTTGAGCTTGAGCAGGTTTTTCTGGCTCGGATTGTTGTCCATCTTCAGATGCTTGCTGTTGCTGCGCTTCTTCTTGCTGTTGTTTATCTTGTTCCCTTTGTTGATCAGTCTCTTGGGAGTCTGAGTCACTTTGTGGTGATTGCTCCCCTTGCTGGGGATCTTGAGAGGGTTCACCCTGTTGCTGTTGATCGTTTTGCTGGCCATCTTGCTGTTGTTGCTCGTTGTCTTGTTCGCCATTTTCTTGATCTTCTGAAGAGTCCCCCGACTGATCTTGTTGTTGCTGCTGTTGATTTTGGAGTTTTTCGAGTATGGCTTTGTTGGCTTGCGCAGCTTGATGATCGGGTTGTTGTGCTAATACCTTGTCGTAGGCGGCTATTGCTTGCTCAATTTCGCCTAGTTGTGCCAGTGCATTACCTGCATTGTAAGTGGCGTCAGTGTAGTTTTGGTCGGTCGCTTTCACCTTTGAAAATGACTCAAGGGCAGCTTGATAATCTTCATTTTTATACTGTGCGGAGCCTTGCCATAAGGGATCCTCAAAGGTATCGGCTGCTTGGGCATAGTCTTTCTGATTAAAGGCTTGTTGTCCCTGTTGATCCGGTGTTTTCCACATATCTTGCCACCAGTCTGCTTGTGCTGGGGGAGTATATGTGGGTAATAAAATCCCAATAAATAGCGTGGTGACTATACCTCGCCTAAAGCTATATGCCGCAAAAGGTAAAATAAGTAACAGTAAGTAAGGGCCCATCTCTTGCCATTTATCGCCAAAGTTTTCTGGCTGTTCTTGCTCATTTTTATCTGAGTCTTGTTCTATTAAGGTTTGGGCAATTAAATAATCAATATCACTGTCGTCTGTCTGCATAGGCGCATAGCGACCACCACTGCTGTGGCTAAGAGATGTCAAATTATTCACCGTTAGCTTAGGCACCACAATGGCACCGCGGCTGTCTTTTAGCAATTCGCCGTTTATCAGTTGAATTGGTGCACCTTGTTCTGTGCCCACACTTAAAACAGATAAACGAAAACTTGAATTATTGAGTATGTCACTGATCTCTTTCATCTGTTGTTGGGCGATGCCGTCTGTTATCCAAAAAATTTCACCTTGTTGATAACCGGCATGACTGAGTAAGTCGATAGCGGCTTGTATTCCAAGAGCAGGGTCGCTGCCTGCAACGGGCATAATTTCTGGGGTGAGACTAGGAATAAGGGTGGTCAGGTTTTGCGCATCTGAACTTAGGGGGCTAATAGTAAATGCATCACCCGCATAGGCCACTAATCCGGTTTCGCCTTCGGTAATAGCGTTCACTAAGTCTATGGCTTTGTACTTGGCGCGGGTAAGCCTGTTGGGTTTAACATCGGTGGCGCGCATCGATAACGACATATCAATGAGTACTACTTTACCGGTATTTAATTGATAAACAGGTTGCGGTAATCTTTCCCAAGTAGGTCCAGCTAGGGCAATAGTGGCAATAACCCAACATAGCCCTAATAAAAATAGAGATGGCCGGTTGTTTTTAGTGCCTGCAGTGGTGATCAGATGGTGATACAAGTGGCTGGCGAGCACCGATTGCCAGCCGGATTGTTGTTTGTGTACATAACGTATCAATGCCACTGTGATTAACAATGGAATACTGGCCCATAACCAAAGAGGGCGGATAAAATGAAACTCACTAAAGGCAGCTACAGACTCAAGCATGGTTTGGCCCCTTTTTCCAAAATTGTTTAATCAGTCCAAATGATCCCATTAAAAAAGTAATGAGTAACGCCAAAGCCAGAGGGTAGAAGTATAAGGCTTGCAGTGGCCGCATTTGTTTACTTTCTCTGGCTATGGGCTCGAGTTCATCGAGTGTGGCGTATATTTGTTTTAATGACTCAGCATCCCTTGCCCGAAAATAGCGACCGCCTGTTGAGGTGGCGATTTCGGTTAACATATCTTCGTCTAAGTCTTGAGAGGGATTCACTTGTCGATTACCAAAGAAACTTTGTACCAACATTTTGTCAGCACCTACGCCTATAGTATAAACTGTGACGCCGTTGTTGATGGCCAACTCATTGGCCTGTTTTGGGGTAATGTTACCTGCAGTATTTTGACCATCGGTTAACAACACTAGTACTTTATTGGACTCTTTACGGGCTTCAAAGCGTTTAATGGCTAGCCCAATCGCATCGCCAATGGCGGTTTGTTCACCCACTAAACCAATTAGTGATTCGTTTAGCAGCTGCTCTACCGTTTCTCTATCGTAGGTCAAGGGAGCTTGTAAATAAGCTGTATCGGCGAATAATATTAATCCTAATCTGTCGCCCACTCGACGTTTAATAAAATCGCTGAGCACAAACTTAATCATTTTAAGCCTATCGACTTGGCGGCCATTCACCTGCATGTCATCAATTTTCATGCTGCCTGATAGATCAACCGCTATCATTAAGTCCCGTCCTTCAGCGGGAATACTCACTGGTTCGCCTAACCATTGAGGTCTAGCGGTAGCGAGGACTAACGCAATCCATGCAAGTATGGCTAACAATACACGTATTTTGTTGCTGCCTTTATTTTGGCTGGTTGCTTCAATACCAGTAGTGAGGCTTGGAACCCGTAATGCTGCTTCTTGGCCTTGCTTCTTACTGGGGAGCAACCAAGCCAGCAACGGCAATGGCAATAAAAATAGTACCCATATCCATTCAAATTCAAGCATAGTCTTGCTCCAATCGGGCAAGGGTTTTCTTGCTTGGGGGCAGGGCGTGTTTAATCCATAATTCAGCAGACTGACGGTAACTAGGATAGTCTACACTTTCTAACTTTTGTGGTTGATATAGGGCCTGTTGCATTGACTCAAAGGACTGGAGTAAACCATCGTTTTTGTTTTTGGGAAGGGTATCAATCAAAAAGTTTGCCCATTGTTGGCCATGTATTTGTTGCACTCTTTGAGCCGGAAAATAAGCCATGGCTACACGCTTTAGCAACTGGTTGAGTTGTGACAAGGAGTCTGGACGTGAAGCATCAATTTTTTGCAGCGCAGCTAACCCTTGGCGTTTAGCGAGTCTTAATTTGCGTCTTTTAACTAGCCATGTTGTGAGGATGCATACCGCAATTATGGTGATAATCGCGACTAACCACCAACCATAAGCAGGAGGCCAATTTTCTATAGCCGCTGGAGTGTGGATATCTTGTAAATTTTGCAATGGATTCATGGTTTTTTGCCTCCCGAAAAACGCTCTAACTGTTTTTCTAAGGGCTGCCCAGCATCGATTGGCAGCACTTGGGCTTTGCACTGTTTTAAAGTGTGATGAATAGTGTTGAAGTAGTCTAGATGTTGTTGGCTGTACTGCTGCTCGGTGTCTTTTTCGCCCAAGACAATTTGTTGTCTATTGGTGCCATCACTCAAGCTTACTCTTTGACTCATAGACACTTTGGGTAACTGATGTTCAAACGGATCGCTAATAGGGTAGGCAATCACTTCGCAATGTTTACTGAGCTGGGCAATATGCTGCTGGGCGAGGTCGTCTAACTGACTAAAGTCACTCAATATAAAAATTAGACTACCGGGGTGAGCCAGTCTGCGTAACCTTGCACAGGCATTGCCGAGGGTGACTTGCTCTTGCCCGTTACCTTGGTTTTGAGAATGCGCCCCTTGTTGCACTTTTAACATGCTGTTTAATAGCGACAACACCGCTTTTTGACGGGTAAATGGTTTACATTCAATATGTTGATGTTGATTAAATATCAAGCCTCCAATGCGATCGCCGCGTTTTCTGGCCGCCCAAGCAATCAGCGCACTTAAATGCGCCGCTTGCACCGATTTAAACAAAAACTGGGTGCCAAACTGCATACTTGAAGATAAGTCGGTGAGCACAAATACCGGCCGCTCTTTTTCTTCACGGTATAGTTTTGTATGGGTTTTACCGGTGCGGGCGGTAACGCGCCAGTCAATGGCGCGAATATCATCACCTGCTTGATAATGCCGAGCTTCGTCAAACTCCATACCGCGGCCTTTGGTTTTCGCCAAATACGCGCCAGCTAACTTAGCTTGTACGGTTTTGCGCGGGGATAAATTTAACAAGGATGTTTTACCTTGATAATGAATAAGCTCTTTTATTCTTAGGTTAACGCCGTCGCTTTGGTATTTAGTTAACCATTTTGTACTGTCTTGCATACTGTTTCTTTAACCTTGTTAGTCTAAGGAACAGGCACAAGCTGCATGATTTTATCCAACACTTTATTCCCATTGACCCCTTCGGCCTCGGCTTCATAGCTGAGTAATAATCTGTGGCGTAATACGTTATGAAATACCGCTTGAATATTGTCTGGCCCCACAAAATCTCTGCCCATTAACCATGCATGGGCGCGAGCGCACTTATCTAATGCGATGGTGGCGCGAGGGCTGGCACCAAACTCAATCCAATTCGCCAGATCTGGGTCGTAGCGTTCGGGTTGGCGCGTGGCAATGATTAGCTGCACTATGTATTGTTCTAAGGCGTCATCTAAGTGAATTTTTAATACGTCTTGACGGGCGTTAAAAATATCGTCTTGGGTTAAATTTGGAGGGCTTACCGCCGCTGCATGCATGGCTTCGTTGCGGGTGAGGCGTAAGATATCTAATTCTGTATCAGCGCCAGGATAATCAATTTCCAAATGCATTAAGAAACGGTCGAGTTGCGCTTCGGGTAATGGATAAGTCCCTTCTTGCTCGATGGGGTTTTGGGTGGCCATCACTAAAAATAGCTCGGGTAGGGCATAGGTGGTGTTACCCACTGTGATCTGCCTTTCTGCCATGGCTTCAAGCAGCGCCGATTGCACTTTAGCTGGGGCGCGGTTGATTTCATCGGCCAATACTAAATTATGAAACAGCGGGCCTTTTTGAAATTCAAAACTGCCGTTTTCTGGGCGGTAAATATCGGTACCGGTGAGATCGGCAGGCAGTAAATCTGGGGTAAACTGCACCCGATGAAAATCGCCCTCTAAACCATTTGCCAAGGCATTCACCGCTCGGGTTTTTGCCAAGCCGGGCGGACCTTCAACCAACAAATGTCCATCGGCCAAAAGCGCCACTAAAATGTTCTGTGTCAGCGTTTGTTGACCCACTACTTGGCTGTCTAAATAGGCTTGTAATTGTGTAAATTGTGCGGCTGCCATAGTGCTAATTGCTTCCTTCTTATGTACCAATGGGTAAGACTGATTAAAAATACAAGTGGCGGTAGAGCGATCTAGAAACGATAGATTAGCTACCCCGACTACTGACTATGCTACTCGATATAAGGTTCCCCTATAGAAAAACAATGTTACAAAGCTTTAATAAGTAAAAATTTCTATTTTGCATTGGAATTCAGGGGATTTTATTAAAATCCACACTGTAAGGTGCTAAATTGAAGTTAGCCATCTACACTGTGAAGCCACTGAAAATGAGAGATATTGAAGCAGTGATGTAGCAAATGACGGGCACCTTGAAGTCATAATGGTAACTAGGTACAATTCGGTACATTTTACAGGTCAGACCACTAAGTTTGAATATTCATAAGGGTATTACATGACAGCTAAGCAGATAGTCAAAACAAGAGAAGGCGATAGGATCGCTATAGTTGCAGGTTTAAGAACACCATTCGCCAAAATGGCCACGTATTTTCACGGCGTGCCAGCTGTTGATCTCGGCAAAATGGTAGTCAACGAAATGTTAGTGCGAAATAACGTTGACCCGATGATTATTGAGCAATTAGTGTATGGCCAAGTAGTGCAAATGCCAGAAGCGCCAAACATTGCCCGTGAAATAGTGTTAGGTACTGGCATGAATGTACACACCGATGCCTATAGTGTCTCCAGAGCCTGTGCCACCAGTTTTCAATCGACTGTGAATATTGCTGAGTCAATGATGGCTGGTAATATCAGTGTGGGTGTGGCAGGGGGAGCAGACTCCACGTCAGTATCACCTATAGGGGTTTCCAAAAAACTAGCCAGAGCCTTAACGGATTTAACAAAAACCAAAACGGCCGGGCAAAAGTGGCAAGTGCTAAAAAAATTAGGTATTAAAGATTTAATGCCGGTACCGCCAGCAGTCGCCGAATATTCTACCGGCTTGTCTATGGGGCAAACAGCCGAACAAATGGCGAAAACCCATAATATCAGCCGCGCCGATCAAGACGCCTTAGCCCATCGCTCTCATACCTTAGCAGCGCAAAGCTGGAATGACGGTAAGTTAGCCAATGAGGTCATGACCGCCTACGCCGAACCTTTTAAAGGGGCATTAGAAAAAGACAATAACGTACGTTTTGATTCAACCCTTGAAGGGTATGCTAAACCGCGCCCCGTATTTGATAAAAAACACGGCACAGTGACCGCTGCCAATGCCACGCCACTTACCGATGGTGGCTCTGCAATATTAATGATGACCGAAAGCCGCGCCAAAGAATTAGGCTATACCCCGCTTGGATACATAAAAAGCTATGCTTGGGCAGCCATAGACGTATGGCAAGATATGTTAATGGGGCCTTCTTACGCCACACCTATGGCACTCGATAGAGCTGGCATGACGCTTAACGATCTGACATTGATTGAAATGCATGAGGCATTCGCAGCACAAACTTTAGCCAATATGAAGATGTTTGCCAGTGACAAATTCGCCCAAGAAAAACTAGGCCGTAGTCAGGCAACGGGCGAGATTGATATGCAAAAATTTAATGTGATGGGCAGCTCTTTGGCTTATGGCCATCCATTTGCCGCAACGGGTACACGTATGATCACTCAGATGCTAAACGAATTAAATCGTCGCGGTGGTGGTGCTGGCTTACTTACGGCTTGCGCCGCAGGTGGACTTGCCGCAGCCATGATAGTAGAAACAGAGTAGGGTACAGAAGATGACAACCGATAATCAAACAACAGATATGCAAACTCGAACACCAAGCGCTTTTACTCTAGAGAAACGTGAAGACGGCATCGCCATTTTAACTATGGACGTACCTGGCGAAAGCATGAACACCCTTAAAGTGGAGTTTGCTGAACAGATCGACGCCGTGCTTGAGCAAATAAAAGCAGATAACAGCATTAAAGGTGTAGTAGTCATAAGCGGTAAAGACAATTCGTTTGTGGCCGGTGCCGATATTAGCATGTTGGCCGCCTGTGAAAGTGCCCAAGGCGCCACCGAAATTGCCGCTGGTGGTCAGAATATGTTTCAGCGCATCGAAGATATGCCAGTAACCGTTGTGGCGGCTATCCATGGCCCTGCGTTAGGCGGTGGATTAGAGCTGGCGTTGGCCTGTCATTATCGGGTTTGTAGCGACGATGCTAAAACCCAAGTAGGTTTGCCTGAAGTACAGCTTGGTTTATTACCGGGTAGTGGCGGCACTCAGCGTTTACCTAAACTGATCAGCGTGCAACAAGCCATGAAAATGATGCTTACCGGTGCATCGGTACGAGCCAAACAAGCCAAAAAATACGGCATTGTTGATGAAATGGTGCCGCAATCTATCTTGCTCGATGTGGCTATAGAGATGGCGAAGAAACCTAAGCCTAAACGTCACGGGCCAAAATTAGACTTAATGGGCAAGTTTTTAGAAAAAACACCTGTAGGTCGCAACCTGATGTTTAGCCAAGCGCGCAAACAAACGGCGAGCAAAACCCAAGGCAACTATCCGTCACCTGCACTTATCATTGACTGTATCGAGACAGGCCTAAGCAAAGGCTTTAAAAAGGGGCTAGAAGTAGAAGCCAAACATTTTGGTAACTTAGTGATGAGTTCTGAATCAGCCGCCCTTAGAAGTCTATTTTTTGCCACCACAGACATGAAAAAAGAAACCGGTGTTGAAGGTGTGCAACCTGCGCCCCTTAAAAAAATAGGGGTATTAGGCGGTGGTTTGATGGGCGGTGGTATTGCCTTTGTTACCGCGACTAAAGCGGGGTTGCCAGCACGTATTAAAGATATTCGCTCTGAAGGTATCGCCAACGCTATTAAGTACAGCTTTGATATTTTAAATAAAAAAGTTAAACGCCGTTTTATGCAAAAATCAAAGATGCAGCAACAATTGGCGCTACTAACAGGCTCAGTCGATTATTCAGGTTTTAGTGATGCAGATGTCGTAATTGAAGCGGTCTTTGAAGATTTAGGGCTAAAACAAAAGATGGTGGCAGACATTGAAGAAAACTGCGGTGAACATACTATATTCGCCTCTAATACCTCTTCCATTCCCATTACCCAGATTGCCGAAAAAGCTAAACGCCCCGAGCAAGTGATAGGTCTGCATTATTTTTCTCCTGTGGACAAAATGCCTTTGGCTGAGGTGATTGCACACGACAAGACCTCTGATTTGACCATTTCAACCACGGTTGAGTTGGCCAAGAAGCAAGGTAAAACCCCTATAGTGGTGAAAGACGGCGCTGGGTTTTATGTGAACCGTATTTTAGCGCCTTACATGAATGAAGCTGCAGAAGTGCTACTAAGCGGCGAGCCTATTGATCATATTGATAAATCTTTAGTGAAATTTGGTTTCCCTGTGGGGCCCGTTAAGTTATTAGACGAAGTAGGCATTGATGTGGGCACTAAGATTGGGCCTTTTTTGCAGGCGCAATTTGGTGAACGTTTTGCCTCTAACCCAGGTTTCGAGAAAATTTTGGCGGATGATCGTAAAGGCAAGAAAAACAAACGTGGATTTTATGATTACTCGGGTAAAAAACCGGGTAAAGAAGTCGACCAGTCTATCTATACCTTATTGGGCATTAAACCAGCCAGTAAAATGAGTCATGAACAAATATCAGAGCGTTGTGTGTTATTAATGCTTAACGAAGCTGCTATGTGTTTAGATGAAGGTGTAGTGCGTAATGCCCGTGATGGTGATATTGGCGCCATCTTTGGTATAGGTTTCCCGCCGTTTTTGGGGGGACCCTTCCGTTATATGCACACCTTAGGTGTGGCTCATGTTGTTGCTAGGTTAGAGCATTATCAAAACTTGCTTGGTGATAAGTTTACCCCAGCAGCCAGCTTGAAAAAGATGGCTGAAGAAGGTCGCTCTTTTTATTAATTCAGTACTTGGTCTAACTTCTATGCTTTAACGTTAGGCCATTTTCTGATTCTTCCCAATTTTAGATGAGAGAATATTTCCGTTGTTGATGTTTTTTATTAGTTCGTTGTTATTTAGTGTTATTTATTATGTACAGTCTTTTAAAACCGGTCTTACAGCCAAAAAGTGGGCTTTGGCTGGATTACTTTTTGGCCCTGCTATTTATCCATTATTCAAATCCAGACAAAGGATAAAACTACTCAGAGATCGCGGCCTAGGTAGTACTTTATTTTGGGCATAAAAAAAGAGAGGTCCCTCTCCTTTTAATGTCAATCTCAGTAAGAAAATTACTGAACTAGATGCTTTATCCTAAAGCAAAGGCAAATTACCAGTGTTTGCCAGTTTTCACACCTTTCTTACTAGTCTCTGAAGTCTTTGTCGTTGCCGCTTGGCTTTTAGCCGGAGCTTGTACACTTTCTTCAGTTTTAACGGCTACCGGAGTAGATGTGGCTAGTACTAGTGCTACTGCATAAGATTTTAACATCTTGATTTCCTCGTTGTTTTATTGACGTTTATGCCGGCATTTTTATGTCGGTCATAATACTCAAAGCGAGAACCGTGCCAATAATGCCAAATCACATAATTAAAGAGCCCCAGCCAATTTTGCCCAAGACGTCTCTATGCAGCAATGGTCTTTCTCTTTCAAATAGAGACAACCCAATGCAATCTGCCTATAGGGTAAAATTAATGATCCTATAGTTGTTGCGTTGTAGGGATCCTAGAAAACAGCTAGCAATGAAATTATATGTTTGAACTTTGAATGGTTTTTTGAAGTGCGTGATTTTCTTGCAACAAGCGTTCAAACCTTGCCGCACTTAGTGGCTTACTATAGAGGTAGCCCTGCAACATTTCGCACTGGTAGCGGCGTAAAATTGACAGTTGATTTTCGTACTCAACCCCTTCAGCTACCACTTTTAGACCTAGATTATGGGCAATGGTAATAATGGCCTTAGCCATATGCCTGTCTTCGGCGCTGGTCGCTATGTCGTCAATAAAGGCTTTATCAATTTTTAAGGTATTAATAGGGAATTGTTTTAAGTACGCTAGCGATGAGTAGCCGGTACCAAAGTCATCTAAAGCCAAATGTATGCCACGCTCTCGCAAACGCTGCATCATTCTAAGGGCATTTTCTGGACTCTGCATTAAGGTGCCTTCGGTTATCTCACATTCTAAATGTAATGCCGACAGCCCTGATTTTTGCAAGATATTCATAATGCGCTCATCTAAATCTGGGATCTCAAACTGTCTGGCTGCAATATTAACGGCAACACGGCCAGTGAAAAGCCCTGCATCTACCCAACGTTTTGTGTCTTCACAGGCTTTTTTGAGTACCACTTCACCTATATCTACAATTTGCCCGGTTTGTTCCGCTAAAGGTATAAACTGAGCAGGACTCACTAAACCTTTTTCGGGATGCTCGTAGCGTACTAGTGCTTCCATACTGACTAACTTGCCACTGGCAATATCCACTTTAGGTTGGTAAAAAACCGAAAATAAATCTTCCTTTAAACCATGCCTAATGAGGTTTTCTATCTGTAGCTGGCGCACTGCATTTTGGTTCATTTCACCGCTAAAGAATTGGTACTTATTACCGCCAGCATTTTTTGCAAAGTACATAGCTGTGTCGGCATTTTTAAGTAATTCCTGTGAATTGCTTCCATCTTCAGGGTAAAAGGCAATCCCTAGGCTGGCGCCTAATACAAACTCCTGTTTGTTGATTATAAAAGGCCGAGCCATATTGTCTAAAATTGTCTGTGCGAAGTGTGTGATGTGATGAATATCAGTGGAGTTATCAATAAGAATACTAAACTCATCACCTCCTAACCTATAACAAGTCGCCTTAGTACCCGCCATTTTCTTGAGGCGTTTGGCTATTTGTTTGATTAAAATATCACCTGTTTGATGGCCTAGAGAGTCATTTATCTTTTTGAAATTATCCATATCCATGCACAGCAGAGCATGTTGGGTATTTCTACGCACTATATTGTCATGGTTTGCTTGGAAGAATGAACGGTTAGGCAAGTCTGTTAACGGATCTGTGTTAGATAGCTTCAGCAGTTCTTTTTCTGTGGTCTTACGAGATGTAATATCCGAAAACACTCCAACGTAATGGCTTATTTTGCCATCCTCATCGGTGATGGCGTCAATGTTTAACTCCATCTCAAATTTTTCTCCTCCCGCCCGCCGAGATTCCACCTCTCCATTCCAATTGCCTTTCTGTTGTAACGATTTTTTGACTTCTTCGGTAAAGGCACCTGGATATTGATGAAAGGTTAAATAACTGGCTAACGCTTGCTCACGTGTTTCACCTGTATATTTACAGTGAGAATTATTCACAGAGATAAACTTAAAAGAGGTATCGGTAATAAATACGCCGTCAGATATGGTTTCAATAGAACGCTTAAATAGTTTGAGCTGTTCATCGGCTTCTTTCAAATGACTAATATTCTTTAAGGTTCCCGTCATTCTCTGAGGTTGATGGTTTATGTCTCGCGCTACTATTTTGCCGCGGTCGAGTACCCATATCCAGTCACCCTTATACGTTTTGGCACGGTAGGTGATTTCGTAATGTTCAGTTTTCTCACTTAGGTGATCATTTAGGGTCTGTTGTACACGTTGAATATCATTAGGATGAATGTTGGCTTCGTAAGAGCTATTAACTCTAATATCATCTTGAGGAAAGTCTAAGGTTCCCCAAGTATTAGATCGAAAAACTTGTCCCTTATAAATATCCCAATCCCATAGTTCATCACCACTACTCCATAGTGTTAATTTTAAGCGCTCTTCGTTTTCCTGGATTGATTGGTTAATCGCATTTTTAGCACGCAGCTGTTTTATCCAGAAGATCAAAATCAAAATACCCAGTAGGGCATATAAAATAAGGGCATTTCTGGCTAACCAAAATGGCGGTGCAATATTGATTTTAAGAGTTGTTGGCTCCGACCAGCTAGATGTAGGGTTTTTACTCTGAACAATAAATTCATAGCTTCCAAAATCTAGGTACGAAAACTCAGCGCGTCTCGACGACTCTGCATCAGTTTCAATCCATTTGTCAGATAAACCTAACAGCCGGTATCGATACTTAACGGCAACGGGGTTGACAGGGTTAAGTTGCGCAAATTTTACACTTAACATTGTCGACTTATTGGGTAAATCAATACTAGTTGATAAGTTTATAGGTTTGATTAGAGGACTTTTGTCCGAATGCACGGATATGGGTAAATTGAATAAACGAAGTTGAGTAATAGTAGGAGCTTTACTTTTTCGTTTTTGATTTTCTTTGTTTTTGTTGTTGGTGGCTTTAACTGACAAATCTTCTGGCGAGAATATTAAAATGCCATCGGTGCCACCAAATAATAGCCGTGCTGATTTTGACAACATGCCGGAGTCTTCGTTTAACTCATTATATCCCAGTCGACTAGGTGCAATGTTTTGCAAAACCTTGCCTGACTCAATGGATATTTCGTCAATACCGCCACTTACATGAGATACCCAAAGGCTATCTTTAAACCTAAGCGTTTTTAGTATGGTGTTACTGGCCAATCCATTTTCATCACTAAGCTGCTTAATAATACGAAACGATGACTTATCGAGCTTGACCATACCTTGACTTAATGAGGATAACCAATAGCCATTACTGACTTCAATCACAGAACTAAAGTGTCTTACAGATGAGTCTAATTCAATCATCAGTTGTTTAACCATGGCGGTGTCTAGATTGTATAACACCATGCCTAAGTTGGTGTCTAACCAGAGATTGCTGTCTGAGTCTACGTAAAGGGGCTTAATGTAATTAATTTTATTATCAGCTAGATCTATACTGTGAACTTCTAACGACAGCGGATCTATCCACTTTACAATACCATCTTGTGTGAGCAACCACATACGATCATAAAAATGCGACAGGTTAATAATATCTTTTCCTGAAAAAAGCGTATCTATTAAGGTTAACTCCGTATCACTTGATTGCTTATAGATAAACAATCCGCCCGAGCTGGCGATCCAAATTTTATTGAATTCGTCGACTTTTAGAGCCCAGATATTATGCTCAAATGTACGCAAAAAATGGTCAAATACTAAGCTGTCAAGATCAAAGCGGTTGAGTCCGTTAGATTGAGTGGCCACCCAAATTTTTCCGTTTGTATCCTCGGATAATCCCCAAATTATGTTTCCAGATAAGCCTACTTCCTTAGAGGGGGACTTTCTAAAAAGCATGATTTCAGAGCTGTCTGCATTGTATCTATATAGTCCGCCTGAATAGGTGCCTAACCAAATGGAATTATTTGAGTCTCGAAATAGACTTAAAATATGTGCACTTTCTAAGCCTAATCTCTTGTTATTCTCTGAATCGAGAGAGAACAAAAGTTTATTGTTGCTATCCAAAATACTGATACCTGTTGAAGTGCCTAACCAGATATTGCCGTTATGATTTTGTAAAATACTCAGTACGTCATCACCTATAATAGCTGGAGCACTCTGAGTATTTAGTAATCGTACTGAGCTAAGGTTGGCATCGATCAAATAAGCACCATTTTCGGTAGCAAGCCAATAAGTGTCATTGATTTTTTTGAAGTCAGACAGATAGTTAGCACGTATTTGGAGATCCCAAGGATTAGCTTTTTGCAAACTAAACAAGGTATTAGAGTCATGTTCTAGAATGAAAATGCCATTGGCTAAACTACCTAACCAGGTTTTATCTTGTTCACTAAAAATAACTTTTATATCGGCGGGTAATTTTTCTCCTTTGACGGTAAAGGGTAAAAAGGAGTCTGCTATTTCATCATAAAGGTAAAGATTTTCTGCAGTAGAAACCAATAAATTTCCATCGTTGTTTAGGGCGATAGTAAAAATTTCATTGCTACTTAATTCGCTATTATCGGTATTATAATTTTTAAAATTATCTTTTAAGGGGTTATATTTGGCTAAACCATTTTTAGTCGCTACCCAAAGATTGCCTGAAGAGTCCAGTAATAATTTTACGGTTAGATTATTAGGTAATGAATAAGGATCTTTATTGGAATGTCTATAATTTTTGAATTCGTAACCATCAAAACGGCTTAAACCTTCATATGTAGAAAACCACATAAATCCGTGGTGATCTTCCAGACTATTAGTGACAGTATTTTGTACTAAACCTTCAGACTTAGAGTACTTAACAAAAACATTGTTAGATGCCTGTGCATACTGAATAAACAGTCCTAATAGAAGACACAAGAAGAGTCTGCGAAATGTTAATAAAGAGCTAATTTTTACATCTCACTTAATGGTAGTGAACTACCTTATTATTATTGGAACGAAACAGGCAGAGTTTTTTATTCTCCAAATGTTAAATATGCCTAATTTATAAGTCTGCATCAAGTAATAATGTGTTTAAACGAATGAAGGGAGGGATAAAAGTGTGTGATTGCTGCTTTTTTGAGTGGACTGTCTGCATTCATATACGTTTTAAAGGTACTGGCTGGTAGATTTAAAATTTTGAATATTTTCAATTGGGTTAACATTGAATGCGCTTTGGGTTTGTTGTTTACCACTGCACAATATAACTTCGCCAAAACCTTGTCGCGTTACCAGTGAGGATAAATATTCGCTAAGATCACTGAATTTGATATCTAAGATGGTTTGCTTCATGCGTTCACTATAGGTAAAGGACGTATCATGATTACCAATTGCCATCCATAATCTCTGGCTCTTCATACTTAAGTTGGTATCTTTTTCTACTAGTTGTTTCATTACACCATTTTTAAGGGCAGGCCAGATATCACTATACAGTTGAATATTTTCAACCATGTTTTTTAAAAAAACGTGAATAGCGTCAATTAGGTATTCTGCTGAGTGTTGCGGTGATTGAATATAAAAGCCAATTCCAGGGTGCTGGTTGTAAGGAATGTAACCACTTCCCACAAGATACCCTAGTTGTTGTTTGGTGCGTATTTGATTGAAAAATGGGGTGGCTAACAATTGTTCTGCCAAAATCGTTAAGGCAATTGTTTTAAGGTCTGAGCTAGGAGCTTGAAAGTATATGACAACAGCTGGGTCGTTATGCTGGCATTCAACATGATAAAAAACAGCTTGACTGTGCCTCACATCAATAACGCCTCTTTGCAATTTATCACAGCTCCCATGCATCATTCTGAACTGTTTGATATCGGCACTGACGTTATAGGCCTCTGAAGTCGTCCAATCACCATACATCAGCCCTTCTAAATGAAACTGGCTTAAGAGTTTTTTCTTGGTTAACAATATATCTTCTAAGGTTAGGTCTTGCATAATCACAGCCATATCTGATGGGGCATGATTTTGTTGTTGCATAAGCACCGATAGTTTTGAGAATAGACGGTTAATGGGTTTATTCAGCAAGGCGTTGGATAGCCCTTGGATTTGCTTCGCTTTGACCTGATTAAAATTATCAGAGAAGTCGTTGTTAACCACTATTTGGGTCAATAAATTTGTACAGTATTTTAATTGATTGGTGCTAAAGCCATTGGTTTGTAAAGAAAACCCTCCTTGGTGAGGGTAAAAGTGGAAATGCATGCCGGCCAAATTTGCTTGATAATATTGTTGATTGAGCTTTTCATTTAACAGGGCTATCCACAAACGTTTTGCGGTTGAAATGTGAATGCCTTCATTGACTGCCTGACAATCAAAACTTAAAAAACAGTCTCCTTTAGGTTGATCAAATTTATCATCTTGCCCATACCATATCTCTAGCCCTTTCTCAGTGATGATTTGCTTGGGCAAAACATAATCAGCAGCGATAGGTTTAACAGGTTTAACGGGGTGTCGATTGGGTAAGTATTGATTCGCTTTGGGAAGTGCAAAGTGCGCACGCCATTTTCCACTAAGAAAGGCCTCTATGCGGCTAGGCTCAATGAATTCTATGCTATAAGGGGTATGGTACCAATTGGCTTTATGAGTCGTTTTAACATTGGGGTTTACTGTTTTTATACGCATATTTTTAGGGCAAAAATACCCTATCATTCGCAATACTAAATCTGCAGCAGGCTTGTCTAAAATAAAGTCACCAGCGATGAGATGCTCAGGGGGGTATTCGAACATTGCCTGACTATAGTGTGAAGCGTCGTCAATCGCCTTTGCTTGGTCGGGAAAATCCCACATAAGTTGATTTAGGGTGGCGGTTTCCTCAATCCTCCACTGATCTATTCCGTTTTCTTTAATCATGGCAATATAGGAAAAAAGTGCAGTTATGATATCGTCAGCACTTTGAATACCAAGGTCCGTCAATTGCAGGTTAATATTAAAATCTCTAAAAGTACTGCCTTCTATTCCGCCTCCGGCACTTAGGCCTGTCGCCCAGTTTTTGGCTTTATAAAAATGTAATAACCCGCCTTCACCTTCATCTCCCAGAATATGACTTAAAACATGTAAAGGTTTACTTCTATAGTGGGATTGTTGTTCTGGAAGTGCAAAAGTTAAGATCATCCTACGAGCTTTTTGTAGAGGCAATATATTGATTTGTACCCCAAGGTGGCGTTCTAAATAAAGTGTTGGAAGCTGTTTAGTGGGTATTTCACTGTTTGAAGTCCACTGCCCAAACTGCTGCACCACAGCCTGTTCACTTAAGGCCAAAGGTTGTTGACTCACAAAACACAAACAGGCATTTTGTGGTTGATAATAACGCTCAAACATTCGCGTTATTTTCTGCTTTAGTTGCAAAGGACTGAAAGCGTTGAATGTTTGGTGGTTGCCTACCGAAAATTGACTGAAAGGATGGGCGGGGTTGCATGTTTCTTTATGGACTTGATAAAGTCGCCTTAAATCGTCTTTTTGTTTTAATAAAAACTCGGCGTCAATAGCATTTATTTCTTTTTCGATTAGCGCCTCACAAAATAAAGGCGTTGTGAGCATTGCGTATAAATGAGTTAATGATTGGGTTTCATGATCAGCTGCAACCTCGTAATAATAACTGCTGTATTCGGTGCCTGTTAACGCATTAATACTGCCCCCATGAGTCGCAATAAAATCATTAAAAGAATTGGGCTCTGGAAACGGTTTGTTACCCAAAAATAGCATATGCTCTAATAAGTGACTGATGCCTAGACAGTCTTTATCATCATCAAAATGGCCTACGTTAAAAGTGATAGAACAGGCACTTTTTGCGCAGTTAGGATCTTGCACTAATAAAATCCGTAGGCCGTTGGCTAATTCAATAAAGTTATATTGACAGTTGTCGTAGGCACTTTTAAGCAAAATTCTGTTTCCCCTAAGTTGGCAGGCTTTTCTAGCATAAACTAATTTATCAAAGGTACAGATTTTTAGTGATATTTTTTGCTATATTAAGGGTATTCACCTTAATGTTTCAAATACAAATTTCGCGAGTATTATGAAGTTAATCATCATGCGTCATGGGGAAGCTGAAAGGTTTCGAGTGCCAGATAAGACGCGAAGCTTAACTAGCCAAGGTGAAAAACAAGCGGGAACTGCTGGCATGTGGTTGAATCATTGCTTAGGAGTGGATACGCCGATTGATATCGCACTGGTTAGTAGTTATGTTCGTGCACAGCAAACATTTGCAAAACTTAATGAGCAAATTGTTGTTAAACAGAAACACCTATGTGATGACGTCATTCCCGAAGGCGACCCAAAGGTTGCCCATGACTATATAAGGGTTTTGTTTGAGGATGAGTCGCAACCAAATGTTATTTTGATTGTTAGCCATATGCCCTTTGTCAGTTATTTTTTAGAAGAAGTGAACATTGCAAAACAGTCAATGTTGTTTGACACTTCTAGTTTAGTCATTGTCGAATACGATGTAGCCATTGGTGCCGGAAAAATTGACAGTATTTATCACCCAGTTTAAGTAAAAAGCGAAAATATTAACCTTTAGAAAAACTATGTTTGAACCGATATCTTAAATATGCTCAATAAAAGTTTGCCCGCGGTCTTACAACAAACGTTGGAATACCATGTAGATGAATCGCAACTGACTCACGATGATGAGCTTCAGGGGATTTATGATCGCTTAACAAACTTGAATGAAAAAGTGGAATTTCTCAAAAACAAAATCAAAACCAATCGCGAAAAGAAACAAGCCTGATCTACTCTGGCGTATTGACTGCCTCTTCTCGGTAAAACTCTGGGATCACCCTAACTGTTTTGACCATATTGTCGTTCATTTCGATTATTTCGATGGGGTAACCAGCTAAGCGCAAACTAATGTTGGCCTCTGGAATATCTTCTAAATATTCTAAAATTAACCCATTTAACGTTTTTGGTCCTTCAGTGGGAAATTGCCAATCCAATTCTTTATTTAACTCACGGATATTGGCACTGCCATCTAATAAAACGCTTCCATCTTGTTGCACATTGGCTTCTTTACTATGATCTGGCAAGAAACTGGTGGTGAAGTCGCCTATGATTTCTTCCAATATGTCTTCTAAGGTCACTAATCCTTGAATGTCACCATATTCGTCAACTACTAACCCTATGCGCTCTTTTGCAGCCTGAAATTTGTACATTAGGGTATGAAGCGGCGTCGACTCCGGCGTGAAATAAATTTCCCGAACCGCTCGAAGTAAACTGTCTTTAGTAAATTGGTCTTTTGATAATAACCTTAGGGCATCTCGTACATGGACAAATCCCACTGCATCATCAACGCTGTCTCGGTATAACAACACTCTGGTATGCTGTGCATTCACCAGTTGTTTCTGAATGTCTTTCCACTCATCGTTAATGTCTATGGCAACAATATCACTACGTGGCACCATAATGTCTTCAGCAGTTACCTTTTCTAAGTCTAAAATGCCCACCAACATGTCTTGGTGTTTTTTGGGGATCATATTGCCCGCTTCGTAAACCACAGTACGTAATTCTTCCTGACTGAGGGTGTCGCCATCAATATTCTTAGGGTTGATTTTAAACAACGCCAATATGCCATTGGTAATCCAATTTAGAGCAATAACAACGGGCATAAAAACAAAAAGCAAGGGAGCGAGAATAAATGAACTAGGAAAGGAAATCTTTTCTGGGTGAAGCGCCGCTAGTGTTTTAGGTGTGACTTCTGCAAAAATGAGTAAAATAATGGTGAGGGCTACGCCTGCTATTGCTACTCCTAAATCTCCAAATATCCGCACACATATCTGAGCTGCAATAATGGAAGCAAAGACGTTTACTAAATTATTACCAATCAGGATCAAGCCAATCAGGCGATCGGGACGTTGCAGTAATTTTTGAACACGTTGTGCTCCCGAGTGCCCCTCATTTTCAAGATGTTTAAGGCGATATCGATTGATTGACATCATGCCTGTTTCTGAGCTTGAGAAGTATGCAGAGAGTAAAATCAAAACACCGAGAATTACGAATAAACTACTAAGGGCGAAGTCTTCCAACTATGGAAATCCTTTACAAAAAATGAACCCGCACTTTAAGTGCAATTTCAATGCTATTCAAGCGTTAAGTATGACTTCTCGTACAAAGCGACTGCCAAAATATCCTAAAGTGAGTAATGCCCCCCCAACTATGGTTGACCAAATAACCGGTTTGCCGCGCCATCCAAATCTAAAATGCCCCATCATTATGACGCAGTACAGCCCCCATGCTAACAGTGACAACACCGTTTTATGTGCTTGTTCTTTAGCAAACATATTATCCAGAAACATAAAGCCACTGATTAACGATAAGGTCAGTAACACTGTGCCTACCAGCAACAATTTAAATAAAATTTTCTCAACGGCCATTAATGGGGGTAACGAAGAGTGCAGTAGTGATGGAGTTTTGTGCTTGAGTCGAAAGCTAATATAAGACAATTGCACCGCATATAAAGATGCAATCGCTAAACATGCATAGGCAAATAAGGCTAATCCAATATGGATTAATAAACTAGGTTGTACGCCAATTTGCATCACATGAGCGCTGGGTAATAATCCACTGAGCAGCACTATTAGACCAGTAAACCCATAAACCACAGGCAACAAAATGGTGTTAGGTAATTTAAATGATGCCACTAACATAGTGACACTAATTAGCCAGCCCACTAAAGAAGCGACATTTAACATACTCATGTTTTGACCCTGATTGGGCTCGATAAATATACCGCTTCTTAAAATTAAAACATGCAATCCCATGGCAATAACAACACAGGTTATAGCTGCAAGTTTATTGGGGCCTTTTTCTTGAAACATACCTGCAACAATGATGCATGAAGCCAGCATATAAAAAATAAAACAGATAACATCCATCAACATAATAGGGCTCTTAAAACGATACGGAGAAGACTCGGGTTAGACATTTAAGGGCTAACGACCCATAAACCAAGTAACAACATGATTAAGCTTAAAAATAACACTAATTACTAGCAGATTACATAGCTCCAACAAGGTTCACCGTTAAAAATGCTAATTTAACGACCTTGGCCGTTGAGACACGTGCACTTTGATTTGGCTTGGGTATAATAACCCTATTACAACAACCCCCACGAAAATAGTAGGCGATACAGTTCATGTTTGAAAATCTTAGCGAACGCTTAGGCAAAACCCTTAAAAATATCAGCGGTAAGGGACGACTTACCGAAGATAACGTTAAAGATACCTTACGGGAAGTGCGTATGGCTTTGCTTGAAGCTGATGTTGCGCTTCCGGTTGTAAAAGATTTTATTGCCCAAGTAAAAGAGCGTGCGGTAGGCACTGAAGTCAGTAAAAGCCTAAATCCAGGCCAAGTATTTATTAAAATAGTCCAATCCGAATTAGAGTCGGTAATGGGGCAGGTTAACGAAACGCTAAATTTAGCCGCAAAACCTCCTGCAGTAGTATTGATGGCGGGTTTGCAAGGGGCAGGTAAAACCACAAGTGTGGGTAAATTGGCATCACTTTTAAAGCAACGCGAGAATAAAAAAGTTTTAGTTGTCAGTGTGGATGTATATCGTCCAGCAGCCATTAAACAACTTGAAACCCTTGCTAAAGAAGTGGATGTGGAGTTTTTTGAGTCGAACATTGAGCAAAAGCCTATAGATATTGCCAATGCAGCCATCGATTTTGCCCGTAAACAGTTTTTCGACGTAGTACTAGTTGATACCGCAGGTCGCTTACATGTTGATGGCGACATGATGCAAGAAATCCAAACCTTACACGCATCTATTAATCCTGTTGAAACCTTGTTTGTGGTTGATGCAATGACGGGGCAAGATGCGGCTAATACAGCCAAAGCATTTAATGATGCATTGCCTCTTACCGGTGTAATTTTGACCAAAGCCGATGGTGACGCGCGAGGTGGGGCGGCATTGTCTGTCAGGCAGATTACCGGCAAACCAATTAAATTTATTGGTATGGGTGAAAAACTCGATGCATTAGAGGCGTTCCATCCAGAGCGTATCGCTTCTCGCATATTAGGTATGGGTGACGTGCTTAGTCTTATCGAGGAAGTTGAGCGAAAAGTTGATAAAAATAAAGCACAAAAGTTAGCTAAAAAAGTTCAAAAAGGTAAGGGGTTTGATCTTCAGGATTTCAAAGAACAACTAGAACAAATGCGTAATATGGGCGGCATGACCTCTATGATGGACAAAATGCCGAGCATGGGTAATATGTCGGCTCAAATTAAAGAAAAAGCAAACGATAAATCTTTTGTGCAAATGGAATCTATTATTAACTCCATGACCCCAGGCGAACGTGCTCGCCCTGATGTAATAAAAGGTGGACGGAAACGTCGTATCGCTGCAGGCTCAGGTACGCAAATTCAGGACGTAAATCGGTTGCTCAAGCAATTTACTCAGATGCAAAAAATGATGAAAAAAATGTCCGGTGGCGGCATGAAGAAAATGATGCGCAATATGAAAGGCATGATGCCGCCGGGTGGAATGGGGGGAATGTTCCCGCCCCGTTAAACTACTTTTATCCACCATTTGGGTTAGTTAGAAAGAGGCGGCGCACTTCAAATATTGATACCACTTACGCCTCTTTGCATTAAATCAATATTTACAAGGTTTTTTGTTTTTTTGGGGCTGGTTTTTAGTTCTGACTTCATAGTCGCTGCCGTGATAGTCGGCAATATCATAATACTGAACCCCAATTTCTAACTGGGGTTCATCAGTAAACTGAATTTCCTGATCTTGTTGCTTAAAAAATGACACTTGATTGAGATCACTGTGATAACCGTTTTCCTGTGGCCTCACATAATATGATCTTTTTTAGGGAATTATTGCCAGACTTTTTTATATAAATCAATGATTTCGGCCAAACTAGGAATTTGCGGGTTATTACTTGGTGAGCCAGAAGCCAAGGCCTGTTTTGCCATGTTTTCTAGTAAACCGAGGTATTCTGATTCTGCCACACCAAAGTCTGCGAGTGTGGGCACTTTTAGTATTTGGTTTATCTGTTGAAGTTCTTTAATGAGTATCTTGTGGGCCAAAGTTACATCCTTTAAATCGGTAACCAACTCCATATGAAAAGCACATTCAGCATATTTGAGCGGTGCGCCAGGTATCGAATATTCTGTAATAGTGGGTAATAACATCGCATTACTCATGCCATGGGGCACATGAAAGTGCACGCCTAAGGGGCGACTCATACCATGGACTAAGCCAACAGATGCATTTGAAAATGCCATACCAGCTAAAGTGGCTCCTAACATCATGGCTTCTTTAGCCACGCGATTATTTGGCTCAAGGCAAGCTTTTTTTAGATTGGGCGCAATCAATTTCATTGCGGCTATGGCTTGCTGATCACTAAACAAATTGGCTTTACGGCTGACATAGGCTTCAATGGCGTGTGTCAGGGCATCTATTCCTGTATCAGCGGCAATTCTACTAGGTAAGCTAAGAGTCAATTCATAATCAATAATCGCCGCTGCAGGGATCAATCCGGTACCCATACATAACATTTTTTCGTCTGTTGCCGAGTCAGATATAACCGTTACTTGAGTGGTTTCAGATCCTGTGCCAGCAGTCGTGGGAATGGCGATAACAGGTATGCTGATTTCCGTGACTTGATAGGGCACCTTATAGTCGCTCATTTTTCCACCGTGAGAGGCTAACAAAGCTATTGCTTTGGCGCTATCAATGGCACTGCCACCACCTAACGCAATAAGGCAATCATACTGCTTAGACTTAAGCATCTCCACAGCGGCAATGATTGAAGTGTCGTTTGGTTCAGGCATAGTGTCAGCAAACAGTCCAAATTTGATATTTTGTTGATTTAATAAACGCTCGACTTTTGCCACATACCCTAGATTAACCATAGTTTGATCTGTGATAATGAACGGAAAACCACAACCTAAACTTGAAACTGTTTCTGACAACATTTTTAATGCGCCAGCGCCTATTTGCATAATTTTGGGAAGTACAATGCTATTAACCATTTTGGCTTATTCTTAAGAAGTATTAATGCTAATAATCCTTGCATGGTCATAAAAGTCAATCTCTGTTTTTCATTAGGGGGGTTGCAATATTGGTGACTAACGCAAGTAATATATGGGTTTTCAATAGATAACAGTAACCTCCCATAATTCTGCTAGTATCTTGATTACGAATTTAGCAGTATGATTATTTGTACACATTTTGGAGCAACACTTTCGATGTTGAAAGTTGAACAAGTTAGTCAACATTTTGGTTCATTTCGGGCATTAGATGAGATTTCTTTTGAAATGAATAAAGGAGAAATTGTAGGGCTCTTAGGCAAAAATGGGGCAGGTAAAACTACCTTGATGCGTATTTTGACCACTTTTGCTGCGCCATCATCAGGATTGGTCTTAATGAACGGTGAGAATATCGCAAAGCATTCATTAAATATCCGTAAAAAATTGGGTTACTTGCCTGAAAATCCTCCTCTATATACAGATATGACTGTGCAGTCTTATTTAAAGTTTGCAGCTGAAATCAAAGACGTGGCAAAAAACAAACAGCAGTCCCAGTTGGCCAAAGTGTTGCACGAGTGTGACTTGGAAAAGGTGAAACACAAAACAATTGCCACTCTATCTAAAGGATATAAACAAAGAGTAGGGATAGCTCAAGCGATTATTCACGAGCCTCAGTTATTGATACTAGACGAGCCCACTAGCGGGCTCGACCCAATACAAATTCAACAAGTGTTAACCTTAATTAAACAGCAGCGCGAACAGCGAACTTTACTGTTAAGTACTCACAATTTATCCGAGATTGAGCAGGTGGCGCAGCGTGTTATCTTGATTAAATCGGGAAAAATAGTACTAGATAAGGCATTAGATACGCTATTAAGCGCAAATCAGCCTTCGCCATTAACTTTGGAACAAGTATTCTTTAGTTATCATCAAGCGCCTTCTCAGTTATCAGACCAAGCAAGGGAGCGGCGGCCGCATGAATAAGATTTTGGCTTTAACCAAAAAGGAACTTTATAGCTACTTTACGTCGCCCATCGCTTATATTGTTTTAGTAGTGATTTTGTCGTTGTTTAATGGGTTCTTTTTTTTGATTATCGATCAAAATCGGGAGGTGTCACTACGAGATGTGTTTCAACTTATGGAATTTATGTTGATATTTTTCATACCCTTGTTGACCATGCGCTTATTCTCTGAAGAAAAGTCCAATGGAACCATGGAGTTTTTACTCACCGCACCTTTACCGCTTAGCACTGTGGTGCTGGGAAAATATTTGAGTATGTTGCTTTTTTATTCACTGTTGATTGCCATGACAGGTGTTTATTACGTTATTCTGGAATATTTTGGTGACCCTGACTCACTGAGCATATTATCGGGATATTTAGGTATTTGGTTAGAAGGTGCATTTTTTATTGCCATTGGAATGTTAGTCTCGTCTTGGACCTCAAATCAAATTATTGCGGCAGTATTGTCGTATGTGGTGTTATTTATTCTCTATTTTGCAACCAGCTTTATGCAATATGTTGGCGGCTCGGCTGAAGATTTTCTGATTCAATTAAGCACTCATACTCATTTAGAAAATTTTGCTATCGGTATCATCACCCCTAGCGATCTGGTTTATTATTTAGGTGGCATAGTATTGTGTTTATTATTAACCCGCCTAAGTATTGACAACAGGTTATGGCAATCATGAGACACTCATCGCTAATGCCAGTGTTATGCGGTGTTTCGCTGCTATGCCTGATGCTTGGAGGCGCGCATTTTTATGTGCAACAACAACTCGATTATGTGACAAGTGCACTTTGTATAATTGGCGGTATTACCTTGCTGGTACTGCTAATAGTTATAAACAAACCAGGCTCTGCTCGTAACACACCAGCCATTTTAGGTAGTGCCTTTACGGTAAAATCTTGGATTAAAATAGCTATGGTGTTTAGTGCCATATTAGGCAGTGTTATCTTTATTAGCGCTAGCCACTATTTGGCGACTAACTCCAATGTAAGATGGGACATCACTCAAGATAAGCAGCACACATTATCTAGCTATTCCATGGAATACCTCGGTAGCTTAACTAATGAGGTACGGGTAACAGCCTTACATGTAGGTATACCACCAAAGTATCTGATTGACCTTTTTAATGAATATGAAAGAGTGTCTGGTGGCATCATTACCACAGAAATTGTTGATCCTATTGAGCAAATCGCCTATGCCGCAAAATTTGGCGCTGCCATTAAGGGGAACGAAAACAAGGTAATAGTGCAATCGGGTAATAATCGAAAAGATGTTGATTTTACCCTTGCTGCTTTATCAGAAGAAAAACTCACCCACGCCATTGCCGCTGTTAACCGGCCCCCTCGCACTGTCTATTTTCTTACGGGACATAATGAATATTCAATTGACAGTACAGAAAATAATGGCCTTGCTAAATTTAAACAACTGCTAGCAGACAATAATATTCGCAGTGAAAATTTGATGTTAGGCATCAATCCAAGCATACCGGCTGATTGTGATGTACTGATTATTGCAGGCCCTAGAAGCGCACTAAGCTCACATGAAGAAACGCTGGTTGTCGACTATTTGCATGGAGGTGGTGATGCCTTGATATTAATCGAGCATACATTGGTTACTACACCCGACAAGCCGTTAAGCGCGGCACAATTAGCGCAAAATCCTAGCCTAAATACTATTTTGAATCGGTGGGGATTAGATGTTCAAGCCGACATAGTAGTGGATTTTAGTAACCACGTGGGAGGGGATGTTGGTAGTCCAGCTACTAAAAACTACCAGCCCCACAAGGCCTTAACTGAGGGGTTGGATTATACATTTTATGTGCGTCCGCGCTCAATAACTGTGTTGCCTGAGCGCCGCGAGACTATTAAACATGCGATAATCGCCTCTACTACTTCGTCAGAAAATAGCTGGGCTGAAAGCAACCGAATGTTAGATATACAGTTCGACCCCAGCACAGATACCTTAGGCCCAGTGCCATTTTCGTATGTCGTTATTGAACCAAAAAGTGAAGCAAAAGGCATGGCTCATAAAAAGTTAAAACCAAGCGACACAAGGCTCATCGTATTCACCGACGCTGACTTTTTAAGCAATGTCTATATTGAACAATTCAGCAACGCCCAAATGGGGCTCAATCTTGTCAACTGGTTAGCTGAATTGGACTACCATACCTTTGTTCCTACCAAAGATATAAAGGTGGAGCGTTTAGATCTAACTAGCAAACAACTGCGCCAAGTGTTAGTCATTTTGTTTTTCATGCCTTTTTTATGTGTGGTTGTTGGCCTAGTTCTGTGGTTGAGCAAAAATAAGTAGTCGAATGTGCTCTGCTTTTAGGTCAAAGTGATAGTTAAGTAGGCGCGAAATTGGGTGTTTCTATTAGTTTTACGCTATAGATTTGATACAGTGTATATTGATATAAGTAGTTTGGATTATAAGGAGTACAGTAATGCAAGACGTTACTGAGCAAAAGCAATCATTAACCGAATCAGTAATATTAATTGTTGAAGATGATCCTATTAATGCTTTGGTTATTGAGGACTTATTGCGGGGGTTATACCAAACTAAGATGGTAGATTCAGGCGAAAAAGCCTTAAGTGTATGTGAATCTGAGCCACCAGACTTGATTTTACTGGATGTAATGATGGATGGTATCTCTGGTTTAGAAACCTGCAAAGTGCTAAAGAGTAATAATTTTACTCAGCATATCCCCATTATTTTTATTACCTCTATGCACGATCAAGACGACCAAAACCGTTGTTGGGAAGCGGGATGTGTTGACTTTGTATCTAAACCAGTCAATGGCGTAACCCTACGTAATCGAATTAAGGCTCACCTAACCCTTAAATTACAAACAGACTTACTCCGTAGAATGTCCTTCGTTGATGGTTTAACAGGATTGTACAATCGCCACTTGCTTGAAGAGGTGATGGTAAAGTTTACCTCTCAAGTCAATCGCACCAATCAACCTCTAAGCATTATGATGATTGATGTAGACTGGTTCAAAGGGTATAACGACACCTATGGACATTTAGTCGGAGATGAATGTTTAAAAAGTGTGGCCAATGTAGTTAAAAGTTGCTTGCAGCGGCCAACAGATATGGCTATTCGTTATGGTGGTGAAGAGTTTTTGTGTTTACTACCAGATACCAATGAGAAGGGCGTTGAGCACATTGCAAACATTATGCTTAAATCGGTACAAAATTTAGGTATTGCACACAAGTTGTCGGAATATAAAGTAGTGACAATCAGTATTGGGGTTCACACTGTATGTAGCAGTGAAAACGCCGCTTTAGTTCAAACATTAGCCAAAGCAGATGAGGCTCTATTTACTGCTAAACAAATGGGGCGCAATCGTTTTTCAATATATACATCGAATAATTAGGTAAAATGCGGTTTTAGCCTTGATATAATATGTGTTGCTTAACTCTCATTTCATAGGGTCCAGTTTGATGTCTCGATTAGATTCCATTTCTCTTCATCTTAAAATTAAAATTCAGCAGAATTTGTTGATCTTGACGCTGATATTGACCTTTATCGTCTTATCGATGTCGATCTTGGTATTTGAGTCTCGCCTAACAGAATCGGTGATGAGTGAGATAAAAGCGTCCCTTGAAGATACAGGTATGCAGCTTGAGACTCAGGTGCAGACTAGCTTATCTGAATATCGCAATGACTTACGGTTTTTGCATGGCACGCCACCTGTATCTGGTTTACCTAGAGCACTAAACAATGGCGGCATCGATCCACAGGATCAAACGCCATATCATGAATGGAAAGCACGCTTAGAAACTATCTTTGTGGCATTTCTACAAAACAATAACGAATATCAGCAATTACGTATTATTGATACTACTAAGCGTGGCATGGAATTAGTCAGAGTTGATAGAATAGGCGGTCAGATAAAAGTTATTGAAGACAAAAACCTTCAAAGTAAAAGTGATCGTGACTATTTTATTGCCAGCGCAGATCTGGCTGATGGTGAAATCTATATGTCGAGTATTTCTCTCAATAGAGAATTTGGAAAAATAGAATATCCTTACCGGCCGATGTTGCGATTTTCTTTGCCCATTTTTGATGAGTTAGGCCAAAGGTTTGCTCTTTTGGTTGTCAATATTCAGGCAGAGCAATTGCTCGATTCCTTAAAAAGCTTGGTAATCCCTCCTAGCGAACTAGTGGTCACTGATCCTAATGGGTATTTCTTAATTACGCCCAACCAACAGCATCAATTCAGTAAAGATCTAGCCCCGTCAGAGACTTGGGATAGTAATTTTCAAGTCTTAAAGCAAATTTCAAAAGGCTTTTATAAGGTAAATGCTATCGAAGATAACAAAGACAGCTACTTTTCTTTTCAGCACAAAATAGTTGTGGCCGGCGGGGTTAACCAGAGGTACGCTTTGGCTAGAATTCTCACCCCCCAAAGCTATGTATCTAATCTGAAGATGGATCGCAGAACTACAGCCTATGCATTTTTTGCGGCTGTCACCGTTATGTTGTTATTTACCTTGTTAGTGTTTTACCGAAGCATGCGAAAAAACCAACAGTTATCTGTAGCCAAAGCACAATCTGCAGCTATAGTCGGGGGGTCTCAAGATGCTATCTTGAGTATCAATAACGGCGCGGTAGTCACCAGTTGGAACGCAGCAGCAGAATCCTTTTTTGGTTATGATGAAAATACTGCAAAAGGCAAAACTGTGGCTGAACTTGGGATATTTCAAGATATTGCACTGCCAGATATTATCGAGCAATTGGCTCAAGGAAATAATCAACAAAATGCCGAAATATCTATTACAAAAAATGCCCAACCCAGATATTACTATTGTTCTTTTTCCGCGATTAAAGGCCATGCGACTGATGTAAATGGTGTTGCGATTATTGTTCGTGACGTCACTATAGAACATCTCGCAGATGTTAAAATTAAGCAAGTTAACGCAGAGCTAGAAGAAAAAGTGGCCAGCAGAACCAAAGAGCTACAAAAATCCAGTCATCTTAAAAGTGCGTTTATTTCGAGTATCAGCCACGAAATGCGAACCCCGTTAAACGGTATTATTGGCACATTAAAACTCGTTAAAAATGAAAGTTTATCAGACAATCAAAAACGCTACTTAGAGATGACGGAAGTGAGTGTGAGTAACTTGTCAGCTCTAATCAATGATGTTTTAGACTTATCAAAAATTGAAGCGGGTAAATTGGATATCGATTTTAAGCCATTTAATCCCATTATACTTATCGAAAAGCTAAGCTGTAATATGGCCATTAAAGCTCAAGAAAACGGCTTAGAGTTTATTGTGGATATGGTGGACTTACATTGCCACTCTATCGTGAGTGATGCTCATCGTTTCTCACAAATTCTTAGTAACTTAGTCAGTAACGCAATTAAGTTTACCGAGTCGGGCTTTATTAAAGTGTCTGCTTCAAGCCAACTTAATCAAGATGGACAAGTAATCATACAGTGTTCAGTGAGCGACTCTGGTGTGGGGATTGCCGAGCAAAATCAAGATAAACTCTTTACCGCTTTTACCCAAGAATATACGGCTGTGGCCTCTAAATATGGCGGCACTGGTTTGGGGTTAGCTATTTGCAGGCAGCTGGTCACGTTACTTAATGGCAAAATAGACTTTGTTTCTGAAAAAGACCAAGGCAGCACCTTTAGTTTTTCTATTGCGGTACCTCAAGTGGACTGCAAACAACTGTTTGTAGAGCCGATCTTGCAGGGTAAATCGTGCCTGATTTTAGTTCCGAACCCTGAGTCTTATCAACATATTCAACGTATGCTGCAGTCATCTGCGGCCACCATTTTAGAGCCTAAACTTTATGACGAATGGTTAACGTCTGAGACTATACAGCCTCCCGAGGTCGTTCCTCATCTTATTATCATTGACCAACAATATTCTAATATCACATTTTTAGACAAAAAGTGGAGCCAGCTAACCCATGGTTTGAATGACACGCCTAAAGTGTTGATACTCAAAAATAGTGGTGACACTGTATTACCATTGAAACATCTAGTTGCCGAATCACTTAGTAAACCTATTTTGCAATCAGATGTAATGGATAAGGTTATCACCTCTAGCTCAGTAGACTCTTTCACCGATAAAAATAACGGGCAGAAGCAACAGGAAACGGAAGTCGCCTTCAAAGGAACGGCCGATGATTTTGCAACAGTCGCCGGGGCTCGAGTGTTAATAGTCGATGACAATCTGATTAATGTTGAAGTCGCTAAAGGAATGTTATCTTGTTTACCTATTGAGTTAGTGCAGGCAATGGACGGACAGCAAGCCTTAGATATATTACAAGGGTCTATCGAACAAAATACGCCAATCCATTGTATTTTAATGGACTGTCAAATGCCTATTCTAAATGGCTATGATGCCAGTCGTAAAATTCGTCAAGGTACAGTGAATAAACAGTACAAAACCATTCCTATTATTGCTATGACCGCAAATGCTATGTTGGGTGAAAAGGAAAAGTGTTTTGAAGCCGGTATGAGTGATTACACCACTAAACCTATAGATGCAGATTTGCTGGTTTCCAAAGTGATCCAGTGGACTCTCACTGTTTATCAAGCACCAGATGCACTCAAACAAGAGGTTGAGATTAAATCCGATAAGCAGGGGCAAGGTCCTGAATCTGATGCACAACAATCCGACACTGTGGAATGGGATAAACACTCAGCATTAACACGATTGATGAACAATGAAACATTGTTGGCCAAGATATGCCAGATGTTTATCGAGTCGTCACCCAGTAAGATTGAGGCTTTAGGTCAAAGCATTAAGAATAAAAACTACCAAGAAATTGGTAAGCTTGCCCATTCGTTAAAAGGCTCGGCAGGTGATTTAGGGGCGGTTTATTTGCATCAGTTATTTTCATCTATGGAGCAGCTTGCAAAAATTCCAGAAATAGAAAAGCTCGAGCAGCAATATCAAATTGTGATTTCGCGCTATGCATCCTTTATTGCCATTCTCAACAAAGAGTTTACATATGAAGCCAAGTCAGAACAGACTTAGGCGGGTAATTGTGACTGTTTGTAACTATCCCAAAAATCATTGGTATATAAGTAGGTAACCATGACCCCTTTTGTTTTTTCCACCACTAAATCTATTGTGAGTGAAATAGGCGTAATTAATCGCATTGCCGACATAAGTGCAGACCTTAAGATAACAAGGCCCTTAGTCGTCACTGATCAAGGTATTGTGCAGGTAGGTTTATTACAACCTCTGGACCGCGCTTTTAAGCAACAGGGTATGGAGTATTCTTGTTTCGATCGCGTAGTCGCCGATCCACCTGAGCATATAGTGCTATCTGCGGTTGCTTATGCAAAGCAGCATAATGTGGATGGCGTGATTGGCTTGGGAGGTGGTAGCTCATTAGACACGGCAAAGTTAGTGGCGCTGTTAGCCAATTCAGGTGAGCAACTCGCCGATATTTATGGAGTAGATGCCATCCGAGGCAAACGCCTACCGTTGATATTAATTCCCACGACGGGCGGTACTGGCTCTGAAGTCACGCCTATTGCCATAGTCACTACCGGCGATACAACTAAAGCTGGAATTGTTTCACCAGAACTTTTACCCGATATCGCCTTATTGGATGCCAGCTTAACTGTGGGATTACCGCCTCAGGTTACTGCTGCAACTGGTATTGATGCTATGGTGCATGCCATCGAAGCCTACACCAGCGCCATTAAGAAAAACCCGTATTCTGATCTGTTAGCTAAACAAGCGCTGACGTTATTGTCTAATAACATAATCGAGGCAACGTTTAACGGTACTAATTTGGCCGCCCGTCAAGCCATGTTGCTGGGTGCTTGTTTAGCTGGCCAAGCCTTTGCTAATTCGCCTGTAGCAGCAGTTCATGCCTTGGCTTACCCATTGGGTGGACATTTTCATATTCCCCATGGATTAAGTAATGCTTTAGTATTGACTCAGGTGATGCAATTTAACCTGAGCCACTGTGGCGAACTATATGCACAGCTTGCACCTAGTATCAGTGACTCTATTGATCTAGATGGCAGCAATGAGCAAATTGCACAAGCGGTGATCGATTTCATAGCCCGCCTAATCAAGCAGCTTAAATTGCCGGAAAATTTAGCTCAAATGGGGGTGGCTGATAGCGATATTGTTACCTTAGCTAATGACGCCATGTTACAAACCCGTTTATTAATTAATAATCCAAAACCTGTGTCTTTAGACGATGTAAAACAAATCTACCGTCAAGCTCATCAAGGGATTGTATAAATGAAACAGCAATTCAAAAGGGATTTTCTATTTTTCTTTCCGATCACTACTAGGTGGATGGATAACGACATGTTTGGTCATGTGAATAACGTCAATTATTATTCGTACTTCGATACCGTTATCAATCAGTTTTTAATTACTCATGCTGATTTTGCGCCTATGAGCAGTGCTAATATTGGTTTTATAGTGAAATCCAATTGCACTTATATTCGTTCAGTTTCTTATCCCGAGGAACTGATTGGCGCATTTAGAGTAGACCGCATAGGGACAAGCTCAGTCGATTATTCGGTAGGCATTTTCAAGCAAGGCGAAAACACCGCTTCAGCCGTAGGCTGTTTAACCCATGTATTTGTTAACCGCGAGACTCAACAGCCAACCCCCATTCAAGGTAAAATGCGCGAGGCAATGTTGGGCGCGATGATAAAATCATAGGGAACCCATTTTTAATTGAAGCTCCCCAAGAAGCAACTCAATCCAAGGTTATACCAATCGCCATAAGTAATTCTGAGTGGGTGATTACTTATGGCGATTGGTATTAGAGCGGTTTATTAAAAAGCATGCTTAATCGACCCTAAAGCTATTTGCTCTAAAATAAAACTATATGGGTGTCGGACATTTTTACACTGTTAACAAATATATAGTTCACGTTATTTCACAAAAAAAATAAGTAATTGATTTAAAAGTATAATATTGATCATGGCTCAAAAGTTGCTGGTTTTTCTGCCGCTCTATTGAGCAGTTAATAGGATGGAGCTTTTTTAAATACCACTAACTATATATAGGATGGAATTCTGATGAGAAAGATAGTAAACAGTTTAGGTCACACTGCATTGAATACATTAGTGAGTTTAAGCCTTTTAGTCATAGCCGCGCCTACTTATGCAGGTTTTGAATACTTTGAAATTCGCAATACACCCACTATTATCGACCATGGGTCTAGCATTGAATTTATTATTGAAGGAGGTGGCGATAAAGCTGGACTTGGCTCTAACGATATTAATGGCTCGACCCTAGGAGATATTACAAGTCTGCATATCGATCGCCTCGATGATATAACGAGATTTACCCCTGGAAGTGGTCCTTATGTCGCTCCTTATCTTAACTTTTGGATTACTGATGGTGTAGGGAATTTTGCGGTAGTTGCAAATGAACCGTCTAACGGTGCATTTCAAGGTCTGTATAATAATGGCTACGACTTAAGCTTTGCCGATTTAAGCGATAAAGTGGTAAAAGTATATGAAAATACGGATAAGTCTTGGCTCCCCAATAATGGTGTGGACTTAACCTTTGCAGACATTGCAAACTTTGAAATAGCCGTTCCCACTATTGCAGAGCTTACGGCAGGCTGGGCTGGACTAGGAACTGGCGCACCAAGAGAGCTAAATACTAATAAGGCATATGGTGTAAATTGGGTGTTTGGTGATACTTTGAGCAACTATGTTTCTGGAGATGATGGATATATTGTTGCAAACGCTAGAGTCGCTGCTGATGTACCAGAACCCGTAACAATCGCGTTGTTTGCCTTTGGTCTCATAGCTATATTTGCAGCCAATCGCCGACAGAACACGCTATTTCAGGGAACCCATTTTTCATAAAATTAGTCAAAGCCGGATGGTAGATGTGTAACATCACCATCCATTTTTATGTGGTTTGGTATAATGCCTCATCGCAGATTGATTCCCATCTAATACCTAGATACCCTTACAAGCCGAACTATTTCTAGTAGTACATCAATACAGATACATCTTAGTAAGTGACCACTTTACCCCATAAGGAACAGCTCAATATGAATGAAGAACTCGAACAGTTACAAGTGGTTTCTGACGCTGTATCTCAGTATCTGCTTGATAACGGCGTGCAAATCGTTATCACCTTAGTCATTTTAGCGATGGGTTATATGATTGCCAAAAAGCTGGGGAGGGCGGTTGAAGGTTTGATGATTGGCAAAAATATCGATGTAACGTTAAGCCGTTTTGTAGGTAATTCTGCCCATCTGGTTATTCTGGTTTTGGTTATTTTGATGGTGTTGGGCAGGTTAGGTGTCAGTGTCACGCCTTTAATCGCAATAGTGGGCGCCTTGTCTTTGGGGGCGGGGTTAGCCTTACAAGGCATGCTCTCAAATTATGCCGCAGGCTTTACTATTATTCTTACTAGGCCCTTTGTCGTTGGTGATACATTAAGTGTTCAAGGGCAGACGGGATTGGTAGAAAGTGTGCATCTGGCCTACACCATATTGATAGACGAAGATGATGTGCGTATTCAAATTCCCAATCGACTGGTTGTGGGTGAAATCATGCACAATTCAAAAGAACAGAAACTAGTAGAGTTGTGTGTGGGCGTAGCCTATAAATCTGATCCTCATCAGGTAATTACAGTTGTGGCTCAAGCCCTTAAAACTATTGATGGTATCAACATTGCTCATGGCCCCTTGATAGGCATAGATGAGTTTGCCGATAGCAGTATTAATATAGGTATTAGATTTTTCGCACCAACCTATAGATATTTTGAGTTTAAGTATAGGGCCAATCTTGCCATTTATGATGCCTTTAAAGGTAATGGGATCGAAATTCCCTTTCCGCAACGCGAAGTTAGCCTTATTAACACTGTCTCTAAGTAGGCAGCCAAAATATAAGTACTGAACTAAGATGAAAGATTACAAAAAAAGCATATTTACTGCCAAATTGCACAGTGGCACAGACATTGAACACAATGTTTATACTAAGGGCGCAGGCCCAGTGGTATTGATCGTGCAAGAGTTGCCGGGTATAGGGCCAGAAACATTAAGACTGGCAGACAACTTTGTTAGCCAAGGATTTACAGTCGTCCTTCCGCACTTGTTTGGCCCTATTGGCAAAGTCAATACTTTTGGTAATACACTGCGGGTTATGTGCATGCGTAAAGAGTTTAGAATATTTGAACAGGGTAAAACCAGCCCTATTGTGGCTTGGCTAAGAGCCTTATGCCATGATTTAAAAGCGCAGCACCAAGTGCCAGGTGTGGCGGTAATTGGCATGTGTTTAACCGGCAACTTTGCCATCTCATTAATGGCCGATGATGCGGTATTAGCGGGTGTGGCATCACAACCTTCGTTACCTGTTAATCATCACGCCGATTTACATATGTCACAACAAGATATTCAACAAATACGCTCTCGCTTGGATAATCAGGAGCCAATGTTGGCATTTAGGTTTGCCGAAGATACTTTTTGTCAGGGTGCAAGGTTTGAAAAATTAGACCAAGCATTTAACGACGATCGTCAAAGGATCAAGCTACAGGTTTTGCCCGGAAAGGGGCACGCCGTACTGACTCGGGATTTTGTAGATGAACTAGGACACCCCACAAAGCAAGCGCTTGAGCAAGTTGTTGCTTATTTTCGCCGTGCACTTACCCCATGAACTTTCAAGCTACACACAACATAGCCTTGATAAAACTCTTGCTATATTTTGATTACGTAGTATTTTATTTCGCCAATTAAAATTTTATGGGTTAATTAGTACAAAATTAACTGTAAAGTCGTTTTTATAGGTAACACACATGTACACTGAGCAATCACTCAACACTCCTTTTGATTACTTTCCTTTTGTTAAACGCTCGTTATTCATAATTCTTACAGTATTGTTCGCTGC
The DNA here is from genome assembly GCF_937123705.1 of uncultured Paraglaciecola sp. GTDB lineage: Bacteria > Pseudomonadota > Gammaproteobacteria > Enterobacterales > Alteromonadaceae > Paraglaciecola. The sequence goes on along the minus strand of NZ_CAKZKO010000056.1, from coordinate 22,075 downwards.
TTGTGGTAGTGACAATGATGATGAATCGAATCTGGATGACGAGCTTCGCGGGATTATCACAGCACAAAACCTAACGGGCGACCCTAGTACTGACAGAGCCCTTCCCGATATTGAAGATCCAAAAGCCCAACTGGGTATGAAACTATTTTTTAGCAAGAGTTTAGGTGGAGATCTCGATGCTGCATGCGTGAGCTGTCATCACCCAATGTTAGGCGGAGGCGACGCACTTGCTTTGCCTATTGGTGTCGATGCTGAGGTAGAAGATTTGTTAGGGCCAGGGCGATTGCATAAAACCAGTGGCGAGCATTTTGATGGTGGCCCTACTGTACCAAGAAATTCACCTACTACCTTTAATATTGCATTATGGGATAGTGTTTTATTTCATGATGGCCGTGTTGAGAGTCTAGGAAAAACCCCTAAAATGATTGGAAATGATGGCTTAGGTATACGTACTCCGGATGTGGCTTTTGGCGAAGTTGATACCCAAGCAGGGCAAGATTTAGTGGAAGCTCAAGCGAGGTTCCCCGTAACTTCGAATGAAGAAATGAAAAACTTTAGTAATTTTGAAGGAACAGATAACACTCAAGTTAGGCAAAATTTACAGCAGCGTTTGGGAAATTACGGAGCACCTTTAGGTGGCTCATTAGCGATGAATCACTGGTTAGCTGAATTTAGAGCAGGTTTTTCAGCCCCTGATGGCACCGCAGAAGAATTAATTACTTTTGGTAATATCACCCAAGCCATTGCCGCCTATGAAAGCTCTCAAGTATTTGTAGACACCCCTTGGAAAGCCTATGTAGAAGGCGATGACGCCGCAATCAGTGATGATGCTAAACGAGGCGCAAAATTATTCTTTGATTCAACAGATAATGGTGGCGCCAACTGTAGTGCTTGTCATTCGGGAGACTTTTTTACCGATGAAAAATTTCATGTCATTGCTATGGCACAAGTGGGTCGTGGCAAAGGTGATGGCGAGCATGGCACTGAAGATTTTGGACGATACCGCGAAACGCATGATGAAACAGACAAGTATGCCTTTAGAACGCCGTCTTTGTTGAATGTCACAGTTACCGGCCCTTGGGGGCATGCAGGTGGATCTAGCACACTTGAACAAGCCATACGTACTCATCTTGATCCTCAAGCTGCACTTGATCATTATGACTTCTCTGAGCTCGATCCTAGTATCCAAACTACCGATATGGTAATCAACACCCAAAATGCTATAGATAAGTTGCAGGCAAATAGAGCTGCGGGCATGGCCAGCATGCCAGAACTCAGTTTAACCGATACACAAGTGACAGAATTGTTAGCCTTTATTGATACCCTTACGGATCCTTGTGTAACAGATTTAGCCTGTATGAGTCAGTGGGTGCCTAGTGCAGATGATTCTGATCCTGACGGATTACGTATTCATGCTATAGATGGCAATGGTAAGCATTTATAACTGCGGAGTTTATTGAGGATAAACAAGCCCCCAAACGATATTCTTTGGGGGCTTTTTTTTAGACATCGCTTAATCGTTACTGTGCAAGCTGGCGTTTAAACCGCCCCATTTAGACGAGTCTGCTACTACAGCTTCCACTTTTCCGGTTTGACTGTTGCGGCGAAATAATAAACCGTTTAAGCCTGAGAGCTCTCTGGCGGCTACCACATCGCCATCTGGCGTAGTGACTTTAGTCCCTGCTGTAATGTACAAGCCTGCTTCAACGATGCAATCATCGCCCAAAGAAATACCAATTCCGGCGTTGGCGCCCAGCATACTGTTTTTGCCAATGGCGTTAATAAACTTACCACCACCAGACAAAGTCCCCATAGTCGATGCGCCGCCGCCTATATCAGAGCCGTCGCCTACCACCACTCCTTGAGAAATACGTCCTTCAACCATAGAGCTGCCTAAGGTGCCGGCATTAAAGTTAACAAAACCTTCGTGCATCACTGTGCTACCTGATGCTAGGTGTGCACCAAGGCGGACACGATCCGCATCACCAATACGCACGCCTTCAGGGATAACGTAGTCGACCATTCTTGGGAATTTGTCGATGGATGTTAGGATCAGATGATGATTCTCATTGGCGATTAATTCCTTGAGTTCTTCTACTTTGCTAGGCAACACCGGACCCGCAGAAGTCCAGGCTACATTGGTTAATAACCCAAATACCCCTTCAAGATTAATAGCGTTAGGTTGCACGGCACATTCAGATAATAAGTGTAAGCGCAAATAGGCATCTTCAGCTGAGATGGGAGGCTCAGCTACTTCAATACTAATTTCGACATTTTGCCCTTGAATTATCCCAACTTTACTCGCAAGGCAATTGCGTTGAATGGGTTTATTGCTGCGGGGAAACCATACGTCTAGGGTTTTACCACTTTCAATATCAAAATATCGGTGGCCATTTCGGGTTATTGTCATTCAGTTGTCCTTATTAGGGTAGGTGGCGATAAGCTGATTATCTCGCTATTTGACTTTAATCACAGCCAATTTTTATTTATAGGTTATACCAAATTAAATCCCTTGCTTTGTAAAAACAAAGCGGGTGATTTTTTCGGCCCGATACCATAAGGTAGGTTTATGAATGCAATCATGTAGGAAAATCACTTGCTAATGTTTACTTATGTTCGTGACTGGTTGGTATTAAGCGGATTTTTTCTATTCTCTTTTTCAACTCAGGCTAAATACACTGAGATTTTTAACCAATATGAAATTGAACTGGAGTTTAATGTCAGTCAAGCAGTGCTAACGGCCAATATTTTAGATACACCAGGTCAGGAGCTAGTGGTAGTAGGGGTGGATGCCAAACAACAGCGTATTCTGGCTATTTATGCTTTTGACCTCGCCAGTAATAGATTCATGCAACGTGACAAACTTAAAATTGCCAATGGTGTATTTGCATTCGATGTGGGAGAGCCGCAATCGAATGGTTTACAGCATTTGTACTATTTAAATAAAACAAAGGTTTATCGTTATGTACCTGCTCATCTAGGTCATAAATCAAATTGGCAGCAAGCGCAGCAGGTGTCATCCATATACTTAGGTGATTATTCAGACACACTAAAGCAAATGGATTTTATTCAAGATATTAACAATGATGGCCTTGACGACATTATTTTGCCCCATTTTGAACAGCTCAATTTATGGTTAAGCGATTGCTGTGGGGCACGACACTATCAAGAAATAGCTATCGCTGCGCGGATCGAAATGAATCAAAACAGTGTTAGTTACGACACTCAACCATTATATTTTCAAGATATGGACCAAGATGGAAAAACAGACTTAATGACAGTAGAGCAAGGCTACCTAAATGTCTTTAGTCAAAATAAAAATATGCAGTTTTCATTAAAGCCTAACCAAATAGCCATTGAGCCTTCAATTTATCCAGTAGAATGGTGGAAAATGAAAGATGCAAATGGTCAGGAAATGGATCAAAGCAATATTCAACACCGTAGTGTCAAAAAAATTGATGACTTTAACGGTGATGGCATTCCTGACTTGGCGGTGCAGTTCACTAAAAGTTCAGGTGTGTTAGACAAAAGCATCGATTTCGAATTCTTTTATGGCGCAGTTGTAGAAGGCAAATTGGAATATCCCGAGCAAGCCAATAGCAGAGTGGCCTCCGAGGACACGTTATCGGGGATCGCTTTTTTTGATCGGGAAATGGACGGCAAACAAGAGGTGGCCGTTTCGTCTTTTGATATCGGAATATCGCAAATAGTAGGGGCCTTATTGTCTGGCAGTATCGATCAAGATGTGCTGATTTTTGCAATGGATGAAAACCATCAATTCGGTAGCAAACCAATGGTGACCCAAGAAGTGGAAATTACCTTTAGTTTAAGGTCTGGTACACGAGGTCAGCCTTTGGTTAAAATGCTTGATATCAATGGTGACAAAGTCAAAGACATAGTGTATTCAGATGGTGATAATGTGTTAAGAACATTACTTGCCACGCCAAATCAAAATAGACTCTACGCCAAAGGCTCATTGCGACAAAAACTGCCGCTGCCAAAAAATCCATTTAATGCCGCCACCGAAGATATTAATGGTGACGGCAAATCCGATTTAGTGTTACATCATGGCCCAGCAGACAGTCCAAAATCATTAAGTAAAGTGCTAGTGTTACTAGCAAACTAGCGACTTTTTCTAATAAAGTAAGAGTCTATTCTGTCATATCTGATGCAGTAGATAGCTCGGTCAAAAGTCGTTCAAAGGCCTGCCATTTTTGTGCTTCATTTTTACTTTGTTTATTAACATAATTGCGAACAATTTCTTTGCCTAAATTGTAATTCAACACATAGGCTCGATATTGCTCACTAAATCGCACGCTTTGTTCGGCGCGCTCTTTTGATACCAATGAATATTTGCGGGTCATTTCAATGGCCTGTTTGCGGCTCATTTCACCATTTAGGTATTGCTGAGTGATGGCATTGCGGGAATGGGATAATTGCCCTGTCAGTTTAGTGAGCTTGTCTAAAGCTTCGGTTTTAGCTGGGTCTAGTCCTGCCAATGGAAATAACACATCAGATTCGTAAACTATTTTTTGTTTATCGGGAAAGCTCAATTCAACGCCAAAGTTGGCGCTACCTTCGGCAATCAACGCATATGGACTAAAAAGTGGGAAAATCGAATATTCAATCCAGCCATTTTTATTCAATAGGTTATTTTCTATGAGCACATTCCAGACATGGTGTCCGGGATAACCTTCGTGGCAACCTAAAGTAATGGCACGGTCGATTTGCATGGGAAAGTCTTGATTAATTTGCATCAAACTTTTGTTATCACCTTGATACCAGTTGTAGCCAGACCAATTTTTATCCGTTACGTACTGCAATTCAAAACGTTCGTTTGCAGGCAGTGAAATATATTGGCTAGAGCGCTTGCTACATTCAGAAATCGCTTGATCAACCACCTCACTGACCTTGTCGTTGGCGACTTCAAACTGTTTTCTAAAGGTAGCGACTCTCTGGGCTAAATCACCTTTGCCTGGCACTAGTTTGTCTATCTCTGCTAAGGCTTGGTCAAACGTCCTATAGTCATAGCTCGGAATGTCTACGTCATAAATTAAACGGGCTTCTTCAGCAAAACTAAAGGTTTCGCCATTAACCATACGGGCACGCACGTCCATGGCGCGCACATTACGATAAAGTGCCTTGTGACGTAATTTTTGCTGCTTGCCATTGACTTCAAAGTTTTTCAAAGATTCAAAAAGTAGTTTGATATCAGCGGCTAACTGCTGTTTCGAGCGCAAATTATGCTTTGCATGGGTTTTCCACTGGTCAGGACCAAGGTAGGCATCCACATAATCCTTATCGTATTGCCCTAACTCCAATCCGAGTTTTACATACTGCTCTGCTATTGGATCTAGTGTAATAGAAGTCAAGTTAGGAGCGTGATTGTGCTTGGCGCAGCCAGCGAGCAAGGCAGCCAAGCTAACGCATAGCGCGACTGAAAAATGTTGCAGTGTTTTTGTATTCACCAGTGAGTTCACTTTGTTATTTACTGTGAATAAACTTTACACGATTTACTGGTGGCTATGCTGGCTAAATTTATATTGCAGAATATAAATTTGTTACTAGCTCTTAGCATTTTGTATCATTGTGGTAATCAAACTTGATATCATACTCGGCGTTTTTTACTGGTTTCAGATCAAATTGATTTGAGTCACAACATAATTGCTGCAGCAAAATTAGCGGATAACCTTAGGTTTTAATGAAAATACCAAAAAGATTACAACCACTTGTAGAAGATGGCTTGATAGATGAAGTACTCTATCAACTGATGAGTGGTAAAGAAGCCACTGTATATGCGGTGCAATGTGGCCAAGAGGTGCGCTGCGCTAAAGTATACAAAGAGGCCATGAAACGCAGCTTTAAAAAAGCCGCGCAATATCAAGAAGGCCGCAAAGTACGTAATACCCGCCGCGCTCGTGCCATGGAAAAAGGCTCTAAGTTTGGTCGTAAACAACAAGAAGATGCTTGGCAAAACACCGAAGTCGACGCCTTATTTAAACTGGCCAAAGCTGGAGTCCGTGTGCCAGAGCCTTATGGCTGTTATGAAGGCGTGTTATTGATGGAATTAGTCTGTGATGATGAAGGCGACGTGGCGCCACGGCTTAACGATGTGTCTATGTCACCAGAGCAAGCTATTGAAGATCATGCACTGGTCATGGTCTATGTGATGCGTATGTTATGTGCGGGTCTCGTTCACGGAGATTTATCAGAGTTTAATGTATTAGTTGATGACTACGGTCCAGTGATCATTGATTTACCTCAAGTAGTAGATGCCGCCGCCAATAATAATGCTTTTAGTATGTTGCAACGCGATGTGCGCAATATGAGTGAATATTATGGACAATATGCCCCTGAGCTGATGCAAAGCTTTTATGCCGAAGAAATGTGGGCCTTGTTTGAAGCGGGTGAACTCACTCCAGATACCCAACTAACCGGTCATTATACCCAGCCTGAAGATGACGCTGATGTTGACTCAGTACTCGAAGAAATCAAAGCGGCCTTCGCAGAAGAACAGGCACGGCAAGAAAGGATCAATGAAGCAAATGAGCCGATTTAAATTACTCTATATAAATCAATGATTTATTCTGGTCTATTTTAAAGTCAAATTCTCTCAAAAAATTCATACCTAATAACCCATCAGCATTTTCCATGTTTTCCATGGGTAATATCACCACAGGTAGATTTTTTACAGTGACGTGCCCAATGGCTAATTCTCTAAATTGATACATGCGCGCCATAATTCTACCGGCGGCGGTATTCATGTTAAAACTGCCCATATAGTTGATTTTGTATCTGTTACTTAAGTTTTCAAAGTAATGGGTTGAAATAGCGGTAACAGATGCCCCTGTATCAATCAATAATGACACTGGGTTGCTACTCAAGTTGGCATCTATCACATATTGGTCGCCATACTTTTTGAGTTGAATGGGGCGACCAATATTGCTCGCTAGTTCGCTTGTTTCTTGGGGGGCGTCTTCATTGTTATCTGGTGAACTTTGCTGGGCCAGTATGATTTTTCTGATGCTCTGAGCATCGGGATCATTCGCCTCTAAAGCGCCTAATATATTTTCCACTAATCCGGGGTGAAAAAGTTCGGCGTAAGCTTGGGCTAAAGATAATATATACAGCCTGTTGTTAGGCTCTAGTTGCAGCAGGGGCTCAACAAATTGCGCTAAGATATCCCACGAATAGCTGCGCCTTAACTGTTCGATAGTGGTTTGGCTTAGTTGTTGAATTTGCAATTGAATTTCGCCTTGCTGCGCCGCTGTCATAGGGGCTCTTAACAAGTCGTAATAGTGTGCGATGGCATCACTCAATAAGCCGGTTTCTACTTTTAATTTGGCTTCTAGGAGTAAAAAATCCATATCTTGAGGATGCTGCTGTAAATATTCTTGTAAAAATGCGCCTAAACGGATGAAATTTTTATGCTGTAACCAAAGCTCTGCCTGCGAGAGTAATGTTAGGCGGTTGTCCTGAGTTTGACCCACTTGACTACTTGTTAATACTTGCGGTGTTTGAAGCGTCTTATCTTCTGTTTGGTTGGTGTTACGGCTTTTAAGAGGTGCAAACACTTGATTTTGCAATGCTGATTCACTGTCATCAAAAACACTGGATAACAGTGGTTGATTATTTGGGTTGAACAATAAAAATACGTTAAGTGTTAAAGACGCACTAAGCACTAACCATAATAAAAAAGTTGGCCGTTTCATACTTGTTCTATCACTTTGGTTTGTGTTTCGGTGCTTGTAGCAAGGCAGGTTAACGCGGCAGGTCCATATATCTGTGTAAAGGCTTGAGGCATACGTTTAGGTTTGCCAGTTGATAGGGCGATGCACACAAATTCGGTGCGAGCCCTTAGCAGTGTTTGTTGATCGCTGCGGCGTATAAATTGAAATTGCCGCGCTAATTTGAGCTTATTATCACACTCTACTATCCAGGTGGCGCAATCAATGATGTCATTTACATGGGCTGCGGCTAAATAATCTATTTGGTGGCGACTAATGGCCATGCCTCTATCTAAGGCCTGATACTGTTCAATGGTTAACCCTAAATGATTGGAGTGCGCCCAAGAGGTGACTTCTAATTGACTCACATAAGCCACATTATTAGCATGTTGATAGTGGTCAATTTGCTCGGGCATAACCCGCCACGTGTTTATAAAGGGATTGGGAAGCTGCCAAGACATAAAATAACTAAACGTCCGGTAATGGATTTGGCGAATTTGGATCGGCGAGTTGCAGCATGATGATCCGCTCTTTTTCGACAATAGGGAGAATAAAATCCTGTACATTACCCAGGTTTTTAAAGGCCTTAAAACCTTTTTCAAGAAATTCATGCAGAGCCAATACCCCTGCAATTTTTGCCGGTTTTCGTGAGATAAATAGTAAACTGGCAATACCTTTCATCTTGACCACATCTGCTAAGTCGCTTCCTAAAGTGTGAATATAATCGATTTGTTGTTGCCTAGTGGCTAGGTTGTCGCAGTCGACATAGGCCTTAGCGTAGCTTGCTCGATTGATCTCTGAGCCGGCTAGCTGCCTGGCTAAATCAAAATCCAGTTCAAAAGATAAGGTATTGAGATGTAACGCCGAGGCAAGAGATTGCAGTGCTTTCTCAGGTAGAAATTTCGACATTTTAGGCACAATACGCGCAATATCTTGATCTCGCTGACTAAAGTCATTGGGGCCATATAGTTCGTCAATAAAAAACTCTACTGCTGGCTTAAAGCGTTTTTGTTGGTACATCTGCTGATGACTGGCGAGCAAACGTTTACATTGCCATGTTTGTACAGCTTTGATTGTATCCACTAAATTGGATTTTTCTGCAATTTCTTGCATGGTGATCATGCCATGTAAGTGGCGGATGATTTGTTTAGTGCTTTCACTCATCCCAAAACACCATTAGTAACAATTGTCCTTAACAAATTAATGCTTTCCATTTGTGACTCATAAAGTGTTTATAGCTTGGCGTAAACTTTGACCGAAAACAATAGTTGAAACGCAACACCTAAGATTAATTGTTGGAGTTATTGGTATTAGGTCTCATTATGTATAAAATGCCGCCCCTATGAATATCAACACCGCTCAAATATCTGCAATCAAACCTAGCTCGTTGAGTTCAGCAGAGTCAATGCTGCATATCTATCAAGATTTGATTAGACTTTTTAACCGGACTTTTAAAGAGGTAGAAAATACCCAACTGGTAAAAGGTGGGCACGAGCCTATATATCTTCCCGCTAAAAATACTCAGCAACATCATCAAATAGTCTTTGCCCATGGGTACTTTGCTAGCGCCCTTCATGAAGTGGCTCATTGGTGTATTGCGGGTAAACAAAGGCGCTTGTTAGAAGATTATGGTTATTGGTATAGCCCAGATGGACGTGATGCTAAGCAACAATCCGAATTTGAACAGGTAGAAATTAAGCCCCAAGCTATTGAATGGGCGTTTTCTTGCGCCTGTGGTAAACCCTTTAAGGTGAGCATTGATAATTTAAATGGCGAAGCAGGCGACTCGCAGATTTTCAAAAATGCGGTGAAACAACAAGTACTAGATTACCTTGAACTTGGCTTCCCTCCTAGGGCGGCTACTTTTATTCGGGTTTTACAAAATTTTTATCAAAGTGGCAAGCTCACCAAGGAGATGTTTTGTCTTGAGTCAATTTAATGAAAGCAGAGTATTTAAACTTGGTTTATTGATCAATCCTTTTGCGGGTTTAGGTGGTGCACTGGCGCTTAAAGGCAGTGACGGCAGTGACATTCGCGAAGAAGCCTTAGCTATGGGTGCTGAAAAAAAAGCGCTAGATAAAACTCGGCTCGCTTTAGAATCTATTGTTTCTATAAAGGACCAAGTGCAGCTGTACCTAGCAGCAGGGGATATGGGCGAAAATGTGGCAAGAGACATGGGCTTTAGCTATGAAGTGGTGTTTCGACCTAAGAATGAGCAAACCGAATCTCAGGACTCTGTTGCCACGGCACAAACTCTACTATCGAAAAAAGTGGATTTAATCCTGTTTGCAGGAGGCGATGGTACTGCTCGTGATCTTTGTAGAGTAATTGGTAATTCAGTGCCAGTGCTGGGTGTGCCATCGGGCTGTAAAATTCATTCGGCCGTTTATGCGATTACCCCAGCCGCTGCGGGGCGAGTATTAAAACAAGTGATTGACGGTGAAATTGTCAGTGTAAGCGACGCCGAAGTGATGGACATAGATGAAGCCTTGTTTCGTCAGGGTAGGGTCAACGCCCGCCAATATGGCGAGATGCAGGTGCCTACAGAATTACGCTATATTCAAGCCGTTAAAATGGGCGGTAAGGAATCTGATGAGCTAGTGTTAGCCGATATTGCCGCTCATGTTATTGAAATTATCGAACAGCACCCCGACTGTCTATTTGTAATGGGGTCGGGCTCTACCGTTGAGTTTATTATGCAAGAGCTGGGTATACCCAATACTTTGCTCGGTGTAGATGTAATCAAAAACAGCCAATTAGTAGCCAGTGATGTTACCGCTGATGAATTATTAAGCCTAACCGCGCAGCAGAGTTGTAAACTGGTGTTGACCCTAATTGGTGGGCAAGGGCATATTATTGGTCGTGGTAATCAACAACTCAGCGCCAAATTTTTAACCCAATTAGGTAAAGATAATATGTTGCTGGTCGCCACAAAAAACAAAATTTCGAATTTATCGGGCCGCCCCTTGATTGTCGATTCAGGGGTGTTTGCCTTAGATCAGCAATTATCAGGATTAATCAGCATAATTACGGGCTATCACGACCAAGTGCTTTATCCAGTTGCCAATGCAATATAAAAGGAACAGGTTTGACATTATCAGCCCCACATTTACTCGATATCTTTATACAAAATACCGAAACCTACTTAGATCAAGTTGTAGAACATGGCAATGATCAAGAGTTATTTATCGCCAGCTATCTACAAGGTCATTTTGCAGTCGCCGCAGGGCAAAGCCAAGTGCAAAACATGACTCAAGTAGCAGAGTTGTCAGAACTTATGCAACACAGTTTACACCAAGCCTTTGAAAATAAAGAGCTGATTGATGAAGACCAGCAACAAGTGCAAAGCTTGTGGCAAACCTTGCTGGCAGCTGAAAAATAGCGTTTCCATTGTCATTCTTTTGCTTTTAAAAGCGTATTCACCACAGAGATCACGGAGCGCTGCGCTTCACAGAGGAAAAGAAGGTTAATATAAAAATTGCTTTTCTCTGTGTCCTCAGTGGTTCAAGATTCTTTGTTTTTAGTGTCCTTGCTTTCGTATCAGTGCTCTTACAAGAAAACGATTGGGGTTTAGGGCGTCGAGTAAGTCGCTGGATAGGGGCATAGGTTCTTTTAGTATTTGGCTAACCAGCACTTCAGCACACAAAGGCGCAGTGGTTAAGCCTCTTGAGCCTAAGCCGCAAAGCATAAATAAATTCGGATGATTGCTAGGTTGCGGGTAATGTTTAGGGGGTAAGGCTTTGTATAAGTTGTGATATTGCTCGGTTTGCTCATCGATATTTGGCACCGCTCCTACCATAGGTAAATGATCAGGGGTACTGCATCTAATCGCTGCGCGGCCGCTTAATGTTGGTTGTACATCTTGTATCCAGTCACATTTTGCTAAGGCTTGTTGATGCATGCTTAGATTGGTTTGTTGTTCGCTCAATCGATAGTCGCAATTTTTATCATCTTTAATATAGGTTGAGCCTAAGGCATGAGTGCCTTGCCATGCTGGGGTGATGTAACCTTTATGACATAATACTGTGGATAACTGCGCTAAGGCATGACAACTTTTAATGGCTTCTACTTGACCTCTGACTAAGCGAAATGGCAACTGTGACATCTGCTGACAATCAGCGCTGTCGCTGCCGGTGGCCATGATCACAATGTCGGCTGTTGTTTGACTGCCATCACGCCAATTCAGCTGCCAATTGTGTTGGCTGCGCGCTAACGACAGTAACTGTGAATTGACAGTTTGAGTAGCCCCCGCCGCTTTAACTAATCCCGCTACCAAGTCTGGTAGATTTATCCAACCACCTTGGGGAATAAATAGCCCAGAGTAGGGGATATCGAGATTCGCTAGTTGAGTCGCTAGTGCGGGGGAAACTTGATGTATTAGTGACTCTGGCCAAGTTTTATTTGCAATCATTTTGTTTTGACGTGCCGAGACCTTGTCATTAAAAGCCAGTTGTAATGTGCCGCACCATTGATGCTCAAAAAATATACCTTGCTTAAGTATTTGACGATAGGTGGTATTGGCATAATTGAAACATAGCGCGTGAATTTGACTGGCGTGACCTGCTTGGGCATTGAGCTGCGGATAAAAGCCCCCTTGAGCATTCCCCGAAGCTCCTTGGGCCAAGGCTTGATCTTGACAATAAATAGTAGAATCTAAGCCTCTTTTACTCAGGGCATAGGCACAATTTGCTGCCGCTAATCCGCCACCAATAATGGCAATTTTAGGCGACTGGCTAATCTTTGCAGCTTCGCGGACGTAATAGGGTGATCGACTTGGGTTATCGTCTGGCTTATTTATTACCCCTGCTAACATGTCACGTTTGCGGCCATGGCCCCGTTGTTTTTGTACCTCGAAGCCCGCTTCTCTAAGACCTCGTTTCACATGACCCGCTGCGGTAAAGGTTGCAAAGTGGCATTGGTCTTTGGCCAGCAAAGCCATGTTTTCAAATAATGACGGGGTCCACATCTCAGGATTTTTGCTGGGCGCAAAACCATCTAAAAACCAAGTATCAACTAACCCTTGGGGCTTATTTTCAATCTTGGGTAATACTTGATGCACATCTCCTAACCATAAATCTAGGGTGACTTGCCCGTTAAAAAACGTTAAGCGGTGGCAACCCGCTACGGCAATGGGATATTGTTCCAGTAAAGGCTTTGAATACTGAGCTAATTGCGGATACAGCAACAAGGCGTTGGTTAAATCGCCTTGGCTAATAGGAAATTTTTCAATAGAAATAAAATGTAGATTAAATTTGGGGGCATTGCTTTGCTGCATCAATTTGTCAAAATGCAGCATAGTTACTAACAGGTTTAAGCCGGTACCAAAACCAGTTTCGGCTATGACAAATTGCGATTGCTGCCATTTCCCCCAGCGCTGTAATAAGTGATTATTTTTAATAAATACATGGGTGGTTTCTTCAAGACCTTGGGCATCAGAAAAGTACAAGTCTTCAAACTGGGTGGCGTACGGGGTACCATTCTCATTGAACTGGATTTTGGCGTTGGCTATAGTCAAATTTGCTGTGCTCTGTGTTTCAATAAGCGAATTATACCGATAAGGTTTGAGTGGTTGCATATTAATTACGAAATTTTGTCAGCATCAATATTAATCCGAAAATTGTTATTATATAATTAAGCTCACACGTGTACGCTGAAAGCAGACCAGTTAACGCATTAAAATCATTAGAATGTGGCAAATTTTTCCTGAAGGGTAAATCATGAGAAGAGCGGTAATTACGGGGCTAGGTATAGTCTCTAGTATTGGTAACAATAAAGATGAAGTCACGGATTCTCTTAGAGAAGGGCGTTCGGGTATCACCTATTCCGAAGAATTTGAGCAAGCGGGTTTACGCAGTCAAATTTGGGGTAAAGTAGACTTAGATATAAAAGACCACATTGACCGCAAGACATTACGTTTTATGGGCGATGCGGCGGGTTATGCCTATATAGCTATGCAGCAGGCCATTGAAGATTCGGGGTTAACTGAAGATTTAGTTTCAAACGTTAGAACAGGTATTATTGCTGGCTCTGGCGGGGCATCTTCCAAAAACCAAGTTGAAGCCATCGATATTCTGCGTGAGAAAGGCGTAAAACGTATAGGGCCATACATGGTAACGCGCTGTATGGGGAGCACTGTTTCGGCTTGTTTAGCCACACCTTTCAAAATAAAAGGCGTGAACTACTCCATTAGTTCTGCTTGTTCAACCAGCGCTCACTGTATTGGTAATGCCTTAGAGCAAATTCAATTAGGCAAACAAGACATAATATTTGCAGGTGGTGGTGAAGAGTTACACTTTACACTTTCAGCTGAATTTGATGCTATGGGTGCCATGTCGACTAAGTACAACGACACACCAACTAAAGCATCTCGCACCTACGACGCCGATCGCGATGGTTTTGTAGGCGCTGGTGGTGGCGGCATGGTAGTAGTTGAAGAGCTTGAACACGCCCTGGCTCGCGGCGCTAAAATTTATGCCGAGATTGTTGGTTATGGTGCGACATCTGATGGAGCCGATATGGTGGCGCCATCTGGTGAAGGTGCCATGCGCTGTATGCAACAAGCCATGCAAGGTTTAGATAAGCCTATCGATTACATTAATACTCACGGTACTTCTACGCCCGTTGGCGATGTAAAAGAGTTGTGGGCAATTCGCGAAGTATTTGGTGAATCAACACCGCCACTTAGTGCCACAAAAGCCATGACGGGTCATGCATTAGGTGCTGCTGGGGTAAACGAAGCTATTTACAGCATTTTAATGATGGAGAACGACTTTATTGCGCCATCCATTAATGTGGAAACCTTAGATGAAAATGCTCAAGGCATGGACGTGGTAACCGAAACTCGCGAAGGTCCACTCACTACAGTGATGTCAAATAGCTTTGGTTTTGGAGGCACTAACGCCACCTTAGTAATGCAGAAATATCAGAGCTAAATTTACTTTTTAGCTAGCAAAATATTTAAAGCCAGCTTAAGCTGGCTTTTTTACAAATGGCATAACGAATAACGGGAAATTACTGCAAATGAAAAAACCAAAAACCAATTTATGGAATGTTTTCAAGAGCGTAGCAGCCAGTGCATTAGGTGTACAAAGTGACGCTAATTACAAAGAAGACTTCGAACAACCCTCATTTGTTCCCTTTGCAGTCGTAGGTGTTATATTTGTATTAGGACTCATTGGCATACTTATACTTCTGGTCAATTTAGCCCTCTAAAATCAATGGGGTCAGAGCATTTGATTTAATCAAATGCTCTGACCCCATTGATTTTTGTTTTATATCTGTCCTAGTTCAGCAAGCCTTATTTTGTTTAACACCATTATTTTACCGTAGCGCAGTGCAATAACTTTGTCTGTTTGCAATCCTTGTAGAATTTTATTAACTGTTTGCCTTGAACTATGAATAAGTTGCGCCAGTGCGTCTTGAGAAATGGTGAGCTCCATACAAGGTGACTGTTGTTCTTCTAACCCTTGGTGCATCAGGCTGAGTCTTTTACAGAGTTGTCCTTTTAGAGATAAGCAACCGGTTTCGTCGATTAGGCTGAATGTGGCACGTACTCTTTGACAAAGCAGGCGCATAATATGTTGTGACCATTCTGAGTGTTTAATGAATAATTGCTCAAAAGTGGACTTTGATATTTTAAATAGTCGAGTCGTCTGCTGGGCGTGGGCATAGTGGGTGCGTGGTTGATTATCTAGCAATGATATTTCACCAAACCAATTACCGGGCTGGATCCAGGTTAAAACCAGCTCTTTGCCTTCCATAGTAAAATTGCTAATACGTATTTTTCCACTTAGTACGCAGTAAAATCCATCGGCTGGATCATTTTTTTGATGTAGCACTTGTCTATCTTCTAAAACTTTTATTTTGCCTTTTTCTAGTAAGAGAGCCGCCAAATTTTGTGGCAGTGAGGCAAACCATGAATTTTGCGAAACAATATGATGAATGTCATCTATAGGCATTAAAATGTCTCAATTGTCAACTTGGCGACAGTGTGTGTGATGTGGGATAGCTTATCGTAAGGTGATTAATAATCAACTAACGAGTGATAAAATGACAGGGTCAGTAAAACAGCAAGTCAGTGAACAAGAATGGCAAGCACGGGTTGATTTAGCGGCAAGTTACCGCGCC
The DNA here is from genome assembly GCF_937123705.1 of uncultured Paraglaciecola sp. Taxonomy (GTDB): domain Bacteria; phylum Pseudomonadota; class Gammaproteobacteria; order Enterobacterales; family Alteromonadaceae; genus Paraglaciecola. Next base: position 6,221 of record NZ_CAKZKO010000056.1, on the reverse strand, counting down.
GTGGCTATGCATGGTTGGGATGATCTAGTCTTTACCCATATATCTGCACGGGTGCCCGGGCCTGAACATCATTTTTTAATTAACCCTTATGGTTTGATGTTTGAAGAAGTCACGGCCTCAAGTTTGGTTAAAGTCGACTTGCAAGGCAATAAGGTGATGGACTCAGAATACGACATTAACCCAGCAGGTTTTACTATTCATAGTGCCGTTCACGAAGCCCGTGAAGACGCCAAGTGCGTAATGCATTTGCATACCGCTGCGGGGATTGCGGTGTCTGCAAGTAAACAAGGGTTATTGCCTCTTAGTCAGCAATCTTTATTTGCGCTTTCGTCTTTGTCTTATCATGATTATGAGGGGGTGGCCCTTAATCCTGACGAAAAAACGCGCCTAGTGGCTGATTTAGGGGAAACTAATTTTATGATCTTGCGCAATCATGGGCTGTTAACCTGCGCCGATTCTATTGCCGATGCTTTTTTGTTTATGTATCTGCTTGAAGTATCTTGTCAGATTCAGCTTAAAGCCCAAGCTAGTGGACAAGAACTTATCCAAATTCCATCCCAAATTTTACTGGGTATTCAAGCGCAAGCGAAACAAGTTACCCGTTCTGCTGGCGGCGCCTTGGCATGGCCGGGAATATTGCGGAAATTAGACCGAATTAATCCAGGATACGATCAATAACTTTGCCAACACTTAACTTCAAAAATTATCAAAAACAGGCGAATTTTAGTGAGCTTTGTGGTCATCGCATCGCTCATTGGCAGTCGCTAAATTTTCAAGAAGACATTGATAAAGAAACCATTTTGTTTATTCATGGCTTCCCCAGTGCTTCTTGGGATTGGCATTTCCATTGGAAACACTTAGCTGGGCAATATCGGTTACTCAGTTTAGATTTACTAGGTTTTGGTTTGTCTGCTAAACCTAAAAATCATCAATACAGTTTGTTAGAGCAAGCGGATATTGTGCTGGCATTGCTAAAAGAGCAGGGGGTTGAGAAATACCATATTCTGGCACACGACTACGGTGATTCAGTGGCTCAAGAGTTGTTGAGTCGCCAGGATGATACTCATCATATCGCTAAAATTTCATCTATTTGTTTTTTAAACGGCGGATTATTTGCGTCGCAGCATCGACCGCTATTTGCTCAGAAGTTATTAAAAAGTGGGCTCGGCAGTATCGCCAGTTATTTTATGAGTAAGGGCAGCTTTAAGAAAAGTTTTAATAAAATATTCGCGACCAATAGCCAGCCTACAGCCCATGAAATCAATACCTTATGGCAATTACTTGAACATAATAACGGCAAAAGGGTGTTGCCTAAGTTATTAAGCTACTTAGATGACAGAAAGGAACATGGCGAGCGTTGGTTAACAAGCATGATCAGAACAACAATTCCTTTGTATTTTATCAATGGTGTGCACGATCCTATTTCGGGACAACATATGCTTGATCATTATCGAGATGTCATTCCTAATCCGCGCACCACAGCGTTAGATGTAGGGCACTATCCGCAGCTAGAAGCACCCGAACAAGTGTTAACTGCATATCGCGCCTTTTTAGCACAGATAATCAGCTGACTAATCAAGGCTAAACGCCATAATCATCTTTAAAACCATCAGCAAAGTGGCATAATACCGCCACTTCCAGCTTTTTCCTTAAGTCACAGTCATGAAAATTTATTATGAAGACAGCATGCCTTATGCCGCTGAGTTTTTTGCTGAACTAGGCGATTGTCAGGTGTTTTCTCATAAAACCCTCAATGCCGATATGTTAGTCGATGCCGATGTGTTGTTGGTGCGCTCTACCACTAAGGTTAATCAACAGTTGCTTGAGAAAAACAAACATGTGCAATTTGTGGGTACAGCCACAGCGGGTACTGATCATATCGATAAAGGTTTTCTTGCCAGTCAGAACATTCCATTTACTTCAGCTGGTGGTTGCAATGCGGTTGCTGTGGCTGAGTATGTGTTAAGTGCCATGGTGGTAATGGGCCAAAGGTTTAACTGGGATTTAGCCGGCAAAACCCTGGGCATTGTTGGGGCAGGGCATGTGGGCTCGGCGCTGGCTCGCCTATTAACTGTGCTAGGTATTCAGTATAAATTGTGCGATCCGCCTTTAGAGCATGCTGGGGATAGCCGCACTTTTGTGAGTATGCACGAGATCATGAGCTGTGACGTGATTTCGCTGCATGTACCTTGGGTCAAAGATGGCCCTTATGCCACACAACATTTATTTGATAAAACCCGATTAAAGGCGTTAACAAGCGATCAGCTGTTGATCAATGCGTGCCGTGGCGAAGTGATTGACAATCAGGCCGCTCTTGAGTTGTTTGCACAAGGCCAACCACTCAATTTAGTGTTAGACGTGTGGGAAAACGAGCCAAGCATTAATCTTAATCTTATTCCGCATATTGCTTTAGCAACTGCGCATATTGCTGGTCACACCATCGAAGGTAAGGCCCGTGGCACCGAAATGCTGTACTTTGCCTTGTGTCGCCATTTGGGGATACCAGCAAATAAAAAGTTATCTGATTATTTACCTCAGGCCGCGCCAAGCACTATTCAGATTCAAAACAAGCAAGGTTTTTGGCCATTAGTACAAGCCTTGGTGTTAGATGTATATAATATTGAAATCGATGATCAGCATTTTAGAGCCAATATGCCTCATGCTGGTATGCAAAGTGTTGAAACGCAAACCGCCGAGCAGTTTAGATATATCCGAAAACACTATCCTATAAGAAGAGAGTTCTCGGCAATCACCCTAAACACTGGAAATTTTGCCGATTCGAAGGCAATCTATGACCTTGGATTTTTGCCCCTAGATTAAGGGGATGAAACTTCACTTTTTAACCGATTAAATTCACTTTTTAGGAGTAATAAAACCATGTCTCGGGCCTTTGATGTTGCTGTGTTGGGCGCTACTGGATTAGTAGGACAACAGATGATCGAAATTCTTGAAGAAAGAGGTTTCCCCATCAATAAACTTTACCCATTGGCCAGTGCACGCTCTGCTGGTGGCAAAGTGACTTTCAAGGGAGAAGAAATCAGCGTATTAGATGCCGATGAGTTTGATTGGAGTCAAGTACAGCTTGGCTTCTTCTCAGCAGGCGGCAGTGTGTCTGAAAAGTTTGCCCCTATTGCGGCAGAAGCCGGATGTGTAGTGATCGATAATACTTCACATTACCGTTACGAAGCGGATATTCCTTTAGTGGTGCCAGAAGTTAATCCTCAGGCTTTAGCCGAGTTTCGTAATCGAAATATTATTGCTAATCCCAATTGTTCTACAATCCAAATGATGGTGGCCTTAAAACCTATTCATGACGCAGTGGGCATTGAACGCATTAATGTGGCAACTTATCAGTCGGTGTCGGGGGGCGGTAAATCTTCAATCGACGAACTAGCCCATCAAACGGCAGCTTTGTTAAGTGGCAAAGAAGTGAAAACCAAAGCTTTTAGTCGCCAAATTGCCTTTAATGTTATCCCGCAAATTGATGAATTTATGGATAACGATTACACCAAAGAAGAAATGAAAATGGTGTGGGAAACCAAAAAAATCATGGGTGACGATACTATTTTGGTGAATGCTACAGCAGTGCGGGTGCCTGTATTTTATGGCCACGGTGAAGCTATTCACTTAGAAACCCGAGCTCCAATAGATGCCGAAGAAGTCAAAGAGCTATTGGCTAACGCCCCGGGAATAGTGCTGCACCGGGAAAGAGAAGAGTTTCCTACTCAAGTCAGTAGTGCCAGTGGCAATGACCATACTCATGTTGGCCGCGTTAGAAACGATATCTCTCATCCAAATGGCATTAATTTATGGGTAGTGTCGGATAATGTGCGTAAAGGTGCAGCGACCAATAGTGTTCAAATTGCAGAAGTGCTGATCCGCGACTATATGTAGTTTGTTACAACACCCATAAAATCGATGAGTCACAGTCTACTTGTGGCTCATTAATTCCCTGCAATTGCCGATATTAGCTACAGTGACTTCCTTTACTTTCTCGCTGACACTCACATTTGAGATAAGATGGTGTTTAAGTGGCAATGTTTTGTCATTCTAGAACAAAGCTTCCTTGTAGTTTATAGTGAGGTAAAGATTCTTAGGTGATGCTAAAACATGGAATACGAATTGCTACACCAAATGCATTGCATAAATCTGTGAATAAAATAGTCATATAAATGACAATAATAGCAAAGACTTAGTTAGCAACACAGAGCCACACTTATAGTGATAAAAGTTGATTTTTTGGGGAAAAGAAAACATATGAATGTGCGAAAGATAGCAGTACAGCTTTTTATTACGCTAATTTTTGTTACTGCTGTTGATGCTGCTGACTTTCAACAAGTTCAGCTTAAAGGTCCTAAAAATGCCACAGAGCAATTTTCTGGCACAGTCTACGGCCCAATAGAATCTTCTGATACTTTGTGGCAAATATCACTGCGCTACAGGCAGAACAAAGCCTTGTCTATCTATCAAGTGATGCAAGCCATTTTTGAGCTAAATCCCGATGCTTTCGAACAACAAAACCTTAATTTACTAAAAGATGGCTCAATCCTAAAGTTACCTTCTGAGCGCTATATCGCCAGAGTCAACTTGCAGCAAGCCACAGAAAAAGCCGAGCGCGATTCAAAAAACTGGCAGCCCAATGACGATAGTGCGGCTGGGGCAAATCTAAAAAATACTAACAGCAACCAACAGAACACAAACAAAACAGCCACTCTTGGTCAGACTAATGAGCTTATTGAACAAAAATTAGGAGCCTTTGACGAGGCACAAACTCGCCAATTTATGGCAATGCGGAAGCAATTTGCCGAATCTATTAGCACTGTTCAGAGCATACTTGATGAGAATAAGAAGCTATTTGAACGACTCGACAAAGTAACATCTGATATTGACGAAATGCGCAGCGACGAGGAAGAAAAAACGCTGCAAATGAATCAAATGGGCGAAAGCATTGATGAACTATTAGAAAAGTCTCGTCAAAATGAAGCTCAAAAAAATGCACAAATGTCTGAAAAAAGTCAGTCATGGACTGATGAGCCTATTACCCTTGTTTTGTTATTCACCTTACCTGTTCTACTCATTTTGGCGATTTTTGCTTTTTGGATGATTAAACGTAAGAGTCCTGCCAAAGTCGAACCGCAACAGGAAGAGGATGATATCGACGATCTTTCTTTGGATCCTGTAGCGGCTGAAATGGATGATTTATCAGACGCGCTCAGTGCTGAATTATCGGGTGAAAGCTCAGATGAATTAAATGATAAAGACTTGTTTGGAGATGAAGAAGTATTTGATGATGTTTTATCTGAAGAGCTAGAAGAATCTTTAGATGAAGTACTCGACAGCACAATAGAAGAATCTCCCCTTGATGAAGCCGAAATATTTGATGAGCTTGATGAAGATGATGTGCTTGAAGAAGCACTTGAGTCTGTACCTGATAATGCGGAGCAAGATGACTTAGATAATTTATTTGAAGAGGAGGATTTATTAGCAGAAGTACAAGAGGCTAATGACAACTCAGATCTTGATGAGATGTTAATCGAAGGCGATGACCTTGAAACTCAAGTGGTTGAAGATCAAGTATCAGAGGAAGAAGCTTCACTACTTGCCCCTGTTGCGTCGGATGACGAAATGCCCACTGAATCAGTGGTAGACGAGGAAGAGCAGCCAGAGATCAGTATTGATGAGTTGTTAGATGAAACTGTTGATGAAGCTTTCGATAATCCAGTCATTAAGGATTCAGAAGACATTAACGAGGATGTATTGAAGAACCTCGATAAAGAAATCGAATCTCAGAATGAAGAACTGGACACTGTTACAGGCAACTTACTTGATGAACTTGATCAAATAGAACAAATGCGTTCGATGATGCCTGATGAAGACCTAACTGCCACTGAAGAGCCTCAGATGGACATACAGAAACTTGATGATCTTGCAGAAGAAATAGACCAAGATTTATTGAGTGACGGGGATATTAAAACCACAATTGAGACTGATGACTTATTAGAAGTTGAACTACCCGATGCAGTGGATGAAATCGTTACAGAAGAGCCGACCCTTGAGTTGGAGTCCAGCACAGATGTAGATAATTTGGTTGATGAAATGGATTTAGATGTTGACACTGATCCTGAAGTCCCTTCAGATGATTTACCAGAGCCAGAGCCAGAGCCAGAGCCAGAGCCAGAGCCAGAGCCAGAGCCAGAGCCAGAGCCAGAGCCAGAGCCAGA
>NZ_CAKZKO010000055.1 GCF_937123705.1 uncultured Paraglaciecola sp. | reverse complement strand
GAAGCACGTAGTGAAAACTTACCTTCAATTTTGGGTGCTGATAATCCTTGCATGCCTTTTTCAAGCACAAAGCCACGGATCTTACCTTCGAGTTTGGCCCACACTACAAACACATCCGCTATAGGTGAGTTAGTGATCCACATTTTGTTACCTGTAACTGAATAACCACCATCCACTTTTGTGGCTCGAGTGGTCATTGAAGCGGGATCGCTTCCAGAATTAGGTTCGGTCAAACCAAAACACCCTACCCATTCACCTGACGCTAATTTAGGTAAATATTTCATACGCTGGGCTTCGCTGCCGTAAGTATAAATAGGATGCATCACCAAAGATGACTGCACACTCATGGCACTGCGATAACCACTATCCACACGCTCTACTTCGCGGGCCACTAAACCATAACTTACATAGTTGACGTCACTACCACCATATTGTGCCGGCAATGTCGCACCCAGTAGTCCAAGTTCACCTAACTCACTCATAATTTCACGGTCGAAATGCTCATGCCTATTAGCTTCAAGCACCCGTGGTAGCAGCTTTTGCTGACAATAATCGTGAGCGGTATCACGGATCATCCGCTCTTCTTCGGTTAATTGATTGTCAAGAAACATAGGATCTTGCCAGTTATAAGGCGTCAGTTTTTGGCTCATAAAGGAACTCCATTAAAATGTTTTTATAGGCAATAGTCTAAATGAATTCGCTACTCTAATCTTAAAAAGATGATTAGTCACTTATTCCCAATCCAGTATTATAAATTGGTTAAAATCTGGCTAAATCTTGAATGAAGAGCTTTTTTGGATAGCGTTTTTTTAGCCTACTTTATCCCTGCAAAAAAAGTAGGCCATACAAAGGGAGTTTAGTTTGAAATAAGAAGAGATATCAGAGCATAAAGCCACGTCAAATCTTTAACTACTATGTCAAAATCAAAAATACTGAAGTTCCAGTTCAAAGTTTGAAATTTTAATTTTTCGCCTTTCCTGCTTCTAAAATGGGCATACCAGCTTCGGTTGGTATATAAATTCGTTCACCATTTCCTTCTTGCAGACCTTTAATCCATATATAACGCAAATATGCTTCATTATCTTTTAAGGACTCTCCTATAATTCTATTTGCTTCTGCCGCCGCTTTTGCCAGTTCAATATCAGCCTTTCCTTCTGCCTTAGCTCGAACCAATTTGGCCTCTCCTTCAGCTTGAGCCAATGTAACTCTTGCTTTTGCCTGCATTAGAGCTGCTTGCTCACGAGCTTTAGCTTCTTCTATGAGTATTTGTTTACTCCACTCAGCTTCTTTTAAAGAAGCTTTTCCGTTCATTTCCATACTGTAAACTTTATATTTTGGCCAAGCCCACAAAGCTAAAACTATGACCAACACTAATAAAATAACTAAAAAACCTAAACCGCCAAACGCGATCGCATTCCTATTTGGATGCATGAACTTCCCTTAATTTTTCAACTAAAAATAGATAGATTTGACGATAACATAGTATTCAGAAAATTGAGTTTTATTGAATGACAATTTGATTACATTACTCGCTAAAACATAAAACACCTACATCAAAACTCTTGGCAACAACAAGGACAAAATCGGAAAAGCAATAATTACTATCAATACCATCACATCCATTACCAGAAACCGTGCCACGCCCATAAAAATGTCGTACACAGCTACAGAGGGTTTAGTAACACTGGCAATCACAAATACATTTAACCCTACTGGTGGGGTAATTAAGCTTATTTCTAACAATTTGATAACCACCACACCAAACCAGATCAAATCTAAGCCGTAGCCATCAATCATAGGGATCAAAAACGGCAGTGTTAGCACCATAATGCCAAGCGGGTCGAGAAACATACCCAGTAAAATATAAACACCAGCTACCATCAGCATCAACATCCAAAAAGACACCTCTGCTCCCTCCACTAAGCCAACCAAAGCCGGCGCCATGCCGGTTAATGCTACCAAGCCCACAAAAATTTTAGCGCCCGCTGCGATAAAAAAGATCGATGTGGTTTGAGTGCAGGTTTCTTTGATGGATTGTATAAACTGCTGCCAATTGAGCCTTTTTTGCAGCCAGCCTATGATAACCACAGTCACGGCGCTGATGGCGGCAGCTTCGGTTGCCGTAAAAAAGCCTCCATAAATACCACCAATAATAATGATAAATAACAACACAGCAGGCCAACATCTAATCGCAGCTTTGCGACGCTCTCCTTTTATCGTTAATGAATTATCCGCTGGCGCGGCCTGTGGATAACGTTTTACCCATAGATAAATCACCACTAAAAAACCTGTCAGCGACAATATTCCTGGGATCACACCTGCCATAAAGAGTTTACTCACAGACATTTCGGTAAAAATACCGTACACAATAAAGAGTACGCTAGGAGGGATTAACGAGCCCAAGGTGCCACCTGCTGCCACAGTAGAGGTAGCTAAGCGCTTGTCGTAACCCATGCGCAGCATCTCGGGCACACAAATTTTTCCCATAGCCGATGCGCAAGCGATGCTCGAACCCGTTATGGCCGAAAACCCACCACAGCCGAACACCGATGCCATAGCTACGCCGCCAGGTAAACTTTTAAGCCACACGCGAGCGGCATGATAAATATCTGTGGTGATCCCTGTGTGATAAGCAACATGGCCAAGTAGCACAAACAGCGGGATCATACTCAAATCATAAGAATGCACTAAATCGAAGGTGTTAGATGCCACCATAGTTAAGGTCGGAGCTAAGGCACTTGTTAAGTCAAAACCGCCGTGACGCATGGCAAAAAACAGAAAAATAAATATCGAGGACACACCGGCTAAACTAAATGCAATGGGCACCCGCAACACCAATAAAAGCATAGTGCAAGCAAAGCCGATAAAACCCAGTAGCAAAGGATCCATCAATTACTCCTTTGCATCAGCTTGTTGCTCGGCTGTGGTTCGTGTTGTTAGATAAGCGGTGTTTTTTGTCAGTGCCGCTTTAAAATCGGCAATAAAAATGACCAACAACCGCACAATAAACAATGCTGAACCCACAAAAAATGCCAAACGCCCTGGCCATTCTGGTAACTCAAGTTCACCAAAAAAGTAAGCGCCACTTGTAGCTGCATGAAACAAACTTTGCCAAGCCGCTAAAGCCAGCGGTAATAAAATAATCAGACTAATAAATGAGCCCACCGCTAACATCCACAATTTGCTGTGTTTGCCTAAAGACTTAAACAAAAATTCGATGGTGATATGACTGTAATCAGCGGTAACGTAGGCCAGTGGCAAAAATATTGCACCTACCATTAATTCCCCCACTATCACCACATCATCGGTTACGCCCCAGCCCAATACGTTTCGACTGATAACGGTGCAGGTAATCATCAGCCCTAAGCTAATAATACACACTCCCGCCACCAGCAAGGCGCCTTGTTCGATTTTTTTCAACATACAATTTGCTCTATGTTAACGTTGCCACGGATAGCCAATTTCATCTCGCTCTTGGGTATATTTTGTTAAAGCCTGCTGGTAGTTTTCGAGCAGAGCCTTGCCATCAAAGCCACTTTTCTGGGCTTCGGTTTGCCATTTTTGGATGTAAATTTGACTGGCACCGTAGAGTTTCGCGTTGTCGGTTGGCGAAAGGTTAATGATTTCTAATTGATGCCCATCGATACCTTGAGTAAATTTTTGCTCAGCTTTTAAATCAGATTTCATCACATCTTGCCCAAGGTAATCGATAAAATCTGCGCCTACTTCTTTAAGCACTTGGCGCTGAGATGGGCTTAATCTGGCAAGGGCATCTTTGTTGATAAACATACCTAAACCCGTATAAGTACCCCAATTCAGCTTAGTTAAACTGTTGCTCACTTCATGCTGCTTTAACGCCAAAGACGCATTCAAGTAGCCCAAACTGCAATCAATCAAGCCGTTATCTAACCCTTGATAGGCTTGGTAGATACTCATGCTCACTAAGTTAGCGCCAAAATCGCTAAAGACTTTACCAAAGGTGCCTATGCCACGGACTTTTTTACCTTTGATATCTTCAAGGGTGCGCACCCCATCGCCATTGCATAACAATATGACATTCGACAGCATGTAAGAAGTCACAAACACTAAATTCTGCTTGGCTAAGTGCTGGGTGACCACTGGCGTTTGCATATGCTCATAATTGGCTTTAAGCCCCACCCAAGGATCGAGATTCTCAAAGGGCAAATTGGTGAGCGAAAATGCCACCATTTCTTTCAGAAAATAATCCGGAATAATGGTGCCTATATCTACCACACCCGCAGCAACCGACTGCCTTGCCGCATTGGCTTTAAATAACGCACCACCCCACATGATGTTGATTTTTAAGTCGCCATTCGAGCGTGTTTCAACTTGCTCGGCAAACCATCTCGTAGCCGCAGCACGAGAGCCACGGTTGGGGCCGGGTTCGCCATAGGTAAGCACAGTTTCTGCAACAGCAGGCGCGGCACTCAAAGTAATAGTGAATATCGCTCCCGCAAAAATTTTAATCAAGCTGCGCATACATCTGACTCCTTACAAGCGTGACTCACTTGTTATTTTTAACTACTAGATTCGTTTTCTCGCTGCTTGTGATTCTTCACTTTGTAATAACTCACCAAAAATTTTTAATTCATCTTCAATAATTTCGCCGAGCTGTGCGTGCTGAGGCCCCTTAAGAAGTTTCTTAGTGGTACGCAAAGCATTTTGTGGTTTGTGTGCTAAAGCTTTGGCTTTGTTTAAGGCAAAATCGAATACTTCAGTTTTATCGATTTGTTGATTAACTATACCCATTTCGATGGCCGATTGAGTGTCAAACGCCTCTGCCAACATCAACACTTCTGCGGCTTTTCGATGGCCAGCTAACTGGGGAATAAGCAAGCTTGAACCTCCTTCAGGGCAAGCGCCTAAATCCACAAAAGGCATTTTAAACAGGGTCTCTGACGCATACACTAAATCAAAATGTAACAACATAGTCACGCCTATGCCTATGGCGACACCCGACACTGCACCCACAATTGGCTTAGGGTAGTGATGCAGCTCATGCAACAAAAAGGAGGCGGGCGAAGGTCCACTAACATCCCGATTATCAAAATCCTTTAAGTCATTACCTGCGGTAAAGGCGTCTTCAGTTCCGTGTATTAGCACCACTTTAATACTGTCATCAGTCACACTGTCTTGCAGTGCTTTAGCCAAACTCATGTACATGGCACGAGTTAAGGCGTTTTTTTTCTCAGGACGATGAATACCTAAGTGTAAAACACCCTCTTCCTGATAAACGATTACGTTTTCTGCAGCTGTCATATTGATTACCTATTGTGAATGCAGGCTAGTTATTCAGACTATTTACACGGGATAAAGCCAAGTCATATTCTGCTTTAAAGCGTGCCACTATAGTGGCGACATCGGTGATATCAGCAATGCTGCCTAAACCTTGGCCTGCCCCCCAAATGTCTTTCCACGCTTTGCTTTTACTGCCCCCTTCGGAGCCAAATTTCATCTTTTCTTTATCACCCTGCTCTAAATCATCAGGATCTAAGCCTGCGTTCGTAATACTGGGTTTTAAATAATTACCATGCACACCGGTAAATAAAGAGCTGTACACAATGTCTTTGGCGCTATGTTCAACCAACATGTTCTTATATGCTTGTTCGGCATTGGCTTCTTGAGTGGCAATAAAACGCGTGCCTATATAAGCAAAATCAGCACCTAACGCTTGTGCTGACAATATTGAGGAGCCATTAGCAATGGAGCCAGATAACGCAATTGGCCCATCAAAAAACTGTTTGATTTCACTCACCAGTGCAAAAGGGCTTAATGTGCCTGCATGACCACCCGCGCCAGCACAGACCAACACTAAACCATCAACACCGGCTTCTATGGCTTTTTGTGCATGGCGAATATTAATCACATCGTGAAAAATAATGCCGCCATAAGCATGAATACGTTCGACTAAATTAGGATCCAGCGCCCGTAAACTAGTAATAATGATGGGAACTTTGTGTTCGATACAGGTATTTACATCTTGTTCTAAACGGTCATTACTTTTATGCACGATTAAATTAACCGCATAAGGGGCAATCACTGCCTGTGGGTTTTCCACTTTATAGGCATCTAATTCAGATTTAATTGTGGTTAACCAATCACCTAATAATGGCTGCGGACGGGCGTTTAATGCCGGAAAAGAGCCGACAACGCCCGCTTTACACTGAGCAATGACTAACTCTGGCCCTGAGATAATAAACATAGGCGCGCAGATAACCGGTAACGATAATGTATTCTGTAATGTCTTTGGAATGGACATCTAACTTCCTTTAAAAATGATGAATCAATTAACTTAACTATTAGCCCATTGAGTGAGGGTTTTTCCTTCCTCAACCAGTTGTTTTAATAAAGCAGCAGGCTGCCAATATTCTTCGCCATAGGTACTCGCAAATTCGCCAATCGTTTTATAAATTTTTTCTAAGCCTATGGTATCGGCGTAGAACATCGGCCCGCCACGGTGAGCTGGAAAGCCATATCCATTGACATAGACCACATCAATGTCGCTGGGGCGCTGGGCTATGCCTTCCTCAAGGATCTTAAAACCTTCGTTAATTAGCGCAAAAGTTAATCGAGCCAAAATAGTATGTTCGGTTAATCCATGTCGCTCTACCGAGTATTTTTCGGCTTGCTCTTCGATGACTTGTTCGACTATTGGATCAGAAAAGCGCTGCCGGGTTTGCGGATCATAACGATAATATCCTGCTCCGGTTTTTTGTCCTAAACGCCCCATCTTGTAGAGCGCATCCGCAATACAATAGGTTTTTACATCCCCTTTTTGTTCAGCAGTAAGTGCTTCACGGGCTTTAAAACCAATATCGAGCCCCGCTAAATCACCCACAGCCAAAGGGCCCATGGCCATACCGAAGTTTTGCATGACAGAGTCTATGTCGTCGGGAGATGCGCCTTGAAGTAAACACAATTGCGCTTCACGACCATATTGTCGCAACATTCGATTGCCGATAAAGCCATAACAAACTCCCGACATTACCGGTACTTTTTTGATGATTTTAGCCATTGCCATACAAGTGGCTAAGGTTTGATCTGAAGTGTTGTCGCCACGGACAATTTCCAATAATTTCATTACATTAGCCGGACTAAAAAAGTGCAAACCAATTACATCTTGAGGACGTGATGTGGCCTTAGCAATGTCATTCACATCTTGGTAGGAAGTATTAGTGGCTAAAATAGCGCCTTGCTTACACACTTGGTCGAGTTTGCGGAACACTTGTTTTTTGATATCTAGGTTTTCAAATACCGCCTCGATCACTAAATCCATCTCGGCTAATTCATCGTAATGAGTAGTTCCGGTGATTAGGTTCTGGCGAGCACTGGCTTGCTCGGCAGTTAATTTACCTTTGTTGACTGTTCTGGCGTAATTTTTAGCGATTATGTCCTGACCACGTTGCAAAGCTTCAGCATTTATTTCTAGTAAAGTGACAGGAATACCCACATTCACAAAATTCATGGCAATGCCGCCGCCCATGGTTCCACCACCAATTATTCCGACTTTTTTAATGTCTTTTATAGGCGTGTCTTTAGGTAGGCCATCTATTTTGGCTGCCATTCTTTGAGCAAAAAACATATGCCGCAATGCCGCGGATTGTGAAGACTCCATACATTCTACAAACAGTTTTCGCTCAGTTTTAAGACCTTGCTCAAAGGTTTGACTAAGAGCTGCTTCGACACATTTAAGAATGCGTTGCGGCGCTTTTTGACCACGGTAACGCTTGCTTAGCTGCTGGCTATACTCCCTGAAAAATTCATCTGAAATACCAACATCATCGACCTTGATATCTCTAACTTTTTTAATCTTTGCACCTTGGGCTATGATTTCTTTGCCGTAAGCTATGGCTTGGCTGAGTAAGTCACCCTCGACAATTTTATCAATCAAATTGACGCTTAAGGCTTTGGTTGCTGAAATAGGCGCGCCCGAGGTCATCAAATCAAGGGCGGCTTTAACACCTGTTAATCTGGGAACCCTTTGGGTACCGCCAGCACCGGGTAACAATCCTAGTTTTACTTCTGGCAGCCCCACTTCTGCACTAGCCAGCGCGCAGCGATAGTGACAAGCCAAAGCGGTTTCTAATCCTCCACCAAGTGCAGTGCCATGAATGGCGGCTATGATTGGCTTTTTTGAGGCTTCAATAATTGCTAACAATTCTGATAAAGACGGCGATTGTGGCTTTTTACCAAACTCAGAAATATCTGCTCCTGCGATAAATGTGCGACCAGAACAAATCAGCACAATCGCCAAAGAGCTATCTAATTTGGCTTGGATCACCGCTTCTTGAATGCCGCTACGCAGGGCATGAGAAAGGGCATTGACCGGAGGGTTATTCACTCGAATAACGCCAATTTCACCCTCTAATTGATAACTAACCACTGACATAAATTAACTCCCTTATTATAAACTTTCACTGCTAAGTATAATTTGTTCGACTAAACCCGCTCATTTAATCCCTTTCCATAAAACGCGTTCAATCAAACTCGCTCAATTAGACTCGCTCTATAACTATTGCAATTCCCTGACCAATACCGATACACATAGTGGCCAAAGCATAACGGCCACCGGTTTTTTCTAGTTGCCTAAGGGCAGTTAACACTATGCGCGCGCCACTGGCACCTAAGGGATGTCCAATGGCGATGGCGCCGCCATTTGGGTTGACTCTTGGGTCGTCAAAGGCAATGCCGAGCTTTTTCATGCAGCCTAGGGCTTGCACCGCAAAGGCTTCGTTAAATTCCAGCACATCCATATCTGCCAAAGTTAATCCTGCTCTAGCCAAGGCTTTTTGCGAGGCGGGCACTGGGCCTAAGCCCATCACCCTTGGTGGTACGCCTGCAATGGCACCGGCTAAAATTCTGCCACGGGGTTTAATGCCGGCTTGTTCACCCACGGCTTGATTGCCAATAATTAACGCCGAGGCGCCGTCGTTTATGCCAGAAGCGTTACCGGCAGTGACTACACCATCAAACAAAGGCGGCAGTTTCGCCAGTGCATCAATATTTGAAGATGGCCGTGGATGTTCATCAATATTCACACTGATTGACGGCTTTTTACGACCTTGTGGCACATCAATCGCAATGATTTCGTCGTCAAAATAACCCGCTTGTTTGGCGGCTGCATATTTGGCTTGAGATGCCGCGGCAAAAGTATCGCTTTCTGCTCTGGTGATATTCAGATCGGCGGCAATGTTGTCGGCGGTTTCTGGCATAGTATGCCCACCAAACTGCTTGATGATCTCTGGGTTGGTAAAACGTGCGCCTAAGGTGGTATCAAACATGGGTTGTTGCCTAGCAAATGCCGAGGTGGCTTTGGCTAACACAAAAGGTGCGCGGCTCATAGATTCAACTCCACAAGCGACAAACAGCTCCCCTTCATTGGCTTTTACACATCGGGCAGCATCTAAGGCCGCCGCTAAACTTGAACCGCACAAACGGTTAACTGTAATACCGCCGGTTTCTATGGGTAAACCCGCTAATAATCCTGCGCTGCGAGCCACATTACGACAGTCTTCACCTGCTTGATTGGTATTGCCGGCAATCACATCTTCAAACAGGCTTAAATCGAAATTATTACGCTGCACCAAATTTTTTATAAGCTGCGCCAGCATGTCGTCGGGTCGCACTCCGGATAACCCACCAGCGTGGCGACCAAATGCGGTTCTGGCGGCATCGTAAATAAATGCTTGTTGCATAATGTTTCCTTATAAATCAGTAAATTGGCAATGAACAGGCAAGGCCACCAGCAATTTAGCGACCTTGGACTGATCTAATGGATCGGTAAGGTGAATAAGCACCACTTGGCCTTTGTCTGGGATAAACTTAGATTTGACCTTAGCAGTAATATTTGCTGATTTAAGTAGTGCATTTACACTAAATTCGGTGGCGCTATTACGTAAAGTTGGCTTGAACACTTTGCCAACAGCGGTTATTGGAAAACTATCTAGAATTTCAATCCGTTTAGGAATAGCCGCTCGTTCAGCTATGTGTTTTTGGCAGTGTTCTAGTAATTCAGAGGCTGTAGTGTGTTGCTTATTTTTGACCACCACATAGGCAACAGGCACTTCACCTGAATGCACATCGGGTTGACCTATAGCAACAGATTGAATGACATCAGGGTGCGCCATTAATCCATCTTCGATAATTTGTGGATCGATATTATGACCACCACGAATAATCAAATCTTTAGCGCGGCCAGTGAGTTGAATATGACCTTGGGCATTAATCACCCCTAAATCACCAGTATTAAACCATTCATCCTCAACCCAAGCGCCTGCGTTATCGGATTCATTTAAATAACCTTGAAACACATTGGGGCCTTTTACTAAGATCACTCCGGGTTCATTTGCTGCACAAACCCGACTAATTTTGTTATCAACTATGTGCGCAGCAATCACCTGAGAGTAAGGGATGGCATTGCCCACTGACACGCCGTCAACGGGATATTCTGGTAATACTCTGGCTATCAAACAGGATGTTTCGGTCATGCCGTAACCATTAGTCACCAAACAATCAAACTTCTTCTCGAACGCGAGCTTTAGTTCATAAGGTAAAGGTGCCGAGCCACAACCTGCATACTCACAACAACTCAAGTCAATATTTTCATCGGGCTGCTGCAATAAAACCGACATAATAGTGGGCACTGTAGGAAACCAACACACTTGATACTTGTTCACAAAATACCACCAATTTTTTACGGTGTTGGGATGTCGAAAGCCTTGTGGCGTCATAATGACCACAGCGCGACCCACCATAAACATCGACAAACTAGCCGCAATCACCCCAAACACATGAAACAAAGGTAAGGCATTTAATACCGGCGTTTTACCATGATAAGCGTTAAAACCTGCATACACTTGCACCACAAAACTAATGCCATCATGGGAAAGTCTGGCGACTTTAGGGCGGCCAGTGGTGCCTCCGGTATGAAAATACATAGCAAGATCTTCACCCTTGGGCTGCGAATGTTGCGGCAATCTATCGCTGGATTGGTTAGCAATCCCTTGATTAAAATCAGCTATGTTAACGGTTTTATAACTGGCGCCGCTGGCATTACTTTCAAGCACAAGCAGGTGTTTAAGCGATGGCACACTATCAATAATATGCTGCACTTTTTGACCTAATTCGGTGGCATCATCGACAGAAACGGTGACTAACACTTTTGCCTTCACCTCATTCAATATTTCAATGATGTGGTCAACTTGCAAAAGATGGTTAATTGGATTGGCAATGGCTACCGCTTGAGCGCCCCAAATACTTAAATGAGTTTCTGCTAAATTAGGCAATAAAATAGACACAACATCAGTACGCTCAACGCCCAGTGATGTGAGTAAATTAGCGGTTTGATTAATTTTATTGGTTAACGACGCAAAATTAAGCGTTTTAGGTATTTCATCACGAGTAGCAGTAACATGCTCCGAAATAGCTAAATCTTCGGGAAAACTGTCGGCAACGTGACTAAAAATATCGTATGTCGTTTTACACCGATAACGTTGTTGGTAACTTATTTTTTCAAAATCAGCGAATAACTCTAACTCTGTAGGTGTCGACATTTAGCGCCCAATGCATAACATAATGTTTTTATTTGTTAATACTTTGTCACAAACTAGGGTAGTAAAATAGCCCATTGATGCAGCTAAACCGAATTGTATTTTTCAATAGTTATTTATGGCTGCTAAATACAGGTCTTAACCAAGCCATTTTCCAAACTAAAACACGAGCGGATTTTGGCGAAGAGTAGTGAATTTAAATAGAGGTTTATGCATGTAAAGTATTAGTCCAAGGCTCACTCCAGTTCCAAAGCAAACGTTAAGGTCTGTTAACGTTTTTCTTTTATAAAGACAGCCATAATTAAAATGGAAATATAACCCAAATTGACTAAGCTTTGATTAGGAAATAAATCAAAGGATTGATGTCATGCCTCAACCTCGTAAGTCTCAAATTAGTTTATTAGATACGCCTTATTACCATTGTGTGTCGCGCTGTGTGCGACGTTCGCTTTTGTGTGGAGTGGATAACTACACTGGCCAAAGTTATGAACATCGTCGCGGCTGGGTAGAAGCGCGTTTATTGTTTTTGTCTTCTGTGTTTTCTATCGATATTTGTGCCTATGCGGTGATGAGTAATCATGTGCATGTAGTGCTTTATGTGGATGTAAAACAGGCTCAGTCTTGGAGTGACATGGACGTGGTCACGCGCTGGCATCGTTTACATAAAGGCACGTTATTGACCCAAATGTTTGTTAAGGGGGAAGCATTAAATCAAAGCCAATTACTGACATTGGATGAAACCATTGCCGAATATCGCAAACGTTTACACGACATAAGCTGGCTAATGCGCGATTTAAATGAATACATTGCAAGAGAAGCCAACAAGGAAGATGACTGCACCGGCAGGTTTTGGGAGGGACGGTTTAAATCTCAAGCTTTATTAGATGAAGCCGCAGTGCTGGCTTGCATGGCCTATGTGGATTTGAATCCCATTCGAGCCAAGATGGCCAACACACCAGAGACCTCACAGCACACTAGTATTCAAACACGCTTAGCTTCGATAAAACAAAATACAACCACCACATTAATGCCTTTTGTCGGAAACCCTCGGCAAAACATGCCCAAAGGCATGGCCTTTTCTCTACAAGACTACTGCGAATTAGTGGATACCACGGGCAGAGTCATCAGAAATGACAAAGCAGGCCACATTGACTCTCAACATCACCCGATATTGCAACGGCTAGGTTTATCAGACGAACAATGGCTCACCCTCACCACCGAGTTTGAACAACACTTTTGCTACGCCGCAGGTGCCGAAATGATGATGAACCAATTCAAGCGCCATACTGGCCATCAACGCATTCGAGGCATCAGCAAAGCAAAAACATTGCTACGCTGCGTTTAGTTCCGACAAAATGATTCAAATTTGAGGCTCAGCAGAATAGTTGCGTCCAAAAAACGCAAAACTCACCAAAATCGGCTTAGATGTTCAATTTCTATCTCAATGCCTAAAACTCAAACTAGATTATTCGCCAATACAGGACAAAAACATTTTTCTTTTACTATTGAATATTTGTTATGGGTGGCTAGTTAAAAAATTCTAATTTTAATGGGCATAACAAGCATATTTTGGCTTCAGTTCTACAGAGCTATATTCGTATGTAATTTTTTTTAAATTGGTCTATTTGATAACCTTGTATTTATCCAGTCTAAACAGTCGGGTTAAATACAAGGCTTGGTTTGATCAGAAAATATCAAATGTAAAATGACCTTTTCAAAATGCTAAGTTTATGAAATGCTGTAGAAAATCAACTGGAATGTCGAAGTAAATATGAAAACAGCAAATGTATTTAACCCGACTTCCGGCTAATATACTGTTAGGCGATATTAATCCCTGATATCGTCTATATTTTCTCAAGGGAACAAGGAATACTAATTATGAATTGGTATATGGAAGCATTAAAAAAATATGCTCAGTTTGGTGGTCGTTCACGCCGGAAAGAGTACTGGCTTTTCGTTTTGTTCAACATGATATTTAGTATCGCTTTAACATTTATCGATGCTTTTATTGGGACTCTAAACCTTGAACTAGGCTTAGGACTATTAAGTAGCACCTATGGTTTAGCAGTATTTATTCCATCAATCGCTGTAGGCTTTAGAAGGCTCCATGATACTGGAAGGAGCGCTTGGTGGTTTTTACTATTTCTAATTCCGCTAATTGGTTGGCTCGTCATTCTTTTCTACTTAGTGCAAGATAGTCAGGAAGAAGAAAATCAGTATGGCGTGTCACCAAAACTAGCCGCCTAACAAGGCAAGCCAGCGGACACAAAAAGCCTACAGCTTTTCGGTCCGCTGCTTTTGGCGTTAGAATTTCAATCAACTATGGATATCAATTAATGAGTGAAGCAGGGAAATCTTTTGAGTGCTCTATAAAAGATGCTGAAGAATTACTTATCAGATTTGATAAGGAAAATAACACCACATCAAAGCCTAATTCTGAGACATTAAAGAGAGCCGGTATGGTAATCGCTATGGCTGCTTGGGAAACTTATGTTAAAGATCGATTCAGAGAAGAAATCGACTTTTGGTTAGCTTCTGTTAATGGAAGCCTTCTTGGTAATTTTGTCCAGAGAAAAGCAAATGAAGATTTAAAACGCTTTTTCAATCCAAATACTGACCGTATTAAACAACTATTTAAGAGTTACTTTGAAATAGATATAACATCGGGTTGGGTTTGGGATAACTATCAAGCACCGCAGGCTAGAAAAGTGTTAAATGATCTAATAGCCAAACGGGGTGAAGCCGCACATATTGCAAATACAGATCCATGTGGTGCACATATTATAAAGCGAGATGATCTAGATAAGGCTGTTAGGTTTTTAAAAGGCTTAGTTAAAGCAACTGAAAAAGTTGTAGTGGTAAAGAAATTCTAACAAGGCGTTCAAACGGACAAAAAACAGTTGGCTGTTTCACTCCGTTCACAATTTTAGCCAACAATTTTTTGCCGCTTAACGTGGCGTTAGCTCTAATTAATTATGAATTCAGAAGAACGTAAAAAAGTTTCCGTAATATCAAAGTACGCTATTGATTCCTTCAACGAGGGGGATTGGCTGACGCTTGGCCAAATAACGGGTAAGGTAAAGGAAATCACAGGCAATGATAGATTGCTGAGATCGTTGAGTTTTGGTGATGATGATTACAGCTTCTGTGTGACAGAAATTCTAGATTCAATCTTCAGTGAAGATTCAAGTTTGATACTGGAAGTAGTAGATCATTTTGATATAGATTTGTGGTATCAACAAAAGCATCCTGAAAAATATCAAAGAGTATTTGTTGAAGCAAAAGTCACGAACGCAGATTTTTGGACTGATGGTTATATAAAGTTATTTGTAAGCCACTTGTCATCAAATCGTTCGAGAATGTCCGCCTTAAAATCTTCTTTGTCTAGCTGGGGGATTTGTGCCTTCATTGCTCATGAAGATATTGAAGCGTCTAGAGAGTGGCGAGATGAAGTTGAAGCTGGATTGGCATCGATGGATATTCTCGCTGCCGTTGTAGAGCCAGGTTTTAAAGAATCAGATTGGTGTGCCCAGGAAGTTGGTTATGCACTTGGGCGAAAAGTAGATATTATTCCGCTCCGTGCTGGTTTAGATCCATTTGGATTTTTTGGGAAATATCAAGGTATACCTATAAAAGGTAAAATCCCAGAAGTGGTAGCTAATGAAATTGCAAAGCTACTTTTCAAAAAGCCTAAACACAGAGATGGGTGCTTACGGAGCCTGGGCAAGGCACTTCTAACGCATGACTCAGGTAAAAAAGTGCAGCTAGTTGAGCTAATTGATGAATGGTCTGTAGCTACGGATGATCAACTTAAAAACCTATTGGAAAGCGCTTCTTTATCTAAATACGAGCAAGGAAAATTAAAGAATATTATTGCTAGAGTTGGGGCGTATAAACCAGTAGTGCCAACACCAGATTATTCGCAATTTGACGACGACATTCCATTTTAATGGTAAGTCCCGAGCTAACAAGTCAGCCCAAGTCTCCACCAAGTTGGTTTAACAACTAGCAACGAATTTCCACCATTGATTATGTCCGATTTAAGTTGACAAATTTCCACTAATTCCTGCCAACAAATATCATCTTTTTCACTTTGATGTTAATGATATTTGAGATTGTTATTGTATCTATTCCCGCCTTACAATAGGTATCGTTTATACATTTATAGGACGCTTACATGACCAGTCCACTTGCTTCACCTATTACTTTGCCAAATGGCAGCGTGCTTCCGAATCGTCTGGGTAAAAGTGCCATGACAGAGGGGCTTGCGGATAAGTTTGACTTGCCTACACCTGCACTTATGCAACTTTATACAACCTGGTCGCAAGGTGGAACGGGATTGCTTATTACCGGTAATGTGATGGTTGACAAGCGTTACCTTGAGCGTGCCGGAAACGTAGTATTAGAAGACAATAATAACTTAGAGTTATTTCGAAATTGGGCCAAACAAGGCACCGTAGCGGGCAATCATTTGTGGGTGCAACTTAATCATCCTGGTCGTCAATGCCCTAGAATGGTATCTACCACACCTTTGTCTCCGTCAGATGTACAGTTAGACATTCTTGGGAATTTTGCCAAGCCTCGGCCTATGGATCAAAGCGATATAGAAGAGGTCATTTCACGTTTTATAACCAGCGCTCAACTTGTGAAAGAGGCGGGGTTTAGTGGTGTGCAAATTCACTGTGCCCATGGTTATTTACTGAGTCAGTTTTTGTCCCCTAAAATCAATCAACGTCAAGATCAATGGGGTGGCTCTCTAGAAAATAGAGCACGTATCATTCGCCGCATAATTGTAGGCGTGCGTGAAGCCGTGGGTGCTGATTTCCCCATAGGCGTTAAGCTCAATTCAGCGGATTTTCAAAAGGGAGGTTTCAGCCTTGAAGATTGTATAACAGTGGCCCGTTGGTTGGGGGAAGATGGCGTTGATTTGTTAGAAATATCGGGTGGCACTTACGAGCAATTAAGCTTAATAGGTGTTGAACCCACAGACGTAAGAGAAAGTACCCGCAAGCGCGAAGCCTATTTTATTGAGTATGCCGAACAGATCAAAAAATCCGCTCAAATTCCAGTAATGATCACCGGAGGGTTTCGCAGTCGTGACGTTATGGAACAAGCTGTTGCAAAGGGTGAAGTCGACCTAGTTGGACTTGCTAGACCTTTGTGTACCGAACCGGATTGCTCAACAAAACTGCTACTACAAAGCATGCAAAGTCTTGATTGTTATGAAGATAAGTTGGTTTTAGGTAGCGGATTTTGGGGTAATAACAGCTCCTCAAACGTGATAAAGGCCATCAATAGTTTTGGTCAAGTTGGATTTTATTATTGGCAAATTATCCGGTTATCAAAAGGGTTAACACCACAGCCCAAATTGGGCACTTTTATGGCATTTTTGAAGCATATGACCAATGATTTCAAACTGAATATGAAAAGAAAATTTGGTTAATATAATACCCTTGCTACTTTATTGGTTATTTGTTCCACTGTTCCCAATAAAATCCACTTGCTATAAGGCTTAAAAATGATTCGAGATCACCAAATGTTGGATCTATTTTTACTCAGTATTTCAAAATTTGTAAAACAGCGATTAGTACCCGCAGAGCAAGAAGTTGCTGAAAACGATGCCATTCCAGAGGGCATCGTTCAAGAAATGAAAGACATGGGTTTGTTTGGTATGACAATCCCGGAAGAATACGGTGGTTTAGGTTTAACCATGGAAGAAGAGGTACTTGTGGCCATCGAACTTGGCCGTACTTCTCCAGCTTTTCGCTCACTGATTGGCACTAACAATGGCATAGGCTCTGCGGCCATAGTGTTTGACGGTACCGAAAAACAAAAACAAACCTATTTGCCGAAATATGCTTCGGGTGAATTAATTGGATCATTTTGTTTAACCGAGCCGGATGTCGGCTCTGATGCCTCTGCCGTAAAAACCACAGCCGTTAAACAAGGTGATAATTACATTATTAACGGCACCAAACGGTTTATCACTAATGCTCCCAGAGCCGGCACTTTTACAGTAATGGCCAGAACCGACCCGAACATTAAAGGCGCAAAGGGCATCTCGGCTTTTATTGTTGATGCCACTACCGCAGGCATTACCCTTGGCCCTAAAGATAAAAAAATGGGCCAGCAAGGCTCACATACCTGTGACGTGATTTTTGAAAATTGCCGAGTGCCAGCAGAAAACATTATTGGTGGTGTCGCGGGTAAAGGTTTTGTGACCTCTATGAAAGTGTTAGACCGTGGCCGCCTACATATTTCAGCCTTAAGTGTTGGTATTGCCGAACGGCTTATTGATGATGCATTACGATTTGCAGCAGAGCGAACCCAGTTTGGCAAGCCCATTGCCGAACATCAGATGATCCAAGTGATGTTGGCCGACAGCAAAGCCGAAGCTTATGCCGCTAAATGTATGGTACTGGATGCAGCGAGGCAAAAAGACTTGGGCAAAAAAATCACCACAGAAGCATCTTGCTGTAAGTTGTTTGCCACCGAAATGGTTGGCCGCGTGGCCGACAAAGCGGTACAAATCCATGGCGGCGCAGGTTACATCGCAGAATACGCAGTAGAGCGGCTTTACCGCGATGTGAGATTATTTAGGTTGTACGAAGGTACTACGCAAATACAACAAATGATCATCGCTAAAAATATGCTGAAAGACATGCAATAACCTTAAACCAATCAAAATAGGTACAACTGGGGATCTGTAAGATGAATTTGAATTTCACTGCCGAAGAACAAGACTTTCAACAGCAAGTTCGTGAGTTTTTGCAGCAAAAACTACCAAAAGATATTGCCCAAAAAACCAAACGCGCGTTAGCGTTATCCAAACAACAGCATATCCAATGGCAGAAAATTTTGTATGACCAAGGTTGGGCTGCAACCAATTGGCCAGTGGAATACGGCGGCACAGGCTGGACACCTACGCAAAAATACATTTTTGCCAACGAATGCGCCAAAGCAGGCGCACCAGATGTGATCCCCTTTGGTTTAAAAATGGTCGCACCGGTTATCTATACCTTTGGCAGTGACGAACAAAAACAGCGCTTTTTGCCGGATATATTGGCCAGCAATGTGTGGTGGTGTCAGGGTTATTCAGAAACTGGCGCAGGATCTGACTTGGCAGCGGTTAGAACCACAGCAGTAAAAGATGGCGATGACTATATTGTTAACGGCACCAAAACTTGGACTACCTTAGGCCAACACGCCGACTGGATTTTTTGCCTAGTCAGAACCGGTGAGCCTAGCGCCAAAAACCAAGAAGCCATCAGTTTTTTATTAATTGATATGCACGATCCCAAAATTACGGTTTCACCGATTATTACCATAGATGGCAAACATGAAGTGAATGAAGTGCACTTTGATGAGGTGCGCGTCCCAGCAAACAACTTGATCGGAGAAGAAGGCAAAGGCTGGACTTACGCCAAAGTATTGTTGACACACGAACGCACCGGTATCGCGCGAGTGGCGATGTCTAAAGACCGTTTAGCCCAATTAAAAGAATTGGTAGTCACCTCCCCAAATGGAGAATATAAATTAATCGATGACATAATTTTTGCCCAAAAAATCGCAACAGTTGAAATCGATTTATTGGCTTTAGAATATACCGAATTACGTACCTTATCTGCCATCAGCACAGGCAAAGCGCCGGGGCCAGAATCTTCCATTTTAAAAATAGTTGGCACACAAGTCACCCAAGCAATTGACGAGTTATATGTGGAAGCAGCTGGGTATTACGCTATGCCATTTGTACCCGAGCAATTTCAAGATGATTTTGATGGGCAGTTTATAGGTGAAGATACCGCCACTAATAGCGCATTACGTTATTTCAATAACCGTAAAACCTCGATTTATGGTGGCAGTAACGAAATTCAAACTAACATCATCAGCAAAGCTGTTTTAGGACTTTAATATGGACTTTTCTCTCAGTAGCGAACAACAGATGATCCAAGACAGCGTGGCTAGGTTTGTCCGCAATGATTATGATTTTGAATCTCGCCGCAAAATTTTGGACTCAGAAAGTGGATTTAGCCAAAAAAATTGGGCGTTATTCGCTGAACTTGGTTGGTTAATGCTGCCTTTTTCAGAGCAAGATGGCGGCTTAGGTGGTTCTATGGCCGACCTAATGCTTATTATGGAGGAATTTGGCAAAGGCATGGTGGTTGAACCTTTTATTGCCACAACCGTTTTAGCCGGTGGACTCATTGCAGAGTGTGGTAGTCAAACTCAAAAAGACCAATACCTGTCGCAAATCATGGCCGGTGAATTACACATGGCCTTCGCCTACGCTGAGCCGCAAAGCCGTTATCAATTAAACCATGTAACTTGCCGCGCCAGCCAATCGGATACAGGCTTTATTATTAACGGCCACAAATCGGTAGTGTTAAATGGCAATCATGCAGAAATGTTAGTAGTAGCTGCCCGCACCAGCGGCGAGTCACATGACGAGTATGGCATAAGTTTGTTTTTAGTGGATGCCCAACACCCAAGTGTTAAACGTAAGGGTTATGCCAATGTGGATGGCCATCAGGCCGCCGATATTTGGTTTGATAATACTCCCACGCTAGAATTATTGGGTGAGCAAGATAATGCCTTAGCTGCAATCAACAAGATAATCGACAAAGCCACGTTAGCGGTATGCGCCGAAGCGGTAGGTGCTATGGAAGTTGCCTTACAACAAACGGTAGAATATGCCAAAACTCGGCAACAGTTTGGCCGGGCAATTGGCTCGTTCCAAGCGCTGCAACACCGTATGGTGAATATGTTTATCGAACATCAACAAGCTAAATCTATTTTGCTCATGGCCGCCTTAAAAATGGATAATAATGATGGCGTTGATGCAAGAGCGTTGTCGGCAGCGAAAAGTCGCATTGGTAAAGCCGCGAATTTAGTAGGCCGCGAAGCCATACAAATTCACGGGGGCATAGGTATGACAGATGAATTGGATGTGGGGCACCTATTTAAACGGCTCACCACCATACAATTTTTGTTTGGCAGCTCAGATAATCACACTAAGCGTTTTGCTTCGCTATAAGATTTTTAAAATAACAATAATTGGATATATCAATGACAACATCTAAATCAGCTAGTTTATTAGCAAGCCTTTTAGTCTTGCTGGTATCAGCATGCTCTAAAAACGACACACCAAACATCGCCGCAAAAGACAGCATGCGTACAATCCAACAAGGTAATCTTGTGGGTATTGAAGGGGAATTCAATAATCATGCATGGCTGGGCATTCCTTTTGCGGCAGCACCTGTAGGTGATTTACGCTGGAAAGCACCTAAACCAGCACCAGCGTTTCAAACCGAGCTTTTTAATGCATTAGAGCATGGCGCAACTTGTACCCAATTGGCCGGTGGCCTTGGTGGCGTAGCAGGTGAAGCGGGCACCATTAGTGGCAGTGAAGACTGCTTGTATTTGTCGGTGTATGCACCAAAACTTGCTGCAACCGAAGTCGCTCAGGCTGACAAAAAATTACCTGTCATGGTATGGGTTCACGGTGGTGCCAACCGTGATGGTGCGGGCTCTATGTATGATGGTTCGCGCTTGGCAGCCGAGCAAAATGTGATTGTTGTGAGTATTAATTATCGTCTAGGCCCACTAGGATGGTTTTTACACCCTGCTTTGAATCAACAAGGTTCTGACGCCGATAAAAGTGGTAACTATGGCACTTTAGATATAGTGCAATCGCTAAAATGGGTGCAAGACAATATCTCTGGTTTTGGTGGAGATGTTAACAACGTCACACTATTTGGTGAATCTGCCGGTGGTTTTAATATTTACAGCCTAATGTTAAGCCCTATGGCGAAAGGTTTGTTTCATAAAGCCATTTCTCAAAGTGGAGGTTTGTCTTTAACTAAAGCTGAAACCGCCAGTAATTTTATAGAAGAACAAGGCCATAAGTTTTCGTCACAGCAGGCAGAATTGTATGCACTTGGCCAACAAAGTCCTGACAAAGATTTATCTGAGATTAAAACCGTATTAGTTGACCAATCGCCTCAACAAAGAGAGGAATTTTTAAGGGGGCTTAGCAGCAAAGCATTGTTTAACGCTTATCAACAATCTGGGGAGTCAACACCTGGGCGTAATCCGAATATTATTTCCGATGGTGTGGTATTACCCAAGGGTGATCCTGCCGAGTATTTTGCTGACGCCACTAAGTTTAACAATGTGCCTTTGATTGCCGGAACTAACCGAGACGAATTCAAACTTTACCTATTTCAAAACCCAGACTTAGTCGATACCTACTTTGGCGTCTATGCCATAGTTAAAGATCAAACCAAATACGATGCTTTTGCCGATTACCCGTCGCGTATGTGGAAGTTTAACGGTGTAGATAATTACGCGGCGGCATTAAGCCAGTCAATGCCCGGAAAAGTATGGGCCTATCGATTCGACTGGGATGAACAAGCGCGGCCATTAGGGGTTAAAATTGACAAAATGATAGGCGCGGGACACGGTATGGAAATTCCCTTTGTATTTGGGTTCACCGACAAAAGTGACATCTGGCAACAAATGTACAATGACGAAAATCAGCAAAGCCGAGAAAACCTATCCAAGCGCATGCGCAATTACTGGGCAGCCTTTGCTTATAGCGGCGAACCTAATAAAGGCTTAGATGGACAAGGCGTTCAATGGAATGCGTGGAACCATACTACAAGCGGCGCAGATGCAAGCGAAGAAAAGTATCTAGTACTCGATAGCAAAGCGGATGGTGGCATACGCATGGATAAGCAAGTGGTCACCCTTGCATCTATTGAAAAGGATTTATTGGAAGATACCCGTCTAACTGCTGTGGAAGACAAATGCCGTGTATTTAAGGTACTGGTTAACGGCAGTGACGACCACTGGCCAGAATCGGAATATGCCAGCAAAGTATCCGGTGGTTGTGCTGCGTTTCCTTTGACTGCCAAATAACTCCAAGAAGTAGCTTAAAGGTGGTGTTAACGCTGCCTTTAAGCTACTCAAGTCTTGAAAATTGCTGCTGCGTTATTTCATCCACACGCCAGATTGGTTCGTTTTATAGCCTAAGCTGCGGTAGGCAGCATCTACTAAACTCTGCCCGCGCTCGTTTAGCAAAATGCCATTGCCCATTTGGGTCATGGTATAGCTAAAAGCCAGTCCACATTCTGGGTCGGCAAAACCAATTGAACCGCCTGCACCCACATGGCCAAAAGCTTGATCCCCAAGAATGGCTGATTGACGATTACCCTCAGATAACAAATGACGATTATCCACAGACTTCATAAAGCCCGGACCAAAGCGCGATGGTACTAATAACGTAAAATCTTGTTGGGTAGCGGTTGTAACCATACTCATATGTTTGAGACGCTCGGGCGATACTAAACTGCTGTCATTGGTAGCCAGAGGTGTGTACATAGCCACTTGCCCACGCGCGTTAGCAATGCCACCGGCGCCGCCAATTTCTGCGCGATATGCCTTGGGATCATCTGGCTTCCAGCCACCGTTATTCATAAAAGATAAGGCTTGCGCTGATTTGGGATCGGTGAACAATTTTTTGGAAAAGTCCGAAAACACATCTCCGCTTTGGGGTGTATAGGGGATCATCGGCGCGATTTGGCGGTCGAACTCGTCTGGAATGCCAATCCAAAAATCGGCCCCGGTGGGACCCGCGACTTCATCTGCAAAAAACCTGCCTAGCGATTTACCCGACACTCTGCGCACCAACTCACCAACAGTCCAACCAAAACTCACCATATGATAACCATTGCGGGTACCCGGCTCCCAAAAGGGCACTTCGTTTTCTAATCGGGCAATCATGTAGTCCCAATCGTAGAAACCACCGGGTTTGATGGGTTCACGAAACGCGGGTAAGCCACTTTCATGGTTTAGCATCATCGCGACTGTAGTGTGCTCTTTGCCGTGTTGTCCGTATTCTGGCCAATAATCGATGACCAAGGCGTTTAAATCGAGCTGCCCTCGGTCAATCAAAATGTGAGCGCAAAGCGCCGTGGCAGCTTTGGTGCAGGAAAACACTATAGACAGGGTGTCGCGCTCCCAAGGTGCGCCAGTTTCTTGGTTAGCGACGCCGCCCCATAAGTCCACTAAGGTTTCGCCGTTTACACTGAGGCAAACCGAAGCACCCGACTCGCCTCGCTCTGAAAAGTTACGTTCAAATTCTGACTTTAATTCTGCAAATTTGCCATCGCAATGACCGGATACTGTTGTAGACATATAATACCAATTCCAATAAATAAGTGGGCATGTTAAAAGCTAACACGCCATGATCACAATAGTTTGTAAGTGCTTACCTACCCACAATATCTCGGGCAATGACTTCTTTCATGATTTCTGAGGTACCCGCGTAAATCGTTTGAATACGGGCATCACGGTAAAAACGTGAGATGGGATATTCTTCGGTATAACCGTAACCACCAAACAACTGCAAACATTCATTTACCATAGTCAGTTGCATTTCGGTGGCGGCGAGTTTGAGCATGGCGGCATCAGTTACCGTCATTTCACCTCGGCTAAACTTAACCATGTGTTTTTCTAAAAGCGCACGGCACATTTCCAATTCGGTTTTACATTCGGCTAGTTTAAAACGGGTATTTTGAAATTGTGATATCGACTGGCCAAAGGCTTTACGCTCTTGCACGTAGTCACAAGTCACATCGAGCGCGCCTTGCGCGTGACCAATGGCTTGCACCGCACAACCTAGACGCTCGCGAGGAAGTTCTTGCATTAAATACACAAAACCTTTGCCTTCTTCGCCTAACAAAGCCTCTTTTGGGATGCGCATATTTTCGAAAAAGAGTTCGGCGGTATCACTACTATGCTGGCCAATTTTTTCTATGGGTTTGCCGGTTGAGTACCCAGCTAGGCTAGTATCTACCAAAAACAACGAAATCCCTTTAGCGCCTGCTTGAGGATCGGTTTTGGCACAAACAATGACCATATCGGCTTGGTTGCCGTTAGTAATAAAGGTTTTTGAGCCATTTAAAATATAATCATCACCGTCTTTAATGGCGCTAGTGCGGATACCCGCTAAATCGCTTCCCGCGCCAGGTTCGGTCATGGCTATCGCAGTTAATACTTCACCTGAAACCATTTTCGGTAACCAGTGGTCTTGTTGTTGTTGATTGCCTATATGCAAAATATAAGGAGCCACAATATTCGCATGAATATTATAACCCGTACCTAAACCATGCAGATTCAGGCGGCACATTTCTTCTTGGATCATCTGGCACACGTCAAAACTGGCTTCTGCGGCGCCGTATTTTTCAGGAAAATCTACCAGCAACATGCCGGCACTGCCCATTACATTCCACATTTCCCGTGGCATTTTGTGGTTTTTTTCCCATGACTCATAATGAGGTAGCACTTCTTGCTCTAAAAAACGCAACACCATATCGCGAAACATCTGGATTTCTTCGTTATTACTTTGTTGTGCTGGGTGCATATACAACCTTGTGGATAGCTATCTTTGTAAAGTGTTTGTGTGACTAATTATTGACAAATAGACCTTCACAAGCAATGGAAAAGTCAACTTTCTATGCAACGATTAATCTATCTTGGTTGTAGGAAGACAAGCCTTAAGTTAAAGGTAAAGTATCATCTAGGTGTGAATGGTCTACTATGGGCGTCTGATTTTTGTCTGACTTAATTGAACAATTTTGATTATTCACAACAACTACAGTGACATTGTCCCGTGCTTTACGTACTAATGAGGTTTGAATTAAAGTTTCAGCGATAGATTTTAGTGGTGTTGTCATCAACAATTGTTCAATCTCTGCATCATCAATGACTTTATTCAAACCATCACTACAAAGCAGATATGTATCATCTTCTCGTCTAACGTCAGTGACTAAATCTAGTTCTAACGTTTCGGCCCCACCCACTGCTCGGGTGATAACATTGGCATTAGGGTGCCGCTCGGCGGCTTCTGGGGTCAATAACCCTTGTTGTACCATTTCTTCGACTTGACTGTGATCTTGGGTGAGTCGTTTAAGCTGATTATTTCGCACCCGGTAAACCCGACTATCGCCTGCCCAAATACAATGGGCATACTGTTGCTCAAAAACCAGCACTACCACTGTACTGCCGATAACGGCTTGTTTCTCACTTGCCAAATCGACGAGATCGCTATTGACCTGTTGCATTGCCTGTTTGATTTGCTGGGGGTTTATTGGATAGGGGTTACTCTTTGCCAGCGCTTGTAAACTGTTTACTATGGTTCTACTTGCTAGGTCGCCTTTTTCGTGCCCGCCCATGCCATCGGCGACACACCACAAGCCTACTTCAGGTGCGTTCAAAAAATCATCTTCGTTTACTTTGCGAATGGTTCCAATGTCTGTTTTAGCTACTGAATCCCAAGTACGTTCAAACATAATTATTTTTCCATTACCTCAAGTTTATCAATCACATTGCCACATAAAGTTGGCCTGTTGTTCGATCACTTTATATAGATTACCCAACATCAGTATAAGTATAAATGTTTTTGATTGCTGCTAACTATCTGAGTAGACTGGTGACTAAATATTGCACTAACATCAAGCTTTATTGAAGCCATTATTGCAGTAAATCTCAAAATCAAAGGAAGTTTGATGGAACAAGACATGTTAAATAAAACTATTGGCCGATATGAAATAAAGGAAATGATTGGCGAGGGCGCAATGTCAAAGGTATATCGCGCTTACGATCCCGAAATTAACCGCTCATTGGCATTTAAAGTACTTAAAGAAGATCATTGTGTTGATGAAGAGTACCTATCTAGGTTTTTAAGAGAAGCAAAAGCGGCAGGTGCGCTTTCTCATTCTGGCATTGTGACCGTTTTTGATGTGGGTAAGTTAGATAATGCTCCCTATATAATGATGGAACTTTTGGAAGGAAGTGATTTAGGTGAAGTACTTAAAAACAATCACAAACTTACTCTAAAACAAACACTTATTATCGCTTTACAATTAGCTAAATCATTAGATTATGCCCATAAAACTGGCATTGTGCATCGCGATATTAAACCTGACAACATTATCGTAATGCCAGATGGAGAGTCCATTAAAGTCGCAGACTTTGGTATTGCAAGGATGAATGAAAATGAAGAAGCACAAAAAACTCAGGTGGGCTCGGTATTAGGAACACCGCGCTATATGTCACCTGAACAGGCATTGGGAAAAGCGGTTGATGGCCGCTCAGATCTTTTTTCAGTGGGTAGTATTATGTACGAAATGCTCAGTGGTAAAAAAGCATTTGATGCGGCAAACATGGCCAACCTTATGATCCAAATAGCGCAACAACAACCCGAGCCACTAAAATCTTTGTGCCCAGAAGTACCAGCAGGGGTACGTCAGATCATTCAAAAATTGCTGCAAAAATCTCCCGATAAAAGATTTCAAACTGGGAGTAAATTAGCCGAAGCCTTGACCAAAGAATTGAGTACTTTAAATGATCAACAATTAGAACAAAAAAAGCAAAAATATATCCCACTAAAAATCCGTTGGACCTTATCTGTTGGCGCTATAGTTGGCTTGGTTTCTTTTATCAGTATCAACATTGTATTTAATATGCAATCCAAAGCAATGACTAAACAAGCCGTGGACTCAGGTGCCGCTTTTGCAAAATTCATCTCCACAGAAACGGCCATTCCTATCCTAAGTGAAGACTGGATCACCTTGGATTCCTTTATAGGCGATGCCGCCAACAGGGATACTTTCTCCTACCTTATTGTGACGGATAGAGAAGGAGTGGTACGGGGAGCCAGTGACAACAGCTTGGTAGGAAAAATGTATCAGCCAGATGAAAATGCTGAGTTAATAAGTAAAACTAATGACGTGTACACCACTAGCTCTAACACTGCTGAAGATAGGAAAGTATTTAATATTAAAACCCCCGTGCTATTTCAAAAAACCGAAGTGGGACAGATAATATTAGGCTTATCTCAAGATGGTTTAGATGAAGTTAAAAGCATCACAGGTTGGTTGATGTTTATACTTGCATTAATTACCACCTCTGCCGTTGCTGTGGTTATGTTTATTTTTGGTGGCATGATTGCCCGTCCATTTAAAGTTCTTAATCAATCGTTATCGAGCTTTGCAGCGGGAAATTACGATACGCGGATATCCCTTACTCGTAACGACGAAATAGGCAGCGTATTTGATGGTTTTAACAATATGGCTGCGGAAATTCAGGACAGATATACCAAGGTTTCCGATGAACTCGCCCAAACTGGGATCAATAAAACCAAAGTGACAGTTCAAACCAATATCAGCAATGTTATACCCCCAGATAACGGAGCTGCATTAACTGATACTGATGAAACTATCATTGCAAATACGCAAATAGAGCCTGTTAGTCAAGCTGCAGCTAAGTCTCAATCCAAAAGCAAAGCAAATACTCCCAAAAAACCAGCAACAGAACAACAGGATATCAATACAGATGAAACGATTCTTGTTGTCAGTCAAAAAAGTAAAAAAGCACAGTCAGATGATGTAAAAAATTCAAGCAAAACTAAGAGCGCAAAACATTGAAAGCTTTATCTTTAATGATTTTAGCAGTGCTTATAATAACAGGTTGCGCATCAAGTCAACGCCATGAGCTTGCAAGCAATGACGACTTTGTAATTGTACAAGCAGGAAGTAGCGACACCTACGCATCACTGGCGCAACAATATCTAGGCAGTAAAAAGTATGCGGAGGTTCTGCAGCGATATAACCCGCAAACATCCCAACTAGCAGGCCGTTATGTGGCTATTCCTCGCCAAGTGATAAATCAGTCGGGTGTGTATAGTAACGGCTATCAACAAATTCCTGTTCTTTGTTATCACCAGTTTACTACCCACTCTACCAGTAAAAACAAGATGGTAGTGACTCGAGCAGAATTTGAGAGGCAAATGAACTACCTAGCATCAAATGGTTATCAAGTGATTTCTTTAGATGAGTTAGGCAGTTTCATTAAAGGCGAAAAAGAGGTGCCCATAAAGTCTGTGGTGATTACCATAGACGATGGTTACAAAAGCTATTTGGACATTGCCTATCCCATTTTGAAAAAGCATAAGTTTCATTCCACAATGTTCATTTACCCCGAATTTATAGGCGCTCCCTCGGCTCTAAAATGGCGAGATGTGAAAGATCTAAGCCAAGCACCTTTAGTTGATATTCAGTCTCATTCCAACACTCATGACAGTTTGTCACCATTGCCTAGTGGAGAGTCGAGTGAAGATTATTTACAGCGTTTGAAGTTTGAAGTTGAGGATGCAGACAAAATTATATCTAAAAGGACAAATCATACTATCCATCATTTTGCCTACCCATATGGAAACAGTAGTTTGCAAGTCATTGAGTTACTCGAAAAGAATGATTACCAATTAGCCGTCACTGTGCACAAAGGCAGCAACCCAGCATTTTCCGCCCCCCTATTACTACACAGAACCATGATATACGGTGGTGATAGCCTTAATACTTTCAAAAAAAGTCTTAATACTTTTAGTTCAATGGCTCTTAAATGATAAAACCAATAATCTATGCTTCATTGTTAATTTGTTGTTCTTGTAGCACTAGCTTTGTGGTAACCAACACATTTTTAGAGCAACGAAGTCCCGTTGCCATCTCTTTAGAAGAGCAACAACGATACGCCGACGCGTTAACACAATGGAAAATATTGGCGTTAACTTATCCTGAAGACGAGGCAGTAAACTCTCATGTTAAACGGCTCGAATCTTTAATTTCTGCCCGAGTATCTAAGCAATTTAGGGTATTAAAAAAAGCCCAAGGGGCCAACAATAAAAAATTACAACACCAGCTATATTTGAAAATCTTAGCCTTAGAACCGAACAATAAAATAGCCATGCAAGAGTTGAGAAAGTTTGAATGGCAAGATGTCATTAAACAGGCCAGTTCAAAAACGGCTAACATCAAGAAGTATTTTGTTAAGTCGCAACAAGAAGCTAACGATTCAATTTTGCTATCGAGGTACCTTGAGCAGGGTAAGCAGTTTACACATCAGAAAAACTATCAAGAACTGTTGCAGCTTGCGGATAAATTTGAAAAAGACTTTCCTGCACAGCAGCACCCAAACAATTATCGAACTTTTGCATTTTTTCAGTTAGCTGAGCGTTATCAAAAACAAAAAAGCCATGAAAAGGCGATAGAATATTACCAAAAGGCTTTAGATATCGCTGCTCTTCAAGGTAAATCATTACCAAATGCTCAAAAAAGTAGGGATAGTCTCTCAAAGTCAACAGCAAACAAGTACCTAAAAATAGCCAATTCGCTGCTTAAAACAGATTTAGATGCAGCCATCGAAAATGCCGCGCTTTCTTTAAAGTATCAACCTAACAATGTTAAGGCCCGTACATTTATGAAACGGGCCTTAATAGTTAAAAAGAATCTTAATAGAATTAGAGGGATTAAAGTTAATCTTGATTAATATTTTTTAATTTTTCTTTGAGTTCCAAGGCTTGTGCTCTATACAGTTGAGCGCTTGAATGATCTGGATTGACCTCCAAAACCTTGTCCCATTTTTCAATCGCAAAATCCAACTCTTGACGGCGATAAGCAGAAGAGGCTTCTCTATGATATTGGTCGGAAATTTCTTTCTGTAGAACCAGCATTTCTTCCATCACCGCTTCATTAGATTCATCTAAGTCGTACGCCAACCTAAAGCTCTCAAAGGCTTCAAGCTGTGATTCAATGTGTAAGTTTAAATGGCCCGCTGCGGCGAAATATGAGGCAGCCAGAATGTTATCTGTTTCGGCAATTTCTTGTGCACGATTAACGTAAGCAGCGATAGCCAAAACAGTTGTATCTTTATCAAAATTTCCAAATGCCTCAAGGGCAATGACCTTTTCAACCGCTGTGGCGTAATCTTTATTATTCATTGTATCTTGAAGCATTCCTAGCACTGATTCCGCCGTTTCTACTGGGGCTTCTATAACCACTTCAGGGAGTTCCGACTCGTCCGTCTGTTCTGCTAATTCAGTTGTTACCTCTGCAACAACTGGCACATCAATGGGCGCTGGGTTTAATTTTGCTGTTTCTAAGGCATTTTCTTTATCAAGTTGCGCTTGGGCACTCGCTGTCAAAGGCACCTTAATCTCTTGCCCAATATTTACACGACTCGGATTAGTAATATCATTGTACTTAGCCAATGCGTAAAATTTTAACGCTGAGCCTAAGTATGTTTTAGCGAGCGTAGATAGACTGGTACCAGAGGTTAAATTGACCGTAAAATAATCGGCAGGAAAGTATTGCTCAGAATCAGTAGAAATTTGTGCAATCAGTTTTTTTGCGCTTTTACTTCTAGGTATGGCCACCAAGTAGGCTTTCAATTCGGCCAAAGCCTGCCCTTCTTCACCGTTTTCGAGCTTTTCAATCGCCTTTCTAAAACGCTGCTTAGGAACTAAACCTGGCTCGGCCGTGAATTTTTGTTTGCTGACCTTTAGTGGCGTATTGTTTTCAACGGATTTTCCATTATCTACAGCGCATCCCGATACTAGCAACCCAACAGTCAAAAAGGTTGCCGAAATTATTAAATTACGATCCATATAACTAATCATTTTAAAGCCTCAAAATAAAGAAATGCTAGCTAATTCGTTGATTTCCTAGCACCAAGCAGTGTAATACAATAGTTATGAACTAGCATATTTTTCTATACTTTTTTTATACAATTGTAATGCCTGACTTTGATCGTCTTGAGATTCTTTGATACTTGCCATTAACCTTAAGTCTTCCTGGCGATTACCAAGTTTGATCGCTTTACTCAGCGCTTTCTCAGCTAATACTTTATCGTTAGCATTGTTCGCAATATGACCCAAAGCGGATAACAGTTCCACATTTAAGTCGTCTTTCTTCAACCACGTCTCGAGCTTTTTGATTGCGGCAGCTGGGTTGGGCAGTTTAATTTGCTTAAACAAAGGTACAAGCAGGGGATGAGGGGCTGACGACTGATATTCTACTAACGCATGCTCGGCATCGGCATGCATACCTTGCTCAATAAGCTGCTGAATATAAGCAGCTTGTTGCGCGGGATCTTTACGTGTAGATCTTGGCAAGGTTTGCCAATTTTGTTTCAGCTGGGTGGCGCCTTCTTTACTGGCAATTTCAGAAAAACTGCCCTTTGAGGCTTGCTGCATTATGGCGGCATAATCATCACCTAATACTTTTTTCCAACCTTTTAATTTATCCTTTAGCTCTTGCCATTTACCTGCTTGACCTAGCGCTTGGGCCCAGAGTTTCACTACGGGAGCTTGTCCTTGTTGCTTTTCGCTTAATGCTTGAATCAACACTAGGGCTTCACTTGCTTGATGCTGCTGTAGGGCATCCCTAATTAAGCACAAATTTGCGGCCAGTGCTGCTTTGTCGTAGGTTGTTGCCATACGCCAATAACCTCTGGCTTGTTGCGGTTGACCTAGGTGCAATTCTGCTTCAGCAGCGGCTAACAGATTAATCCCATCGAAGTCTTCATTCTCAATTTTTTTGAAGTGATCTCTGGCTACTAGATACTGGGTTTCAGCCAAGGCAATTAACCCTGCGGTAAAAGCTTTTTGTTTCTTACGGTTACCCCAATTACCAATCCAGTTCTTTGAGCCCGAAGCTGCGGCTAAAGTAGCTTTTACGCCTAAATTGAAAAACATTAAGCCAACAAAAATAGCGATTAAGGATAAGCTAAGTGACCAGACATTCATCTCAACTACCCAGCCATTAAATTCCACCAGCACGTAACCACTGTTATCAAACACCATGGCCGCAACGACTACAGTAATTAACAAGATAACTAAGACTACAAAAATTCTAATTACCTGGCTCATAACTAGTGATTCCCATTTACAAAACGAGCATCTAAGCGTTGTTCGATGACATCTTGTAGTAACGGAGCGGCATTAAGCTGCTGAGGATAAGCCCGTTCAAAATTCGTTTGTTGTAAATTTCCTAAGCTTGCGGTGAATTGGATCACTCTGTCATTATTCGTATCAAAATACTCAATTAACAAAGCCAAGGCGGATTGCAATGACTGTTGGTACAGGGTTGCATTTTCTTGCAACACTGAGGCTTGGGCTTGCTGCAAGGCAAATTTGAGTTGTTGTTTAGACAACCACTGTTGTTGCTGTGACATAAAAGGTTGTATTTCGGTGGTCACTCTGGAAACACTAAAGAAATTCTTAGTGAAGTTTTGCCAATTACGGGCCAAATTTGAGCGCCAGTCGTCTATAGAGCCTGTCACCCCTTCATCTTTTTCTGGGGCTGGTGGTTTTTTATAAAAGGCCAGCGGTAAGGTATCGACCTGCTTAAACATCGCCCCTAAAGATAACGCAATAGAGCTAATAGACACTTGATTAACTTGTTGTAATGCTTGGATGTCATCTGCCACACTACTGCGAATTGGCAGTAAACTTGGATCGCCTAAATCTTCAATTCGACTATCGGCTGATTGCAACATCATAATAGCCGTTTTTACGTCATGCTCTAACCACAACTTACGACCTGCCATACGCACTAAATAATCTGCTTCAGCGAGTAACCAGTCAGCGGGCCTTCGCCCCGACACATCGGCTAAATTTTGTTGGTTAGCTTGCACTTGTGCATTCAAGTTTTGCAGGCTGGTTTGTAGCGCTTGGTTTTGTGCTTCTAGATTATTTTTTGTTAGTTGATTAGACGCTATTGATAAATCAACATTGTTTTTTTGCCGATCAATGTTGATTTGTTGGGCAGCTATCGCTTCAGCATGCTTTTGGTTTTGGGTTTGCCATTGCAACCAAGCCCAATAACCCGCTGCAATAAGAGCCCCTAAAACCAAACAATTAATAATAGTGAAAAACCATAGCAGCCCGGTTTTAGTGTTGGGATCAGGAGCTGGCTTATTAGATGAGGTAAATCCTGTACTTTTATTACTGGACTTGTTCGCCGCTGTGGCGCTAGGTTTTACCGGCTGCTTCTTGATACCTTTGTCCTCAGACTCAGCGGTCTGTTTTGGCTTTGCCACTGGCTTTTGAGCTTTATCTTTAGCTATTTGTTTTTCCAACTCCTCCAGCTTTTTTTCATCTGATGGGGTTAATTTGTCCTGATTATCTGCCATTTATTGCTCCGAAGAATGTCTTGCGCCGCTAAGCCATTGCTGCGCGCATTGAATAAGGGCCAGATCACTGGCATCACGGCTAATCTCTATTTGCGTCGCCCCTTGCTTAGATGCGATTTCGGCGGTCCGCTCACTCACTACTATCCAGTTTAGCGTTTTAAGCCAGCTTGTATCAAAATAATCAAAGGCGGCCTGAATAACCTCACCACTAGTGGCAATAATGCAACGAATTTGCTTCGCTTGCCAGTCTTGTGTAGACACCGGGTGCGCTACTCTAACTCGTTTATACACCTCCCACTCTGCCACATGTGCGCCTCGAGATACTAAGCTATCTCTTAATAACTCCCTGCCCCCGTACCCTTTCATAATGACAATACTTTGCTGTTTAACTTGCTTCAGCATTGTAAGGGCCAATAATCCCTCGGTTCTGGGCTGCTGTGGCACAATCACATTAACTCCCGCATCTATTAATATATCTGCGGTACTGTTACCTACGGCAAAAAAGCACACATTTTGCGGCCATTGATTTTTCATCAAGACACATTGTTTGGCTGCAACTGTACTGGTCACAATAACGTAGTGACTTTTGGCTATAGAGCTATGCAACTTGGCTATTTTTGATGTGAGTTGACCAATAGCGTCATCATCCACAACGGTATCAATCAAACCGCAAGCCACTACAGGCAATCCTGCCTGTTTAAAGGCTGCTGCGCTCTTTTGGCATTTGGATTGCGGCCTAAGCAGTAAAAATGTCACGAGATTAACTGTTTTGCAACGCGCTAAGGATCTGCTGTGCCCCTTGAGCAAGCAATGCATCAGCAACCTGTTCACCTAGTTGTACGGCATTTTCTACCTTATCTGAATGCGCGGCATGCAACATGACTTTTCCGTCAACTGAGCCTACCAAACCCCGTAAAGTCAGCTGCTGACCATTTAACTCTGCAAAACTACCAATAGGCACTTGGCAACCGCCATTTAGCTTAGCATTCATTGCTCGCTCTGCCGTCACTCTAGTGGCAGTTTCGAGATGATTAAGTGGCGCTAACAAATTGATTAAATCGGTATCGTCATTGCGACACTCAATACCCACAGCGCCCTGTCCGACTGCTGGTAGCGATAATTCTGCTGGGATCTCGGTTTGGATCCGCTGTTGCATACCCAAACGAATTAACCCTGCTGCAGCAAGTATAATGGCATCGTAGTCGCCAGCATCTAACTTAGCCAAACGAGTATTGACATTACCACGCAAATCTTTGATCACTAAGTCGGGTCTGGCTTTGCGTATTTGACACTGACGCCTCAAGCTGGATGTGCCTACCACAGCGTTTTGCGGTAACTCTTCGATAGATTTGAAATGATTAGACACAAAGGCATCAAAAGGATTTTCACGCTCACAAATAGCATGTAACCCAAAGCCATCAGGAAAAGCGACAGGCACATCTTTCATAGAATGCACCGCAATATCAGCGCGGTTCTCGGCCATGGCCACTTCTAGCTCTTTGATAAACAAACCCTTACCGCCAATTTTTGCTAAAGGCGTATCGAGAATTTTGTCACCTTGAGTGCTCATAGGCACTAATTCTACTTGTATATGAGGGTGGGCGTTAAGTAACGCCGCTTTAACGTATTCGGCTTGCCATAAGGCTAAGGCACTCTTGCGCGTGGCGATACGGATAATGCGTGTAGACATGAAGTTTCCAAAACAAAATATAGACTATAGATATTACCAGAGTCGCAGCAGCTCGGCTAAAGACTAATTTCGAGTACAGGTAAAAAGCGTCCAGGAATGCTACCTGATTTAATTTCTCCCACTTTTTCTGCACCGTTAGCACTATAAAAATCCTCTGCATAAGGATCACTATGCAGCCTCATACTTATCGCACCATGCTCTTTTGCTGTCGCTTTAGCAAAGTTTAGTAAAAACTTACCCAATCCTTGACCAATAAAATCTGGATCTACAAACAGAGCTTCGAGCTCAACCTTAGCATGGCGTAAAAAGTGAAGAGCACAAAAACCAGCAATTCTGTGGTCTTGCACTGCAACCATAAAACAATAATTTGATGATTGAATCTGACTTTTACTGTAAGTTAATTCAGCTTTACAATTCGCCAAAAATTCTGAGTCATACCCCCAATATCCTTTAGAGCGTAATGCTAGATCACTAAGAATTGGCGCTTCTTCAGATTTGGCATTACGAATAATAGCGGCGATAATTAAATTTCCTACTAAAGAACTGCAACTTTGCTAGGTTCAACCGCCAATATGCCAAACTCGGCTTTCAGAGAATCAATAAACTTTCGGCGTTTCACTAGCCATTGATTAAATTGTTTGATGACTTTGGGATGCCTTAAAGTGGAAAGATGGTAATAATAATTTTCTGTTGCAACATTTTGATTAATTACAAGTTTCTCGTTGATACCTAACTTTTTTAACCCGTCGTGTGCTACTGCAAGATCAAGATCTAAGCCATCAACTAAACCATTAACGAGATGTTTTACCAATATTTTAGAGCTGGCATCTTCATAGATAGAGACCTTACCTTGTTCAATTTGGTTTATCCAAAGCGTAGGGTAAAAGCCGGTGATAGTGCCAATGTTGCGAAAAAACGCTTCATTTTTATGCTGATTTTTAGCTAAAACCAAAGTGCCCGCAGTCAAAGCAACTATACCTTCACTAAAATGTACTTTTTGTTTTTGAGGAGTATTAGGAGCCTGCCACCTAACATTGTCGGGAAACTTAAAATCAATATTTTCTTGGTGCAACCATTTAGGAAATTGCTTTATAGGTAATGGTAGGTAGCTTATTTGGTGTCCACTGTCCTTAGCGAACTGGTCAAACAGAGCTTTTGAGAAGCTAGTATTACCAGATGAAAAATCGAAATAAGGATAATAACTTACGTCTTCTACACCTATTACAAAAGTATCGGCTTGAGCAGCCTTACTCAGGCTACAACAAACAATACAACAGTAAATACTACGTAAAATGACGTTATTAATTTTCAATACCAATACTACCCTGTCGAATAAGGATTTGAATTAATCCCCATAGCTGTATCTAAAAATGTGACCTTTGCAAGTTTAAGCGATCTTAACCTTTTTCTTTTTTTTATTCTAATGCCTAAAGGTTATTCAGAGAGGCTCACTTCAAAATGATGAGTAATTAACATTAAATCTCCTTGCCACACTTGTACTTGCCATTTACCTTGCCAGTAACTCGGCACTCTTTTACTCGAATAAGTGCGCCAGCTATCGCCACCAACATTCAAAGTCACTGCCGCTTTTTCTTCACCTTCATGCAACCATCTATGGGTAATCTGTTGATTAGTCAAGCCCGTAACTTGGGTGAAAAAATACACAGATTTAACTTGATCCTGTTGGATCTCTACTATGCCCTCAAGGTTATCGGTAGGTTCTCGATTTTCAATAGCACTAGTCAGCTGACTGCGCTCAACCTGTGCACTAGCAAACTGGCTAAATCCACTTATCATCACCATTAGAATAAACACAATCTTTTTCATCACGCGCCCCAAGAATGGATTTTAAAAAGCTATTTTGCACTTTTTTGAAGAAAAAAGAAGCGCGAATTGGGTGGCATAGGAAACCTGAATCAACTCGCTCACAGAGCAACTACATAGAGACGCTTACGCAAAATCCGCTGGGGCATTCTGAGTGGTCACTTAGTTATGTGGTTTGGTATTACAAAATTTGACTATAAAAGCTTTGAGTTACCTGCCAGCTAAGTTTTTGTAGCGCTAAAGCCGTTTCTTTATCAAGGGTAGCGTGATAAATGAGCCCCTCAGGAGAGCGTTGATATAAGACCGAGTAAAAAACACTGGCTGCCAAATAGGTACCGGCTGCACTTGGGTGTTTCCAATCTTTGCGATAAGTGAGACTTTGAGTATCGTCAATTCCCAGTACATCTGGAACAAACAGTTCAATGTTACCAAGCTGCTCTTCAGCTTGAGCAAACGCCAAACCAACAGGTACGACTAGTATCTTTAATTTATTCGCCAATTTGGTGTAGGCATTGGCAATATTTTCGCTCATTTTAGGCTGTCCTTTATAGCCCCATGTCATAAACAGTATAGGTTGCATGCCCTTAGCTAAAATTTGTTGTACTGCGTGAGTCGTTGAACCTATGAAT
This sequence comes from uncultured Paraglaciecola sp., assembly GCF_937123705.1. Classification (GTDB taxonomy): domain Bacteria; phylum Pseudomonadota; class Gammaproteobacteria; order Enterobacterales; family Alteromonadaceae; genus Paraglaciecola. The sequence continues at coordinate 98,512 of NZ_CAKZKO010000055.1, read as the reverse complement.
CGACTCATCTTCTTGGGGTGAATCGACTCATTGCTATGGCCTTGTAAAACCACAGCTTGCCAATTGTCCGACGGGCTATTTATCAAGTAGGTTAGGTCCGCACTGTGTTGATAAATATGTCCTCCAGATAAGGTTGATAAACGTAGTTTATTTTTCTTAATTTTCCAGTCACCCGAAGAGCGGATCAACCCCCCTAAATGATTATGAATACCATTGTTATAAAAACTAAAACTATTACCGATAAACAGTAACCTAGTTGGTTTTGTTGTAGGGGGTACTATCGGCATCACAACATTACTAAAAGTGGGTTTTGGATCTGCCAGAGATTGTTTTGCATCAACAGCGGCGTTCGCAACTAAAGTCCATCCAAATAAAAAACCGAACGGAATAAGGATTATTTTTTTGCAAATATTCATTACAAAAACACCATGGGCGCTAACCAAATTGAGACGATTGATAGTAATAACATGCCAGTTAAGTTTAAAACCGCACCGGCTTTAACCATCTGCGGAATATTAATCAGACCCGATGCAAAAACAATGGCATTGGGAGGCGTAGCAACTGGTAACATAAATGCACAACTGGCCGCCAAGGTGATAGGAATACACAATAGCAAAGGTGAGACGCCTAGTTCTAAGGCAACTGCGGCGACCACAGGTAGGAATGTCGCTGCGGTGGCAACGTTACTGGTCAGTTCAGTGAGAAATATCACTAAACCGGTAGCCGCAATCACTAAGGTAAAAATCCCCAATGCACCAAGGGGCGTTAAGCTACTACCTAACCATGCTGCAAGACCAGAAGACGACACAGCAGCGGCTAAACTCAGGCCACCACCAAATAATATCAATACGCCCCAAGGCAAGCGGTTAACGTCATGCCAAATCATAATTTGCGGTTGTTTTTTATCGCCGCTGGGCAATAAAAATAACAACAAAGCCGCTGACATCACTATGCCTGTATCACTTAAAAAGTCTATTTCTAGCATCTTAGAAATCGGTCTTCTTATGATCCAGAATATAACCACTAATACAAAAATCACCGCCACCCGTTTTTCGGCTGAAGTCATTTTACCTAGGCTATCTTTTAATTCTGCCAAATGTTTATTTACTTCTACATTAGCGGGAATATCTATTTTAAATGTCCAACGGGTTAGCGATAACCAGGCCAAAGGCAACATTACTAACATCACAGGTACACCCACCAGCATCCAACTAGCAAAGGTAATTTTAATATCATAGTTTTCATTTAAAAACGCAGCTAAAAGGGCATTAGGCGGTGTACCGACTAAGGTGGCTAACCCACCAATGGTAGCGGCATAGGCCAAACCAAGTAGCATAGCGACCTGAAAAGACTTGGTTTGTTCATGACTCAAATGGGTATTGTTGTCTGCAATCACTCTGGCAACCGATAGCGCAATAGGCATTAGCATCATAGTGGTAGAGGTATTGGTCATCCACATGGATAACAGTGCCGCAACCAACATAAAACCACCAATTAAACGACTGCCGTCGGTGCCTGTGTAAGCCAAAATGCCTAGGGCGATGCGCTTGTGCAAATCCCATCTTTCGACCGCTAAGGCGAGTATAAATGCGCCTAAAAACAAATATATGATGGGATTAGCATACGAAGCCGTGGCTTCGGCTAGGGTGTTGATCCCTAAAAACGGGAAGGTCACTATGGGTAAAAATGCGGTTACTGGAACAGGTACCGCTTCGGTTGCCCACCAAATGGCCATCCATAAACCTACAGCCGCTACTCGCCATGCTGCTGGATCCATAGTGGTTTGCGAGCCGCCGAATAACATCATCAAAACAAAGATTGCCGGCCCCATGACTAGACCTATGTCTTGGTAGCGCCCACGCTCTTGATCGGTAATATCTGGTAAGTTATTACTCATTTTACTGCCTTATTGAAAATTTTAACTGAGACCAGATGCAACTAAACAATCTGGTCTCATTGTGGATACGCCTAGAAGTAGGCTTTCAGATCTAGATAGTAACTTCTACCGTAATCTCGGTGGGCGTCGGCGAAATAGCCGAAGTAACGATCAGCCAGTGGCGCTCTTTCATCAGTTAAGTTTCTCACCCCAAAGCGGACTCTAGTGCGAGTATCCATAAGATCGAAACGGTATGATAATGTTGCGCTATAGGTGGTCATAGACGGAATGATGTACATTGTGCCGTCATCAAGTGTTAACGAGCTTTGGTAAAAACTGCCAATGTAGTTACCACCAAATGAAGCACTCCAATCTCCTTCACGCCAGTTTATTTTAAAGTTGTAGCGAGTATCTTGATTACCATCTCGTCCTACGAGATCGGCAAATCCGTCAATCGGAAAACTGGGAGGAATGAGTCCGGATTCAGCGGCTTCAACCAAAATGGCCGCATCGCCGCCGGCTTCTTGTTCAAACTTATCAAGAAAAGATCCGTTAAACTTAAATTTGAAATTACCCAAATCAGTGGCTAAATCATAATAAACACCAATATCATGGCCTTTGACAATTCTGCGATCCAAATTTGCATATTTATCATTAATAAATTCAATGTCGCCAGCCGGGCAAAGGCCTGCAGCCAAATAGATGGCCTCTTCGTCACTTCCAGCTTCTATGTCACTACGTACCACCTGAGGATTAACATCACAGCTGGCACCGCTTTGCAGACGTCTAACAAGATCTATCAAGGTATGGTTTTCTTCACCAAACAAACCAATAGTGTTTTCTTTGTCTATTGACCAGTAATCCACTGTGATAGTCAGATCATCTGTGGGCGTGAGCACCAGTCCAAATGAAGTGTTTTCCGATTCCTCTGGCTTAAGGAACTCACTGCCTTCGGCAATACGCTGCGTAGAATTAACACAATCAATAGTATCCTGATCTGGATCACCGCCATTTTCAGCTGCATAGACGCAGGTCCAGTCAGTTCGGGTATTGTTTCTTGCTACTATATCTTCGTTAACGGTGACGAGATTAGGTGCTCTGAACGCCTCGGACCAAGAGCCTCGAACAAGCGCCCACTCTGCGGGGCGATAACCAAAAGCGACTTTTCCTACTGTGGTATTGCCCACATCGGAAAAATCTTCATAACGTATTGCCAGTTGCACATCTAGGTTATCCAAAACTGGCAGTTGTAACTCGGTAAACAAAGAAGTGACTTGACGATCGCCGGCGTTGTCTGGCGTAGGACTGGAGTTGACCACATCGGACACAAAGGGGTAGGTATCCCCTTCTTTATCGGTAAACACAATAGTGCCATCCAATCGAGGGTCCCTGTCATCGACAAAGGATTCATCACGCCATTCAAAACCTAGTAATAGAGCGGCAGTGCCGCCGGGCAATTCAAATAAATCGGTATTGGACGCTTTAAAGTCAAATAAGGTGATTTCGGTCTTGCTGACTCGAGTCACATCAATAAGCGCCCGCTCGATATTGGAGCCAATACCGCCGCTAAAGGCGTTGTACGCATCTGGAGTAGGATCGTTCAAGGCCTCTTGCATCAAGGTATTGGATACTCTATTGCGCGTGATGTCGGTCTTTTCTGCCTCTGAATGTAACAAGGCGGTATCCCAGTACCAATCGCCCCAATCACCTCGAAAGCCTTGTAGGAATCGATAGGAATCGCCGTCGTTGTCGACTATGCGTGGAAATTCAGCAAAGCGGTAGTTATCTAATACGATATCAAAGCCTGCTTCAGGAAAATCGCCGGTCAGTTCTGCGGGTAATCGATTCACTGAACCTAAAGCACCAAAGGGGTTGTAATAATTTTCAGCCCCTACTACCAGCTCCGATGAACCCAGTGCCGCAGAAGCATGACGCACCATAGAGGTTTTTGACTGATAATAGGAAAACTCAGTAAAGGATTCCACCCCATTTTCAAACTCATGATTCATAAACACAAATAAGTTGTTGCGCTGCAAGTCCGAGCGCAAGTCACGCCCAATCCCATTATGTGAATTGTAGTTAAGGCGATAAAAACCGTTACCAGCTCCTGGGTCATCTTTTATGCCGCAAGTGTACTCATTTAACTGATAACCTTGGGAGCAGCGTGGATCGCTAAGAGGGTAAACATGAAATTCACCGCCCGAGTCCACCAGGTTATTGTTGTCTAGATCACCTTCATTGCCGGGGATGATGTCAAATTTGCCAAATAAGGCGTTGGCCGTGTCATTTCTAAAATCTGTCTCATCGGCCCAAGGGGAACCTTCAGGTAAACGGCCACGAAAATCTGAATTTGCCCAACGTTCATCATCTAAAGAGCTGACCCTGTCTCTGTCGTAAAAATTGAAAAAGGCACTAACATTGGTTCTGCCATCGTTAAAGTTTTTACCCATTTCAAAGGTAATAGTATTGTTTGCCGCAGGAAGGTGTTGATATTCACCGCGTTTAATCCGTACATTAAAACCTTCAAAATCGGTTTTTAATACGTGATTGACCACACCGGCCACCGCATCAGCCCCATAAATAGCGGAGGCACCATCTCTAAGCACTTCGACCCTTTCCAATCCCGCCACTGGGATGGTATTGGAGTTAACCGAATTAACAGGGACAAAACTGCCTCCCACTTCTTCAGTCTGGTAAGACGCCGCATTTACCAATCGCCTGCCATTAAGCAGCACTAAGGTATTGCCTGTACCCAAGTTGCGTAAGTTAAAGGCTCCAATATCACCTCGCGCTGAATTCACGCCACCACTAATATTCTCCGCTTCACTTAAAAAGTTTTGACCATTTTCTGGGATTAAGTCCAACAGTTGGTCACCTGAATCCACACCCAATTCAGCAATATCCTGAGCACTGATGACAGAAACTGCCAACGCCTCACTCATTTGCCCACCGCGAATTTGCGTCCCTACAACTTGAATTTTTTCGACTTCTTTCTCGTCGGCATTCTCAGTAGCAGCGTCTTGAGCAAAAGAAGACATGGAAAAAATGGAAGCTAAAGTAATTGATAGTAGGGTGGGGGTAAATCGATGGTTCTTATTTTGCTTAGCTATGGGTGTCATATGTTTACCTCGGTGCGTGAATTGTTTTTCTTTCATTGTAAACGCGCGATAAACAAAAAACCCCTACTGCCGTTTACAAAAATAAATGGTACAAGAATATTTGTTAAACAAAATGCTGAATAATAGGTAGGCTTAAGCCTACAAAAATAAGCCCGATAGTTAAAGAATAAGCCCACGCGGGGCTAGCTAACGATTGCGGCATATCAGGCCGAGAAACAACCCTAGGCAATTGCACTGGAAAAGGCACTACTTTGGATTTTTCTAACATATGCTCCATGCCTTTTATACAGGCGCTTTTTGCCCATAACTCCGACAGCTCCATATAGGCATGTTGATGTGCAGGTTCGGCTTGTAGCCATACATAAAAAGCGATGTGTTGGCTTTCAGGCAAGTCATTTGAATCGAGTTTCGCCAACCAATTTGCAGCCTGCTCAAGCACAAGCTCAGACACTTCATGGCCTGACCATTCTTCAATATTCATACAGCTTTACCTGACAATATCTTGGCATCGTTTTGATTCGCTTTGTTCACAAAATTCCTGCATAAAATCAGTCCTTTCGCCAAATGGCTTTCAACTGTTTTGGTTGAAATACCCAGTATAGCAGCGATTTCACTGTGGCTTTTTGCATGTATTTTTCGTTGCACAAAAACCTGTCGACATACAGGCGGGAGATGATTGATCGCACTCAGTAATAACGCTTCTTGATCCTTCTTCATCAGTTCAAACTCTGAGCTTTGCGTCATTGCAGACCCATTCTCGGCCATTAAGTCACCGCTTTTTTGGCAATGCAGCTTAACGACTTTGTGATGTCTAAGACTGGTTATGGCTAAGTTTTTAACCATAGAATATAGCAAAGGTTGCAAAGCCATAAATTGCGCTAACGGGTGCGACTTATCAGGATTTTTATTTACCAATAAATAAATTTTCAGGTAGGCTTCTTGCAAGATTTCCTCGGCTTCTGCCAAACCGACCATCTTTACCAACACAGCCAACTGCTGTGCCTTAGTTTGGGCAATAAACTTCTTTAAGGCATTTTCGATACTTAGAAAACCGTCTTCCTGCATAATAGATTGCCCTATAGCTAAAAATTACCCTGAACTGAATTCGGAACAACTAGCTTAATTTATCCTGTAACCAAGCTGAAATATCGTTTAACTGTTGATTACACACATTATGCTGCATAGGGTATTCATGCCAAGTTACTTGGTAACTATTACTCTCTAACACTTTAAATGCAGCATTACCCATAAAAATTGGCACCACGTCATCATGAGTACCATGAGCAATAAAAATAGGTGTGTGTTTATTGGCATCATGGGCAGCTTCACCGAGTTTTTCCGGTTCACTCATGTAGCTAGACATTGACATAATTCCCGCTAAAGAATGCTCTAAACGCGTGCCCAAATTTAACGCTATGACGCCACCTTGTGAAAACCCAGCAAGAACGATTTTATTAGCAGGCACACCGTTGGCGACTTCCTGCTCAATGAGCGCTTTGACGAAAGTTGAAGATTCATTGACACCCTGGCTGTCGGCTCTGTGGTTAAAATCTAGGCTAGTGATATCGTACCAAGCGCGCATTGTCATGCCATTATTAATTGTCACTGGGCGTATAGGCGCATGGGGGAACACAAATCGAATCCCCAATTCTTCGGGTAGCTTTAATTCAGGCACTATAGGCGCAAATCCGTTGCCGGAGTCTCCTAACCCATGCAGCCAAATGACCGTGGCTTTAATGTTACTTTTTGGGTTAACTTCAACATAGGGTAGCGCTGATGAACTCATTGGATAGTTTCTCGTTGGATTTATTTTCTAAGTTTGACTGGTTGTTCGGCTTGTTTAGATACTGCTTCATCTAAAAATGACCAAAACTCGACATCGGTACGTTCATCAATCCATAGTTCATTCTGAAAATTAAAATGATGACCATTATATTTGGTGGCTACCCACAATTGATGTAATGGCGGCTGTTTATTGATGATGATTTTGCTACCGTTTAAAAATGTCATGGTCAAGATACTGCTGGCAGACTCATAATCGATATCCACCTCACACTGGTCTAACATTTCTTCAATATCGATTAGCAAGTCGTCGGTCATTTGATGATATAGGCTATCATTCATGTTGTTTACCTATTTTATTGGTTTTTGGCAGAATTTAGTAACGGTTTTGTTAGAATTCCACAACGGCATATTTCATAGATTGAGAATATGCTAACATTGCAATTCACTCACCACACATAATTAATCAGTATAAGACTAAAAAATGCCTCAAACTCTTGGAAATCTATTTATTTTAGCAGCGCCATCTGGAGCCGGTAAGTCGAGTTTAATCAACGCCTTATTAGAAAAGCATCCTGCAACAGATGAACATAATAATGCGATGCAGGTTTCGGTGTCACATACCACCCGAGCTCCAAGACCCGGCGAAACTGACGGGGTGCATTATCATTTTGTTGACCACGCTGAATTTGAGTCACTGATTGAACAAGGTGCCTTTTTTGAACACGCCGAAGTATTTGGTCATTATTACGGGACTTCGCGGGTGGTCATAGAGCACACTTTGCAACAGGGCATAGATGTATTTCTAGATATCGATTGGCAAGGTGCGCGGCAGGTTAAAGCGCAAATACCCGATACCGCAACCATATTTGTTGCGCCCCCCTCAAAAGCTGAATTAGAAAGGCGTTTAAATGAGCGTGGTCAGGATTCGGCCGAGGTTATAGCCAAGCGTATGGTCAAGGCGGTGTCTGAGATTTCTCATTACCACGAGTTTGATTTTATTGTGGTGAACGATAATTTTGACGCGGCTTTGTCTGAGCTTGATGCCATAGTCACCACTCGCCGTTTACGTAAAGAAAAGCAAATTATTCGCCACCAGCAGCTGTTTGAAAATTTATTAGGATCATAATTGATCATTAATGTCTCAAATAGCTTTTAAACTTGCCCATTAGCCAGTACACTATGCGACCTTTTTTTTCATATTACCACCCGACGGAGATCATCATGGCCCGCGTAACAGTTGAAGATGCTGTAGATAAAATTGGCAACCGATTTGATTTGGTTTTAGTGGCTGCTCGTCGTGCGCGCCAAATTGCTATTGAAGGTAAAAACCCTTTAGTAGAAGCTGGCACAGATAAGCCTACCGTAGTTGCGCTACGTGAAATCGAAGAAGGTTTAGTTACCTCTGATACACTAGAAGCTGAAAACCTGCGTGATCAGCAAGCTCAAGATCAAGCAGAATTTGCTTCTGTAGCAAACATTCTACAAGAGCAATAAATAGCACTATTTTTAGCGGCTAAGCAGTAATCTACTGTTTAGCCGTTGGCTTCCCGCCAATTTCCCCGTATTCTTAATCTATATTATTCTTTGCATAAGTGTTTAGTGTGTATCTTTTTGAGGGTTTAAAACAGAAGCTTGAAGCCTATTTACCGTCTGACAAAGTAGCGGATACTCAGCGCGCCTTTATTTTGGCCCTAGACGCCCACAGTGGACAAATGCGTTCCAGCGGCGATCCCTATATTACTCACCCCGTAGCTGTAGCCGCTATTTTGGCCGACATGCGCCTTGATTATGAAACCATAATGGCCGCCTTATTACATGACGTAATAGAAGACACGCATTACAGCAAGGAAGACTTAACAGAACACTTTGGTGAAACCGTAGGTGAGCTTGTCGAAGGCGTGAGTAAGCTTGAGAAAATTCACTTCAGCAATAGCCAAGAAGCCCAAGTAGAAAACCTCAGAAAAATGATGATGGCCATGGTGCAAGATATCCGAGTCATTTTGATTAAGTTAGCTGATCGCACCCATAATATGCGTACATTAGGTGCACTTCGCCCTGATAAACGTCGCCGAATTGCACGGGAAACTCTGGAGATATATGCCCCAATTGCTCATCGTTTGGGTATTCATGATATTAAAAATGAACTCGAGGAATTGGGCTTTCAGGCGATGTATCCAATGCGTTCTCGGGCGTTAGCTGCCGCAGTTAAACAAGCTCGTGGTAACCGCAAGGAAGTAATCGAAAACACCCGCAAAGAAGTCGAAACTCGTCTAGCCTCAGTAGGGATAAATGCCGAAACCACAGGCAGAGAAAAACACCTGTATTCTATTTATCGTAAAATGAAAAACAAAGAGTTGATGTTCAATGAAGTCATGGATATTTATGCCTTTAGAGTAATAGTCGACTCAGTTGATCATTGCTATCGTGCATTAGGGGCTATGCATGGTTTGTATAAACCTATCGAGAGCCGTTTCAAAGATTATATCGCCATACCTCGAACTAACGGCTATCAGTCACTACATACCTCACTAATTGGCCCTCACGGCATTCCTGTAGAAATTCAGATCCGCACTCAGGCAATGGACCAAATGGCCGACAAAGGAGTCGCTGCTCATTGGTTGTACAAAGATTCAAATGAGACAAACGACACCACAGCACAAGTACGAGCACGTAAGTGGATGCAATCACTTATAGAATTGCAACAAAGCGCCAGTTCGTCCTCAGAATTTGTTGAAAACGTAAAAACCGATTTATTCCCCGACGAAATATACGTATTCACCCCCAATGGCCGCATTATTGAATTACCTTTAGGTGCCACGGCAGTAGATTTTGCTTATGCGGTACATACAGATGTGGGTAACTCTTGTGTTGGGGTAAAAATAGAAAGACGTACGTTCTCCCTAAGCAAACCCTTAGATAACGGACAAACCGTTGAAATTATTACTTCTCCACGAGCCAAACCTAATGCTAACTGGCTAAATTTTGTGGTAAGCGCTAAAGCAAGATCCCATATTCGTCATTATTTAAAGCAGCAACGCTCAGAAGAAGCAGTGATGATGGGCAATCGATTACTAAGACATGCCTTAGGCAGCGTAAAACTTGACGAAATACCTCAGCAAGATCTCGATCGCGTAGTGCTAGAAACCAAACACAAAAATTTTACTGAGTTACTGGCAGACATTGGCTTAGGCAACGAGTTAAGCGCCATAGTAGCCAGACGAATATTGGGTGAAAATACCCAGCTATCTGATAAGCAAAGCAAAGTAGCCATTCGTGGTACCGAAGGTTTGTTGGTGTCTTATTCACGTTGCTGTCACCCTATTCCTGATGACGAAATAGTGGCGGTACTTAGCCCTGGTCGCGGCATGCTTATTCATCAAACTGGCTGCAGCAATATACGTAAACTTAGTAAAGAAGAACCCCACCGCGTGTTAGTAATGCAATGGGGTGACGATGTAAATGGCGACTTTCACGCAGCTGTGCGTATTGAGTTAGTAAACCATCAAGGTACCTTAGCCACATTAACTAACACAGTGGCAAGTTGTGGTTCAAATATTGTTGGATTACAAACCGAAGAAAAAGAAAGTAACATTTACTTTATTGATATTGAGCTGACCATTAAGAACCGCCTACAACTGGCTAATGTGATGCGCAAAATCCGCATCATGCCAGAAGTACAACGAGTTTCTAGGCATAGCCAAGCTAAACAAAATTAGGGTTTAACTTAATTCACCCATCTGTTGTATATAAAAAAGGTATTAAATATGTCTAAGTCTGTTATTCAAACTGACAACGCACCACAAGCTATTGGCACCTATAGCCAAGCCATTAAAAGCGGTACTACTGTCTATCTTTCAGGGCAAATTCCTTTAGTTCCAGAGACAATGCTAGTTATATCAGAAAGTTTTGCGGAACAAGCGCAACAAGTTTTCAAAAATATCCAAGCAGTATGCGACGCAGCAGGCGGCACCACCAACGATCTGGTAAAAGTGAATATTTTTCTGACCGACTTGTCTAATTTTGCCACAGTAAATGAAGTCATGAGTCAGTATTTTAAACAACCTTATCCGGCCAGAGCGGCAGTACAAGTCAGCGCTTTACCTAAAGGGGTACAGATTGAAATTGATGGCGTTATGGAGTTGCCAGAATAAAAATGGCTTGCTAATACAACGGCCCATTGGCACAAAAATTATTGTTAGATGAAAGTTTACTTTTATTGTTTTGGTCTATGAATTTAGGTATTCATCCATCTGAGAAAACTATGACTCATTTTAAAGTTTTATTCGCACTTTTTGTTTTGCTTGCGGTTTTACCCGTTAAGGCTCTTGATAGAACCCAAATAGCGGGCTCGGCAGAAAACGTCACACCCTTGTTAATTGGGCAAGGGGCTCCCAATAGTAAATTGCAAACCGTTGACGGCGATCCCGTTAGCTTAAAAGCCCTGACCTTGGAAAAACCAACAGTATTGATCTTCTATCGTGGCGGTTGGTGCCCTTATTGTAATCGTCAACTTGCTGGTTTAAAGGATATTGAAGGGAAGCTCGACCAATTAGGCTATCAAATAATAGCCATATCCCCTGAAACCCCTGCTCAATTACAAGCTCAAAAGTTACAAACTAAATTTTCGGTGCGTTTACTTGCCGATCCAGATCTAGAGGCCATCAGCGGTTTTGGTATTGGATTTTATGTGGCAGATGAAACGCGAAGTAAGTACAAATCCAAATGGGACATCAACTTAACCAACGATAAAACCTCTGGCAAAGCCGTTTTGCCCGCTCCCGCGGTATTTATCGTCAATACCCAAGGCAAAATTGAGTTTAGTTATGTCAATCCAGATATTAAAACCCGCATTTCGCCCGAATTGTTATATCAAGCTGCCAAGTTGTCTTTATAGCAAGAACACGTAGCGAGTCGACATTTTTCGACTCGCACTATTGTTTATTCACTTTTTAGACAGTTGTTTAATTTGTTGCACTAGGTCTTTTGCTAGTGCATTTGGCACGGGGATAGTTAAATGATACTGACTAATTTTCCAGCCATTTTTAGTTAGCACTAATACGCCTGTTCCTCGGCACTCACCGTAACTTTGGCTATCAAGCATTTCATCAAACCACGCCAAGTCACCTGAGTCAGCAAGTGTAATGTGGCGATTATAAGGCACATAAGTCCAACCTTGGCCTTTATCAAAATAGGGCTTGGCAAAGGCTTTAAAGGCCTTTTTATCCCAGCGTTCAGATGCATCTGTACCAATAAAAACCGCGTTATCTGTTAACAAATCAAAGTATTGTTTTTGATCAGCATCACTTGCCGCTTGATGAAAACTATCCAATACCGATGTAATTAGGTTTTGGGTGTCACTTGCATAAGCAGAAAACTGCAGCAGCATAGCGAGAATTAGGCAATTACAGCGTTGTAACATGTTAAATTTCCAAAATATCGAAGGTAATTGGCAAACTTTACTAGTTTCGATACCAATACAACAGCAATCACTTGATTCAGCTAAACAATTCTTCGATTATAGGCGCAATTAATTTCTCAACTTCGGAATGCGCTGTGAACAACTCTTGGCATCTAGCAGCACCTATTGGCAGTCACAGCCGAAAAAGCCAACCAAATAAAATGTGCAGAGCATTATGCGCGGCTTAGCTCAGATGCCCATCACAGAACTAAAAGGCGTGGGGGCTAAAGCCGCAGAAAAACTTGCCAAGCTGGCCATTGTGTCGGTGCAAGACTTATTATTTCACCTACCTCACAGGTACGAAGATCGCACCCGCATTTACCCTATCGCCGATTTGCAGCCCCACTTACATAGCAGTATTCAAGGCGAAGTCATGTCTTGCGACATTCAATTTGGGCGCAAAAGGATGTTGGTTGTCAGGCTCAGTGACGGCACCGGCACTGTGACTTTGCGTTTTTTCCATTTTTCGGCGGCGCAAAAAAGTCATCTAGAAGTGGGCAGCACACTGCGCTGTTTTGGTGAAGTCAAAGCGGGCAAATATGGTTTTGAGATCATGCATCCCGAATATAAGTCGGTTGATCTCGATAATCCGCAAGCCATGCAAGAATCGCTAACGCCGGTTTATCCTGCCACAGAAGGCATTAAACAGCTCACCTTACGCAGTTTAACCGAGCAAGCCCTAAAATTATTGAACAAAGGCGGCCTAGCTGAACTGCTACCTGAAGGTTTATATCAACAGCAAATTGCCTTAGTGGATGCCTTACATTTAGTGCATCGCCCGCCGCCAAATGTAGCGTTATCGCTATTTGAAGAAGGCAAATATCCGGCGCAGCAACGCTTAATTATGGAAGAGCTGTTAGCCCATCATTTAAGCGTATTAAAAGTGCGGCAACAGAGCCAGCAACAAGCTAGTTTTCCCATCAAACCTAGTGCTGATTTACTTAATCAGTATCTGCAAAATTTGCCTTTTAAACCCACGGGTGCGCAGCAACGTGTGGTAGCTGATATTCAAGAGGATATGCAGCAAAATAAACCCATGATGCGCTTGGTTCAAGGCGATGTGGGGTCGGGTAAAACCTTAGTGGCGGCTATGGCGGCGTTATCTACTATTGGTGCCGGTTATCAAGTGGGTTTTATGGCACCTACCGAGCTTTTGGCCGAACAACACGCCGACAATTTTCGCCAATGGTTTGAACCACTTGGCATTAAAGTGGGTTGGCTGGCAGGTAAACTCAAAGGCAAAGCCAGAGCAGAAGTACTGGATCAATTGGCCAATAATCAAGTGAAAATATTGGTGGGCACTCACGCTATTTTTCAAGAAACCGTAGCGTTTTCATCACTGGCATTAGTGATAGTGGACGAACAACATCGCTTTGGGGTACATCAACGTTTGGCCCTACGTGAAAAAGGCCAATCCCAAGGGGCATTTCCCCACCAATTGGTGATGACCGCCACCCCGATACCACGCACCTTAGCCATGACTGCCTATGCGGATTTAGATACCTCAATTATCGATGAGCTACCGCCAGGCAGAACTCCCGTCAAAACAGTAGTATTACCCGACTCTCGCCGTGATGAAGTGATTACGCGGGTGCGCGATGTGAGTGTTGAACAAGGACGGCAAACCTACTGGGTGTGCACCTTAATTGACGAATCAGAGTTTTTGCAAAGCCAAGCGGCGGAAGATACTGCCATTTTATTACGCACCGCATTGCCCGAGCTAAAAGTTGGTTTAGTCCATGGCAGGCTAAAATCAGATGAAAAACAACAGATCATGGCCGACTTTAAAGCGGGCTCGCTAGATTTATTGGTGGCCACCACTGTGATTGAAGTAGGCGTAGATGTGCCTAATGCCAGTTTAATGATTATCGAAAACCCCGAACGTTTAGGGTTAGCACAGTTACACCAGTTGCGGGGCCGTGTAGGTCGTGGCTCGGTGGAAAGTCACTGCGTATTGATGTACCAAAGCCCGTTATCTAAAACCGCTAACAAACGACTGGCGGTACTAAGAGAGTCCAACGACGGTTTTTATATAGCCCAACAAGACTTAGAAATTCGCGGACCAGGGGAATTATTAGGCACCAAACAAACAGGTTTAGCCGACTTAAAAATTGCCGATCTTATTCGTGATGCAGAGCTTATTCCTCAAGTGCAAAATATTGCTAATCATCTTTGGCAGCAATATCCAGCCAACGCCCAAGCCATAGTTAATCGTTGGTTAGGCAACAAAGAGCACTTTGGCCATGCTTGAGGTACTCAAACAACCTATCCCTGTGATAGCTGCACCAGACGCGTCAGAAGAACTCATAAGCTTGGCTCAACAAACCGCGGCTCAATGGGGGTTAACTTATAAAGAGAATATTAATTCTGGCTTGGCTTTGATACAGCAAAGATCTCATCTTGAACTTCGCCAACTAGACGAACCCAAAGTGGGCGCAGTGTTGGTAGACTTTGCATCCGACGCTCTTACGTTTAGACGTTTACATGGTGGCGGTAAGAAAGAAGCCATAGCCAAAGCCATTGGCTTAAAAGGCAATAGCAAATTGAAGGTATTAGACGCCACCGCAGGGCTGGGCCGAGATGCCTTTGTATTGGCAAGCTTAGGCTGCAAAGTTGACATGATTGAACGCTCGGCAGTGGTCGCCGCGCTACTTCAAGATGGCCTAACGCGGGCAGCCAATAACCCTGATCTCGCTTTATGGTTACCTAAACAACTACAATTATTTCACGGTATAGCCAAAGATCTATTAGCCGACTGGCAATATCACATTCCCGATGTGGTCTATCTCGACCCTATGTTTCCACACCGTAAAAAAAGCTCCGCCGTGAAAAAAGAAATGCGGCTATTTCAACAACTACTCGGCCCAGATGAAGACGCCGACTTATTGCTTGAACCTGCCCTAGCACTGGCTAAAAAACGTGTGGTTGTAAAACGCCCTGCCGGTGCACCATTTTTGGCTGGTGTTAAACCACAGATAGAAATGGCAGGCAAAGCCAATCGTTTTGACGTGTATTTAATTCAAAACAATTAGCTATATTTTAAAGACGACCCTCAGTTTATTAATACTTACATTCGCCCGTCAGAGATAAGGTCAAAAACCAAACAAGCAAACCCTGTTGCTACACCTAAAACACTGCCAAACCAGCCGCAGAAATATTGAAGTTTTTGATTGGTTCTTTTATTTTTTGCCATGTCATCTTGGGAATAAAATTCTCGGGCAATAAGTTTTTGCATAGTATTCATTTGATACATGATGCCAGCAGCAAATATGCCATAAGCACTAACTGGCCCCCACCAACCTTGGGTAAATTCATAGCCAATTGCTAATAACACTCCGCCAAAGATAATCCAAAAGGTCATGGTTTTTCGATAATTTAAAACCTGCTGAATGGACTGCTGGTTAGTAAGCTTCTTTAAAAGAGGGATGGTACTCAATCTAACCGCAAAAACAGCGACTAAAGCACCAATAAATGAACCACTGAGCAACAAACCTAACTTATGCATCAACCCAGATTTTGCACTTCCGGCTGCTGAACTTATTGCCGCAGCCGCTGCAGGCGTACTAGTGGTAATGGCCGCTAATATCAAACTACTAAAACCTAAGGCGGGTGCGGTACTTAATAACAGTCGGCCATGTTTTTGCAAAATCTGAGTCTGTAATAATTGCCTGACCCGAGACAGCTTTTTGCGAATATTAGTTTCGCTTTGCTCTAACAAATGGGCAACGTGTTGGCTAGATTGCTCTTCACGATAATATAACAGCACGATCTCGCGACTTTCGTCGGGTAATTGATTGATAAAATTCTGCAAAATAACATTGGATTGTTCACGCTGTAAATGGCTATCCATATCAAGCGTTGGATCACAGAACTGTGACAGGATTAAGTCTGCTTCTTCACCCTCAAGTTTTTTTGAGACTTTGTTATCTCGTAAAAAATTCAATGCTTTATAACGTGTCATCTGTCTTAACCAAGGCAAAAAACTGCTGGTTTTTTTTAATTCAGACAGGTTGTTCCACGCCCCAATAAAAACCTGTTGGGCGACGTCTTCACTGCTATCAAGATCTTTCACTATAGACAGCGCAATGCTTGAAACCAGATTTCTAGTCTGATCGATTATCCGAGCAAAAGCTTGATGATCGCCATTTTGTGCTAACACTATGTCTTTAAATAGAAGCTGTTGGTTAGCCAAATGAGCGTCTTGATTCAAGGTATTCACAGGTTTTCACTCAAAAAGCTGGTCACTTGCTGGTTCAGCCATAAAGGGTCGTCGAACATAATGAAATGTCGAGATTGAGTATTCATTATTAATTGTGCCTTAGGTAACGCTGCTAATTGCTGTTTGTACAACTGTTGCATCGCTGATTTTTGAGTATCTGTGCTAAAACCACCCGATGCGCCTAACAATAAAACCGGAGATTTAATCTTAGCAATATCTGCTCTTAAGTCATGACTCATTAAATGATAAATGGCTTGGCCTACAGTATTTACATCGGATGTTTGTACCATACTCATAACTTTGGCCTTGGCTGCATCACTACTTGCTTGAATAGATAACCCATATTTAGCTTGCTCCACAAGTTGTTGTTGAGACATGCGGCTATACATAGTTTTCATTTGTTGCGCTTGTGCTGCCATACTTTCGACTGTGCTGGCGTTGCTACCGGTAAACACTGGGCCAACAAAAGGTAGCCCATCGACTGAAATAACCGGTCCAATCTTGCTGGGGTGGCTGGCAGCCAACCAAAACCCTAAAAAGCCCCCTAAACTATGCCCAATAACGGCTGGCTTCTGTAAATTGTTGACTTCAATATAATCTATGAGTTGCTGTTTAAGCTCGTCCATTGAAGGATTGTCGATAGAAGGAGTGCCAGCAAAACCTACCACACTGACAGTATGTACTTGGTATTTATTAGATAGTGCGCTAACAAGTTGCTGCCACACACTCCCATCTGACATCAATCCTGGGATCAACATTACCGGCTTACCCGAACCAAAAACTTGCGTTATAAATTGATTTTGATTTAGCGCCTTTTCCTCTGAAAAAGCACTGTTACTTACTATTTGAAAAGCAATACCGCCTACCAACACCAGCATCGATAACGCTTTACGTAAAGAATGAGATTTAAATTTAACTAACATATTTGTGTGCCTCTTAAAGTGATTGTTTTAACCAACATCACTAAGACACGGCGACCTAAAAAAGTGTGACAAATCTTTTGCCTTGCCAATAGATAATACCAAACCGCATAAATACCAGCCAAAAGGGGTTAGGTAATGACATAAATTTCAATGCAAACGTTAAGTACAACGAATTGCAGATTAACACTTATTTAGCAGCGCGTTATGCCCTATAATTCAGCGCTAAAATATCCCTGAACAAGCCAGTAGGAATGCCTTTGAAAAAACTAGATGTAATTGTTATTGGTGCAGGCGCGGCAGGGTTATTTTGTGCGGCTCAGGCAGGCAAACGCGGGCGCAATGTTTTAGTACTGGATCATGCCAAACGCTTGGGCGGTAAAATTTTGATGTCGGGCGGCGGTCGTTGTAACTTCACCAACATGTACGCCAGTCATGAAAACTTTTTATCTGATAATCCCCATTTCTGTAAATCAGCCTTAAGTCGCTACACCCAATGGGACTTTATTGGTTTAGTGGCCGAATACGGCATTGCCTACCACGAAAAAACCCTAGGCCAATTGTTCTGCGACGACAGTGCTAAGGATATCCTTCAAATGCTGTTATCAGAATGCAATAAAGCTGGCGTTACCGTTACCAATCAATGCGAAGTGTTATCTATCGAAAAAATTGAAAACGGCTACACACTCAACACTGCAAAAGGTGATTTTCAATGTGAGTCTTTAGTGATAGCGACAGGTGGCTTGTCTATGCCAAAACTCGGCGCCAGCCCGTTTGGCTATAAAGTGGCCGAACAATTTGGCCTACAGGTAAAACCAACCCGCGCAGGGCTTGTGCCTTTTACTCTGCATGATGAAGACAAAAAAGTGTTATCCGAACTAAGCGGCATATCCCTAGACGCCAGTGCCAGCTGCAATAACACTAGCTTTAACGAAAATATCCTATTTACCCACAGAGGTTTAAGTGGCCCCGCAGTGCTACAAATCTCCTCATTCTGGGAGCCCGGCCAAGGGGTAGAATTTGACCTATTCCCGCATGGCGACCTAGACGCCGAACTACAAAATGCCCTACAAAAACAACCCGACGCCTTGCTAAGCACCGCACTAGCCAACCACTACCCCAAACGTTATGTGCAAGCGGCACTGCCCTACTTAGGCATAGAAAACAAACCACTCAAACAATACCAAGGCAAACAACTACAACAAGCCGCCCTTGCCTTTCACCAATGGCAACTCAAACCCAACGGCACCGAAGGCTATCGCACCGCCGAAGTCACATTAGGCGGCGTAGACACCAACCAGCTTTCATCCAAAACCATGGAAGCAAAAGACGTAAAAGGCCTGTATTTTATTGGTGAAGTAGTAGACGTAACGGGTTGGTTAGGAGGCTTCAACTTCCAGTGGGCTTGGAGTAGCGGTTGGGTGGCTGGGCAGGTGGTTTGATTCTCAAGCCTATCCAACCTAAACCGCATATCTAGTTATTAACGTGAAGATTGAAATGGTTGATCAAGATATTCGTTGGTTGCAACGATTGCAAAATTACACCTTAGCATTATCAAGGCTCACCTATGCAGTTGAATTGGCCGCTTCTCGTTCTCTTACTGATCTTGAAAAATTAGGTTTAATCCAAGCTTTTGAATTTACCTATGAACTCGCGTGGAATGTGATTAAAGATTTTTATCACTATCAAGGTGAAGACAATATCCAAGGCAGTCGTGACGCGTTTCGAACAGCCTTTGGACGTGGTTTGATCGAACAGGGCGAAATATGGATGCAAATGATAAAAAGCCGACAATTAAGTACACACGCCTACAACCTAGAAATCGCTGAAGCCGTTTTCAATGACGTATGTCAGCATTATCATCCGCAGTTTACCCAATTGAAAAATGCCTTAGATAAACAAGCTGAGAAGGTATAACTGTGTGTTATGGCCTTACCGCAAAAAATCTACATGACATCCTTGAAATCTTTACCCAAAATCAAGATGTTGAACAAGCTATTCTTTATGGCTCCAGAGCAAAAGGCACTTTTCGCCCAGGTTCAGATATTGATATCACCCTAAAAGGTAGGTCACTCAAAATGGCTTCACTATTTAAAATAATGGAGCAATTAGAACAACTCGACCTTCCCTATGAGATTGACTTGTCTCTTTATTCACAAATCGAAAACACCTCACTGCTTGAACACATAGAGCGGGTTGGCAAGGTTATCTTCAAGGGAGATTAGCCAAATTTATCTAATTCTACGCTCATTCGAGTGGTGCTTTTTGGTGCTGTAGCGAAAAAGCAAGTCATTTGGTAAAGATGCCAGTCCAAAAACTAGCTGGGCGCAGTTAAGCACCAGCGCAT
Organism: uncultured Paraglaciecola sp.; assembly: GCF_937123705.1. Taxonomy (GTDB): domain Bacteria; phylum Pseudomonadota; class Gammaproteobacteria; order Enterobacterales; family Alteromonadaceae; genus Paraglaciecola. Next base: position 78,788 of record NZ_CAKZKO010000055.1, on the reverse strand, counting down.
ACTTTCTACTTAATGAACCACAACATAGGATTTTCGGCTTTCATTGGTGATAAAGCACTCATTTATTGAGTCTGTGAATTCCCCAACTTGTTAGCAGTAACATCTTGTAAACCACCTGATACATATTTGTGCAATATACTAGAAACCAAGGTTTGGTAAGGTAGGCCTTCTTCTAGGGCGCGTCGTTGCAAAGCAGTTAAATCTCTGGTTGAAATTCTGATGTTAATGCGTTTATCTTTTTTGGTGGTTTGTTCGGCCACATTTGACAGATATGATTTACGTTTTTTGGTTAATTCAGAGTTAAATTCATCAGCCTCAAACGCAGCAAGTAATTCATGCTCTTCTTGACTTAATTCTAATTTACTCATGCTTCACCTCCTAGGTACTTCTTGGTCGCGTTACGACTGGGAATAATCGTTTTAAGAAAAATTTCCTGTTCGTTTTCAACGTATGGCACTAAATGAACATAACCTTCTACGTTTACAACAAACATTCTTTGATTGGGGTATTTATCTTTATTTGGATGACATAAGTCATCTAACAAATCTTGTTGTTGCACTGAAAAAACAATGTCTTCAAATGAGATACCTCTCTCATTCATCAAAGTTTGATTTTTCTCTGCACTCCAATTGATCTGTTTCATAAATTAAGATTAGCAGTAGGTGTGCCTTTTGTCATCTATGGGGAATTTTTTGTTAATACTAGGGCCTGTCGATCTTTGCTGTATGATTGGGTTTTCTTATCTATAGGGTATGGCTGTGGGCTGGATTTTCTTTACTTTGGGCGCGGTGGTGATGCAGACCTTTCGCAATGCATTGCAGAGCAAGTTGAGTGCCCATGTGAGTACTTCGGGTGTGACCTTAGCGCGTTTTATTTTTGCGCCGCCTATTGCTTTGGCTTATTTGGCGTTGCTTTATGGTTTTTCAAATCAGGTTATTCCTACTTTCTCGGGTGTTTTTGTTTGTTTAGTGTTGCTGGCCGCAGTGATGCAGATTGTGGCGACCTCACTCATGGTGATTTTGTTTAAGCAGAAAAATTTTGCTGTGGGTGCAGGGCTGGCTAAAAGTGAAGCCTTGGCTGCTGGGGTATTGGGTACCATATTTTTTGGTAGTCACTTAACGGGTTTAGGTTGGCTGGGTATTTTGCTTGGCGCTTTGGCTATTTTTGTGTTGTCGGGTGGCGGTCGTAAAGGGCAATTGAGTGTTAAAACAGTGATGGTTGGCTTTGCTTGTGGCACCTCATTTGCGTTGACCTCTTTGTTTGTGCGCGAAGCAAGTCTGTTGTTAAATGTGCCTTTTCCTCACAGTGCAGCTTGGGTGTTGCTGTGGGTGTTGTGTATTCAAACTGTATTGCTGACGAGTTATATTGCTCTAAAAAACCAAGAGACCTTTACGGCACTTAAACACCATGGAAAAATGACGTTGGCCACCAGCGCCACCAGTTGTTTTGGTTCAATTTGTTGGTTTAGCGCAATGGCATTGCAACAAGTTGCTTATGTTAAAACCTTAGGTCAGGTAGAAGTGTTGCTGACCATATTAATTGCCACTTTCTGGCTTAAAAATAAAGTAAAACGCCATGAAATTGTAGGTTTGTTAATGATTGCAATAGCAGCCATATTAGTGATGTGGGCGTAAATATGACCCAAAGTTATCAAGTACCAGCGAAAGATTGGCAAGTAGAACTTGAAGTTAAACGTAGTAAGTTTTTAAGCTTTGCTGGCCATGCCGCCGATAGAGATCACGCTGAAGCTTTTATTCGCAAACTCCGGGACCAACACCCACAAGCCAATCATGTATGCTGGGCCTATATTGCAGGTGCACCCAATACCACTATTCGTTCCATGAGCGATGATGGCGAACCAAGCGGAACCGCGGGTATGCCTATGCTTAAAGTGCTCGAATACAGTGGTTACGGCGATATTGTGGTGGCGGTGGTGCGTTACTTTGGCGGCACTAAACTAGGTACTGGTGGCTTGCAACGGGCGTATTCTGACGCTGTGTCTTTGGTGCTAGATGACTTGCCGACTAAGCCTAAAGTATCCCGTACAGAAATGCATTTAAGTTATGACTATACCTATGATGGTGGCATATCTCGTTTACTTGCGCGTTTTAATGTTGAAAATATAGATGTGAGCTATGGGCAAAAAATCAGGCTAGAGATTGCCATTGCAAGCTACGAATTGAGTCAATTTAAAGAGGAGTTAGTCAACCTTACAGCGGGGAATGTTGAAGTTTTTATTCCGTAAAAAATATAATGTGAGCAAAGACAATATCTTAGCTCACATTATCTGTAGATTATCCCACTTCAAGCTACAACTTTGCTAAAAGTTCTTGATGATTTTTACGACTTTTTTTAGCCATAAATTTCGCCGTACTTGCTGCGTCATATTGCATAGCAAAGCTTACTGGATCTGAGCCGTTACACTTCAGACCGTTCGCAAGTTGTGTCAAACCAACACCACTATCTTTTACTGCCACATGTAAACTTATTAAACTGTCACTTTTTATAGCTTCACATACTTTTACCAATTTCTGTTCTTTTACGGGGTCTATAAAACCTGCTTGTGCATTTCCTGCTAAAATAATACCCGTAGTGATGATTGTACTAATAATTAGTTTTTTCATGGTAAATTTCTCTCTATTTTGTGGTGGTATTTAATTTCTGATTTCCACAATAGAATAGAGAGAAACATTGATATTTAATGAGTAAAACCGCTTATATACGGTGAAATGCGATGAAGCGTTAAAATTCAGAAAAGCAGCGATTAATCGACCTTAATTATCTGCATTTGGTCGACATTTATAAATATTTGTTACATTTAGCGCCCACAGCACCTGTCTGTTCTACTAATTTACTCTTGCATATAACCAGTAGGAAGAGCATTTATGGCAGCCACACCCGAATCTATCGCTGCTTGAGCCACCGCTAAGGCTACGCGTTTTAAGAGGCGAGGATCCATAGGTTTAGGAATAATATAATCCTTACCAAAGCTAAGACTGGCAATATTACTGGCCGCCAATGTTTCTTTAGATACTTCTTCTTTAGCAATATTACGAATGGCATCTACTGCGGCAATTTTCATTTCGTCATTGATTTTTGACGCGCGAACATCCAAAGCGCCACGAAAAATAAACGGGAAACACAACACGTTATTGACTTGATTAGGATAATCCGAACGCCCAGTCGCCATAATGATGTCATCTCGTACTTGATGGGCTAGCTCTGGCTTAATTTCAGGATCAGGGTTAGAGCATGCAAAAATAACGGGCTTAGGGGCCATTAGTTTAAGTGCTTCGGGCGGCAATAAGTTGGGGCCAGAAACCCCAACAAATACATCTGCGCCTTCTAGAGCATCTTCTAGGGTTCGTTTATCGGTATTGTTGGCAAATAATTTTTTATGAGTCGTAAGATCTTCGCGGCGAGTATGGATAACGCCATTACGATCAAGCATATAAATACGCTCTCGTTTAGCGCCGCATTTTACCAACAACTCCATGCAAGCCGTAGCTGCTGCACCTGCCCCCAAACACACAATAGTAGCTTCACTAATCTTCTTATCTTGGATTTCTAGTGCATTCAACATGCCGGCGGCGGTAACAATGGCGGTGCCATGTTGATCATCATGAAAAACTGGCACAGAACAACGTTGAATCAGAGCTTGTTCAATTTCAAAACACTCAGGCGCCTTAATGTCTTCTAAATTAATGCCGCCAAATGTATCGGCGATATTTGCCACTGTGTTGATAAATTCTTCACTTGTAGTGTGTTTCACTTCAATGTCGATTGAATCGATATTCGCGAAGCGCTTAAATAATAAAGCCTTGCCTTCCATGACAGGTTTTGAGGCAAGTGGCCCTAAATTGCCTAAACCCAGAATGGCAGTGCCGTTAGAAATAACGGCCACTAAATTGCCTTTACCAGTATATTGATAAGCTGCATCGGGATCCTTGGCTATTTCGCGTACCGGCTCAGCCACACCAGGACTGTATGCTAAGGCCAAATCAGTCACACTTTCGGCAGGCTTAGTGAGCTCAATACTGATTTTTCCGGGTACGGGTGAAGAATGGTAATCAAGGGCTTGTTGGCGAAAATCAGACATGATGTTGTCAGTCCTTTTAGAAATTATATGTGGCGAAGGCAAGTTGGATTCGTGACTAGAATCATTCACCATACTATGTATAAAACCACTGTAACATAGCATTGCTAGCCGGATACATCAGTTAGTAGGGCTATTTTTGTATTCCCATTATAAATACAATTAATACATACTTAGAATTACATTCAGCAAATTATTGTGGCAAATTTTAGACACAAAAAAGGCGCTAATATTAGCGCCTTCTTGATGTCTTTTCAGACCACAAACAGTTTTAGCTTTTCTTAAGACCAGCAAAACGTTTGTTAAATTTATCAACACGACCACCAGTATCAACGTTACGTTGCTTACCCGTGTAGAAAGGGTGACAAGCTGAACATACGTCTAGGTTTAGGTCTTTTTTCAAAGTAGAACGTACTTTGATTACATTTCCGCAAGAACAGTTTGCAGTCATTTCTTGATAATCAGGATGGATATCTTGTTTCATGGGTTACCTCTTCGTCAGGCCGCATCGCTATTCAACCCGAAGTTGAACACCATACGAAAATTAAATTAAAAAGCTTTGTGGCTTGCCGCAAAGTGGCGCGCATATTAATGTAACAGGCTTAAGCGATCAAGGTTTTTGTTGAATTTATACCCAAACCACCGTCATATATCGCTTTATCATGTCAAAATGCGTGTTCTAAGGAACAGAGTATCAATCATATTTCATTAAGGGCTTGTTGGATTTAAATGATCATAATTCGTGTTGCATTGCCTATTCCTAAGCGTCAGCTATTCGATTATCAATATGAGGGAAAAGCCTTGGCTGCCGGTATACGGGTTGCTGTACCTTTTGGCCCGCGAGAAATGGTAGGTGTAGTGTGGGAAACCAGCGACAAATCAGAATGGGATATCAGCAAACTAAAATCCATTGAAAAGGTATTAGACGATTCGCCAATATTTGACCCAGTACTAATAAAGCTATGCAGTTGGCTCGCTCAATATTACAAACACTCTATTGGAGACGTGGTTCAAACAGCCATGCCAGTAGCACTTCGCAAAGGTCAATCCAGCCAGGTAAAACCCTTAGAATACTGGACATTAAGCGATGAAGGTAAGCATACAGATTTAACTGGTTTAGCTCGTGCACCTAAGCAGCGTACTGCGTTAGAGGCATTACACAAAGAAGATTTGCTTAAGTCCAAAGCCAAGTCTGATTTTGGCCCAGCGGCTATTAAAGCATTGAGTGAAAAAGCGTTAATCGAAGCAATAGAAAAAACACCTTCTAAAACGCCTACTTGGCAACAAAACTTAGTGATCCAAGACAAACCCTTCGCCAATGTTGAGCAAGCTGTCGCCATTAGTAGTATAGAAGCTAAACTCGACCAATATGGCTGCTTTTTATTAGATGGCATTACCGGCAGTGGCAAAACAGAAGTCTACCTGCAAGCCATAGAGCAGGTGCTAAAACAAGGCAAACAAGTATTGATTTTAGTACCCGAAATTGGCCTCACACCACAAACAGTACATAGATTTAAGTATCGTTTTGGAATCGACGTAGGAGTACTCCACTCAGGTTTAAATAACACTGAACGCCTGCAAGTTTGGCAACAAAGTGCCAATGCTCAGTTAGGTATTATTATCGGCACTCGCTCAGCCATTTTTACCCCCATGCTTAAACCTGGCTTATTGATAGTAGATGAAGAACATGATGCGTCTTATAAACAACAAGACGGTTTACGTTATCACGCTCGAGACTTAGCCGTTATGCGCGCCCGTGAAGAGAATATACCACTGGTATTAGGCTCTGCCACTCCCGCTTTAGAAACCTTAAATAATGCACTAACCGGTAAATATCAACATCTTAAGTTAGCTCAACGCGCAGGAAACGCCTCGCTAGCCACTCAGCATGTTTTCGACATTCGTCAGCAACCCTTAAAGTTTGGTGTAGCTCAAGGCATGTTAGATCGTATGAATCAGCATCTACAACAAGGCAGCCAGGTGATGTTGTTTATTAACCGTCGAGGTTACGCTCCTGCGTTAATGTGCCATCAATGTGGTTTTGTAGAGCATTGTAAACACTGCGACAAACCTTTTACCCTGCATAAACAGTTATATAAATTACAGTGTCATCATTGTGGTAGTGCTAAGGCCATTCCTAAAGCTTGCCAACAATGTCATTCCAACGAGTTGGTTTCTATGGGTGTGGGCACTGAACAGTTAGAGCAAGGGCTGGCCAATTATTTTCCACAATACAGCAGTATTCGTATTGACAGCGATAGTGCCAGAGGAAAAAACAAGCTGGATAACATGCTCACCAGTATCAACAATAACGAACATCAAATCCTTATTGGTACCCAAATTTTATCTAAAGGACACCACTTTCCTAATGTCACACTAGTGCTTATTTTAGATGTTGATGGTGCATTGTTTAGCGCTGACTATCGTGCCGCCGAGCATCTAGCTCAACTTATTACTCAACTCGCTGGACGAGCTGGTAGAGCAGAAAAACCTGGAGAAATGTGGTTACAAACTCACGATCCAGGTCACCCATTATTACAAGACTTGATCAATAACGGCTATGCTCATTTTGCTCAATACGCCTTATTGGAAAGACAACATGCGCAGTTACCACCCTTTACTTTTCAGGCACTATTCAAAGCACAAGCCATCAGCGCCCGCGACGCATTTGACTTTTTACAACAAGTAGCTCAACTATTTAATGGTGTAGACAACCTAGATTGTATCGGCCCTATCCCTGCCCTAATGGAAAAGCGTCAAGGTCAATTTCGCATGCAGTTGTTATTACAAAGTGCTCATCGCAGCACCTTACAAAAAGCCATTGGCCAACATATAAGACAGATTGAAGGGTTGAACTTAGCGAATAAAATCCGCTGGTCGTTAGATATTGATCCGCAGGATTTCAGTTAATTGGCTTTTCTATACTATTTAAATAGGTATTCCTCCTTATTTTCAGACTTGAAGTACACAAAACAAAATAAATCCCAAACTAGTTGAATCAGTATAAATTTTATCCATAATATCAAGTTCATAGAAAGTTCAACAAGGAAAGATTGAATGAAAACTCTTCATTTACAACAAATTATTTTTTACACCTTAGTGCTATTTTTATTGCTTGGATGCGGTGGCTCTTCAGAACAAGATCCTCCCCCAAATGAGACGGCAAATGCTAAACCTATAGCCAAGGCTGGTGAACAACAAAATATATCCACCGGAATAGTGGTAACGTTAAATGGAAGCACTAGCTCGGATGCTAATGGTGATACCTTAAGTTACCAGTGGGCATTCACTTCAATGCCCACTAATAGTAGCGCGGAGCTGAACAACGCAACAACAGCGTCCCCCACTTTTACAGCAGATGTAGAAGGTACTTATACTCTCCAACTAATTGTTAACGACCAAAAGCTCGACAGTAATGCTGATACAGTCTCAATCATTGTCACAACAGCTAATGAGGCACCTATTGCCGAGGCAGGTAACGACCAAAATGTGTCTACTGGCACACTGGTTACTTTAAATGGCGATGCAAGTTCCGATGCTGATGGAGATTCACTTACCTACCAATGGTCATTGACTTCATCACCCACAAACAGCCAAGCAACATTCGATGACTCAACCCTAGTATCAGCAAAATTTACAGCAGATATAGACGGTACCTATACAGCGCAACTGATTGTTAATGATGGGATAAGTAATAGCAGTCCAGACTTATTAACTATTATTGCCGTTTCCAACAATTCCAAACCTGTTGCCAATGCTGGTGATGATCAACCTGTTTCTACTGGTGCAACCGTTACTTTAAATGGTATAGCAAGTTCAGATGCAGATGGCGATGGACTAACCTATCATTGGGTACTGACTGACCGTCCCTTAAACAGCAGTGCCACACTTGATTCTGCTTCGTCACCAACACCTACATTTGTTGCAGATATGATCGGCCTATACATAGTGCAACTTATTGTAAACGATGGTACCCAAGATAGTGACCCATATCATGTTCAAATTGTTGCATCTTCTTTTAACGTTGCACCTATTGCAAACGCAGGTAACGATCAACATGTCGCCTTAGATTCACGTGTGACGTTAGAAGGCAATGCCAGTACAGATGCTAATGGTGACATGTTATCTTTTGCTTGGTCATTTACTTCCAAGCCTGAAGGCAGCAATGCCACCTTGGATAGTCCTCAAACCAATAATCCAAGTTTCGTCGCCGATATAAGCGGACAGTACGTCATATCACTTATTGTAGGTGACAGTACACTTGCCAGTTTACCAGACAGTGTTCAAATAACTGCTGCCGATGGAGCGTTAAAGTTATTTATAAAAAACAAAGGGAAATTCTATAACGAAATCCCGCTTACTTCCGCTATTGTTAGGCAAATCAATTTAGTTGGCACAGATACGCCTACCAAAGCTAGGTTAGGTAGTTATAAACTCAGTGCATTTGGGCAAGATGTCACCATTTCAAATCTAACCGCAATAGATAACAACGCTATTTCTTCGGCGTATTTCACTGGCATTGAAGAAGGTTATCAGTTGGCTGCTGGAACTGAGGTTATTTTCCATTTAGAGGCAATGGTTTCCACAGAGCAGTTAAACCTAGCATTTAGTTTTGATGTGCCTGAAACGGGAGGATCATTTTACGCAGAGTATCTAGTCGGTGGCCCCCAGCCACTTGTAAAAATAGCTCCCCAATACCCAGCTCAAGCTGCTCGAGATGGAACAGAGGGCTGGGTTAAGTTAGGTTTCACAATTAATGAAGTGGGTGGCGTTGAAGACGTCGCAGTGATTGACGCTAGCCCGAAAAGAGTTTTCGATAGAGAAGCAAGAAGGGCGTTAGGAAAATGGAAATTCAAACCTTTAGTTATCGATGGCCAACCACTTAAACAATTTGATATACAAGCCATTATAGAGTTTAAACTTGATGATTAGTTTTCTGTAGATAGTGGGCAAAAACGATTTGCCCACTATCTACAAGCAAACTAAACACTATAAAAATTTATAGCCTTGTATATTAATAATCATCAGCACTAAATTTTCGGTTTGATATTCTAATTGATGAATTGCTCAAGCAATGTAGAATCACGCCTCTAGTTTTCTAAGTAGTACATTTGATAGCATGGCACACAAAGATTACGTGGCTCGGGGCCGCAGTAAAAAACCCGCTCCTCCTCCAGCGAAAATATCTCTACCTTGGTTACGGATTATTATCACCCTTACCTTAGTGGCAGGGTTTGGCTATTTTTTATGGAGTATTAAGGGTTCAGCCCCTGAAAACCAATCAAACGAACAAACTACAGTGAAATCTACAAGTGGTGCGCAAACCAGCAATGAAGAAAACTCACTGCCAGAGATCCCCGAGGAAGAATGGGAATTTATCAAAAGTTTGCCAGAATTCACTGTAGAGATTGAGCATAAAGAGCAAGATCAACCCACAGTGCGCCGCTTAATTCAATGTGGATCTTTTAGAAAAAATCACCAAGCACAAGAACTTAAAGCAAGGATCGCGTTTCAAGGCTTAGAGGCCCAAGTGAGGTCAAGCAAAGGCTCTTCAGGTATTTGGTACCGCGTTATTCTTGGGCCTTATGATAGTAAACGAGGCGCTGAAAAAGACCGCCACACCTTACAACGTGCAAAAGTTAATGGTTGTAAAATTTGGAACTGGAATCTGTAGCAACACTATTTTACATTCCACAACACATATCAAGCCGTGAGCCCCCCACTTACGGCTTGAAAAAAAAAGATCCCTCCCCACATCTAATGCATCTGGCATGGTTACTTTATATTTAGTAACAACCGCCCACTCTTAGCTTTGACAGCATTTGGCACCACACCATTGTTTGTCTTTGGATATTGAAGGAATTTTCGTGACTACCATTGTATCTGTACGCCGCAACAATCAAGTCGTAATAGCCGGTGATGGCCAAGTCTCACTTGGCAACACTGTTATGAAAGGCAACGCCAAAAAAGTGCGGCGTTTATATAACAACAAAGTACTGGCAGGATTTGCTGGCGGCACGGCCGACGCATTCACCTTGTTTGAACGTTTTGAGTCTAAACTTGAGATTCATCAAGGCAACCTAACCCGCGCTGCCGTTGAACTCGCCAAAGATTGGCGTACCGATCGCATGTTACGCAAACTTGAAGCCTTATTAGCCGTAGCTGACGAAACCGCCTCTTTTATCATTACCGGTAACGGCGATGTAGTACAGCCAGAAAATGACTTAATTGCGATTGGCTCAGGAGGCAACTTTGCTCAAGCATCAGCCATGGCCTTACTCGCCAATACTGAATTGTCGGCTCAAGAGATTGCCGAGAAAAGCTTGACCATAGCCGGTGACATTTGTGTGTTTACCAACCATAGTCAAACTATTGAAACAATTGATTATTAACCAATTTTTATGACTGGCGCAGTTCATAATGTTCGCTGGTCAACTACCCCGAATTATAAGGTCTTATTTATGTCAGAAATGACCCCAAGAGAAATCGTCCACGAATTGGACAGTCATATTATTGGCCAACAAGATGCCAAACGCGCGGTGTCTATCGCCCTTAGAAATCGCTGGCGTAGAATGCAGCTTGAACTAGAGCTGCGCCAAGAAGTGACCCCTAAAAATATCCTGATGATTGGCCCAACAGGTGTAGGTAAAACCGAAATCGCCCGCCGTTTGGCTAAACTCGCCAATGCACCTTTTATTAAAGTGGAAGCCACCAAATTTACCGAAGTGGGCTATGTAGGCAAAGAAGTCGAAACCATTATTCGCGACTTAGCCGATATCGCAGTAAAAATGACCAAAGAACAAGCCACAGGCAAAGTGAAATTCCGCGCTGAAGAAGCCGCCGAAGAGCGTATTTTAGATGCCTTGTTGCCCCCGCCAGAAAATGCTTTTGGTGAAAAAGAAGAGCCGCAGGACAAAGGCACCAGACAAGTGTTCCGTAAAAAATTCCGTGAAGGCCAGCTCGACGACAAAGAAATCGAACTCGATGTCGCCGCTCCCCAAGTAGGCGTAGAAATTATGGCGCCTCCTGGTATGGAAGAAATGACCAACCAACTTCAGGGCATGTTTCAAAACCTGTCTGGCAAAGAAAAGAAGAAGAAAAAACTCAAGGTAAAAGAAGCCTTTAAAATATTGGTTGAAGAAGAAGCCGCAAAATTAGTGAATCAAGAAGACTTAAAACAAACAGCTATCGAATCACTTGAACAAAACGGCATTGTGTTTATAGATGAAATCGACAAAATCTGTAAGCGCGAAGGCTCTAATAGCGGTGGTGATGTATCCCGTGAAGGTGTGCAGCGCGACTTATTACCACTAGTTGAAGGCTCAACTGTGTCGACTAAACATGGCATGGTGAAAACCGACCATATCTTGTTTATTGCCTCTGGCGCGTTTCAAATGAGCAAACCGTCTGATTTGATCCCAGAATTACAAGGCCGATTACCAATTAGAGTTGAACTAGCCGCACTCACGGCGCATGACTTTGTACGTATTTTAACCGAGCCAAACGCCTCACTTACCGAGCAATATGTTGCCTTGCTTAAAACCGAAGGTGTAGAGGTGTCTTTTACCGAAGAAGGCATTGAGCGTATCGCTCAGGCGGCATGGCAAGTCAACGAACGTACTGAAAACATCGGTGCCAGACGTTTGCACACTGTGATGGAAAAACTCATGGAAGAGATCTCTTACGATGCCTCTGAAAAAAGCGGCGAAGCATTAGTCGTCGATGCCAAATACGTTAACGACCATTTAGAAATGTTGGTGGATGATGAAGATTTAAGCCGTTTTATCTTATAACCGACCAAGTTTTATTTAAAATGCCGTTCAAGTATGAGCGGCATTTTTATATCCGCGCGATAATTTAGGAAAACAAGCCAATGGAATTACATTTTCATAAGTCATTTTGGGAAGCCAGCTGCAATAACCCGCAAGAACTGAGTGAGTTACTCACACGCACCAAAAACGATGGTTATCAAGGTAGCGAGTTGTTCTTGCCTTTTTATGGCATTGATATCGATACCACCCTAAAAGTCCATGGCGAACATGGCCTCAATATTATTACCGGTATTGCCACACAAGGTGACGATATAGCGGCCCATCTAAAAAGTATGACCGCTCAAATAGCACAGGCCGTTGAGTTCTCGCCTGTATTGATTAACTCCCATACTGGGCGCGATATTTTTACCCTAGAAGAAAACCTAACACTCTTTGAGCACGCCCTAAAATTGGAGCAAAAATACGGCATCGCTATCACTCACGAAACCCATAGATTTAGGCCAACATTTAGTACCTTCGATACCGAAAAAATCATACAAGCCTTACCCGAATTAAAATTGAATTTAGATATCAGCCACTGGATGGTGGTGCATGAGTCAGATTTAAGAGACCAACAAGCTCGCTTAGACGCTATTTTCCCTCATGTGCAGCATATTCATGCGCGAGTAGGCTTTGAAGAAGGACCACAGGTCACCGATCCTCAAGATGAATTATGGGCAGAACATTTAGAAAATCATCTAGGGCTTTGGCAAAAAGTGTTTGATATCGCAGCGCAGAGAGGCCAAAAGCGCTTCACCATCACCCCAGAATTCGGCCCCTTTCCTTACGCTCATGTGCATCCGCAAACCCAACAACCTTTAACAGATGTTTGGGCCGCGAATAACTTTATGCAGCAACGCCTAAAACATAAGCTCGATGTAAAGTTGAGCGCCTAGTGGGGTGCCACTCTAAAAGCCTGCCACTTTTTATAGGTTAAAGAACGCCATAACCATTCCAACGGGCCAAATTGAAAATGGGTTAACCACCAGCTAGACAAGGGAATTTGTATTGCCAGTATCGCCAGCACAATCAGCATTTGCGGCGCACGGGATATGTCACCGTACAAACCGCCTGCATAGCCATAAAATATGCTGGTCGCGATAACCGAGTGCATAATGTAATTCGTTAACGCCATACGCCCCATGGGGGCAAGTTTCACTAACCAGTTATACCACTTAGGTGAGTCGAGTAACCTGATCACCATCCCAAGATAACCGGCGGCCATAAAAAACTGCCCGCCCATAAACAGCACATTACCTACACCTTGCAGCGGCATAACCTGCTTCACCGCTGGATGCCCCATAATCGACAAGCCGCCTACTGTGATAAACAAACCCACTCCTAGCCCAATACGGGCCATATAACCAAATAATTTAGGGTGTTGTACATGATTTTTGATGGCGCCCGATATCACCAACCAATAGCCCAATAAAAATATTGGCATTAACATAGTCAGTGCGAAAAAAGGTGAAAAAGCCAACCACTCTATCGATGCTTTTGTTCTAAACACAGTTGCTTGCCAATAAGTGCCGTCTTTAAGGGCCGCTATTTCATTAGCCGAATTTTGAGCCAGCTCTTGCTCATATTCGAATATCTCTTGTGCTTGCTCTTGAGGCGTTTGTTCTTCTTCAGCTTTGGGCTCGTCTTGTTGTTCAGCGGCATCTGTATTGTCTTGGGCAAGGTCTGGGGTGGTTTCTGCCTCTTCTGCTTCGTCTGCCTCGCCTGCCTCTAATAAAACATCAGCTGAATCTGCCAGAAGCTCATCTTGAGGTCCTTCTGGAGAGGCTTTATTTTCAGCCGCGTCTGTCTCAAGTTGCGACACTAATCCTCTTACAACTTGGCTTTTTTGCCATTGTTCGGTTAACGATTGACGGTCAACAAAAGCGCCAAATCCTACACCAGCTAAAGTCGCCATTAGCATAGGAACACATAACCACCACAAGGCTAACTTTAATATCGAATTGGGATTGTTGTATTTTTCAAAGCGTTTTTTACGGAGTAAATAAATTAAGCCCAACAATAATAAGCCTGCTAATGCGTAGTCGTGCAGAATATCCCCTTGCCATAGAAAAAACATATGCGCTAAGCCAAACACAAACAACACCAACATTCTGCGAGTAAACCAGGCTCCAAATGGCCTGTCTTTACGCATAGCTTGGGTTAACATCACCGCAAAGCCCATGCCAAACAACAGCGCAAAAAGTTTATAAAACTTGCCTTCGACAAAGCAGCGAATTAACCATCCAGCGGCATGGTCAAGGCCAGTTAATTCCAAATTGAAGGTACTAATTTCACCTATAGGCCGGCCAAACCATTCTATATTCATCAGTAAAATGCCCATCAAGGCAAAACCGCGCAAAATATCTAAAGCGTTGATTCTTTGATCGAGGGAAACTGGGGTTAATGTCGGAGGGCTAACGGTTTGGGTTGAATCAGTGGCAATGTCTTGATGTGCGGTACTTGCTTCGTCTGACATAGTCATTCCTAATCAATTTGAGTATTGCTACGTTTAATTATCAAGACTATAGCAGCCTCAACACATTATTGTTTGAACAAAAATGTGTTGAGGCTCAGTAATTTCTACATGGTAACAAACTCTTCGCCACTGGTTGGGTGGATGGCCACACATGAATCAAAATCGGCTTTTGTTGCGCCCATTTTCATGGCCACACCAAAACCTTGCAGAATTTCGTCCATGCCAGCGCCAATGCCGTGTAAACCTACTACTTTTTGCGTGTCACCGGCACAAATTAACTTCATACGCGTCATTTGCCTATGCTTAGTGACCGCTGTGTACATAGCCGCAAAACCTGAGTTATACACTGTAATGTTATCGGCACCGTATTCTTGCTTGGCCTGCTCTTCGGTTAAACCAATAGTGCCAATGGGTGGATGGCTAAACACCACTGTTGGGATCAACGAATAATCCATATGGGCATTAGTTTGACCATTAAATAAACGCTCTGATAATAAACGCCCTGATTTAACCGCCACTGGAGTCAGTTCAACATAGCCAATATTATCGCCTACTGCGTAAATGCCCTCTACGTTAGTATTTTGAAACTTATCGACTTTGATATAGCCACGTTCGTTTATCTCAACACCGGTGTTTTCTATAGCAATCTTATCGTTGGCAGGTTCTCGGCCGATAGCCCAGACCACACAGTCAGTCTCGATTGCCTCGCCATTTTCAAATTCAATGGTTAATGAACCATCGACATTTTTCGTCACTTGAGTTGGTGTGGCGTGGGTATGCAAAGTTGGCCCATCTTGAGCCATTAGCTCAACCAAGGTTTCTGACAACATAGTATCAAAACTACGCAGTGGCGCATGTTTACGCACTACCAAATCGGTTTTTGTGCCTAATGCATGCATCACACCGGCAAGTTCAACAGCTATATAACCAGCGCCAACTACCACCGCGCGTTTAGGCTGTTCGCTTAACTCAAAAAAGCCGTTTGAATCGATACCAAGCTCTGCCCCTGGAATGTTAGGCAATGTAGGGCGACCACCTGTGGCAATTAATATGTGATCCGCGGTGTAGTGTTGGCCAGCAACTTCTATAGTATTTTTATCCACAAAAGTTGCAAAACCATTGATTAGGGTCACCCCATTTTTTGCAAAACCACTGCCATAACTGCCGTGTATTCGCTTTATGTAAGCTTCGCGACTATCCACTAAGGTTTGCCAATTGAAGTTATTCACAGTGACATCAAAGCCATAATCAGGGGCATATAAGTTAATGGCTTCGGCAACGTGAGCACCAAACCACATGACTTTTTTGGGTACACAGCCCACATTAACGCAAGTACCACCAATGGCGTTTGCCTCTACTATCGCTACTTTTTTACCGTGTTTAGCCGCGCGATTTGCCGATGCAATGCCACCACTGCCACCACCTATACATATATAATCAAAATCTGCCATGAGCCTGCCTAATTAAAAAATTTGAATGAAGATAATGCTTATCTTACAAAAATAACACTGCAATTTATCAATTGATCTAATCTAACTAATCGATAATGACGTTCTTGCAAAAGAACCTTGTAACAACAATTAAATTACAGCCGTTGTAAAATTAACTATTAGCTCTTGAGATTTACGGGGTGCAACCCAATTTCTTTAAGTATCTTAATCGAGAAGAATACTAAAAATGACCAATCCACTTTCTAATTTAGCTGGGCTACCGCAATTTTCGGCCATTAAACCTGAGCATATTCAACCTGCTATCGAACAAGCCATTGAAGCCTGCAAAACTAAAATTACTGAGTTGCTGAGTCAAGATGACTATTCTTGGGATAACCTTATTGCACCTATTGAAGAAATTGACGACCAATTGAGTCGCAAGTGGTCGCCGGTTTCCCATATGAACTCTGTCGTTAGCAATGACGCATTACGCGAAGCCCACGACGCCTGCTTACCTGCGTTATCAGATTACGGCACTTGGGTCGGTCAAAATGCTGATTTTTACCAAGCTTATTGCCAAATCGAAGCAAGTGCCGAATTTGCGAATTTGTCACAGGCACAGCAACAAGTTGTGACCCATGCCATTCGCGATTTTAAACTATCAGGCGTGGCCTTAGACGACGAGAAAAAAGCCCGTTATGCCGAAATATCTAGCCGTTTATCTGACTTAGGCTCAAGCTTTAGTAATAATGTGATGGATGCCACTTTAGGTTGGCAAAAACATATTATCGACCAAGCTGAATTAGCCGGTTTACCTGAGTCCGCTTTAGCTGCCGCTAAACAGTTAGCTGAAAGTAAAGAGTTAGAAGGTTGGTTATTCACTTTAGATATTCCCAGCTATTTACCCATAATGACCCATGCCGATAATAGTCAATTACGTGAAGAAATGTATCGCGCTTATACTTCCCGTGCCTCTGACCAAGGGCCCAACGCTGGGAAATGGGATAACACCGAGATCATCAACGAAACCTTAGCTTTGCGTCAAGAATTAGCACAACTATTAGGCTTTGCAAATTTTGCAGATTATTCATTGGCCAGCAAAATGGCCAACTCTGGCGAGCAGGTCAATGGCTTTTTACAAGACCTAGCCAAACGCTCTAAACCACAAGCCCAGCAAGATATTGATACGCTAACGGCCTTCGCCAACGAACATTATCAAGTTGATAAGTTACAAGCCTGGGATTTTGCTTATTTCAGTGAAAAACTCAAAGAACAAACCTATAAAATTTCTGATGAACAATTGCGCCCTTATTTCCCCGAAGACAAAGTGGTCACAGGTCTGTTTGAAGTAGTATCCCGTTTATACAACTTAAGCATCAGCGCCCGTGACGATATCGATACTTGGCACAAAGACGTGGGTTTTTACGATATTCACGACCAAACCGGCGAACTTCGTGGCAGTTTTTACCTCGATTTATACGCCCGCGAGAAAAAACGCGGTGGTGCTTGGATGGACGAATGCCAGGTACGCAGACAAAAAACCGACAACAGCCAACAATACCCAGTGGCTTATCTAACCTGTAACTTTAATGGGCCAGTAGGCGACAAACCGGCTTTGTTTACTCACGATGAAGTCGTGACCTTGTTCCACGAATTTGGCCATGGTTTACATCATATGTTGACCAAAATAAACGTTGGAGGGGTATCAGGCATCAACGGTGTAGCTTGGGATGCAGTGGAATTACCTAGTCAATTTTTAGAAAACTGGTGCTGGCAACCAGAGGCACTTAGCTTTATTTCTGGGCACTTTGAAACAGGCGAATCGCTGCCGCAAAACTTGTTAGACAACATGCTCGCTGCCCGTAACTTCCAATCAGCCATGCAAATGTTAAGGCAGTTAGAATTCAGCCTATTCGACTTTAGCTTGCACCAAAATTTTGTTGCAGGGCAAACCAATGTACAGCAATTTTTAGACGAAGTGCGTGCGCAAGTGGCGGTGCTCATTCCCCCTAGCTTTAATCGTTTTCAAAATAGCTTTGGACATATATTTGCGGGTGGTTATGCGGCAGGCTATTACAGCTACAAATGGGCAGAAGTGTTATCGTCAGACGCCTTTAGCCGCTTTGAAGAAGAAGGTATTTTTAATCAACAAACTGGCCAAGACTTTATGGCTAACATCCTCGAAATGGGTGGCAGTAAAGAACCCATGGAGCTGTTTGTGGCCTTTAGGGGTCGCGAACCAGAGGTGAACGCTTTGCTACGCCATTCGGGTATTGCAGCATAAATTTACTGAGACCCACGGCAGGATTATTGCAACCCTGCCGTTCACCCCAAAAGCATTAGAATTAACGGCTCTTGGGGTTCGATTTTTTTTGGTTAGCTGGTTAGCCTTGTCAATTAGATAGTAATGTTGCCTTTTGCTTTAGCCAAAGTGACACACATTGATATCTTTTCTAAGGTTGTGGACAAATGACGTTCTGCACCTTCAATTTCAGCGAGTTCTTCGGTAAAGAAAGTTTTCACATCTTGATGCATGGCTTCACTGCAAAATCCTGCTCCAATTAGTGGCGTCATGCCCATGTATTTCTTGGGGATAACCATAGACATTAACGAAAAGTTTTCTTTAAACCATTGATATACTCGACCACGATTTTGTTTCACGCTCATTTGTGAAACCAGCAAGGTGATCCGTTCATTTACCCGCAAAGACAATGAGGTCATCATATCTAGCACCATCTCGCCTATTTCTGGGTGGGTTGAACGCCCTACTGCCGTTAATATCTGTTGGCGCAACGTGCCGTCGTCGGTATTTTCTAGCTGGGCTACCATGGCATCGGCAAAGGGTTTACCATGCACTTCTACGGCACTGCTTAGGGCCGGTAAGATTAATTCGGGTTCAATACTGTCAACCCGTAGCTGACTATCGCTTTGATAACCTATTAGTTGTACGCCCATGTCGGCCAGTTCATTGAGTGCCTCTGGCTGCTTTAAGGTTAACGCCAATAAGTTAATCATTTGTTTGCGTAACATCTTGGCTTCAACGGGATTCGATTTATCTAACTCACTGGTAGGGTGTAGCCCAAGGTTGTCCAACTTAGGTTGATACAAAGTAGATAAAAACTCAGATATTTGCTGATTCTCTTGTTCGTTAGCAATTTCGTTGGCGATAAATTTAATTTCACTGATGGGTTGGCTTATCAGATCCCAATCTTTATCCGCGACTAGTGGGCGAATATTTTGCAGGTAATCAGATATCTCCATACGTCCGGCGCGATACTCGGCAGCTAAATTACTGGCAATAGAGTATTTCTCTGCGCCGCTGAACTTATCTAAATTTGCGATTAAACGTTGTTGCTTGTCTTTGGCCATTGACCAACGATAGTAGCCCTTGCCACCCGCATTGGGCATAACCGCAGTAGGGCAAAAGTCACTCTCTAGGGTCATTTCATGTTGGGCCTTATCAAGCAAAAAGCACGCTTGTTGCTGTTGCTCATCATTGATAAGGGTCATACAAACCGGCAATGTCCATTGCTGCTCTGATGATGAACGGGCGCCTAAAGGTAAGTAGCGAGACTGCTTTAATGTCACTGTATTGCCTAGCTCTGAGCATTGGTAATCGAGGCTTACCAAAGGCACACCTTTTTGATTAAGAAAGCTCTCAAAGGCCGGTTTAATTTTAGCTTTTTGCGCAAAGCGTTCGATGGACTCAATAAATTGCAACGCATCGGCATGGCCAAATGCGTATTTTTTCATGTGGTATCTAACCCCGTCTCTGAAGGCTTCTTCTCCCACAAAGTCTTCCATCATTTGTAATACGGCGCCCCCTTTTTGATAGGTGATACCATCAAAGGCATTTTTTATTTCGCCATTATCGGTAATGGGCTCGCGAATTTGCCGCGTATCCAAATAGATATCACTCGCCATCACCCTATGGCCGCTGCGCACCATGGCCCGCTCAAAGCCTAGTGCTGGGTTCCATTCATTCATGGTGATATCGGCCATCCAAGTGGCAAAAGACTCATTTAACCAAATGTCGTTCCACCAAGGCATAGTCACCAAATTGCCAAACCATTGGTGGGCTAACTCATGGGCATGGGTGCTGGCATAACTGCGTATTTCATCGATAGAAGGGTTGTCTCCCAATAGCAATAATTGCTCGCGATAGGTAATTAAACCGGCATTTTCCATGGCACCTGCGGCAAAATCAGGGACCGCCACTAAATCCAATTTTTCGTAAGGGTATGGCATATCAAAATAGCGTTCTAGGGCATCTAAAATAGCAGCGGTATTTTCCAGCGCATAATTCATTTGTGCGCCTTTGCCTTTGGTGGCGATGCCACGCAAAGGGATCTCGCGATCTCTTACCGCAGATTTTGGAATAGCTGCATATTCAACAACATCCAAATCACCCACCGCAATAGCCACAAGGTAAGTGGGCAAAGGTTTAGTGGTTTGAAAGGTTAAACGCTGAAAGCCATCGTCTAATTGTTGATGTTGAATTTGCGGGGTATTGGCCAGCCCTTTGTGCTGATTTTTAACTTCTAAGGTGATATCAAAGGGTGTCTTAAAACGTGGCTCGTCAAAACTAGGAAAAGCAAACCGAGCAAAGATAGACTCAAATTGGGTGAAGGCATAATTTTCGTCGCCTTCTTTAACGAGATACAAACCAGTCAAATCTTTAGCCATATTGCCAGTGAAATTTATGTTGATACTGCCCTGTTGCGCGGCAATGGGCTGGGCGGCGCTGAGTCGAACCACGCCAGAATGTCCCATTTCGTGATAATCAAGGGCCACCACATTACCATCGGCACCGATAAACTCAGCTTTGCTGGCGCTTAAATCTTGGCCGTGCAGCCATAACTCTTGGCTAGCTTGTGATAGCGCAACTTGAATTTTAACTTGGCCGCTAAAACGCTCTTCATCAGGATTAACACGCAACTCTAAATGATAATGTTTTGGCGTTAACCACTGGGGTAATTGCCCTTGCGGCGAGGCTTGTTGCTCGGCCAAATCAATCCTACCTTGCCAATTTTGGTATTGGGTATAAGCAAATACGCCTACACCTATGATAAGTAATAGATAGATGGTTCTAGTAAAAAACTTTTTCATCCTGCCCTCTGTTATAATTTTTGTTATGAGGTAAACCCTAGAAATTCTAGTGTGTTGCTAAATGTTATTAAAATCCAGTTTTTAAATGAATGATTAGAGATGTATGCAAAATCTAGAAAAATTTAGCGCCATTTACCAGCGGGCTTGCGAGCGTAAAGGTGGGCCACAAGCAATACAGACAATACTCACCCAGCCTTTATCAGTTCAAGCTCTTAGCAAGATTGGCGCGGATCGATTTTTAGCCGAATTCACTAAAAAAGTATTCCAATCGGGCTTTGTATGGCGGGTGGTGACCAATAAATGGCCTGATTTTGAGCGAGTATTTTTTAGCTTTAACATCGAAAAAGTACTCCTAATGCCCGATGAAATGCTCGAACAAAAAGCCACAGATCCTAGCATTATTCGCAATTATACTAAGGTAAAAACCATTCGTGATAACGCCATCATGATCGATAACGTCGCAAGGGAGCATGACAGTTTTGCCAAATTTGTGGCTGATTGGCCTAGCGAAGATATCACAGGATTGTGGGCCTATCTAAAAAAGCATGGAGCCAGACTAGGTGGCAATACCGGCCCCTATGGCTTGCGCGCTTTGGGTAAAGATACCTTTTTATTGACCAATGATGTGGTGGGTTATTTCACCCAACGCGATATTATTTCAGGCTCGGCCCAGTCCAAACGTAGTCTTACTGCCATACAGCAGGGTTTTAACGAACTGCAACAACAAAGCGGATTATCTTTGCAAGAATTGAGTATGATTATAGCCAATAGTGTGGGCGATAATTATCAATAACGGCCGCATTTTAGCCGTAACAGGTATTCCTGCATTCTTATCTGTTGGCCTTGGCTTTTATTCGGTAAACTAGTGATATATGACTATCTAGGATTTTCCATGAACACCCCTGACACAAATGATACTCAAACAACTGAAAACACCACTCATTTTGGCTTTAAGCAGGTTGAGTCCAGCCAAAAAGTGAATATGGTAAAAGAAGTGTTTCAATCAGTTGCGGCCAAATACGATATTATGAATGACTTAATGTCTATGGGTGTGCACCGTTTATGGAAGCGCTACACCATAGATTGTAGCGGGGTACGTGCAGGCCATAAAGTATTGGATTTGGCCGGTGGCACAGGTGATTTAACGGCTAAGTTTTCTCGTATTGTTGGCGAGTCTGGCCAAGTGGTGTTAGCCGATATTAACGATGCCATGTTGAAAGTGGGCCGCGATAAACTACGTAACAAAGGCATAGTGGGCAATGTAGAGTATGTTCAAGCCAATGCCGAAGCCTTGCCGTTTCCTGATAACAGCTTTGATATTATTACTATTGCTTTTGGCCTTAGAAACGTCACCGATAAAGACAAAGCCTTGGCCTCTATGTACCGCGTACTAAAACCCGGTGGCCGTTTGTTAGTGTTAGAGTTTTCTAAGCCAACTAACGAAATGCTCAGCAAAGCTTACGATATGTATTCATTTCATTTATTACCCAAAATTGGCCAAGTGGTAGCAAATGACGCCGACAGCTATCAATATTTAGCTGAGTCTATTCGTATGCACCCCGAACAAGAGGTGCTTAAAAGCATGATGGAAACCGCAGGATTTGAACAAACCACTTACCATAACTTAACCGGCGGCATAGTCGCGCTGCACCGAGGCTTTAAATTTTAATATGCCATTTGCTCAATTAGTAACCTCCGGCATTGAGTTGACCATAAATAAATTGCTTAAGCTCGATGAAGAAAGCCAATTGCGATTGAAAAAACTATCGGGTAGATCCTTGCAAGTAACAATTAAAGAATTGCCTTGGCCGCTACTTTTTAGTTTTTCAGAGCAAGTGGATGTGCGCGCTGTTATGGCGACTAGCGAAACATCAAGTGAGTCCGTAGACTGTTTAATTGAATTAAATCTCGAAACCTTACCTAAACTTAAAGACAGCAGCCAACTCACCCAACTTATTCAACAACAACAACTAAGTTTGATAGGTGATATTTATGTGGCACAAACCTTTAGTACCTTGCTCAAAGATCTAGACATTGACTGGGAAGAGTTACTTTCGCAATACACTGGCGACGTGGTGGCTCATCAAACCTTTAGCAGCATGCGAACCTTGTTTGATACAGCTAAAACCCAAATTGAACAAGGTGCTGCGGCGCTCAGCGAGCACTTAACTCAAAGTGATTCAATTGCCGTTAAACCGAGTGAAATGTTAAGTTTTAGTCAAAGTGTCAGTGAACTACGCAGTGACACAGAACGCTTATCCGCCAGAATAGGGTTATTAGAACAAGCCCATAAAGTTAACACAGGATCCCAGAACTAAGGTGAGAATTTTACGCTTTTACCAGATTAATAAGGTGATGTTGCAACACGGACTAGACGAACTAATTCCAAGCAAATGGCTACCTTGGTATGCGAAATTAGGCCGATTAGGATTGTTTTGGCTGCGCAATAAGCATCCCGATAAATCCCAAGGTGCGCGCATTCGATTGGCACTGCAAACTTTAGGGCCAGTGTTTATCAAATTTGGCCAGATGTTGTCTACCCGCAAAGATTTACTGCCGCCAGATGTAGCCATCGAGTTATCGATATTACAAGATCAAGTAGCCCCCTTTGATACAGAACAAGCCCAACAAATTATTCTAAAAACACTTGGATTAAGTGCACTTAGCGACTTATTTAGTGAATTTGAGCCTAAACCTTTAGCCTCGGCCTCGATCGCTCAAGTACATGCCGCAAAATTAAAAGACGGCAAGCAAGATGTGATTGTTAAAGTTATCAGGCCCAATATTCAACACACTATACAATCCGATATTGAATTAATGCGTACTGCGGCAGGCGCGCTGCAAAAGCTACTGCCAGATGGCGAGCGTTTACGCCCTGTTGAGGTAGTGGAAGAATACGAACGCACCATAATAGATGAATTAGACCTAACCCACGAAGCCGCGAACGGCATCCAATTTAGACAAAATTTTGAACACTCCACCGCTTTGTATGTGCCAAAAATCTATAGCCAATACAGTCATAGAAATGTGATGGTTATGGAGCGGATTTATGGCACACCTATAGCAGATATAGAACAACTCGTGGCCCGCAATACCAATATGAAAAGATTAGCAGAACGTGGCGTAGAAGTATTTTTTACCCAAGTGTTCCGCGATAGTTTTTTTCACGCCGATATGCATCCTGGCAACATTTTTGTCTCCACGGTAAATCCCAACGATCCTCAATATATCACTATCGATTTTGGTATAGTGGGCACCCTCAATAGTGAGGACAAACGGTATTTAGCTGAAAATTTCATCGCCTTTTTTAATAGTGATTATCGCAAGGTTGCACAATTGCATGTGGACTCTGGTTGGGTTCCTGCAGATACCGACATAGACGATTTTGAAGCCTCCATTCGCAAGGTATGCGAGCCAATTTTTCAAAAACCTTTAGACGAAATCGAATTTAGTAATGTGTTGCTGCAGCTGTTTAATACCGCCAGACGTTTCAATATGGTGATCCAACCGCAATTGGTTTTACTGCAAAAAACCTTGCTGTACATTGAAGGCTTAGGTCGACAGCTTTACCCACAACTTGACTTATGGCAAACCGCTAAACCATTTTTAGAGAATTGGATGAAACAGCAAATTGGCTTTAAAGCCATGTATCAAAAAATATCAGCCAATCTACCTTTTTGGTCTGAAAAATTACCCGAAATACCAGACCTAGTATACGACACCTTAAAACAGGTTAAGAAGCTACCCGAACAACACAAAAGACAGTTTGAATTGCAGCAACAACAAATGCAGCGGCAACACCGCAGCTCGCAATTATTAATAATGGGGGCGACTTTTGTCATTACCGCAGTAATATTGCCGGTTTATCAGCCACATTGGTGGCCAAGTGCGGCTTGCATTACATTAGGCTTATGCAGCTGGATGGCGGCATGGCGCATAAAATAAAGTTTGCGGTGCTAATTATCACCAAAATGCCCTTCGACTCGTAAAGCGATACCATGGGATGTTGCGAAGCCTTCATCACGACGCCATAAAACAAAAGGCTCTACCTCATAAAACAACCACTTACGCAGGGTGTTTTTCCGCCACCTTATACTGACCAAATATTCCTCTATTCGATAATTTGGACGGCTTAGTCCTTCTATATAAAACCCCGCAATCAAGGCATTTTTTTCGTCAAATTGCCTGAGTTTCTGCACGCTATGTTGCCATAACCAATCATTGCTTTTATCTCTGAAGTAAAAATGATTACTCCATCTAAAAATAGAGTGCTCGGTGTCGTTGTAACCTAACTGCCAAGAAAAATCTGCGCCTAAGCCATCTTTGCTATACAAGTAGGCAGAGGTTTCCCATCTTAGAATTAGTTTTTCGTTTAACACATGGGAATTTCGATAACGACTCTTTGCAAAAGCCTGTAAGCGACGTCCAACCCCAATACGATGAGACAAACCACTCGCTCGGCTACTGCGCCAGCGTAGTGCCAAGCTAAAACGATTTTGTTCAACAAAGTCATTATTACCCGACGCTTGAATTTCGTTATCTGGCCTGTCGTCGTCATAATCAGATAACACCAAATCGGCGCGATTTTTCAGCTTGGGCAACTTAACCTTTACTTTAAAGCGCGTTTCAAACTCATTTAAATCTCGGCTTCGTGGCTCCCAACCTAATCGTATCCTTGCGGAGCCGTAGGCTTGCTCACTGGTTTCGACTTCCTCTAAATCAAAAAAATCATCAAACCACAAAGCACTAGAGTTTACCGAAGAAGCAATACTCTGGTGCATGGAATCTAGCCATGGGTATTCCGGTTTCTTTTCTTCAGCATGGGAATGAGTGCTAAAAATGATGCTGAGAAAGAATATTAAAAAGCCTCTATTCACACTATTCCTACTATCTAAATCGACATTTAGTAGACGAGCAAGTCTCGTTTTCATACCTAAGATTAACGCAATTAGAGATTAAAAAGTCAAACAGACCAGATTTGCCGATCAAATCCAGTGACCTTTTAGATAAGCTAAGTATAATGATTTTATTACGTTTCTAGGAGTTAGGTTATGTTTGGCATAAGCCCCATGCAGTTGTTAATTATTTTAGTTATTGTGGTGTTACTTTTTGGTACCAAAAAACTACGCGGTTTAGGTGGAGATTTAGGTGGAGCACTTAAAGGCTTTAAAAAAGCGATGAGCGACGATGACAAAGAAAAAGATGCTGATTTTGCTGCTAATGAGAAGGTTACAGATAAGTCCACAGAAGACGCTGAAAATACCATTAAGCAAACCAAGAGCGAACAAAAAGAGCAGCAATAATGTTTGATATTGGTTTTTTTGAACTGCTTATCATTGGCGTTGTAGGCCTAGTGGTACTGGGACCAGAAAGGTTACCCGGTGCCATTCGCTCGACCCTAAAAACTGTACGCAGTGTTAAAGGCATGGCCACAGGGTTTAGGCAAGAAGTTGAACAGCAGTTCAAAATTCATGAGTTACATGAAAACCTAAAAAAAGCCGAGAATCAAAATTTAGAGAACTTATCTCCTGAGTTGCAACAAACAGTCGATGAACTTCGCGATGCCGCCAAGTCTGTGCAAAAACCTTATTCTAAAGAGTAAATATGGTTGAACCCAATAGCTTAATTGCTCATTTAATTGAACTTAGAAGCCGTATACTAAAAGCTGTTGTGAGTGTGTTTGTGGTATTTTTGTGCTTAGTATACTTTGCTCAGGATTTATACCACTGGTTAGCGACACCTTTATTAGATACCCTGCCAGAAAATGCACAAATGATTGCCACCGATGTGGCTTCTCCTTTTTTTGCGCCCTTTAAGCTCACTATGGTGCTGTCATTTTTTATTGCGATTCCTGTGGTGCTGTATCAAATTTGGGGATTTGTGGCGCCTGGGCTATACAAAAACGAAAAACGCTTAGTTGCCCCTTTATTGTTTTCGAGCACCTTGTTATTTTACCTGGGCATGGCCTTTGCCTATTTTGTGGTATTTCCTTTAGCCTTTGCATTTTTTACTAGCGTGGCCCCTGAAGGCGTGGCCATTAATACCGATATCAGCAGTTATCTAAATTTTGTTTTAAAAATATTTTTTGCCTTTGGTTTGGCCTTTGAAATCCCAGTAGCCGTAGTATTAATGTGCTGGACCGGCGTTACCACCCCAGATTCCCTTCGTGCAAAACGTCCTTATGTCATAGTTGGGGCATTTGTAATAGGCATGTTGCTGACACCACCCGATATTATTTCGCAAACTTTACTGGCCGTGCCAATGTGGGTTCTATACGAGTTTGGTATAGTCGTAGGTAGTATTTATTCTCGTAAAAAAGTAGAGCAAGAACAACAGGATAATCTGTGAGCAAATTAAGCGAGTAAAGTACATGTCTTGGTGTGATATTGGGGTCAACTTCACTGATAAACGATTGAATTTTGAAACTGTATTAGAGCGAGCTCTAGCTGCTGGTGTTTCGCATCTTATTATAACCGGCACCAGTGAAGACAAAAGCCAGCAAGCAGTAGATTTGGCCAAGCAGCACCCTGACCACCTATCGGCCACGGTAGGCGTTCACCCTCACGATGCCAACCAGTTTACTGATCAAACAATAGATAAATTACGTACCTTAGCCCAATCTACAAGCGTTGTGGCTATTGGTGAATGTGGCCTTGATTTTAATCGCAATTTTTCCACTCCCGAGAACCAACGTTTTGCCTTCGAACAACAGCTTAAGTTGGCCTGTGAACTGGAATTGCCGGTCTTCTTGCATGAACGCGATGCCTTTGAGGCTCAAATTGAGTTATTAGCAAAATATCGGCACCACTTAAAAGGTGGCGTGGTGCATTGTTTTACCGGTAATACTGAGCAAATGAATCGCTATCTTGATCTCGACTTGTATATAGGCGTGACCGGCTGGGTTTGCGATCCCAAGCGGGGACAGTCACTACGGGATGCGGTTGCATCACTGCCCCTAGAAAGGGTTTTGCTAGAAACCGATGCCCCTTATCTACGTCCCAAGGGTTTAGCCAATAACCGAAAACTTGATAAAGGTAATAACGAACCTGCTTATCTTCCCTACATAGCAGCAGAAGTTGCCAGCCTAATGACAACTGATATCAACTCGTTGCAGCTAGCAAGCCTTGCTAATACTCAAGCATTATTTGGGTTTACACATATAAATGTGAATGATGCCAAATAGTCAATTCAATCTCTTCACCAAAAAAGATTGGTTGCTATTTAGCATCATTGTTTTTTCTATCATCGCCATTTTTACCACCACAAATTTTTCCACTGATATTCTACCTAGTCATACTGAGGTACAAGATGTTGAATACTTAGTGGACTCAAAAAAACGACATTCTATTGCTAGCATACTTATTAACACAACAGATACGTGGCAACAAAGGACTCAAACCCAGACATCTATAGGTACATCAAATCAAAAACACTGGTTTAGGTTTACTTTGAATGACATTAATCAAGCAAAGCCAATGTTATTAGTAATTAACAATGCGCTACTCGACAATATCAGCCTTTGGTTTATTCATAATAAAAAAATAATTCAGGAATACCATCTCGGTGACTCATTGAAGTTCTCCCAAAGAGTGATTGAACACGAAAACTTTCTCATTCCAGTACCCCTTCACCAGCAACAAATACAGGTGTATATAAGTACACACTCCAAAGGTGCACAACGCCTGCCTATTAATGTCTGGCAGCAAAAAGACTATTTAGAATATTCAAGTAAAAGCGTGCTAATAATGGGTGGTTTTTTTGGCCTTATGTTAGCGATGGGATTAAGTAATCTATTTTTTTATATCACCACTCGTGCTTCAACCTTTTTAGTCTATGCCGGCTATGTTCTATTTTTGACCTTAACTTTAGCCGCTTTGCAAGGCTTAGGTTATCGTTATCTCTGGCCTAATTCCCCTTGGTTACAGCAACACGCTGTAGGAATATTTGTAAATTTAGCCTTTTGTATGTCTATTTTATTTTGCAATCTGTTGCTCAATATAAAAGCTCACAGTAAACGCCTCAATAAGCTACTTAATGCTAACTCTGCTCTGTTTTTATTTGGCTTTGTCGCCAGTTTCATTATCCCGTTGCAGACCATTATCAAACCCTTTTTTGTGGTGGTTTTAACCAGTGGGATAATCATCCTTAGCGTGTCCATTTGGTTGTGGTTCAAGGGGCAAATAATCGCTCGTTATTATACTATCGCCTGGATAGTATTGTTTGTGAGTGGCTTTACGGTTAGCTTAGATACACTAGATGTCATCAATGTTAATTTTCCATCCTTTTACTTATTTATGCTGGGTGCTGTGATTGAAACAGTGTTACTGGCGCTTATTTTAGCTATAAATCACAATCAACAACGACGGGCATTACTGAGTACTCAAGAAGCATTAATAGATAAAGAAAGACAGACGCAACAAGCACAAAGGGACTTATTGGTTACCCAAGAAAATGCCACTGAAGAACTTGAGTACAAGGTTCAAGAACGCACCTTAGAGTTAGAAATTGCCTTAAGAGAGCTATCTGAAACCAACCAAGAGCTGCAAGAAAAAAATACCTTAGACGCCTTAACAGGGATCCGTAATCGCAGTTTCTTTGACAAAAAACACCTTGCAGAAGTACGCCGAAGTCGCAGGGAACAAAGCCAACTGTCTATTGTAATGATTGATATAGACCACTTTAAAAAGGTTAATGATCAATATGGACACTTGGTTGGCGATGAATGTATTAAGACAGTGGCAAAGATACTTCAAAGCGCCTTAAAAAGACCCAGTGATGTTGCTTGCCGATATGGTGGTGAAGAATTTGCATTAATTCTTCCCAGTACCGATTTAGTAGGCGCACAAATACTAGTTGAACAACTTAGAGCTGAAATAGAAAACACTTCTATTCAGGCTGAGGAGGTATCGATAAATATTACAATTAGTGCGGGGATTGGCACCGCCACCCTAAGTTTTGAGCAACCAGAAGATAGTATTTTGTCGTTAGCCGACAAGCAACTCTATGCAGCTAAAAATGCGGGGCGCAACAATGTGCAAAGCAGTAGTTTAGACGTTTTTAAACAGCAGGATTAACCATGACAGAACATTTTCCCAATACACGAATGCGTAGATTACGCAAACAAGCATTCACGCGCAGTTTAGTGGCAGAAAACACCCTAACGGCCAGTGATTTAATTTATCCTATGTTTGTGCTAGAAGGTGAGAACCAAAGAGAAGCCGTACCCTCAATGCCTGGTGTTGAACGCTTATCCGTTGACTTAATAGTTAAGGAAGCCCTTGAATTAGTGGCGCTAGGTATTCCAGCCATAGCACTGTTTCCTGTCACGCCACTGCAAGCCAAGTCTTTGTGTGCAAGCGAAGCCTTTAATCCCAACGGATTAGCACAAAAAGCGGTACGCGCTATTAAACAAGCAGTACCAGATATTGCAATAATTACAGACATTGCGCTCGACCCTTTCACTTCTCACGGTCAGGATGGCTTAATTGACGAACAAGGCTATGTCTTAAATGATGAAACTATTGCGGTATTAGTTAAACAAGCATTATCCCATGCCGAAGCGGGTGCCGACATAGTCGCTCCTTCAGATATGATGGACGGCCGAGTCGGTACATTACGCCAAGCCCTTGAAAGCAAAGGATTTAGTAACACTTGTATCATGGCATATTCGGCTAAGTATGCGTCTAGCTATTATGGACCGTTTAGAGACGCAGTCGGCTCAGCTGGGAATATTAAAGGTGGTAACAAAAAGACCTACCAAATGGACCCAGCCAATTCAGATGAAGCATTGCGTGAAATTGCATTAGATTTACAAGAAGGCGCAGACATGGTGATGGTCAAACCCGGAATGCCGTATTTAGATATTGTGAGGCGTTGTAAAGACCAGTTCAAAGTGCCTACTTTTGCCTATCAAGTAAGTGGTGAATATGCCATGCACAAAGCGGCCTTTGCCAAAGGTTGGTTAAATGAAGACGAGGTTATTTTAGAGTCGCTTATGGCATTTAAACGGGCAGGGGCTGACGGTATTTTAACTTACTTTGCCAAACAAGCAGCCATACTGCTAAAGCAAAGTTAAAAGCACTCCAATATCCAGCCCACTTTATGCTGCTGCCATTTCTCGTTCGCCAGCTCTGCATCTATTAGTGGGTGCGATTTTAACCAGCCTTCAGGGAAAGTGAGCGTCCACTTCTCGTCATGTGTAACCATAGTAATATCAGCTAACACATTGTCTTTACGACGAATAGAAAGCAAGCAGGATAGGCGTAATATTCTTAATAATATCAAAAGTGCTTGGCGAACCTCTGGATGAAATGCAACGAACAACTCTAACCTTATTTCCTGCCTATGATTTTGCACTAACGCTTTAATACCAGCCCTTTGTTGATCTGTATATCCCACCATAGGTAAATGTGTGAGAATGTAGGCACCATGTTGATGGTGTAATTTATACTCGATGTGTAAGCCAATCTCATGCAACATAGCGGCTGCCATCAACACCGCTTCGCTGTCTATGTTGTGCAATAGACTCTGATTTTGCAGCTGCCCAAGCAAACTAAGGGCAACATCCTTAACGCGATTAGCGTGTTGTGATTCTATATGAAAACGTTCAACCCACTGTTCAAGGGTTTGTAGCCTGCGGTCATTCTGTTGCATGTTATCTAACATGCCATAGATAAGCCCTTCCCGTAGTGCGCCTCCCGAAATCTGCATTTCTTGAATATTTAGCTGTTCAAACAATGCAATCAATATAGCTAAACCGCTGGGGAAAATTGCACGTCTGGCTTCGGTTAATCCCTCTATTTGCAATAAATCTATGGTAGTACAATCGATACATTGCTGTTTTAAATTATGCAGATAATCGATACGTATAGAGTCGCTAATCCCTTGGGTCACCAAAATTTCAGTAATGGCTTGAGGTGTACCCGATGCTCCCAAACATTGCGCCCAGTCAAAATGAATAAAATCATCAATTATAGGGTTTAACAAGGACTTTGCTGCTTCTATGGCGTTGTCAAATTGCTGCTCTGCTATATTACCATCGGCAAAAAAACGCTCCTTGAAAGTCACACACCCCATATTCAAGCTGACTAAATGAATGGGGGTCATATCATTGCCCACTATCACTTCTGTACTTGCACCGCCTATATCGATAACCAAAGAATTGCCTTGATTAGCCGAGGTGTAAGCCACACCTAAATATATTTGCCGAGCCTCTTCCTCGCCATCGATAACATTCAGCTTATTGTGGAGAATTTGTTCGGCTTTACTGATAAACAGCTCTGCATTACTAGCTAATCGTAATGTAGCTGTGCCAACAATTTTAATATTTGAACGGGGAATATCCTGCAAACGTTCGGCGAAGGTTTCTAAGCAGCCCCATCCTCTCTCAAGGCTTGCCTGATCAAGTAACATATTGTCATCTAATCCAGCAGCAAGACGCACTTTTTGTTTGATCTTGCCGATGATTTGCACACTGCCCGCCACCACGCGCACTATCACCATATGAAAGCTATTTGAGCCTAAATCTACCGCGGCATACAGCTGCTCTGGCTGAGAAAGTGGCGTGATGATTTCTGGGTTACTATTCATCTATTGCGATTAGGGCGTGGACCTGATGAGCGTTTTTGGTGACTTTTGCCACTTTGCAGACGCTTTTTAAAGCGAGGTTTGGGCGGCGAAACTTCACGCATTAAATCATTAGGATTGTATTCAGTTACTGGAATAGAATGTTCGACATATTCCTCAATCGCTGGCAAATTCAACGCGTATTTTTCACATGCAAAACTAATAGAAATTCCGCTTTCACCAGCACGTCCGGTTCTTCCGATACGGTGTACGTAATCTTCTGCGTCGTCTGGTAAGTCGTAATTAAACACATGACTAACCATAGGAATATGCAAACCACGGGCTGCTACATCTGTGGCTACTAACACATCAATAGCTCCTGAGGTGAAACGCTCTAAAATTTTGAGACGTTTATTTTGCGGTACATCGCCACTTAATAAGCCAACTCTATGATTATCTGCTTCTAACCAGTCTGATACTCGTTCACATCCGTGTTTAGTATTGGCAAAAACAATGGCCTTCTCTGGCCACTCCTCTTCCATTAAGGTCAGTAATAGGTAGGGTTTGTCTTCGTCAGATGGATAAAACAACTCTTCCTTTACCCGTTCTGCAGTTTTTCTTTCTGGCTCAATTTGCACATGAATGGGGTTATCCATATGATCGTAAGCCAACTCTTGCACCCGGTAAGACAAAGTAGCAGAAAACAACATGCTCAAACGTTCAGATGGTTTAGGCATGCGGTTAAACAAAAAGCGGATATCTTTAATAAAGCCCAAATCAAACATGCGATCGGCTTCATCTAACACCGCCACCTGAATAGCAGCTAGCGAAAAAATGTTTTGTTTATAATAATCAATGATGCGACCTGTGGTACCGATAATAATATCGACGCCTTGTTGTAACTTTTCCCGTTGACTTTGATAACCCTCGCCCCCATAAATCAAACCAAGGCTTAAGCCTGTGTGTTGACTAAGCAGTTCTGCATCATTAAAAATTTGCACTGCTAACTCACGGGTTGGCGCCATAATGATTGCTCTAGGCTGACGCTTTGAGTTTTGCGGGTTAGTCAATAAATGGTGGAAAGTGGCCACTAAAAATGCAATGGTTTTACCTGTTCCTGTTTGCGCTTGTCCGGCAAGATCATTACCATCAAGTAAAGGTGGAAAACTCAGCGCCTGAATAGGTGTGCAATGGTTGAATTTAGCCGCTGTTAGCGCCTCTACAACCTGTGGATGGATAGGTAAATCTGAAAACTTTGTTTCGGTTAAGTGTGTAGTTGGCATAGCTTATAGCTTATCATTGCTTGCATTAAAAACCAGTTTCTATATAACAATCACAACCGCGCTGAATCATATCAGCGACAGAATTAATTACGGAGAAAAAAATGAGCGACAAAATTATCCAGTTATCTGATGATAGTTTCGAGGCCGATGTTATCAATGCTGCTGGTCCTGTGTTAGTTGATTTTTGGGCAGAATGGTGTGGTCCATGTAAAATGATCGCACCGATACTGCATGAAGTGGCTGACGAATTTGACGGCAAAGTAACAGTTGGCAAGCTAAATGTCGATGAAAATAACGAAACGGCACCTAAGTATGGCATCAGAGGTATCCCTACATTGTTACTATTCAAAGAAGGCAATGTAGCGGCAACAAAAGTCGGCGCTTTATCAAAAACCCAACTTATTGAGTTTTTAAACGAAAACATCTAGTTTTTGTTATGACAAAATAAAATAAATAGGCTCAGCTGTTGCTGGGCTTTTTTATGTCTACCTGGGCCAACAATAAGGCTGCAGCGCCCATAAGTAGCGCACCTAATGATATTTAAGGTATTTCCACTTTGCTATTGTTATTTTAAATTTGCACTACCCTATACAAGGAAATCAGCAAACCAGTAGACAATTCACTGGACGCGGCAATTATTTGGTGCTAACTTTTGTGTTGTTCACACATGAACCGCCCACACTTCGCTCAAATCAGAGATGTAAATAAGTAAAAACCTTTGAACCACTCAATCAAACTGGCTTGTAAAATAAGCTTCTAGAATAAAGACCCACCTATTATGAACCTAACGGAACTCAAGAATAAACCTATCAGTGAACTGGTTAAACTAGCAGAAGAAATGAAGCTAGAAAACATGGCTCGCGCTCGCAAACAAGACATCATTTTTTCTATCCTAAAATCTCACGCTAAAAGCGGAGAAGACATTTTTGGAAATGGCGTATTAGAAATTCTTCAAGATGGCTTTGGATTTTTGCGTTCCAATGACTCTTCATACTTGGCAGGGCCAGACGACATTTATGTTTCTCCTAGTCAAATCAGGCGCTTCAACTTGCGTACTGGTGATACTATTTCAGGTAAAATTCGCCCACCAAAAGACAGCGAACGTTACTTTGCATTACTAAAAATTAGCGAAGTAAATTATGACCGTCCTGAAAACGCCCGTAATAAAATTTTATTCGAAAACTTAACGCCACTGCACGCTAACGAACGCTTAGTCATGGAGCGCGGTAATGGCAGTAGTGAAGATATCACTGCTAGGGTATTAGATTTAGCCTCACCTATCGGCCGTGGTCAACGTGGTTTAATAGTGGCGCCGCCTAAAGCCGGTAAAACCTTGTTGTTACAAAACATCGCTCAATCAATCGCCGCCAATCATCCAGAATGTTTATTGATGGTGTTATTGATTGACGAACGTCCAGAAGAAGTCACCGAAATGCAGCGTTTGGTACGCGGCGAAGTGGTGGCCTCTACCTTTGACGAGCCAGCCAGCCGCCACGTACAAGTGGCAGAAATGGTGATCGAAAAAGCCAAACGTTTAGTTGAACACAAAAAAGACGTGGTTATTTTGCTCGACTCTATTACTCGTTTAGCCCGTGCTTACAACACCGTTATCCCTTCATCAGGTAAAGTATTAACCGGTGGTGTGGATGCTAACGCATTGCACAAACCTAAGCGTTTCTTTGGTGCTGCACGTAACATCGAAGAAGGTGGCAGTTTAACCATTATTGCTACAGCCTTGATTGATACCGGCTCTAAGATGGATGAAGTAATATACGAAGAGTTTAAAGGTACGGGTAATATGGAATTGCACCTGAACCGTAAAATTGCTGAAAAACGTGTATTCCCTGCTATTGATTACAACCGTTCGGGTACTAGACGTGAAGAGTTGCTGACCACCCAAGACGAATTACAAAAAATGTGGATATTGCGCAAGATAGTCCATGAGATGTCTGAAATCGACGCCATGGAATTTTTAATTGGTAAATTGTCTATGACTAAAACCAACAATGAATTCTTTACTGCCATGCGCAGACAAAAAAGCTAATTAAGCGATTATCCTAAAAATCCGCTCAGTTCACTGCAGCGGATTTTTTTTGCTTAAATTAGCAGCAGTATTTGACAAGCTGTATCGCTTTCAACATATTAGAAGTTGACTCATCATTCTAAGCTCATTATGAAACTTCTCACTTTTGCCTCTTTATTAATAACAAGCCAATTTTCAGCCCTCAATGCTGCGCCAAACATAGGGAAAAAGGTTGACAAAATTCATCCTAAAGTTGTGGAATGGCGTCATCATTTTCATCAATTCCCTGAATTGTCTAACCGCGAGTTTGCAACGGCAAAATATATTGCTAAATACCTCACCAGCTTAGGCTTAGAAGTGCAAACTGGGGTAGCCAAAACAGGCGTAGTCGCCATTTTAGATAGTGGCGTTGCTGGGCCTGTTGTTGCTTTACGAGCAGACATGGACGGTTTACCTGTGTTAGAGCAAAGCGAGTTAGCTTGGAAGTCTGTGCAGCGAGGTGAGCTAGACGGTAATGATGTACCCGTGATGCATGCCTGTGGACACGACACCCATATTGCTATGCTAATGGGCGCGGCCAAAATTTTGGTGGATCTAAAAGGGCAATTAAAGGGCAAAGTGAAGTTTATTTTTCAACCTGCTGAAGAAGGCGCACCAAGAGGCGAAACAGGCGGCGCAGAAGTGATGGTGAAAGAAGGGGTATTAAAAAATCCTGATGTGGATGTGATCTTTGGATTGCATATTAGCTCCTCTACAGACGTAGGAAAAGTGCGCTACAAAGAAGGCGGCACTATGGCAGCAGTTGATCCTTTTAAAATTGTCATAAAAGGCAAGCAAGCCCATGGCGCTTACCCTTGGTCGAGTGTTGATCCTATCACCACTGCAGCGCAAATTATTATGAGCCTACAAACCATAGTCAGCCGCGAAATCAAATTAATTGATGAAGCAGCGGTGGTAACAATTGGCTCTATTCATGGTGGCAATCGCTCAAATATCATTCCTAGCGAAGTCGAGTTGGTGGGCACTATACGCACCTTAAATGCCGCTTCTCGTAAACATATGTATGAAGCGATACCAAGAAAGGTGCATGGAATTGCCGACAGTATGCGCGCTCAAGCCGAAGTTACCTTGCCTTTAGGTCAAAGCTACCCCATCACTTTTAACGATATTGCACTTACCGAGAAGATGTTACCCACCCTAATGAAAAGCGCGGGGCGCGACAATGTTATATATAGTAAACCGGTAACGGGCGCTGAAGATTTTTCATTTTTTCAAGAAAAAGTACCCGGACTATACATGTGGGTAGGTGGAAAACCTCTTGATGTAAGCGAAGACCAAGCACCCGCTCATCACACCCCAGAGTTTTATGTGGACGACTCTGGCATGAAAACCGGCGTTAAGCTGCTTACCCACTTAACCCTAGATTACATGCACTTACATTAAGCTAGGTGTCAGTAAAATCACTAATTGGGGTGGTTTCTATGCGGATCGCGATAGGCTACAATACGCGTCCTAAAATTTAGAGGAATCGATTTCCTCCCAATTGAAAATGTGATTTAAGAGAGAAATATATGCCAAAAGTGGCAATAGTAATGGGTTCAAAATCTGATTGGCCCACCATGCAAAATGCGGCACTCATGCTTGAAAGGCTAGGCGTAAGCTATACCGCCAAGGTGGTTTCTGCGCACCGTACACCCAACTTACTCACAGATTTTGCCGAACAAGCGGCCGATCTAGGCTACCAAGTCATTATTGGTGGTGCAGGTGGCGCGGCACATTTACCTGGAATGATAGCCGCACATACTCACCTACCCGTGTTTGGTGTGCCGGTTCGCTCTAGCCAGCTAAACGGTATCGACTCTTTGCTTTCAATTGTACAAATGCCAAAAGGCGTGGCTGTAGGCACCCTTGCCATTGGCGAAGCCGGAGCCGCTAATGCTGGCTTGTTAGCGGCGCAAATAGTCGCATTGCAAAACCCAGATGTGCAACAAGCGATTAAAGATTTTCGCGCCGAACAAACCGCTACGGTGCTGGCACAAGACGAATTAGTCCTTCCCTCTTTATAATCACAGTGACCATGAGAGTATGTAAATGAGTGTATTAGTGCTTGGATCAGGCCAACTGGCTAGAATGATGGCTTTAGCTGGCTCGCCACTTGGCATAAGTGTTCAGGCAGTTGACGTAGCTGACAATAAAGTAGTCGATCCTGTCAGCAAGCAAAAAATCAGCAACTCCCTCGAGAGCATGATTGAAGAAGTTAACGCCATCACTGTTGAGTTTGAACACATTCCCGAAGACTTACTCGCACTCACCCACAGCAGTGGCAAACTTAAACCTAGCGTTGAGGCCATTCTAACGGGCGCAGATAGAGTACGAGAGAAAAAACTTCTCGAAAAATTGAGTATCGCCAACTGCCCTTTTGAGATCATCACCGAAGTTGATCAATTAGATGCCGCAGTGGCAAAGTTGGGTGAAAAACTCATTATCAAAGCCAGCAGAGATGGCTACGATGGCTATGGCCAATGGCGCTTACAAAGCAAAAACGAATTGCCCGAGCTTAAACAACAATTATCCCAACTAGACCTACATAAAGTGCCGCTTATTGCTGAAAAGATGCTGAATTTTGACCGTGAGCTTTCATTGGTAGCAGTACGTAGTAGCGATGGTGATATAGCCTATTACCCACTTGCTGAAAACTTACACTATCAAGGGCAATTACATGTCTCTATTGCACCTGCCCCACAAGTTGACAAGGCACTCGAGCAACAAGCTCAAGCCATATTTAATAAACTAGCAAGTATGCTAGATTATGTAGGCGTATTAGCAGTTGAATTTTTCCAAATCGGACCGCAGTTATTAGTCAATGAAATTGCCCCAAGAGTACATAATTCAGGGCACTGGACCATGCAAGGTGCAGACACCTGCCAGTTCGAAAACCACCTTAGAGCAGTGAGAGGATTACCCTTAGGTTCCACCAAAGTCACCTCACCCACAGCCATGATCAACATCATAGGTTGCAAAGCTTTCGCACGGGATATGCTGAGTATTCCTGGCTGCCATTTACATTGGTACGGCAAAACACCGCGCAACAAACGCAAGATGGGCCATTTTAATTTATGTGCTGATAATTACCCTGAACTAGGAAAAACTATGCAAGCTTTGGCTGAGTATGTGCCTGACGAATATTTCCCAATGCTAAAAGATGAAGCGACGAAATTGCTCAAACTTTAAACATTCAAAGCAAAATAATCTTTATTTGATTGACAACAAATAAATTATGCATACAATGGCGCTCGCTTTCGGGATTAGCTGCTTCTAAACAGTTTACCAACACCCCAAAAGTAGCGTCACCCTAGTGTGCCGACTTAGCTCAGTTGGTAGAGCAACTGACTTGTAATCAGTAGGTCACCAGTTCGACTCCGGTAGTCGGCACCATTTTCTACACAAATAATCCAAACTGACTTGTAATCAGCAGCTAAGTCTCATAGCAGTTCGACTCTGGTGGTGGGCACCATTTTTATATCCTCTATTCTTTCGTGATTTGTAATCAGTAGCTAAGCCTCATAGCAGTTCGACTCCGATAGTCGGCACCATTTTCTACACAAATAATTCAAACTGACTTGTAATCAACAGCTAAGCCTCATAGCAGTTCGACTCCGGTAGTCGGCACCATTTTCTACACAAATAATTCAAACTGACTTGTAATCAGCAGCTAAGCCTCATAGCAGTTCGAACTCAGTAGCCGACAATACTTTTAGGTAAATAGTTACTCTTCAATTAATTATCTGACGCATATTTTTGAGTGGCAAAATCCACGTATATCTACACGTCATAAAAAGTCACACCTTTGTACTTTTTTCATATTCTATCTGACTAAGTAGAACTCTAGCTAATAAATCTCTATAGCGTAGTAACTGGATTTACAGCATAAACCCAGTTACCATAAATAGTTATAACCATCCTATTATTTGTTCATGCACCTTAAACGTTTATACAAAACTCGGTTTTTTCTCAGAAATTATTATCGTTTGTTGATCTTATTTAGCTTTTTTAGCCTGTCTGTTAGCGCAAGTGAGTTGTGGACTCGATACCAATTTACCAATATAGAAGTGCCTGCGCCTAGCAATGTGAATACCTTATATGAAGACTCTTTAGGGCAAATCTGGGTAGGTGCAGATAGCGGATTGTATCGCATTTATAACAATGAAATTCAGAAAATTAGTCATGGCCCTCAATCGGCTATTGAACATTTTTTAAAATCTGGAACAGCTAGTATCTGGTTAGCTACAGATGACGGGGTGTGGCATTGGCAAGCTCAAACCAATAACTTTACACCACTAACTTGTCAATCTGAACAGTCTTTTGGCCAACTCATTGAGCACCCAAGATTGGGCTTAGTTGCATTAGCGCACTCTGGAGTATACCAACTGACTGAAAATAAAACCTGTCGTAAATTGTCCTTTGATGGATTACCCGAAAGTTCACGCGTAGAACGCCTCGTTATGTACGATAAGCGTTTAATTCTGGCGGTGCGCGGTCATGGGTTATTTCAATGCTCTGAAGAATGC
Organism: uncultured Paraglaciecola sp.; assembly: GCF_937123705.1. Taxonomy (GTDB): domain Bacteria; phylum Pseudomonadota; class Gammaproteobacteria; order Enterobacterales; family Alteromonadaceae; genus Paraglaciecola. Next base: position 38,427 of record NZ_CAKZKO010000055.1, on the reverse strand, counting down.
ATCAAGGTTCAAGCATTTGCACCAGATTTGGTTGATACTCGTGTCAGAGAAATGGTAGTTTTTAATAGTGTCTTATACGTAGGGACACACAAACATGGGTTTTATTGGTTAAATAATCAGGGGAAAGTACAGCGTCACTGGCATAAAAATGCGGTAAATGAGTCAGAAAACTTTGTATTGCCAGTTAATGGAGTGATGGCATTACTGCCAACAGAACAGTCAATTTGGGCCGGTTTATGGGCAGGCGGATTGCAACAGTTTGATACCAAATCAGGCAACAAAATATCAAGTAGTCAGTTTTATGCTCCCGACACATCATCGATTGGTGGCAAACATGTGCGTGCTTTGCTGAAAAGTAGCAATGGTACTTTTTATGTTGGACATGAAAATGGTGTAAGCATCATTTTGCCAGCATACAATCAACAAGGCTGGATCGGCCTTGCGAACAACTTCCAAGCTGGCTTTAGTCACAATAATGTGTACAGTCTTTATTATCATAAAAGCAGCTGGATAGCTGGCACCAGCTCTGGTGGATTATATAGCATTGGGCATTTTGACAATGAGATCCAGCATTTATCGCCAAGCTCTCCTTCACCATTGGATTTGCCAACCAAATCCGTATGGCAAATCACCCCCTCTCAGCGCGGTGACTTGTTATTAGGAACTAGCAATGGCGTTATTCGTTTAAACCCTAACACCCTAGATTGGAGCGTTTTTGGCCATGTAAGTCAGTTTGCAAGTGCAGATGTTTATAGCCTCACTGAAGCCCCAGATAAAACCCTATGGTTGAGTCTATGGGAAGGGGGTATTGCAAGATTAGACCAAAATGGAGAAATGATTGGTCAATGGTCGCGCAATGATGGTTTACAACAAAATACATCAGTAGCAATAACAAGCACGGCTGAAAATCAGATATTTGCATTAAACCAAGCTGGGCTGTTTCGTTACGACAGTGAACAAGATAAATTTGTCAGTTCGAATTTAAACAATCCCCAAAATAGTTGCGCTGACATAGAGCATATAAATACTGACCCCTCAGGGCAATTATGGGCATTGTGTCAGCATAAAAGTTTATGGCGTTTGAAAGATAGTTTGTGGGAAAATATTGTGTTGCCTACAACTGATCCGATACTGAGCATTTTCCCATCATCTGAGGAGAACGGGCTTAATAATGAACAGTTATTTCTGTTGTCAGAGAATAGCGTGTTTGCACTCGACAAGAACGGTCAATTAATTTGGCAACAGCAACGACTTCCAATCAAAGATACTGCCATCATTAGACGAGCATCTGTCATTGGAAAGGAACTTGTCATCGCAACCAATCAAGGCTTGTATCGCCAAAAATTAGATATTCCCGTTCACGAGACACCCGCTTCCGCACCTTTGATTAGCGGAATACGAGTGTTCAATAAAACATGGGAAATAACCCACACAGCATCAAAAGCGCTACCGCCCATTAGCAGTCCAGATATTTATCAGGGACAATTGCAGTTGAATTATGATCAAGACTTGATCACTTTTGAATTTGCGATGCCGGGTTATCATCACAAGCCCATACAAAATTTTGAATATCGACTATTACCTTTCGACAAAAAGTGGCTAAAAACAGCTGAAAACGAAGCAAAAGCCAGTTATACCAGACTCCCTCCTGGCAATTATCTTTTTGAAGCAAAAGCTCTAGCTTTTGAAGGGTTACCGTCAGCGACTTTTCAAATTGAGATATTACCACCCTGGTACTTAACCTGGTGGGCTAAAGCTCTAACCTTATTTGCTGCGGCAGCAAGTGTTCTAGCAATTATTGTTGCCCGAACTAGACGACTTAAGCAGAGCAACTTATGGTTAAAAGAAAGAGTTGAAGAGCGAACAGCTGAATTAAAACAAGCCAATAATATGTTGCAACAAGCCGCTAATCAGGATGCATTAACCGGACTATTGAATCGACGAGGATTCCGTAATTTATGCGATCCTAATTGGACCCAATGGAAAGGTAAGGTGGCGCTAATGATTGCCGATATCGACTTCTTCAAACAAGTAAATGATCAATATGGCCACCAGCTCGGAGATGAAGTATTAGTGACTTGTGCACAACGTTTAAAGAGTCAGGCTGGCGATCATGATTTAATTGCTCGATGGGGTGGTGAAGAGTTTCTAATTCTACTCCGAGACGATCCTATTACTTCCTTTGAAAGCTTGAAATTGCGAGCTCAACAATTCCAAAAAGTAATAGGTAAAACTGTTATGGAATTAAGTTCAGAAAACTTAAATGTAAGCATAACCGCAGGCATTTGTGACCATCAAGGCCAAAGTTTTGATGCCTGTTTACAGCAAGCCGACCAAAAATTATACGACGGCAAAAAATCCGGTAGAAATCGGATGGTTGAGTAACCTAGAGTCAAATGTGATGTTAAATCATGTGATCACATTTTAAAAATTGCAAAAAGCGACTGCGGTTATGAGAAACATTCACAGTAAAAAATTACCAATAACCATAAAAAAAACATCAACCATTACAGTTGATGTTTTCTAGGATCGTATTTAAAAAACTATTATAAGGTTATTTCTTAAATCGACGTGTTGTTAAGCCTATTATTCCTAATGCGAAAATAGCAAGTGTAGATGGTTCTGGCACATCAGTTACATCTACCCCTACGTCTGCGGCATCGAAACTAAACAAGTGGGCCGTACCAGTTCCAAAATTAAATCCAGAGCCAAATCCGGAACGTACAATCACTGTTTGTGATGAATCAAGTGTAGGGGATCCCCACGTCGCGGCGGAGAATGCTGTTTGAACATCTGCTAGCGACGCATTATATGTGCCGGCTGCAACACCACCTAAATTATAGCCCGAAAGAAATTGCACAAGATCAGAGCTCATTGAAACAGATAATGAAGTAATATTCACACCATTTACTAAACCACTAATATTCTCTTCTGGACCACCGCCCCCCATTGCCAATACATAGAATCGGTCATCACCGGCAGCAAGTGTAAAATCTAGAGTGGATAAGTTATCAATCTGATCCATCCAGACTTCATTGTTTTGGTACATTAGATTGTTGATACTTGTACTATTACCGCTAAATACCGCAAAGTCGTTGTCTACGACCATTGAAATATCAAAGCTCATGATGTTAGCAGTAGCCGAGCCAATCGACATAAAGCCCATTAATAATGCAGTCAGTGTTGTTTTTAAAGATTTATACTTCATTTCTTGTTCCTTTTAATCCCAAACTAGCGGGTAATACTAGAAATTTCAATCACGACAAAGCAACAAGCATGCCAATATAAAATACCATTAAATATCAAACTCTTAAGAGGATATTTGATTGTAAGAAAAATCAAACTGTAAAATAAACCAACACCAAAGAACTCAGAAAAAACATGATTAACTTAGAAACCAACCCAAGTCGTATTTATCATGGATGATGAACTCGATAGGGCATGCTTATAACCTATACGTTTAGTGAGTATTGGTTCACTATTCGCGTACACTCTTTTTATTTTCTCACACCAGACACCCTCGCCCACTCGCCGTCTATCTCGATAGGCTCCATCTCAAAATCTCGGCTATATAAATCATTAATTTCTTGAGCTTGGGTATCCAAAATACCTGATAGCACTAACTTTCCTCCGGTTTTGCAATACGCGGTGATCACGGCTCTTAATTCACGAAGTGGGGCCGCTAAGATATTCGCCAAAACGACATCTGCAAGCAATTCTGGTTGGTGCTCTGGCAGGTATAACTCGATTTTATCGCCTATCTCATTTCGATTTGCATTGTCTTGACTCGCCAGCAATGCTTGAGGGTCGATATCAACGCCTACAACCCGCTTAGCACCCAGTTTAAGAGCTGCTATACCCAATACGCCTGAGCCGCAGCCAAAATCGACCACTGTGGCCTGTGATAACTCTAAACTGTCCAACCATCTCAGACACAAACTTGTAGTGGGGTGAGTGCCAGTACCAAAAGCGAGCCCAGGGTCAAGCATGACATTGACTGCACTAGGGTCAGGCACATCACGCCAGCTGGGGCAGATCCATAAGCGCTCGCCAAACTGCATCGGATGAAAATTTTCCATCCACTCTCTTTCCCAATCTTTATCTTCAAGTTGGTCTAGTTTGTGATTGAAGTTTTTACCTAACAGCTTGGACTTACTAAGTTGACTGATCACACGAGACATATCGTGTTGTGCGTCATATAGTCCAATTATTTGGGTATCTGGCCATAACATCACTTCGCCGGGTTTTGGCTCGTACATAGGGGTGTCTTTGGCGTCGACAAAAGTCACAGCTTGCGCACCGTTAGCCGATAACATTTCGCCGATTTGTTCGGCGTATTCAGCTTGATGATTAATTTTGAGTTGGATCCAAGGCATGGTTACAGGTCTTACTTGAAATTTGTCGCATTATAGAGCAAAAAAAAGAGCGACACATCGCTCTTTTTAAATCGTTTGAGTGGATTAGTAACGCAACTAATGCCCGCCCAAACCTAGTTTTTTCTCTAGGTAGTGAATGTTAGCTCCACCCGCTGCGAAAGCTTCATCAGCCATAATACTTTTTTGCAAGTCGACATTGGTTTTGATACCACCAATGACTAATTCATCTAGTGCGTGGCGCATACGAGCAATAGCCACCGCTCTGGTCTCACCATAAGTAATTAACTTGCCAATCATTGAGTCATAATACGGAGGGACCACATAATCGGTGTATATATGGGAATCCCATCTTACCCCTAAGCCACCCGGTGAATGGAATTTCGTAATTTTACCCGGACTTGGAATAAAGGTGTTTGAGTCCTCTGCATTAATTCGACACTCAATGGCATGACCTTTCACCTGTATATGCTGTTGGGTGATAGATAGAGTTTGCCCCGCAGCAATTCTTAACTGCTCTTTAATGAGATCCACACCTGTGATCATTTCCGAAACTGGGTGTTCAACCTGAATACGGGTATTCATTTCAATAAAATAAAACTCGCCGTTTTCAAACAAAAATTCGAAGGTTCCTGCACCGCGGTAGTTGATATCAATACAGGCTTGGCAACATCTTGCGCCAATGGCTGCGCGCATTTCTGGAGTGATGCCCGGTGCTGGCGCTTCTTCGACTACTTTTTGATGGCGGCGTTGCATCGAGCAATCACGCTCACCTAAGTGTATAGCGCTACCTTGACCGTCTGCCAGCACTTGAATTTCTACATGGCGAGGGTTTTCGAGGAATTTCTCCATGTACACCACATCGTTGTTAAATGCCGCGCCGGCTTCACTTTTTGTCATCGCAATAGAGTTAATGAGTTCGTCTTCACTGCGTACCACACGCATACCACGACCACCGCCGCCACCAGCTGCTTTAACAATAATCGGATAACCGATACCTCTGGCCAGCTCTTTGTTGCGCACTTCGTTAGTACCTAAGGGCCCGTCAGATCCAGGAACACAAGGCACACCTGCACTTTTCATGGATTTAATGGCCGATACTTTGTCGCCCATTAAATTAATGGTGTCGGCTGTTGGCCCAATAAAGGTAAAACCACTTTTTTCAACGGCTTCAGCAAAGTCTGCGCTTTCAGCTAAAAATCCATAACCGGGATGAATGGCATCTGCGTCTGTGACTTCAGCCGCAGCAATAATTCGTGGAATATTAAGATAACTCTCTGTAGCCGATGCTTTACCGATACAAATGGTTTCGTCGGCCAATAACACATGTTTGAGTGACTCGTCGGCAGTGGAATGCACTGCCACAGTCTTAATGCCTAACTCTTTACAGGCACGCAAAATACGCAGGGCAATTTCACCGCGATTTGCAATAAGGACTTTTTTTAACATGGGCATAGACCTTTTATTCAATCACAAACATAGGTTGGTCGAATTCTACAGGCTCTTGATTTTCAACTAAAATTTGCTTAACAACACCCGATTTATCAGACTCAATTTGATTCATCATTTTCATCGCTTCGATGATACAAAGCGTGTCGCCGACATTGACTTTTTGGCCGACTTCAACAAAAGCTTTACTACCTGGAGAAGCAGAACGATAGAAAGTACCCACCATAGGTGAACACATAGTGTGACCACTAATAACAGGTGCCGCTTCTGTTGCCGCCGCAGGCGCAGCCTGAGCAACAGGTGCTGGGGCCAATTGAGGTTGTGGCGCATATTGGATAGGTGCAGCTATCTGAGCCGCCACGCCACCACGGTGGATACGCACAGACTCTTCGCCTTCGGTAATTTCTAGCTCAGATATACCTGACTCTTCCACTAGCTCTATTAACTTCTTAATTTTACGTATGTCCATTTTTTCTCTCTAATCAGTTGTTCAACAAGTAAATCTTGCTGATGTTATTCAGTTATTTGTTTAAATACTTTTTGGCCGCTGCTATTGCGAATTCGTAACCTTGTGCGCCTAGTCCACAAATGACCCCTTGGGCAATATCGGATAGGTAAGAATGTTGTCTAAACGCCTCTCTGGCATGTACGTTAGATAAATGCACTTCGATAAAAGGAATAGACACGCTTAACAGCGCATCTCTCAATGCCACACTGGTATGGGTAAATGCACCGGGATTGATGACAATAAAGTCTACTTTTTCAAAGGCATTATGGATTGTATCAATCAACTCATGCTCCGCATTTGACTGCACGTGAGTTAAGCTCACCCCTATTGAATCAGCATAAGTGTTTAGCTCACTGACCATTTGCTGTAAATTTTGTGAGCCATAAGTTTCGGGCTCGCGCTTGCCCAACATATTCAGATTTGGGCCATTGATGACTAATACTTTCACTGGTTCGCCATTTTAATTAATAATGATGTTGTACAGTAAACACACAACATTTTGGATGATTCATCCATTATATGAGAGCAAATAGAAATTAGCAGCAAAATACTGGTCTTATCAGCGAAGATTGCTGCAAAGTTAACGATTTTTTTGCTTTTGGTTGGACGTTTTTCTTAGTCAATTGGAGCGACTTTCAGTTTGAATTATATTGCCCATATTCATATAGGTTCACATACTCAGACCAGTTTACTGGGGAATTTTCTTGGTGACTTTGTCAAAGGCAGCCAGCTGCAGCACTTACCTTGTGAGATTGAGCATGGTATCCGCTTGCATCGCAGTATTGACGTGTTCACTGACTCACATCCGCTCATCATTGAATTAAAGCAATGTTTCCCGCGTGATATTCGAAGGATGGCTGGGGTGATCATCGATATCTATTTTGACCACCTGCTGATGCGCGCATGGGACAGTTACTCTACTACCCACTTCAATGTTGTATTTTCTAAATTTTATCAGCAACTTGAGCACTTTTCGCTAGCAGACAATCTCCATTTTCGGCAACAGGCCGAACGCTTAAAAACCCATCAATGGTTAAATGAATACCTTCACATTGAAACCTGTTTCCGAGCATTTTTGAGTATTGAGGGCCGCTTAAAAAATAAGGTTCTGTTTGCCAAAAAAGCCCAATCTTTTTTACTGCAATATGCCGAACCGCTTGAGTCTAGCTTTCAACAGTTTTATCCTGAGTGCCTTGATCATGGACTGAAGTTTACACAGTCTTATTCAGCAAAAAATTAGCGAGACACAATATGGCCGTTCACGAAATTCAACACCCTTTGATCCAACACAAAATAGGCCTTATGCGTAAGCAAGGCATCAGCAGCAAGGACTTTCGGGAATTAGCTGGTGAGGTAGGTAATTTACTGACCTACGAGGCCACCAGAGAGTTACAAACTGAAGAGGTAGAAACCACCGCTTGGAATGACAAATCCATTACCACCAAAAAAATCAAAGGCAAAAAGATAACCATAGTGCCTATTTTGCGGGCTGGATTAGGTATGTTGGACGGGGTATTAAAATTAATCCCCAACGCCAAAATTAGCGTAGTGGGTTTATATCGCGATGAGGAAACACTGCAACCTGTGGCTTATTTCGACAAGGTCGTAAAAGATGCAGAAAAGCGTACGGCTTTGATTGTTGACCCCATGTTAGCAACAGGTGGCACCCTTATAGCCACTATTGATTTACTCAAACAAAAAGGCTGCAAACATATTATGGGGCTATTTTTAGTGGCGGCTCCTGAAGGGTTAGCGGCAGTTAAAGCAGCCCATCCAGATGTTGATATTTATACGGCGGCGATAGATGAAAGACTTAATGAACAGGGCTATATATTGCCGGGCTTAGGTGATGCCGGCGACAAAATTTTTGGTACTCGATAGTTATCTTAAACGCAGCGGCTGTGTGTTAAACAACACACAGCTTTATTTGACCTTTAGCTACTTAGAAAAGAGCTGATTAACGTGCCTAGCAAACGGCTCGGCGCCCATAAAGCCCGTTACTCTAGCACTGCTGATTTCTTGTCCTTGGGCATCAAAAAACAAGATACTCGGCAAACCTAACACCGAAAAATGCTCCTGAAATGCGATATTGCTAGCAGAGTTATCGGTTAAATCAATTTGCATTAACACCGAACCACTTAAAGCTGCCATCACCTGGCTATCTGAAAATGTATATTTCTCAAACTCTTTACAGGCCACACACCAATCGGCATACAGGTCTAACATCACTGTTTGGCCTTGAGCATTAGCCGTAGCTAAGGCCTGATTAAAATCTTCGAGGTCACTTACCTTAAGAAATTCCACATGGCCAGTGGCGGGCGCATTCCCTTGACTCTGCACCTGACTATGATTAAAGCCTGTAATTGTTTGATAGCCATAACCCGCAGACACAAACAAGCCAATAAAAATTAACAAGGCCCGCAAACCTTTATAAAAAGTGGTCGCACTGTTTTGGTTCATCACGTAAAAATAGCTAAAAGTGCTTAAACCAAGCAATGCCCAAGCAATGTCGGTAGCCATATGTGTCACTAAACGCTCTACAAACATAATAGCCACGGCTAACATCATAAAACCAAAGGTAACTTTCACCACATTCATCCAGTTACCCGCTTTAGGTAATAACTTACCACCGGTTATGCCGAACAAAATCAATGGGATACCCATGCCCAAACTCAACACATACAAGGCGCTAAAACCCAAAACCAAATCGCCACTTTGGGCGATATATAACAAAATTCCGGTCAGCGGTGCTGTAGTACAAGGCGATGCCACTAAGCCAGAGATAGCACCCATTGCAAGCACACCAATATAACTGCCACTGGTTTGTTGGTTACTTAAGGCATTGAGTTTTTCTTGCCAAGAAGAAGGTAGCTGCAATTCATAAGCGCCAAACATCACAACGGCCAGCAAAACAAAAATGACAATCAAAACAATTAGAATGGCGGGATGTTGCAACGCTGCCTGAAACTGCACGCCAGCAGAGGCCACAATTAATCCTAACAACGAATAGGTAATTGCCATGCCTTGCACGTAAACAAAAGACAAGGTAAATGCCCGAGAGGTACTAATGGTTTTGCCTTGACCAATCACTATGCCAGATAAAATTGGATACATAGGAAACACACAAGGAGTAAAGGCTAAACCAATGCCCAAGGCTAAAAATAGTAACAAGGTAATAAGTAAACTCTGCTCGCCAGACAACATGCTGGCTAACTCAAACTGTTCAGAAATAGGGACTTCTGTTGCTGATCCTGCGGTGGATGTTTTTACGTTTTGCTCAGACGTTGTAACTAACACATCCCCAACTTGATTCAGATACACTTCTTTGGTGGTAGGTGGATAACACAAACCTGCATCGGCGCAGCCCTGATAACGAATTTTGACTATGCCATCTTGTACTGAGGACACTATGGGATAAGCAATATCGAGTTGTCCGCGAAACACGTCTGATAATCCGAAAAACTCATCTTCAATTTGTTCGGACTTGGGATAAACAGGGTCACCTAATTCAGCTTGCTTAACCACTGTTTTAAACTGCTTTTTATACAAGTAGTAGTTATCTGCTATTTTCCAGCGCAAAATGAGTTTGTCACCTTGCTGAACGAAGTCGAAGTAAAACGCTTCGTCTACTTGTAGGAACTCTGGTTCGTCTGCAAATAAATCAGCTAAAGGATCGGATGTTTGCGCCACACTTACAAATGGAAAAAAGCAAACGGCAAACAGTAAAATAAAATATCTAACACGCAAATTCATCGACAACACTTCTTATATCAAAGGTTACTTGGCACTATGTTCATTATAACAATGCACCCATGGAAATTTTCGAAACTTTAAAGCACAAACCTTAACAAATCATTAAGACGGCATATTTACCAAACATGACTTTGTTTAGAGACCCAAACTTAGGCAGTCACATTTCACCACTTCAGTAAATAATCTGAATTTAAGATAAACAGACCGCAATAACCAACTCATTAGACAAACCAAGCAACACTCTGTAACAATAGCTCACTTGGCTTTTTATTTTTTAGTCCCAGTATCATAACAAATACAACTGCATAAATAGGGTATACGTAACGGTTAGTGCGTATAGACCAAATAACGAGGCATCTTTGTTTAAATTATTTTTATTATTCGCCATTTTACCTATCGTCGAAATCTCCATATTAGTCAACGTGGGTGAACAAATAGGAGGTTGGTATACTGTCGCTATTGTTATTCTCACCGCCTTTGCTGGCGCGCATTTAGTTCGGCAACAAGGGCTGAGCACCTTGATGCACGCGCAACAAAAAATGCAAGCGGGTACTATGCCGGGTCAAGAAATGGCAGAAGGCTTATTACTAGTGATTGCCGGTGTGTTGTTAGTGACCCCAGGTTTTGTGACAGACGGTATTGGGTTTTTATTGAGCTTACCGGTGACTCGCCCACTTATCGCCAAAGGGTTAGTGAAACATTTATCTCTTAAGGTCATCAATCCATCCTTTAATGGCAACTTTACGCAACAAGGTTACCAACAGTCACATACAACTGGGGAGTCTGACGATATCATCGAAGGTGAATTTGAACGTAAAGATAAGCCATTAAACCCAGCGCTTAAGGATGACTTAAGAAAACCTGAGTAAACTCACTATTGTTTCTTTGGATTACCTAGCCGGACACCAACACGACTGACTCACCGCTATGCGTATTTTACTAGTTGAAGATGATTTACCCCTCGCCCGAGCCTTGCATCAATCTCTGAGATCTGAGGGTTTTACAGCTAACCATGTTGCCGATGCCAAATCCGCAATGCTCACAGTTACGACCAACGAATGTGACATGCTGATCCTCGATTTAGGTTTACCCGACATGGACGGCCTAACGTTACTCAAACAAATCAGAAAAAATAATAACACTCTTCCGGTATTAATATTAACCGCAAGAGATTCCATCGAGGACAAAATTAAAGGGCTTGATCAAGGCGCAGACGATTATCTCAGTAAACCTTTTGACGTGAACGAATTGATCGCTCGTTTGCGGGTAATTGAAAGACGATTAGGTACCGCCACCAGTTCAACTATTACGATTGGTAACGTATGCCTAAACAGCGCGTCTCATCAGTTAAGTGTGGCGGGTCAGGAAGTTGAACTGTCACGTAAAGAATTTATGTTGTTGAAGGTGCTGTTAGAACAAGCTGGACGTATCCAATCGCGAGAGCAGCTTGAGTCTAAATTGTATGAATGGGGTGAAGAGGTTGCCAGTAACGCGGTTGAGGTACACATTCACCATCTGCGTAAAAAACTTCCCAAGGCTTTTATCAAAACAATCCGCGGTGTAGGCTACAGTGTAAAAGCTGCCACAAGTATAGAGTCCTAAATTTGTCGATTCGCCGCTATTTAACATTGATATTGTTATCTGTGATTACCTTAGTCACGTTTACCGCCGCCATTCAAGGTTATCGCGGCAGTATGGCCAAGGCCACCAGCGTATTTGATAATGAATTACGTTCTTTAACCCATGTACTGGTCAACATTACCGACCTAAGTACCCACTCATTAGCGTCACAACCTGATGCGGCTTTTGTCTATCAAATATGGCAACACAACAGCTTAATTGTTAACTCTCATCCGGCCCTTAAAACCGCCATTAGTGACTTCAAAAATGAATTTGCCGAACACAATTTTTTAGCCCAACGTTGGCGTACCTACGGGCACTTTTTTGAATCACAGAATAAATGGGTGTTAGTGGCGCAACCAGTAAACCGTCGTTTTGAGCTTGCAGAACAAATGATTCTAGCTGCGGTTACACCACTCATACTGTGCATTCCATTGTTAGCGGTTATTATATTTTTATTAGTCAGTTCTGGATTGCGGCCACTGCGGCTGTTATCTGATAACTTACGTGCCAAAAAAGCCGACGATCTCACAGCAATCACACCGCAAAAACAGCGTAACGAGCTTAGTCCAGTATTAGAAACGTTAAATCAACTATTTGAGCGATTAAACGCGGCCTTTTTACAAGAAAAGCGCTTTGCCTCAGACGCAGCTCATGAGTTGCGCACGCCTCTAAGTGTGTTAAAAATCAATGCCCACAATTTAGCTTTAGAGTTGAGCAGCAGCGGAGCACACAACACAAATATGCAATACCTACAGCAAGGTATTGAACGCATGGGTCACGTGGTAGAACAAATTTTGTTGCTAAACCGCACCAATCCCCAACAGTACCAAGGGCAATTTAACACGATACATACTAGATCACTTTGCCAAACCGTTATCGCCAGTGTGTTTCCGCAAATTGAAGCCAAAAATCAAGAAATCGAGTTGCTCGGCCAAGGTGCAGTCATTCAAGGCGATGAGTTTTCTCTAGGCATACTGCTACAAAATTTAATCTCCAATGCCAGTAAATATTCCCCTAACGAGTCACTGGTGAGAGTGGTATTAGGCAGCAAGGGTAATCAAGCGGTTATCCGCGTAGAAGATTCTGGTCCCGGCATTGATAAATCAGAATATCAAAGGGTGTTTGAACGTTTTTACCGCATTGGCGGTGACCGTCATAGCAGTAACACACCGGGCTGTGGCCTGGGTTTAGCCATCTCTAAACATATCGCTCAACTGCATAATGCTTCACTAACGTTAGGCCGATCTGAACAATTATCGGGTTTGTCGGTGGAGCTGTTATTACTACAAGGCCAATCCAGTGAATAGAATTCTAGGTTGCGGCGCATTTTTCATTAGCTTATTTTGCCAACCACTATCTGCAGCCGTTACTGAGTACCATGTTCAGCTAAAAGATCACCTTTTTTTTCCATCGAGGATCCACATTCCGGCCTATCAAAAAGTCAAACTGGTGATCCATAACCAAGACAATACCCCGGAAGAGTTTGATAGTTTTTCACTCAACCGCGAGAAGGTCATTTTTGCCAATCACAAAGCCAGTATATTTATTGGCCCATTGCAGCCTGGAGACTACGATTTTTTTGGCGAATATAACCCCAATACAGCCCGCGGCAGCGTGATTGTTGAACATAAGGCGGCACATGCTAATTAATACGGTTATTTTATTTCTGCGTGATGCCCTACCCATTTTTGTGTTGGTGGTTTATTTGTACGCGCATCTGCCAGAGAGCAAATTATGGTTAGGCTTATCTTTTGTTGCTGGTGCGCTTTTGAGCTTGGTGTACGTCAATCAAATCCATGCCATTGGACAGTGGTTTGATGACAAAGGCATCGAATTATCCCTGTGGATGTCTCACGTTTTTGTCTACCTGTTAACCCTAATATTGGCCTACCAATTAAGCCGTTATCACGTTTCGAATAAACATGGTGTGTATTGCGTAGCGGGCTTGATGGTCAGCTTAACCTTAGTGTCAAATGGGAGTAATTTCATTGTGTATTTCGAGGGTTATTTAAACCAAAGCAATGTAATGCAACCCATGTTGCTCGGTACGTTTTTAGGGCTAGGTATTTGCCTAAGCTTAGCGGTACTACTGTATTTAGCCGCGCACTGGTTAAAACAACGTTTTGGTCCACTGGCAACCTGGTTATTAGTCCTTATTTACGTAACGGGGCAACTCGTCAACGCCTTACCTTTATTAGTACAGGTCGACGTTATTGATGCATCTACCACAGCATGGAGTAGTCAACATATCGTGAGCAATGAGTTGGAGTTTGGTCATTTATTTAGGGTGTTATTTGGCTATCATGCGTCCCCCTCTATTGCTCAAGTGACAGTGTATATTTTTGCGCTATTGATCCCCATCGCTGCTTTATATTGGCTAAGGCCAAATTCAGCCCCTCAAACAGGTAATCCACCATGACAGCCTTTTACCGCATATCTGCTGCGCTTTTCTACTCACTAGTTTATATATCAATAAGTTGGGCTGACGGTATCCCAGTGGACAAAGTTTATCATCCTTACGTGTTAGCAAATGAGCGGGAATTAGAATGGCGCTTTATTTCTAGGCAAAATGACGACGGCAATGTGTTGGCGCAACGTTTGGCGTACGGACATGCCGTTTCACAATACCTGACGTTTGAAGGTTATATAGTAGGTGAAAGAGACGACACCGGCGATTTTGGGCTGCAAGCCTATGAAATTGAAGCTCGCTGGATGTTGACCGAGCAAGGCGAATTATGGGCCGATTGGGGGCTATTGTTTGAGCTTGAGAAACAACATAAAAAAGACAGGTACGAATTTACCAGCGGCCTGTTATTTGAAAAAGAATTTACTTACACCAGCCTAACTATCAACGCATTATTGGTTTATGAGTGGGGTAAAGACATCCAAAACGAGTTTGAAACCGAGTTCAGACTTAAATATCGCTATCGCTATTTAGCGTCTTTACAACCTTCTATTGAAATTTACACTGGCGAAGATTTTGTAGGTGTTGGCCCTGGTTTTATGGGGGTGCATCGATACCACGGGCAAAAACAACTAAAATGGGAACTCGCCTTTATTGCTGGTTTAAACGGCGATTCTAAAGATCACACCCTTAGATTCGCCCTAGAGTACGAATTTTAGGCACCTAATACCAACCTTCAAATAAACGCGGCTAAATGTTAACCTCATGCCACTTATTAGTTGTTAAAAATTCATTGAGTCAAACAAATGAAAGCCTGCGCCTGCCACATTTTAGTCAAAGATAAAAACCTAGCCGAAAAGCTCAAAGTCGAACTCGACAAAGGGGCTAATTTTCATCAATTAGCAAAAACACACTCCACCTGCCCGTCGGGTAAAAAAGGCGGTGATTTAGGCGAATTCAGCCCAGGCACTATGGTCAAAGCATTTGACAATGTGGTGTTTAAAAAGGAAATCCTCACTGTACACGGCCCCATCAAAACAAAATTTGGGTTTCATTTAATTAAGACCCTTTATCGCAACTAACGATAACACCAATATTTGACGTTTTGCTGTTCTAAAAAAGCTTCTGCGTTAGCCCCCTGCAACAAAGCCAAAGTGGCTAACAATCCTGCTTGAATACAGTGGGGTGCGGCTATAGTGACTGAGCGGGGCGCATTTTCAATAGGGTATCCCGTTTCAGGATTAAGAATGTGACTGTAACGTTTGCCTGCTTTTAATAAATAGCGCCTTGCATCACCACTGGTGGCTAATCCGCCGCTGACGATCTTGAGAATATTGCTGGAATGTTTATCATCGCCAGGGCTTTCAATACCAATATGCCATGGCTGCTGGTTGTGTCGAGCGCGTGTTACTTGAATATCACCCCCAAAATTTACCACAACTGATGTGGTTGCAGCATGTTCGGCGCAAAGTTTCGCCACACAATCCACCGCATACTCTTTACCTATGCCACCAAAGTCTAGCTCCATACCTTCGGCTAGTATGATTGAAGACGAGTCATACTGTACTTTTTGCCAGCCAATGTAGGGCATTAAGGCTTTCACTGTGTTGGATGCAGGCAAGTTATCTGAACCGTCGAATTTCCATGCCTGTCGTAATACACCGGAGGTAATATCAAACATGCCGTCACTTAGTTGATAACAACTATTGGCGAATTCCAACAAGCGAAAAGCCTCGTCATCAATGGCAACGGGTTTGCCCTGACTGTGATTGATATTAGCCATTAGGTTGTTCGGCTGATAGCGGCTAAATTTTTGTTCAATACGTTGGGTTTCTGTGTAGGCAACAGATGTGAGGTGATTAGCCAACATCGAGTCTTGGGTTTCTATCAACAACTCGCAAGGGCTGGCCATAGCAGAAAAGCGACCCATTATATGGTCGCTTTTTTGCTCTAAGGTAAAAGTACTAGTAGTCAAAAACAGCCTCTACAATCAAAACCCTACTTTAAAAGCTATAACTGACTTGCGCAATCACCGCCTTTACACTGGGATACAGGTCGAGCGGCTGCAAGGCACCTGGCTCGTCGAAACCAGTGTTTGTAGGATCTTGCTGATAATATTCCAATCTAAATGCCCAGTCGTTGCCACTCTGCATTTTCACGGCGTATTTTAGCCCTATGGTGTAAGCGGTCATTTCGCCTAAACGATAATCAGCACTGGCAAAAGTAGGCAACATTGTACCTTCTATCAAAAATGGTTGGTAAAACTCAGCTGCGCTTTGTTGGTAATACCTAAAGTGTGGCTGAATATACCTATTGTCACTCAAATTAAAGCGCAACCTAGAATCAATAGTGTGAGAATTAATATCCCAGTCATCTGTGGCGTATCGATAGGATATATCGGCAACACCTGTGTCTAAGGCATACTTAGTTTGCCAATAGAAGTTATGCCGGGTGCGCTCTGTTGGCCTGTCTTCGTGTACTAAGGACTGAGTCAGCCCTTGGTCATTGACCACACTCAAAACCTTAAAAGGATCGGTGTGATAACCATCAGACATGGAATAACCATAGTTAAACTGCATTAACATGTTACGGTTGATAATTTGTGTCACACCTAACATCAAATCAACGGTGCTTTTGTCGTCGCTATCCTGTTGTCTTGTGGCATCAAAAGCAGCTTGATAGGCTTGTTCAGTGGCGAATTGCCCTTGATCGATAACCATCTCAGAAAAGGCAATAGGTCGCCCACCTTCGGGGTCAATTGTGTCAAAAGCTAAAGATAAACCCGCTGAAACTGTGGTGTTTTTTTGATTGAAGTCTTTGGCCAGAGATCCATTAATTGATATTGACAGGTAATCGTATTCTTTTGAAAGATGCACCCCAGTACTGCCGCGCATATTGTCCCAAAGAGGTTGGGTCCACTGTGCTTCAAGTTGTACACGGGTATCTTTAAATGTGTCATCTAAAGGTGTTTCACCCTCCCCAATAACATATTGGCCTTTGCCTGATGGGCGCGTAAACGTTTGTGGACTTGGCTGTGCCACCGCGCCCGTAGCAGACGCGCCTGTCAGCGTATCAACCACCAATTTTCCTGAGAAAATATGTTCGTCACCTAAGTCCTTTTTAGCGGAAAAGACCCCTTCAACGGCGGTCACCCTATCCGTTTCACCGTAATACAGCAGGGCAGCATCCATTTCCCACACACCTTCTTCGGCTTGAACGCTTGGTACTGTGCCCAGCAGCGCACACGTTGCAGCAGCAAGCGCAGTGTTGACATTGGCTACGTTTTTGGCGCTGTTAGTTAAGTGTTTTTTTGTTGTTAATTGCATCCACAACCTCCACCAGCAAAGGCACGGCCACCACTCGTCGCCTCTTTGCTGAAATAAATATGATCATCTAAACCAAGGTCGTTGCCCTCAGAACCTAAGGCCATTTCTTCTTTGGCAAGTAGATCACGTTGCCACGGTTTTACACCAAGGTTGGCACAACCAACAAATTGAGTAGCAACTAAAAATGCAAGGGTAAAACGTACTTTTTTTAACATAACCTACTGCTCCTATTCGTTTAGTAGTAATACTATTTCTTGTTCATATTTAGGTAGGCTTCGGGTAAAAAAACCCTTATGTGAATAGCGTATTTTTCCGCTTTTATCGATGAGATAACTACTGGGCATACCCACTAATTGATAGTCACTGGCAATATTGCCTTGTGGATCATAAATGATGGGGATATTCGCTGGCACTTTAGTTAAAAACTCTTGTGCCAAAGCCCTTTCAGTATCTAAATTGACAGCAATAATTTTTAAACCTTGTGCCCCATACTTTTGCTGCATTTGGTTCATCCACGGAAAAGACTTACGACAGGGTTTGCACCAGCTTGCCCAAAAATCGAGATACACAACCTGCCCAGTTAACCCAGATAGTTGGTTGGGCAACGAGTCAGCTGAGATAGCAAAGTCTGGCGCGGCCATCTGCTGGGCAAAACTTGAAGATAGCGGAGCAAAACCGATAAGAAGAATAAACAGCATACTTAAGTAGAGTTGGCGCAAAACATTTACCTTTTAACAATGTTTGTTTTCTCGATAACCCGAGTTCGATAACATGCAGCCATTCTAGAAGTTGAGTCTTAAGTAAAACTTAAGGCAATAAAAAAGCCCCCGAAGGAGCTTTTTAAAAAATGTATTGTATAAGCAATGTTTTATAAATCAACAGAGCCACAGAAACGGTAACCTTCACCGTGAATAGTCATAATCAAATCATCGGCGTTTACTTCTGATTCGAAGTGTTTACGGATACGACGGATAGTGACATCAACGGTACGGTCATTAGGACGCAACTCACGCCCTGTCATTTCCATGATCAGCTGTTCGCGGGTTAAGATTTTACCTGGATTGTTTAAAAACAAGTGTAAGGCTCGAAACTCACTGCGTGGCAAACGAAATTCTTTAGTACTAGGAGAAATCAAACTGCGGCTATCGCTGTCTAATGCCCAACCATTAAAGCTTACACGACTAGGCAAATCATCATCTTCACTGCTATTGGTGGTACGTGTTAATAAGTTACGTGCGCGTATCGTCAGTTCACGAGGATTAAAAGGCTTAGTAAGATAGTCATCTGCACCAATCTCTAGGCCTAAAATGCGGTCTACATCGTTATCTCTGCCGGTTAAAAATATCAAACCAATATTTTTACGGCCGCGCACTTCACGAGCCAATATCAAGCCATTTTTACCGGGTAAATTGATATCCATGATGACCAGGTTGATGGTGTTGCTTTCAAAGATGTCGTGCATCTGCTCGCCTTTTTCGGCTTCAAATACATTATAGCCTTCGGCTTCAAACAAGCTCTTAAGGGTGGTACGTGTGACCACTTCATCTTCAACAATTAATACGTTAGGAGTCTGCATGTTTCACGCCTGGTTAGGAATTTGTGTAAAAGTTTATCAGAAAATATCTAAAAATCAGGGTTTTATCTAACTAAAATTGCATATCTAAAACAAATTTAGGTATTTACCCAAAAGAATCAGTATCTACTTTATCAATATCTACCTTTTTAATCGGGAAAAGAATTCTAAATAACACCCCTTTACCCTCTTCGCTGACAATAGAAATGGAGCCGTTTAATGCTTGTGTCACTAGATTATAAACCAAATGCATACCAAGCCCACTACCACCTTGACCACGTTTAGTGGTCACAAAAGGGTCAAAAATACGTGGCTGCATCTGTTCTGATATGCCTTTGCCATTGTCAGTAAATTCAATGCAAATTTCAGCGTCATCGACAAACTTAATCGTAATATCTATTACGCCTTTATCCACGAATTCAAAACCATGAATGATAGAGTTCATGATTAAGTTGATCATTATTTGATTAATCGGCCCAGCTTTTGATTCAATCACTACATTATCTGCGCAATGCACATTGATTTGATGTTTTATTTTTTTTAGTTTGGGCCGCATCGACATTAATATTTCGTCCATCAACCTAGAAAATGAGAAAACACGATTATTTTCCAAAGATTGGTCAACGGCGACTTGCTTAAAGCTAGAAATCAGCTCTGCTGCACGGTTCAGATTTCGATAAATAATATTTAAATTTTCTTCGCCCTCAGCAATAAATTTTTCCAAAGAGCTGGCTTTGAGCGTTTTATCTTCAAAAGATTTTCGCACATCAGACAAGCGATCTAGCATCATAGTAGAGGCAGTCACACCTAGACCAATCGGGGTATTAACTTCATGGGCAACACCGGCAACCATATCGCCCAATGATGCCATTTTTTCGTTTTGTACCATTTGACGTTGAAACTGATGAAGTTTTTCTAGGGTTTGGATCAACTCGTTATTGGCTTCTTTTAAGGCCATGGTACGTTGCTGTACTTTTCCTTCCAAACTCAAATTCAACTGAACTTGTTGAGCTTCCGCTTCGGTTTGCCGCTCCATGTGTGCTTGAGTGCGTTGCAACATATTGTTGAACGCTGCACCAAAAACATCCATTTCCTTGATACCGTACAATTCTGCGCGGGAAGAATAATCCCGTTGCCGAGAAATCCGTTGCACCAATTTAACCAAATCATTAATAGGAGCGGTAACCGCCCTTTGCAATCTTAACGTTAGGAAAAAACATATCAGCAAACAAATCAACACAACGCTGACAGTGGACACAATTGACTGAATAATGAGGTTATCTAATATGTCTGCTGACGCACGTAAATATACGTACCCTACAACGTCCTCACCATTGCGAATAGGTCTAATAATTTCTATTGCACTCGCGCTCACTGTAGGTTGACTCAGTGTATTTATTTGGTCAAATTGGGCTTTAACAGGTGCGATACCTGCTTTGTTATAGCTGGCAAAAAAGTCTAATGAGCTTTGCTCGATAACCTTATAAATATGCACATTTTCGATTACCTTGGATGCAACCAGCATCTCAAGGTTGTGCTCTTCATCCAAACCATCATCTCGCATTATAGGTTCTAGCGCACCAAGGGCAGTCATCTCTGCAAAGGTGGTAACAACACGTTCTAATGTTTGTTGATACGTGCTGATTTGACTATATAAATGCACACCTGAAGACAAAATTAATGTCAACGATGTAATTGCCATCACCACCCAAATAATCAGGCGTTTAATCGATAAAAATTTAGTGTATGAAGCCATATACGTGCAAGTATTCCGTGGTCTAACAACTATCCATTTAGGATATTGATACAAAACCCTTCAAATTGAAACTAGTAGATTGAGTTGACTAGGTTTTTTCGTATGCTTAGTACTTGAAAAAATTAAAATATGTTGCTGAAGTCTATACACATTTGAATGGCAACACCTAAACCACTGCCGCCAGTCCAACATACAGTCAATGACAAAAAACAATAGCCTTGATTGTCATTCTAGCGGTTTACTTTTTCTACTTTACTCGCGAACACTGGTAAAGGCTGAACTTAGTGGTTTGGGCAATAAGGCCCACGGCACCGAACCGCTGTTCAAGCAACTCTGAATAACGCAAAAATTTATTCGCCACCAATGTAAGTGAGCCACTTTTAGTAAGGTATTGTTTAAGCTGGCCAATAAAACCTTCAGTAACAGAATAATCAGTCTGGATCCCTGTGTGAAAAGGTGGGTTAGTGTACACCGCTGAAAATTTACCTTGCACATCCATCAACCCGTTTGATGCAACAACCTTAGCATTCACACCATTAAGCCTGGCGCTTTCTTTTGAACAGTACACCGCCAATGCGCTAACGTCGCTCATCAGCACTTCGCTTTCAGGACTTTGTAACCCAAGATAACAACCGATCACCCCAGCGCCACAACCAAAGTCTAATAATCGGCCTGTTTTGATTTCAGGCAGGTTTTCCAATAACACCTTTGTTCCTAAATCTACGGCGCCATGGTTAAACACACCGGGTAACGAGCATATTTTATAATCTAAACCCGCCACTGAAATATTAATTTCACTCTGCCATTTAGCCAAATCGAAGGGCTTAACGGGTTTATCTATTTGAGCGCCAAATAACGCACAATGACGGGCCGAATCGACTTTATTCACTTGGGAACTAATGGTTTCGAGCATTTTAGCCGCGCTTTTTACCCCACCTTTGTTTTCGCCCACCAGCAACAAACTGCCATTTTCGCCAAGACAAGCTGCTACATTAGCCATCAACATTTTTGCCTGATCTTTTGATTTCGGCATATAAATCACCGCACCATCAAATTTTTCGTCAGTAGGATAAGCCGCAGTGAAACTATGCTGAGCAGAATTACCTGCCGCGCAACTTTGCTGATAAATATCAAAATATTGATGAAACACTTTAATGGCAGGGTTATTAAGTTGCACCGCAATCTGGCTATCGGTTGGATTAACCAACAACCACTTACCTTGTGCAAAGGTATCTGCACTGCGCATTAACAATTGACTAGGAGCAGATAACATTAAGATACCCTCTCAAACATTAAGTCCCAGACACCGTGGCCCAATTTATGGCCACGCTGTTCAAATTTAGTCAAAGGGCGTTGCTCGGGTCTAGGTACATAATCATTTGTGGCCGATTGATTTTTAAAGCCTTCAGCTACTGACATAACGGCCAACATGTGTTCTGCATAGTTTTCCCAATCGGTGGCCATATGAAATACCCCACCTATAGCCAGCTTACTTCTTAGTTTTTGCACAAAATCAGGCTGCACTATGCGCCTTTTGTGATGGCGTTTTTTATGCCACGGATCGGGGAAAAACAACTGCACTCTAGCCAAAGAATTTTCAGCAATACAATCGGCGAATACCGCCACTGCATCGTGCTCGTACACTCGCAGGTTGTCTACCTTGTGTTCGGCTGCTTCGCCTAAACATGCCCCAACTCCGGGTTTATGTACTTCAATGCCTATAAAGTCTTTCTCTGGCTCATTTAGCGCCATTTCTACTAAAGATTTACCCATGCCAAAGCCAATTTCCAAGACAACAGGGGCCACGCGGCCAAAAGTATCGGCGAAATTTTGTAAACCATTTTTGTGCGCTAGGCCCATAGTTGGCCAGTATTGTTCGATGGATTTTTCCTGACCTGAGGTTAGGCGTCCTTCTCGTTTTACAAAGCTCTGAATTTTACGAATATATACACCTGATTCGGCGGCTTCTTGTTCAGATTTAAACTGACTCATATTGGGATCTCATCTCAAAAATTTGGCTGGTTTATATACCAACACATAATGTGGCGCATTATCCGGCGACACAGACTGATTGCAAGGCACAGTGGCCAATTTATGCCATTTTTGATGCTAAATATTCTGCTAAACCTTGCGATTGTTCAATCGGCAACATATGCCCAGCGTTTTTAAAGAGGGCCATATCACTATTGGGTAATCGTTTATGCATGGCAAGCATGCTTGTTGCACTTAATAGATTATCCTGCTCGCCGCCTATAATATGAATAGGAAATCGGCACTTAGCTAGTTCAGGAAGTAGATTTTTTCTGGGATGCGTGGCATTAATTTGTGCAACTAACACAGCAGTCCCTAAGTCTTGTTGCATTTGTGTAACGGTATTTAGGTAGTCAATATTCTGATGATGGCAGTCATGAAAATAACGTTTTAAGCGCTTTTCTGGCATGCCGCTATATTGTTTCTTTTTAATGAGTGTAAGTAAATGTTGGCGCTGCTGAAGCTCTTCAGCAGGTAATTCGTCGCATACACTGGCAATAAGGGTGACAGATGCAATTCTATTTGGATTGTCTAAAGCTGTTAAAGCGGCAATATACCCACCCATGGAATACCCGACTAAATGCACTGGCTGGTCAAAGTAAGCCAGACGATCGGCGCTTAACATCTTCATTTGAGGTAAATCTTCGGCCCACTGCAAAGGCACAAAAGCCCGCATGGGTATATCTACATGCTGCCAACAGGCACTAAATATCCTTTCATCACATAAAGTGCCGGGGAAAAACACCACAGGCTGGCTAATTTGATACGTTGTAGGGTTTGTTTTTGGCAATTGATTCTCAAGTGAACTATTTCAAGTTTGATAGGGTATTATCCGGTAAATACCTCAAAAACAACAGATCATCATTCCGTGGCAACAAATATAAACCCCATAAATACATCATTCAGTGACAAGGTCTTAGCTTGGTTTGACCTCAATGGCAGAAAAAACCTGCCTTGGCAGCTAGATAAAACGCCGTACACAGTTTGGGTCTCTGAAATCATGTTGCAGCAAACTCAAGTAAAAACGGTTATTCCTTATTACCAAGCGTTTATGCAGCGATTCCCTGATGTATTGAGTTTGGCAAATGCCCCTCAAGATGAAGTGTTACATCATTGGACCGGCTTAGGCTATTACGCTCGTGCCCGTAATTTGCAAAAATCGGCACAACTTATTAGGGATGAATATCAAGGACATTTTCCAGAGCAGTTAGACCAGCTCATTGCCTTACCGGGTATAGGCCGCTCAACCGCTGGGGCTATTTTGTCTTTAGCTTGTGGTCAACATCACAGCATTCTAGACGGCAATGTGAAACGGGTGTTAGCACGCCATTTTGCTGTTGAAGGCTGGCCAGGTAATAAAAAAGTTGAAACAGACTTATGGCAATACGCAGATAAGTTAACCCCAAAACAAAGAACAGCCGACTACACCCAAGCCATGATGGATATGGGTGCAACACTGTGCATGCGCAGTAAACCAAAATGCGAAATTTGCCCGCTACATAAGGATTGCTTAGCCTTTGTACAAGGCAGACAAACAGAGTTACCTCACAAAAAACCAAAAAAGGTTATCCCTGTGAGATCCACCATAATGCTCATCCCCATGTGGCAGAAACAACTTTTAATATACAAACGTCCACCAGCAGGATTATGGGGCGGGTTATGGGGATTTTATGAAGTTGAACATGCTGACAAAATTGCTGAACGGGCATCTAGCTTAGGGTTTGATGACATTCAACAACAAACACTTAGCCCATTTCGTCACACCTTTAGCCATTTCCACTTAGACATTCAACCCGTTGTTTTACACCTAAAACAACAACCTGTTGGTCAGGTTATGGAAGACACACAAATGTGGTACGACTTAACAGCACCGCAAAATGTCGGATTAGCCGCGCCAACCAAGAAACTATTTAGTACAATCAATACATCATTTTAATTAGGGCTTACCTTAATAACGCCCTCACCATTAAATTAGAGCATTATGAGCAGAACAGTATTTTGTCAACGCCTCCAACAGGAAGCAGACGGCCTAGATTTCCAACTTTACCCAGGCGAACTAGGTAAAAAGATTTTCGACAATATTGGTAAAGAAGCATGGGCCGAATGGCAAAAGAAACAAACCATGCTTATCAACGAAAATAAGCTCAACATGATGGACCCCACGGCAAGGCAATTTTTAGAAACTCAAATGCAAGCCTATTTATTTGAAGGCAAAGAGCCGGATATCGAAGGTTATGTGCCGCCTAAAAGCTAAAATCAGCCGTCAATCGGCGATAGTTATGCTGAATTTACGCGTTTTAGTAGAGATTTTGAACAAACAGTCATTTTTCTCTAAAAAGGTGTTGACTTAAATGCCCTAAATCCGTTTAATACGCACCCACAGCGAAGCAGGCAGTTTGAAAAAACACTTGTTAGTTGACGCCCAGATAGCTCAGTCGGTAGAGCAGAGGATTGAAAATCCTCGTGTCCTTGGTTCGATTCCGAGTCTGGGCACCATTATTCTAGAAGCCCTGCAAGCAATTGCGGGGCTTTTTTGTTTCTGACAGTGTGAAGAATAAAAATCCTCTTGTCCTTGCCGGTAACCGTGAGTTGCAATTCCGAGTCTGGGCACCATTATTCTAGAAGCCTTGAACAGAAACTTTTGAGGCTTTTTGGTTTTTAGTGCCTTTAGAAGTATTGCTACTCCGACACCTCAATTCACTTAAAGCACCTTAAAACTATAGCTATACCGATAGTCTAACCACGGCAATATATAGTTACTTAAAGGTGGTGCGCCCCAAGAATCAGTGCCACCTACTCCCCGTTGCATATAGTCGATGTTGACAAAAATTCTGTCGGTTTTTTGCAGTTCATAAGGATGCAAATTGCGCTCGACTTGGTCTTTTTTAGCGGCATCGTAATCGTCTGTTGAATAACGCTGTGCGCCAAACCCCATTTTCGACTGATTAATAAAGGCTATCCCCTGCCCCTTTTTATTTAAAAAGTTTACATAACGTACATCGCTGCGATAACCATTTTCTGAAGGGCGAATGTACGGCACATACATCTTTTCAACATCTGTTTTATATAACCCAACAAAAGCAGAGGATTTTCGGTCAACGTAGTTTTCGTGAGGGCCTCTGCCGTAGTATTCAATTTGATCAAATTGCGAGTCGAGCTGAAACAAAGTGCCTATTCGAGGAAGCTCACTAAATTTCTTATGAGGCGCGGCATAAAACCATACTTCCGCATCAATTTGTCCATTTGCGTGGATCGTCCACGTATTAAAAAAGCGGCTCTCTACATCAGGAAGATAATATTCTGCTTTGACGACTGCCGTATTAGCTGTGGTATTTTCAATTGCTAAAGAAACCAATTGAATATTTCGACCTGCAAATTGCCAAACAGGGAAGGTTTTCGCATAATTTCGACTTTCCATATCGTTGTAAACAGGCGCG
This sequence comes from uncultured Paraglaciecola sp., assembly GCF_937123705.1. Classification (GTDB taxonomy): domain Bacteria; phylum Pseudomonadota; class Gammaproteobacteria; order Enterobacterales; family Alteromonadaceae; genus Paraglaciecola. The sequence goes on along the minus strand of NZ_CAKZKO010000055.1, from coordinate 12,194 downwards.
CGCCAGAATTCAGGATGAGCCGCTGATTTTAAATATTCCACCTCGTTATTTTTAATGGAAGAAATTAAACCGCTGCTTTTGTCTATCGACATCGAAAATGCAGGGCCACTAAAAGTGAACGCTTCACTGTTGCTTGCAACTTTTAGGGTGTGTTCAGATTTTGCTGAAGCTGACTGATAAGAGTTAGCGATATGTAATTGCTCTTGGGCCACCACATGATTTTTGGCTAATAAGCCTGTTGGGTCCACTCCTGTGACTTCGATATTTAGAAAATACTCTGACGTTGAATTAAGTTTTGGAAGGTCAACTTTCACCAGTTGGGATTGCTGTGGTTCGGTATTTAAATCAGCGCTTTTACCCGTTTTTACCACTTTACCATCTGCTAAAAGCGACCAATGTAAACGGTATCCATCAAGTGATTTAAAGAAGTGTTTATTGGTGACTTTTACCGTACCCGCAAGCAAATCGAGGTCACTAAAACCGAGATTTTGCTGCACTTTTTTCACTTCATATAGATAAGGGTAGGGTTTGCGATCAGCGAATACCAAACCATTAGCACAAAAGCTATCGCTGTTTGGCGTACCTTCTGGCTCTAAATCACCGCCGTACGCCCAATAAAACTCGCCTGCTTCGGTGGTTTTGGCAAATGTTTGGTCAACCCAATCCCAAATAAAACCACCTTGCAAGGCATCATATTTTTCAAAGGCATCCCAGTATTCTTGAAAATTACCGAGTGAATTGCCCATCGCATGCTCGTACTCAATCAACACAACAGGCCTATCATCTAACTGCATCGCCGCATATCGCTCGATGTCGGCAATAGGCGCATACATTTGGCCGTAAGCGTCGGTGTGGCGTCGCAACTGTGCTTGCTCAGAGACAACTGGTGCAGGCTGCTGCGCTTTCAGCCAATCAAAGCTGGCTTCAAGATTATCTCCATCTCCCGATTCATTGCCTAAAGAGCGCATCACCACAGAGGCGTTATTTTTACTGCGCTGATACATATTAGAAATTCTGTCTATGTAGGCGGCTTGCCATTGGGGCTTAGTGACAATATGTTTTTCAGGATCATAACTGCCCCCTTGATTTGAGGCGCCTAAACCGTGGGACTCAAGATTAGCTTCGTCCATCACGTACAGGCCATATTTGTCTGCTAAATCATAGAAATAAGGGTCGCTAGGATAATGAGACATTCTTACCGCGTTTATATTGAACTGCTTCATTAACTTTACGTCTTCAAGCATCGACTCTCTGGAAATAACGTGGCCCTTTACCGGGTCGTGCTCATGGCGATTCACTCCTTTGAACAATACCGGCTGTCCGTTGACCAGAATGTTACCGTTTTTTAATTCAGTTGAACGAAAGCCAATATGCCTGCCAATATATTGCGACTCAGGTTCACCCTTTTGAGTCAAACTCACACTTAAACGGTACAAGTTAGGCAGTTCGGCGCTCCATAATTGAGGTTTAGAAACAACTTGCCTAAAAGAAACCTCGGTTTCTTTTCCTGGTGCTAACGCCTTTAAGGTAAGCTTTTTTGAAATGATAGGTTTATGGCCATCCTTAAACACATTCACTTGCACCGATAACTTGCCAGATTTGGTTAGGGCTCGATTATCAATTTTTGCAGAAAATTCGAGTACCCCATCTTGATAATCATTGCTTAAAGTAGTGTAAGCATGAATGTCACGTATGGCGGTTTTTGGCGTACTGTAAAGATACACATCTCGCTCGATACCACTTAATCGCCACATATCTTGGCATTCAAAGTAAGAGCCATCTGAATAACGATACACTTCTAACGCTAAGGTGTTTTTACCGGTTTTCACGTAGGAGCTGATATCAAAGGCTGCATCTGTTTTAGAGTCTTGTGAATAGCCAACCTTTTGACCATTAACCCAAATATAAAACGCCGATTTTACCGCGCCAAAGTGAATAAATACCGCTTGTTCTTGCCAGTCTACGGGGATTTCAAAAGACTTTCGATATGAGCCAACAGGATTGTAAGTTACCTTTTTATCTAAAAATTCTAAGCTGTTATCAAAGCAAGCATGGCTATGATAAAAAGGCGTTCCAAAGCCATTAATTTCCCAATTGGCAGGAACCGGAAAACTCCCCCACTTCGAATCGTCAAAGTCATTTTTATAGAAATCTACAGGGCGCTTTTCCGGGCTATCTACCCAATTAAACTTCCAATTTCCGTTTAACAGTTGATAGTTTGACTGTTGCCATGGAGCGTCAATAAATTGAGCATTTTTATCGTTTACTGAATAGAAAAAGCTCTTGGCTGGCTCTTTGTTGATCCTAAAAACTTCGGGATTGCGCCAATCTTCCATACCATTCGCCACCAATGACAGACAAAGCAATATTGTGAGGAACATCCACTGACTAAGACTGAGTACAGATAAATTCCTTGGTGATATATTGCTATCTATTTTTTTCATTTATGAATTCTCAAAGGGGCAGGTGGTTGAGTCACTCGCGGCTAACAATGCTGTGAGTTACAGTAAATAATCAGATCTTAATGCTAAAGCGCAATTTCAAGATTTTAGTACCTAAGTACCTTAGGTGCTGGGCACTATTTTAAATATTCCCGCACCATCGGTTGCTATATAAATATAACCATCAAGTCCTTGTTTAACATTACGAACTCGACCCACACCGGGGAACAAAGTTTCTTGATTGAGTACTTTGTCACCGTCTAATTCAAGTGCCACTAGATAAGCAAATTTTAATGAGCCTACTATAATTTTGTTTTGCCATTGTGGGTAGCGACTACTAGTCACAAAGGTCAAGCCTGAGGGTGCAATTGAAGGTACCCAATACCAAGCTGGTTGTTGCATGCCCGGTTTTTCGGTTAAATCAGTAAAAGAAGTGCCACTGTAATTCACGCCGTAGCTAATCACTGGCCAGCCGTAATTGGCACCTTTTTGAATGATGTTAATTTCATCACCGCCTTTGGGGCCATGTTCATGCGTCCAAATATCGCCGGTTTGAGGATGCATCGCCATACCTTGAGGATTACGATGTCCGTATGAATAAATAGATGGATTAGCCCCTTGTTGGCCAACAAAAGGGTTGTCTTTGGGAATACTACCATCGCTGTGAATACGATGAATCTTACCGGCATCGCGATCTAATCGTTGTGGATTAACGTCTCGATTGCCTCTATCTCCACTTGAAATGTATAGATACCCTAGTTTGTCAAATGCAAGGCGACTGCCATAATGCTGACCTTTGGTCGAGTTGGGCGATCCTTCAAAAACAACTTTTTGCTCAGTCAGCTCAAAATCTTGTAATTTGGCTCGCATCACAGATGTATGCGCTCCTTCATTTTCACCTTCTAACCCAGAGTAAGAAAAATATATAAGGTTGTTTTTCGAAAAGTTAGGGTCAATTGCTACATCTAATAACCCGCCTTGACCTTGAGCCCTTAATTTAGGTAACCCACCTATCTTCTGAGTTAACAATTTTCCGTCTTTAACTAACCTAAGTTCACCTTTACGATCAGACACTAAGAAAGTATTTGCATCTATCCAAGCCATGCCCCAAGGAATATCAATATCTTTGGTAACTAACTCTAAATTATAGGATTGTACACTTTCAGATAAGGGGATTTTTGGCTGTTGCGCACAAGCAGAGGTGAACATAGCAACACTTACCACCAATCCTACTAGAGATGTTATTTTTATCATTATAAACTCCACATAAGCATTATTAACTCATAGAGATAGTAGCACTGAATAGGTAAATTAAATCAACCATGTCTTGCGTAACAAATATTAAACAGTAAAACCCTCCTTTTAATAAACAAAAATCTTTTTTTACCCGAGATTTGTGTGTTTAATAGTTGTTCACACAACATTAGTGGTTATAATCTGTTTCAGATTTTTTGGGTAAGCAAGACCTAGTTTGGAGAATTTTGTGAAATTTAAAGCCTTTTTATGTATTTGTATGGGTATTTTTAGTGTGTTGGCAGTGCAAGCTCAGGATATGAGTGAAGATGATATTAAGGCGCGTATTCAGCCGGTTGGCAAAGTACATGTTGCGGGAGCTAAAGCTGCAACCGCTTCATCTGGCCCCAGATCAGGTGCAGACGTATATGCAAAAGCTTGTGTTGCATGTCATAGCGTTGGTGTATTAAACGCACCTAAACTCCAAGATTCGGCCGATTGGTCTCCACGCTTAGAAAAAGGTTTTGATACCGTTTGGCAAAACGCTATTAATGGTATAGGTGGTATGCCACCAATGGGCACTTGTGGTGATTGTTCAGATGATGAAATAAAAGCTGCAATTGAACATATGATTGAAGGCATCTAAAAAAGTTGGTAATTTTGATATAAAGTTGACTGACTTTAAAAAGGTCATTCTAGCCAAATAAATTACTTACATTAATAGAGCCATGGATGTAGCTAATGAGCCCCAAAAATAACGCCGAGCAACTGTCTTTAGAGGAACTACGCGAGCTTGTTCCTCAATTGCAGCGGATAACGCAAAAGTATAAGCGTTCTGAATTAATTCAGACGTCGTTATTTAAGATCTCAGAATTAGCTAGTTCAATCAGCGAACTATCAAGTCTTTACCCTGCGATTCATGACATAGTCGGTAGCTTTATGCCGGCGCAAAATTTCTTTGTTGCCTTTTATGATGAAGAAAAGGAAATCATCGACTTTGTCTACTTTGTAGACGAATTTGATGAACAAAAAGTCACGCAGATGTCGGCAGAGGATCTAAAAGATAGCCTTACTGGCTATATACTACGCACCGGCAAGCACTTATTTCTTACCAAAGAAAATTATCAACAACAAACGGCCGAAATACCTACTAATGTTTTAGGCTCAGATCCAGTGGACTGGATTGGCGTTCCATTAAAGCGAGGCTCACAGGTTATAGGTACTATGGTGGTTCAGAGCTATAACGAGTCCATTCGTTACAGCCAAGAAGATCTAGAGATATTACTATTTGTTTCTCAGCACATAGTTAACAGTGTTGATAGGGTTAAAAATAGAGAGTTGACCGAAAAAAGCATTCGTCAACGTACTAAACAATTACGACAGGTAAACGACGAATTACAAGACGAAATCAGTGAAAGACAAAAAGTAGAATCCTTACAGCAAGCGCTATTTGAAATATCTGAACTTTCAGCGACTGTAGAAGGAGATATGGACGATTTTTATGCTGCTATTCATGATATTTTGTCACGACTAATTGGCGCTCCTAACTGTTATATCGCCATGATAGACACAAAAAATCAAACCCTCACATTTCCCTATTACAAAGACGAACTTCAAACCCACATTGAATCACGCCCAATGAGTTTAGGTACAACAGAATATGTAATAAGGCACGGCAGCGCTGAATTAATTGATAGCTCAAGGGTAGAGCAATTAAGTGCAGCCAAGGAACTATCCGAAAGTGTCGCTGAAAATATATCTAAGAAGAAGAACTCATGGATTGGTGCACCGCTAATCATTGATGGCATTATCTGTGGTGTTATTGCCGTGCAAAGTTATGGCAACATTAAACAATATAATCTTAAAGATTTAGAGTTTTTACGTTTTGTATCTCATCACATAGCCGTGGGTTTAGAGCGCAAACAGTCGTCTGATGCCATAAAAATATATAATCAAAGGCTAGAAGAAAAAGTAAGAGAGCGAACCGAAGAACTCAATAGCACCAACTTATTTTTACAAAAGCAAATTGAAGAACGATTACAAGCCCAACGACAATTGGAGCATGATGCACAACACGATTCGTTAACAGGTTTAGCAAATCGAGTTTTATTCAATAGCCGACTAGAATTGGCCTTAGCTAGCAAGCAACGTTATCCCACAACTAATTTTGCAGTCATCTTTATAGATTTAGACAGATTCAAGCAAGTTAATGATTCCCTAGGACATATGGCTGGCGATCTATTTTTAATAGAAGTCGCCAGTAGAATTAGCTCCTGTATTCGTGGGCATGACTTACTTGCTCGCTTAGGCGGAGATGAATTTGTTGTACTGTTCGACAATTATGACACCCCTGAAGATGTCGAAGACATATCAGCGCGTATTATCACCTCTATTGCCAACGCCTTTAACATAGAAAATAAAGATGTGTATTCAGGTGCCAGTGTCGGTATAGCCTATATTGAAAATGGCTACCAAAAAGCTGAAGAGGTTTTGAGAGATGCTGATGCGGCTATGTATCAAGCTAAATCTTTGGGCCGTGGCCGATTTGTTGTTTTTGACAAATCCATGCGTGAAAAATTACTTGAAGAATTAGAAATCGAGAGCGAATTTAGAAAGACGCTTAACGCGAAAGCTTTCGATAGATATTCACAGCCAATTTTTGATTTAGTTAATCGAGAAATAATATATGAAGAATGTTTCATACTTTGGCAACATTCCAGCATAGGCGAAATCAAGCAAGAACAGTATTGGCAGATTGCCGAACAATTTGGGCTTACGGTAGAGATGGATAAATTTATGCTTTCTACCGCCTGCGAAATTATAAAAGAAAGGCAATCAAAGAAGGCTGATAATCACCCAAAAATGGCAATTAATTTGTCTATTCATCACCTCACGCAAACATCTTTAGCAGAGCAACTTATCGAACAGGTCAATGAGATGGGCGTTGATCCTAAACAGTTAGTGATAGAATTTGACGAAAATGCCCTTAATCACCGTTCACAGTTTTTCTTGCCTGCCATTGAAGTCTTGAAAAAAGCCGGAGTCACCTTAGTTTTAGATAACTTTGGTAGTGGTTTAGCTTCTTTGAGCTATTTATATTCTTACCCTTTTGATTATGTAAAAATCGACCATCATTTTGTAAAAACACTGCCAAAATCCGAACGAAATATGAAATTAGTTCAGTCTGTTTTGTCTATTTCAAAGCACTTGAAATTTAAGTTGATTGTAGATGGCATCAAATCCGAAAAGCAGCTTCAGGCATTGTTAGATGTTGGCTGCGTATTAGGGCAAGGTGAATTATTGCAAAAAGCAACAAAGCTGAGCCATGCCAAATAAATAACTACTAGGCTACCTAATTCTTATTCATCATATTGCGTAAATTAGCTATTCCCACTTGAGATTTTTGCTGGCGTTCCTGCGCCGACACTTTTGGCTTTTTATGCTCCCACACTAAGTCGTCCTGGGGTAACTCATGTAAAAACCGGCTTGGTTCTGGATTAATCACTTCACCGTATTGCCGCCTTTCTTTCACTAAAGTCATAAACAAGTTTTTTTGCGCTCGGGTAATGCCCACATAAGCTAAGCGCCTTTCTTCATCGATGTTATCTTCGTCAATACTACTTTGATGAGGGAGTAATCCTTCTTCCATGCCCACCATAAATACATAGGGAAATTCCAACCCTTTCGACGCATGTAAAGTCATAAGCTGAACTTGATCGGCCTCTTCATCGTCTTCTCCTCGCTCCATCATATCTCGTAGAATTAATCGATTAACCACCTCCTGCAACGTCATGGGAGGATCCAGTTCGCTGCCTTCTAACATGTCGCTTATCCAGCCAAATAAGGTACTGATATTGGCCATGGCCATTTCCGCAGCTTTGGGGCTAGTGCTTGACTCATACAACCATTCTTCATACCCCATGGCTTTGATCATCTCGCGTATAGTCGCTATGCCATCTCCTCTAACGGCTCGATCAGATAACTCAACTATCCAGCGACTAAACTGCTCAACCGACACTAAGGCTTTTCCCGATAGAACATTTTGCAAATTAGGATCAAAGGCCGCTTCAAACATGGAGGTGCGATTTTGGTTAGCCAAATTGCCAAGTTTTTCCAAGCTTACGCGGCCTATACCGCGAGTAGGCGTGTTTATCACCCGTAACAAGGCATTATCATCATCTTGATTCACCAGTAGTCGTAAGTACGCCATAATGTCTTTAACTTCAGTGCGCCCAAAAAACGACATTCCCCCACTGATTTTGTATGGAATACGATTACTCATGAGTACCTTTTCAAACACCCGCGACTGGAAATTACCGCGATACAAAATCGCATAATCTTTGAAGCTAGTCGCACCCATAAATTTGTGAGCCATTAACTCAGCCACTACTCGTTCGGCTTCATGCTCTTCGTTTTTAGCAACAATCACTTGTAATGGATCGCCATATCCCAACTCCGAAAACAGTTTTTTTTCAAATACATGAGGGTTATTTTGAATAAGGATATTAGCGCAATGCAGGATACGCTCTGAGGAGCGATAATTTTGTTCCAACTTAATGACTTTTAATTTTGGAAAGTCACTTTGCAGCAACACTAAATTTTGCGGCCTAGCCCCACGCCACGAATAAATTGACTGGTCATCATCCCCTACCACAGTAAATCTGGCTCTTTCACCTACCAATAGCCTTACTAATTCATATTGGCTGGTATTGGTATCTTGATACTCATCCACCAGCAAATAACGAATTTTGTTTTGCCATTTCTGCCTGACAGTCTCATTATTTTTTAGCAATATAGTGGGTAGTAAGATCAAATCATCAAAATCTAGCGCATTGTAGGCCCGTAAATGATTGTAATAACGCTGATAGAATTCAGCATGTTCTACCTCGCTGGGAGACAAAGTCTGATTTTTTAGATCCTCAGGTAGAATAAGATCATTTTTCCAGTTAGAAATACAAGACTGCAACGCCGAAAGTAATTCTTTGTCGCCATCAAACTCAAGCTCGGTTAAATCTTTGAGCAATGACATACTGTCTTTGTCATCAAACAAAGAAAAACCAGGTTTTAAGCCTAAGGTTTTCACTTCTGACTTAATAATATTTAGTCCCAGAGTGTGGAAAGTAGAGACTTTTAAGCCCCGCGCCTCTTTTTTGCCCAAGGTTTGCGCCACACGCTCTTTCATTTCTCTTGCGGCTTTATTGGTAAAGGTCACTGCGGCTATATATCTGGCCGGTAACTCGCACTCTCGTACTAAATATGCAATTTTATTGGTGATGACACGGGTTTTACCACTACCGGCCCCCGCTAAAACCAAGCATGGCCCAGAAATAAAATTTACAGCTTGGTTCTGACCGGGATTGAGTTTCATGCTAAATTAAACAACCAATGATGAAGGGGCGATGATTGTATGAGAATACACAGATGAGTCCAAGTAGAAAGGTAAACAAAAACCCATGCTAAACCCTAAAACCCTAGAAGAAATCGCGAAGCAAATTACTGATGCTGTACCACCGGGTGTAAAAACCATGGCCGAAGGCGCTGAAGCTAAAGTAAAACAAGTTTTACAGTCACAAATAAGCCGTTTAGATTTTGTGAGCCGCGAAGAATTTGATATTCAAAGCCAAGTGTTAATGCGTACTAGAGAAAAACTCGCAGCCCTAGAGGCGCGCCTCGCGGAATTAGAAAAGCCTACCGAGTAACTCGGCTTACATGCTGTAGTGACCAATAATGCCTGCAGCTAACACTAAACCTACATAATGGTTGTGCAAAAAAGCCTTGAAACATAAGCTTGTTTCACGATTTTTTATCAAGTGTTGTTGATACACAAATAAGCCCAAACTAATGGCTAATGACAAGTAAAACGGCCAACTTAGTGTTAGCGCAAAGGCGACGCCTAGTAGCAATAACAAACACAATATTTGTAATAGTAAAATAATCAATCTATCAAACCGACCAAATAATATGGCGGTTGATTTAATACCCACCTTTATATCGTCATGCTTGTCGACCATGGCATATTGAGTATCGTAGGCCACTGTCCACGCCAAATTAGCAAAATAGAGTGCCCAAACTATCCAGCTTAAAGACTGGCCTGTGGCCACAAAAACCATAGGGATGGACCAACCAAACGCAGCGCCAAGCACGACCTGAGGCAAATGCGTATAGCGTTTCATAAAGGGGTAAATAGTGGCAAGTATTAAGCCGCCAATCGACATCAAAATGGTTGCCCAAGATAGTGTTAAGACTAAAGCCAAAGCACACAACAACAGTACTACAAATAAGCCCAATGCTTCTTTTTCTGTGGCGGCCCCTGTTACCAAAGGACGTGTTGAGGTGCGGTTAACTTGACCATCAACCTTGCGGTCTGCGTAATCATTAATAACACATCCCGCCGAACGCATCACCACTACACCAGATACAAACACAATAAGAATGTGAAACTCTGGCAAACCTTGTGATGCAATCCATAACGCCCAAACACAAGGCCATAACAACAAATAAATGCCAATAGGTTTATCCGCCCGCATGAGCTGCCAATAGGCGTGTAATTTTGCTTTTGATACATGTTCCATAAGCCGTTAATTCATCTCTTGATAAGCGGGTGAATCGGGTAAAAATACCTCACTGACCGACATTTTTAGCCCTTCAAAGCTAAATGCCGAACAACGCCCCCATAAATCCTTGTTCGAGGATATATACAGCTTATTTAGAAACGCTTGGCTTGGGGAGATATTAGCCACTTCAAAAGGCATACGTTTAAAACGCTTATCGTTAAAAATTAGCTGTCCCAAAGGTTGTGTATTGAGATTAACAAAATCACCTTCACACAATTGCTGTGGGATAATTGAACGAGCAAAGACCCAAGGTTGGTTATCGCCCCACAATAATACCTCCCTTACTTGCCATTCTTGTTGCTCGAAGCTTTGATCTGGGGTACAGACTCGCTGAAACTCCTCAAGAGATATGGGGGCCTGCCGTTGACCTAGCAATGTTAAATGGAATGACTTGGATTGTGATTGTAACCTTTCAGTCAAAGATCCTGTATCTAGCAACCAGTTTTTTAAAAGGGGACTGGGGATGGAAAGTTTCTCGGGATGGGCCCACTGTGATGGGATACCGACAGGAAAAGTATAAGAAGAGTTCAAATTTACGACATAATTAATTAGTGACAATGAATAATACCAAGTCGGCGACTTAGACTAAAGTTAAATACTGTACTAACTTACCAAGCTAATTTAGCTTTATGATTATCAATAAAAATTGTTAAGCTAAGGTCAACGGTAATAATAATCAACAAAAGAAACAAACGATGAAAAAAACTCTATTCCTTTTTGCTAGTTTATTCGCTTTGTTAAGCTATCACACTATGGCGCTATCGCAAGAGGGTGAAGTTGTAAACCAAAACAACATGAGTTAAATACACAAAGCCTCACATCCTTCGGGGGTAGCTTGAATTCAAATAAGAAATAAGGGTCAAAAATAGGGGGAAAGTCTGTTTTTATATGATAAGTTTCCTGCTGGAAACTGTTGCGTCGGCCACCTTCCAGCGCTGTGCTTCAAGTGGGTCGGTATTCGGGTAAAATGAGGGGGCCTCAAGGAAAGGAGAGGTTTTGTGGCTCGAGTTGAAATCTCCATGCAGTGCATTGGTGGGTTTGCATTGAGGCATATGGTCAAGCATGTTGATGGTGTTGCCTGTCTCAAGAAAAAGGTATTGAGAGGGGTTTGATCTTCGATCCATGGATTCTTAACTTTATGTATTTTGCTAACGCTGAATCGGTAACAATGGGAATCAATTCGCAGTAGACATGGTAGGATCGAAAGAGTGGAAGGGTCAATGAGAAAGTGTCAGCGTTTCGTGGATAAGAAAAATAAAGATGGTGCCGAAGGCGGGAGTTGAACCCGCACACCCCGGAGGGCGCCAGAACCTGAATCTGGTGCGTCTGCCATTCCGCCACTTCGGCACGTGGAAATGATTATGATCTTTTACCGAAATACGGTCAAGGTTTTACGCTGTTCATATGGGCTTGAAATGGCTTAAGGGTGTTTTCGGGGAGGGTTTGATTGCGCTTGTCTGTTTGAGTATGGGGAGCTGTAATGAAAGCTGCTTGGCAATCTGTGGGATGTAGAAGTAGGTGGTAATTTATGAGACCGCACTCGTGGGTTGTGCGGCAATACTGAGGAGTGTATTTAGAAACGCATGTGGCCAACGGACTGACGCGGCGGCATCTTCGGTGAGGAGATCATTTGTATTGCCACTTAAGATGATGCGTTCCCGAATGAGTCCGCTGGTGGCAAGGAGTAATGGGGTAGGGATGCGGGGGGCGTCATCCACGATGAGGAGATCATACGGAACTTTTCGAAAGAGGGGATCAGTTAAGATGCGACCCGGTGTTGTGGCCATGATGCGTTTGTTTTGAGCAAAGGCTTGTCGGTTTGTGCCTTCTCCCGCGCCGAGCATTTCTCGAATTTTTTTTGTGCCACCAAGCCGGACAATATCTTCTTTGAGTTCATCGTATTCCG